>JAMPIB010000026.1 GCA_023663085.1 Ruminococcus sp. | reverse complement strand
CTGTTGAGCAGGATACGGCTCTTGGCGGATACCAGAGATGGTTAGACGGACAGATCGCTTTCTACGCATGCGGTACATGGGATGTCGGCGCATTCATGGATGAGAACACCTTCCCTTATGAGTGGGGTCTGTGTGCATGGCCTACAGGTTCTACAGGAGTTTCCATGACACGTAACGGTTCCGTAGGTTTTGCGGTTTCTGCTGATACAGAATATCCGGAGGCAGCGGCAGCGCTGATCACATTGTTCTCAACTGATCTGGAAGGACAGAGAGTACTTTCCGGTGAGACAACTGGCGCATCCTTGCAGATTCCGAACACCATGAGCTATGCAAAGGGTGATTTCAAAGACAGGATCGCAGACGGCACGATCCCTTATGGCGACAATGTAGACGTTATCTTTAACTATATCGAAGGAACTGACAAATACGAAGGTATCTTCGTGGAGACCACTTATACATATAATTCCGACTGGTGGAACGAGTTCTTAAGCGGCGGTTATGAATATGTATTAACTGGTGAAAAGACAGCGGCGGAATATTGTGCAGAGGTGCAGCCGGCTATGCAGGCAGCGCTTGACAGTGCAAACGAAATGAAAGCAGCGGCACAATAAACATGAAATATCAGGTGCGGGAGCAGCCCAGTCTGTCCGCACCTGTTTCATAAAAAGAGATGGTAGGAAAGGTGACATTATGGATTCTGGTAAAAGTAAAAGACAAAAAACGAAGTTGTCTGTAATGGCAAAACGAGAAGAAAAGTGGGGACTTCTGTTTGTGGCTGCACCTGCAATGGGATTTCTCATTTTTATGCTTTATCCCATTATTTTTGCCTTCCTGACAAGTTTGACGACCTGGAACGGGGCGAAGGGGTTTCAAGGAATGATAGACCGCTTCTGCGGTTTTGATAACTATGTGAAATTATTTGCAGATAGAAAATTCTGGCAGACTCTTGTGACGACGATCATCTATCTGATCGGTATTCCGATCGGTATGATATTAGGTCTGATCTGTGCTATGGGTATGAACCGGAAGATACCCGGCGTAAGAGTTCTGCGTACCATGTATTATATACCTGTTATTTCCTCCCTGGTATCTGTATCTATCCTGTGGGCGTGGGTATATAACTACGATTACGGTTTATTAAATACGATCATTAAAACATTGACAGGACTGCATGGGCCGAACTGGCTCGGCGATGAAGTGCTCATCAAAGTATCCATGATAATCTTCATGGTCTGGAAAGGGTTAGGTACATCCATTATCCTCTATCTGGCCGGATTACAGAATATACCGCGCTCTTATTATGAAGCGGCTATGGTAGACGGCGCCAATGGCTGGCAGAAGTTTAGAAACATTACCTTACCTCTGCTTTCTCCGGTCACATTTTATATATTAGTAACGACTCTGATTGGCGGTTTCCAGGTTTTCGTAGAGGTTCAGGTCATGACCCCCTCCGGAAACGGCGGTATCGGATACAGCGCAGCAACAATCGTATTCTACCTGTATCAGAAAGCGTTTGAGAGTTATCAGCTTGGATACGCAAGTGCAATCGCAGTTATCCTGGCAATCATTATCTTTATCATAACAATCATTAACTTTGTCGGCCAGAATAAATGGGTCAAGACTATGGACTAGGAGGCAGGATATGAAGAATAATAAAGACCAGTTGTCATCCGGCATCACATCCCGGAAAGACAGAACTGTTAATACGATCGTTTTTATATTGCTGGCGCTTGGTGCAGTAGTCATGGTTTTCCCGTTTTTCTATATGATAATGACTTCGTTCATGACGAAGAACCAGTATCTGTCCGGCCAGTTAAGAGTCATTCCCGACCCGTGGGTATGGGGAAAATATTCGGAGGTTATGTCGAAAGGTAATTTCGTCTCCGGTATTTTAAATACGATAAAAGTCGAGGTGCCCGTATTGTTGATCGGCGGATTTACCTCCTCCCTTGCGGCTTTTGCATTTGCCAAAATGAATTTTAGAGGAAAAGGCGCTATTTTCATGGGACTTCTGGCGACTATTATGATTCCGTTCGCGGTCATCATGATACCGCAGTATGTAATGTTTACCAAATTTGGTTGGACAGACAGCCTTTTGCCCTTGATTATTCCGGCATGTTTTGGTAATATCAGTATGGTGTTTTTCCTGCGTCAGAACCTGTCCAGTATACCGAATGACTTGATGGATGCGGCCAAACTGGACGGCTGCGGATATTTCCGTACCTTTATACAGATTTTCTTCCCGCTTATGAAAGGCGCGGTAGGAACGCAGATCACGTTGTGGTTCATGGGGATCTGGAACGATTATCTGGCGCCGACTATTTTCCTTAGAAGTGAGAAGAACTGGACATTGCAGGTCGTTATCCGTTCCTTTAATACATACTATTCGATTCAGAGTGATTATGCACTGATCATGGCGGCATCTGTTATTGCCATGCTGCCAACCATTATTTTGTTCTTCTGTTTCCAGAGGGTTATCATTGAATCGGTAGCGATCAGCGGTATCAAATAAATGGAGAGAATGTCATGTCAAACTCACCGGTAATCGCGTTTTTGAACAAGATGACAGATTTAATCATATTAAATGTCCTTTGGATATTATGCTGCCTCCCCGTTTTTACGGCGGGGGCGGCTACTACCGCGGCGTATTATGTCAGCATTACGTCTATCCGCTGCGGGGATGGATATGTCGTAAAGCGTTTTTTTGAAAGCTTTAAGAAGAACTTCCGTCAGATCACGCCGATATGGCTGGGAATTTTGGTATCCTGCCTGATCTTTACAGCGGACATGCTGTTCTGGTATCGACAGGATGACAGTTTTGGAAAGATCATGTTCGTAGTCAGCGGGATAGTCGCTTTTTTATTATTTATCTGGATTCTCTGGATATTTCCCGTATTCGCCAAACTGGATGGGAAAACAACAGAACTCCTTAGAAACGCCGTGGCGTTTGCAATAGGCTATCTTCCGTATACGGCAATCATACTGGTGATCACCGGCGTGGTGGTATATGCAAATCTGGTATCTGTTATTGCCAACAGTATCATGTTGTTTGTCGGATTTGCAGTTTTGTTTTATGTACAATCGTTCTTTTTTTATCGTGTCTTCATGAATCATATTGATGAAAGATATGATGATTTTGACAGACCGGAAGAAATGTTCCCTGATGAGTAAGGCAGAAAAAAGGGAGAGGAGCAGTTATGGATAACAACTACAATTACAGACAGCCGTGGATCATGCAGAGGGCGGATCCGTATGTATATCGCAAAGACGGCTTTTATTATTTTACAGGCAGCCTGCCGAAGTACGACGGAATTGCCCTGCGAAGGAGCGAGAGTCTGAAAGGGCTGGCGGACGCCGAAGAGACGCTCGTATGGAAAAGGCATGAAAGCGGCCCGATGAGTGAGCATATCTGGGCGCCGGAACTGCATTATCTGGATGGAAAATGGTATCTGTATTTTGCAGGAGGAGAGAAAGAAGATATCTGGAAGATCAGACCTTACGTGCTGGAATGTGAGAGCCAGGACCCGATTAGCGGGAACTGGGTGGAAAGAGGAATGATGCAGGCGGCGGAGGGAGACGAATTTTCATTTCAGGCTTTTTCTCTGGATATGACAGTCTTTGAGAATAAGAAAGAGCGCTACTGCGTCTGGGCGGAAAAAGTAAGCGTCGGCAGGCAGATCTCCAATCTTTATATTGCACGGATGAGTTCGCCTGTTAAACTGGAAACACAGCAGGTACTTCTGACGACACCCGATTATGACTGGGAGCGTTATGGTTTCTGGGTAAATGAAGGGCCGTCCGTGATCCATCATGACGGGAAGATTTTCCTGACGTATTCGGCAAGCGATACGGGGATCAATTATTGTATGGGTATGTTGACGGCAGACGAGGATGCCGATCTGTTAGACCCCAGAAGCTGGAAAAAAGAGCGGTATCCGGTTCTGAAAACAGACGAAAGTCTTAAAATATACGGGCCCGGCCATAACAGTTTCGTGGAGGCCGAGAATGGAAAGACCGTGATGATATTCCATGCCAGAACAGAAAAAGAACTGACAGGAAATCCGCTTTATGTACCTAACAGACATGCTATGATGTTAGAAGTAAAGTGGGACGAACAGGGAAGACCGGTTTTTGAATTTTAAAAAAAGAACCTTTGGCGGTTAATCTGCATTGATTACCAAAGGTTCTTTTTATGTACAAATGTAATTTTAAAATGGAATGACAGATATTTTATGCGCCGGGAGCAGACGCTTCGGCATCTTCTGTGGGAAAATCAGCGATAGGGCTGTAGTTGATCCGCACGTCGATATCCTGATTGTAATTGCCGAAACTTTTCCCGAAAATGGTGAGTCCGCCGACGTGTTCCGCGTCGTCTTCCACTTCCAGTCTCAGTTTGATCGTACTGCGATAATCAAAGGCAAAATCCTGAACGGATACTTCGGAAACCTGAAGGCCGTCGATAAAAGTGCCTTTTTTATTAATGACCAGAATCTTTAAAAGTCCGTATTGATTCCAATTGGGATACCACCAGTCCGGAGTAAAGATACCCGGCACGTTGCCGAAATCGCCGGGGCTCGTCCAGGTGGCAATTTTTGTGCCGTTTAATTTAAAAGAGATATCGGAAGGCCAGACATCATTGATACCGGGCGCCTCGGAACTGATCTCCAGAGAAATAGTGATCTGGTCAATTTTCTGGCCGAGCGGAATAAAGTTCGGTACGATATACTCCACATACCCGCGCGTAAACCAGAGGATGTCCGCATCATATCTGCCGGGATGCGCAAAATAGCGGGTATCGTCTACTTCTCCGATTAAAGCTGTATTGGAGGCGATACCGCAGGTAGGGTAGATATTATAATCCGTAAAATGACCGATCCGCAGACTGGTCTGGTATATATTCTTGAAATCCTCCTGTGCATCAATATCAATCAGTATTTTATCCAGATATACAGAGCATTTCTTCTGGTTGCCATGTCCGGCGGATTCGTTGGATATGGAAACGATACCGCAGTCTTCCAGTTTTTTGATATGATTGGTCAGAGCGCCGTTGGTGATCTTTAATTTGTTGGCAAGCTCATTCATACTCATGCCGTGGTCTTCCAACAGTATTTTGATGATCTCGATCCTGGTTTCGGAACCTAATGCCTTAAAGATCTCCAGACCCTCATCCAAAGTTCTGATATGTAACATGTTATTCCCCCGATATACAATAATTCGCCTTATCTAAAGTGATACATGTCTCTATTATATAGCAATAAGCAAAAATTTACAAATATTTAATAAGATTATATGACTTGTTTTATTTATATCTGTTTTATTTGTGGTATATTAATATAAGAACATAAAAATATGAAAATTGTAGATATAAAAAGACAGACCAACAGGCAGGAAGGGTGAGTAATTTTGAAGTTTAAGACCCGCTTAATGGTTACATCGCTTGCGATCATCATAGTGCCGCTTTTTTTAACAACGATAGCGTTTGTGGGAATCGGTATTTATATAGCCAATTCGGAACAGGAATTTACTGCATCGGATGGAAATTTTGCTTCGTTTTCCTATACGCTGGAGAATTATGACCAGATGACGGAGACTGTGCTATTGGGTGTAAAAGAACAGCTCATGCTGGATCCTTCCGCAATAGAGGACGCAGCTTATCTGGAAGAACTCAACAGGGAGCTGATGACCAACTCCTCTTATCTTATTATCAGAAAGAACGATACAATTTTTTATGCAGGCAATATGGGAGCGGCTGAGAAGATTTTCGACAAACTGCCGGCTTACGGAAATGATGTGCCGGATGAAGAGAGAGGTTATTATTATCATGATATGAAAAAGCTGGTAAAGCAGTTGGATTTCATCTTCGAGGACGGTTCGGAGGGCAGTTTTTTCATTATTACGGGGGTAAGCTCCCTGATTTCACAGAAAGTATTGATTGATATGGTACTGGCCTATATATTGATATTGATCTTTACCAGTATCGTTTTGACGAAATGGATACAGAAAGGCGTCTTCGTGCCGGTCAATCAGTTGAATACAGCCATGCAGCATATTGCGGAAGGCAATTTTGAATACCGGTTAAGCAGCGATGGTAAAGGCGAGTTTGGCGAGTTGTATCGTAATTACGAGGATATGCGCCTGCGCCTCAAGGAATCAACGGATGAGAAGTTCGAGCATGAGAAACAGAACAGAGAACTTATCAGTAATATCTCTCACGATCTGAAAACACCTATCACAGCTGTAAAAGGTTATGTGGAAGGGATCATGGACGGGGTGGCCGATACACCTGAGAAAATGGATAAGTATATTAAGACCATTTATAATAAGGCCAACGATATGGACAGACTCATCAATGAACTGACGATTTATTCTAATATTGACAATAATAGAATACCGTATAATTTTCACCGCATTAACGTGGCAGAATATTTCGGAGACTGTGTGGAAGAAGTCGGACTGGATCTGGAGTCTAAGAACATTAAGCTGAATTATGAAGATCTGGTATCGCCGGATACGCAGATCATTGCCGATCCGGAGCAGTTAAGACGCGTTATCAATAATATCATCGGTAACAGTATCAAATATCTGGATAAAACAAACGGCGTCATAGATATCCGTATCCTGGACGAGGTAGATTCTGTGCGGGTAGAGATAGAGGATAACGGCAAAGGTATCGCGGCCAAAGATCTGCCGAATATTTTTGAGCGGTTTTACCGGACGGATGCTTCCCGTAACTCTTCTAAAGGCGGCAGCGGTATCGGGCTTTCTATTGTGAAAAAGATCATTGAAGATCACGGGGGATATATATGGGCGACCAGTAAGGAAGAAGAAGGGACATGTATGCACTTTGTAATCAGAAAATATCAGGCACCGAAACAGGAGGAGGTAAATGCACAATGAGCAGGATCTTGATCATTGAAGATGAAGAGGCAATCGCGGATCTGGAAAAAGATTATCTGGAACTCAGTGATTTTGAGGTGGTTATCGAGAATACGGGAGACGCCGGTCTGATGAGGGCCATGGATGAGGATTTTGATCTGGTGATCCTGGATCTGATGCTGCCCGGCATGGATGGCTTCGAGGTATGTAAGAATATCCGGGAGAGCAAAAACATACCAATCATCATGGTATCCGCCAAAAAAGACGATATTGACAAAATAAGAGGACTGGGTCTGGGAGCGGACGATTATATGACGAAACCGTTCAGCCCTTCTGAACTTGTGGCAAGAGTTAAGGCGCATATGGCGCGTTATGACAGGCTGGTAGGCAGTAACCAGAAAGCAAACGATATCATTGAGATCAGAGGATTAAAAATTGATAAGACGGCCAGAAGAGTTTATCTGGACGGCGAAGAGAAGATTTTTACGACCAAGGAGTTCGATCTGCTGACCTTTCTGGCGGAAAACCCGAACCATGTCTATACGAAAGAAGAATTGTTCCGGGAAATCTGGGATATGGATTCTATCGGGGATATCGCTACAGTGACTGTGCATATTAAGAAAATCCGCGAGAAAATCGAATTTGACACGACCAAGCCGCAGTATATCGAAACGATATGGGGCGTCGGCTATCGGTTTAAAATATAAAGATGAATAAAGAACAGATTCTCTATGAAGATAAGGATATCCTCGTATGTTATAAACCGGCGGGACTGGCCACACAGACCGCCAGAGTCGGACAGCCGGATATGGTGAGTGAAGTCGCAAATTATCTGAGCGCGTCCGGGAAGGCTCTGCCATACGTCGGTCTGGTGCACAGGCTCGATCAGCCGGTGGAGGGGCTTCTGGTTTTCGGGAAAGAGCAAAAAGCGGCCGCAGTGTTAAGCAGACAGATAACCGATGGCCGCATGGAGAAATATTACTATGCCATAGTAAATACCGGGAAACTTTCAGGGCAGCAGGAGACGGCTTCTAAGGGGACACTCGCGGATTACTTATATAAAGACGCAGGAACGAATACGTCGCATATCGTTCCCAAAGAGAAACAGGGCGCCAAAAGAGCGGAACTATCTTATCGGATCATAAAACGTATGCCCATAAAAGAAATAAAAATCAAAGAGAAAAATTATGAAGAAATCGAGGAAATAGAAAAAATACAAGAGTCCGGCAGGGTCGAAGCGGCGCTTGTAGAAATTAAACTTGTTACGGGCAGGCATCATCAGATACGCGTACAGATGAGCCATGCCGGCATGAGTCTTTTCGGTGATCACAAGTACGCCGACGAACAGACGAAAAAAGTATCAGAAATCCTACAACAAAAGCAGATTGCGCTCTGCGCGCATAAACTGTGCTTCTTTCATCCGGCGACGGGGAAACGCCTTGCTTTTCAAAAAGAGCCGGAAGGATATATTTTTAGAATTTTTTTGAATAATACCTCATAAAATGCCGGCAAAACTCTCATACTAATCCGGAGTGGATAATGGGAACTATGGAGCGCGGGTTATGGGTGATTGTGGAAGAGATGATTCCGGAAGAAAAAATATTTTATCGGCAGTAAAAGAGAATAGACTGATAAGGTTTGTGGCGATAACTTTATTGGTCTATCTTTTTTTTCGCTTTGTTTTCCCGTTAATGGCGCCGTTTATCGCGGCTTTTATCCTGATCACCTTATTTTATCCGTTATTACAGCGTATCCAGAAAAAAATTCCCATGCGTAAAAAGTTTCTGGCGTTTGGTGTATTGTTTTTGATATTACTTTTTCTGGCGGTGGTCTTGTGGGCGCTCGGTTACAGTGGCAGCGGGCAGCTTGAGAAAGTCTCAGCTTTTATTGAAATGGCATACGCACAGTTACAGGCATTCCTGCACCAGTGCTGTTTCAGTCTCGATGGTAAATTTGGCTGGAACGGCTATGAAATAGAGAATTTTGTCGTGGAAAAAATGGCCGTCATCATGGAAAACGTGCAGGTGCAGGTCATCCCGCAGGTATTGTCCTCTTCCTACAGTTGTTTTAAAGGAATCTTTGAGGTAGTGGCATTTCTTTTTATCACCCTGCTGGCAGCGGTTTTGCTGGAAAAAGATTATGCTTCGTTTCTGGCATGGTTAAAAACGTCAAAGGATCTGACATTTGTTTATAAAGCGTTTGAAGGGATTCTTAATTATATTGTCACATTTATAAAAGCGCAGGGAATCATTTTGCTGTTGATCAGTGTCTTTGCCAGCGCCGTCCTTTGGGCGACAGGCATTTACGGCGGCGTTTTCTGGGGGATTCTGGCGGGATGTCTGGATGTACTGCCTTTTATCGGAACAGGGATTGTTCTGGTGCCGATGGCCATCTGGCAGTTCCTGACCGGAAAGTATATCCAGATGGGAGTCTGTATCGCGCTTTATATAGCCTGCATTGTTATCCGGGAATTTTTAGAGCCGAAACTGATCGGAAATAAAATGGGTATTGCGCCGGTGTTGATGCTGCTGGGGATCTATGCGGGAATCAGACTCTTTGGGGTGGCCGGAATCATTGAGGGGCCGCTTGCACTTATTGTTATCCATGAATTAATGAAGATTTGACGGGGGATAATGAGAGGTTTTATAATACAGATGGTGGTAAGTTATTCATCCGGGGAGGATATTATGCCGCAGGAGTTTAGGGATAAGAAAACCGAGAAAAAAAGATCAGCCATAATGGAAATCTGTAATAGTATTTTGACGGCGTTTTTTCTTGTTATGATGGTGGTCTATCCGCTTTATGTGAAGGGCGGGTATCTGGAGATCGGAGATGTGAAATACTTCTTTTTCCGTAACGTCAGTCTGGTGAGCATGGGGATCATGCTGTTTATGGTTCTTTGTCTTGTCCTGCTTTATGGAAGATCATGGTCTGTCGTGGAACATTACCGGCATTTGTCAGTGACGGACTGGTTTGTCTATGGATATCTGATCGCGGTTCTTTTGTCTTATCTGTTTACGGCTTTTAGAAAAGAGGCGTTCTGGGGGGCGGCAGGCTGGCATATGGGGCTTGTCAGTCAGATACTGTTTGTCATGTTTTATTTTCTTTTTTCCAGATTTTTTAAATGGAATAATAAGATGCTTTATGTGATATTGTTTAGTTCCGGGGTTGTTTTTATACTGGGCATCCTAAACCGGTATTCCGTTTATCCGATTCCCATGATCGGACAGACGCCTACATTCATTTCCACTTTGGGAAATATTAACTGGTTCTGCGGTTATTGGGCGGTCATCTGCCCGCTGGGGATCCTGCTGTATTGGAAGAGCAGAGAACGAATACAGCGAATGGCCGCAGGCGTTTATGTTGTAATTGCATTTCTGATTGGGGTTGTGCAGGGCAGCGGCAGCGCCTATCTTGCACTGGCAGGGCTTTTTCTTCTGCTGCTTGGCCTTTCTTTTCGGAAGAATGAATATATGAGACGTTTGCTGGAACTGTGTATTTTATTTGCAGCAGCCTGTCTGACAGGAAGGGTGCTGCGGCATCTGCCGGGTTTAGTGATAAATTACGAAAGAAAACCGGGTATCCTCTTGACGGATACGAATGCGTCTGTTTATATCGGAATTGCTGCGGTGGTTTTATATGTGCTTTTTATGATGCTGGAAAAAAAGAAAGGTTATCAGATCGCGGAGCATAAAATAATTGGCCGCATGGTGTTTCTTATCGTGGTCATGGCGCTTATCGGATATTTTGTAGTGTTGGCGGTAAATACCTGTATGCCGGAGGGGATCTTCGGATTGTCGGGTGTTTCGGCTTTTACTTTTAACGATTTCTGGGCAAGTTCGAGAGGCGCTACATGGAAAAGCGGTTTTGAGGCTTTCGGGCGGATGTCGCCGTTACATAAACTGATCGGAGCAGGGCCGGATTGTTTTGCAGAATATGTCTATTCGGTGCCCGGACTGGCGGAAACCGTATATGCGCGTTTCGGGGATTCCAGACTGACAAATGCACATAATGAATGGCTTACAGTGCTGGTCAATCAGGGGATTTTGGGGTGTGTCTGCTATGTGGGGATTTTTGTCTCTGCGGCCGCCAGATTTATAAAAAGGGCGGAAATTCGAGCGGATCTGTACCTGTGTGCAGCAGCGGTACTGGTTTATGCAGTACATAATATGGTCAGCTTTCAGCAGATTTTGAATACGCCGTTTGTGTTTATGCTCCTGGGGATTGGGGAAGGAATCTGCAGGGAAGAAAATTTCTGAAGAGAATTTCCGTGAAACTTCCTGTTGACAAATCCGCCGTCGTCTTCTAAAATCAAAGCATATTCATAAGATATCGACAAAGAAGAGGATTAGTACGGATGGGAGACGTTTCAGAGAGAGGGCCGATAGCTGCGAGGCTCTTACGGGGAATATCCGGAACCGGCCTTGGAGTCCTGCATGAGAAATGCAGCGTATCATCGGCGTTAACGGTAGGAAAAGCAGGGCATGTCATATGCCAATCAGGGTGGTACCGCCGAGTATTCGGTCCCTTTTGGGGATTGAAACTCGGTTTTTTTGTACGCCAAAATCAGAAAGGAAGAGAAGAGATGGCAGAAAAGAAATTAGTAGAAGCAATCACATCTATGGAAGAAGATTTCGCACAGTGGTATACGGACGTTGTCAAGAAAGCGGAACTGATTGACTATACGAGCGTGAAAGGGTGTATGGTCTTTCGGCCGGCAGGATACGCGATCTGGGAACTGATCCAGAAACAAATGGATGAAATGTTTAAAGAAACCGGAGTACAGAATGTATACTTGCCGATGTTTATTCCGGAGAGCCTGTTAAATAAGGAAAAAGATCACGTAGAAGGTTTTGCGCCGGAGGTGGCGTGGGTGACACACGGCGGGCAGCAGCCTTTACAGGAAAGACTGTGCATAAGACCTACGTCGGAGACGCTTTTCTGTGATTATTATAAAAATACCGTACATTCTTACCGCGATCTGCCGCAGGTTTGTAACCAGTGGTGTTCCGTTGTACGTTGGGAAAAGGAGACAAGACCTTTCCTTAGAAGCCGTGAGTTTTTATGGCAGGAGGGCCATACGGCACATGCCACACAGCAGGAGGCGGAGGAAAGAACAATTCAGATGTTGAACGTGTATGCGGATTTTTGTGAGCAGGTTCTGGCAATCCCTGTTATCAAGGGGCGCAAGACGGATAAGGAAAAATTCGCGGGAGCGACGGCGACCTATACGATCGAAGCGTTGATGCACGATGGCAAAGCATTACAGTCGGGAACGAGCCATAACTTTGGAGACGGATTTGCAAAAGCGTTTGATATCCAGTTTACAGATAAAGACAATACGCTGAAATATGTACACCAGACTTCATGGGGGGCGTCAACCCGTCTGATCGGCGGTATCATCATGGTGCATGGAGATAATTCCGGTCTGGTCCTGCCGCCAAGGATTGCGCCTACGCAGATCATGATCATTCCTATCCAGCAGAAGAAAGAAGGCGTGTTGGAGAAAGCCTTTGCCTTGAAGGACAGATTAAGTAATTTCCGTGTAAAGGTGGATGATGCGGATAAGAGTCCGGGCTGGAAATTCTCTGAACAGGAAATGAGAGGTATTCCGATCCGCGTAGAGATCGGGCCGAAAGATATCGAGGCCAATAAGTGCGTGATCTGCCGCCGCGATACGGGTGAAAAGATAGAAGTATCGTTAGACGAGTTGGAAACAAAAGCGGGAGAAATTCTGGATAAGATGCAGGTTGAAATGTTAGAGCGGGCCAGAGCGCACAGAGACAGTCACACATATACTGCCCGGAATATGGAAGAGTTCAGAAAAATCTTCGCAGAAAAATCAGGTTTCGTGAAAGCGATGTGGTGTGGAGAGCAGACCTGTGAAGACGCGATTAAGGAAGAACTGGCGGTAACGAGCCGTTGTATGCCTTTTGAACAGGAGCAGATAGCGGAGACCTGTGTCTGCTGCGGCAAACCCGCTAAGAAGATGGTCTACTGGGGCAGGGCATATTAAAAGAAAGCATAAAAGGGAAAGGAAATCGGAAAATGAGTAAAAAACGCAGGAAAAAGAAAAAGGGCCTGGGCATGATCGTATTCTTAAGTCTGGTCATCCTATGCTGTCTGGTATTCATTTTTTTCCTGGCAAAAGGATATCTGACGGAGGCGGTAAAATCGAAAGTGACGGAAAAGGTGGCCGAGCAGGTTTTGGAAAAGGCGTTTGAGAGTGCGGGCGATCCGCAGGCCGCTGAGAAGGCAAGACAGATCGTGGCTGATATGGATGAGGAAGACAAAAAGCAGGCGGAAGAGATCATCGGGAAATACGCAGATGGCGAGACCATTTCCGATTGTATGGACATCATGGAAGGCGGCGTCAATTCCGAATCTATTGCAGAAGTCCGGCAGTATCTGGAACAGAGCGTGTCGGAAGAAGATATGCAGGCTCTGTGGGAATTGTATGAAAAATATGGAGGATAATCAGAGGGTGACGGTGAAGATACTGCCGCCGCCCGGCGCATCGGAAACAAGGATGCTGCCGTTATGCGCTTTTATGATCTCATAAGCAATGGATAAGCCTAACCCGAAGTGCTCTTTGGTGCTTCGGGATTTTTCTACCCTGTAGAAGCGGTCAAAAATCTTCTTTTTATCTTCATCGGCAATCCCGATACCATTATCCCTGACGGCGATGGAAAAGCGGTCTTTATGGCAGGAAAGCGATAAGTCTATCTGTCCATGTTCGGGCGTATAGCTGATGGCGTTATGCAAAAGAATGGCGATAACCTGACTGATGCGCTGCGGGTCTGCGGAGCATAAAGGGAGCGCCGCATCCGGAAGATGGATGGATAAGGCGATCTGTTTATCTCTGGCCAGCGGTTCAAAGGCTTCATAAGCGTTCATAAGAAGCGTATCCAGTTCTATCGGACTAATCTGGATAGAGAAGCGGTGATCGTCGGAGGCGGACAGGGTCAGCATATCGTCCACCAGAGCCGACATGCGGGCGCTTTCCTGCTGAATTGTTTTTAAGAAACCTTCCTGTTTTTCGTCGGAGGCTGTTTTACAGCATTCTGTGGCGGAAAGGATAACGGCGAGCGGCGTGCGCAGTTCATGAGAAGCCGAAGCAACAAACTGCGTCTGTTTCTGTTGGTTTTCAATAATGGGTTTTAAAAGTTTCCCCGTAAAGATCCAGGAAAAGACCGTGAGCAGGATAACAGCCGCCAGATCAATTAAAATAAAGCGGACACGCTGTTCTTTTATCTGTTCTTCCAAAGAAGCCAGAGAAGAAAGGACGATCACTTCCAATGAGGAAGAAAATTTTCCCATGCGGATGATCCCGCCGAAATATTTGCTGTCCGTAGAGCCAGAAGTAAATTCATATTCAATATGCGATGATGTATAGGATGATTCCGCCGTAGTCAAAGAGGAAATTTCCGGTGTGCTCTGTGCGGCATTCCGGCTTTCTTCGAGAAGTTTTTCGCGGAGAGAATTTTCCGCGCTTTCATTTAACTGGTTATAAAGAAACGGGACGCCGTTATCTAAGACATAAAACAGATAATTGCCCTGCGCCTCCATCTTGGAAAGCCATTCCATGGAAATAATGGACTGTTGTTCCAGATTGGTCGTAATAGTATTGATATCGTTTTGAAAAGCCTGAAACTGATTCCTGTAAAGGCTGTGTTCCGAGACATAGAGATAGCAGAGGGACATAACGATCATGATGACTGCCGTAATCCCTGCACATAACAGAGTAAGCCGTATGTGTACCTTTCTATACATAATCATTTCTCCTGAAGGCTGTAGCCGATGCCGCGTATTGTTTTGATCTGCAGGCAGCTGCCTGCTATGGACAGGCGTCTGCGCAGAAAATGGATATAATTGTCAAGATTTCCTTCCTCCACGTCGCTTTCAGGGCCCCAGACTTTTAAAAGAAGAGTCTGTCGTGGAAGAGTCTGGCCGTTTGAGTGTAAAAATATTTCAAATAATGAGGCTTCTCTCTTGGAGAGCGTACAACTGCCGGACGGGCCGGTCAGAATGCTTTCAGAAGCCTGCCAGGTTATATCGGCGATATTTAATATATCGGGATTAGTCAGGGTATGCGGTCTTCTCGTAACACAGCGTATCCTGGCGAGCAGCTCCTCGAAAGCGAAGGGTTTGACCAGATAGTCGTCCGCACCGAGGTCAAGTCCCGTTACTTTATCGGATAAAGTGCCTAACGCGGTGATAAGGATGACAGGTGCGGTGATGCCTTTTTTGCGAAGGGCAGTCAGGATATCCGTTCCTTCCATATGCGGGAGCATCCGGTCTAATAAAATAACGTCGTAAATATTCTGTTCCCCGTAAAAGAAGGCTTCTTCCCCGTCTAAGCAGGAATCGACGCTGAATCCTTCGCTTTCTAATTGGAAAGTAAGTGTGGAATTTAATTGCTTATCGTCTTCGGCCAGTAAGATCCTCATGGTATTTTCCCTCTTTTGCCATCAAGCTGACCTGTGGTGTGGCCAGTTTGCTTTATGTATATTATATCATTTTATTTTAGCATGGGAATCTTTAATTATTCTCTAAAGTCTGATTATGGATATAGTTTATTTAGGCTGTGGCAGTCTATGTGTACGATATATTGAAAATAGATAAAGCGTATAGTATAATTTTTTATGAAAAGTTATACAGAAAGATATATGTGGCTGCATGTTTTCAGATAAATATAGTGATTGGAGCTGACGCTATGGAACTTGAAATAGGCATAGAAGATTTATTAAATAAAAGAAAAATAGAATCAGACCGCATAGAGTTTAAGACAGGCTGGAATCCTGATGATGTTTATCATAGTGTTTGTGCATTTGCGAATGATTATAATAATGATGGCGGCGGGTATATTGTTGTTGGAGTTGAGGAGAAAAATGGTGTGGCAGTCCGGCCGATAAAAGGAGTGCCAGAGGAAATGTTGGACGAGATCCAAAAAGAAATGATTGGTTACAATAATATGATATCGCCTCCATATTTTCCTAAAGTCATTATCTCAGAGGTGGATGGGAAATGGCTCTTTGTTATCGTAGCAAGAACCGGACAACAGCGACCATATAAATCTCCGGAATATGTTACGGGTAAAAAGGATAAGAAGTATAGTTATTATATTCGTTATCTGACCAGTTCGGTAAAAGCGAATCCTGAACAAGAGCGAGAATTAATTAATATGTCTGATCAGACGCCTTTTGATTGCAGAGCAAATCATAAAGCGACATTTGATGATATTTCGCCTGTTCTTTTAGAAGACCATTTACGTAAAACAGGAAGTAAACTGGCAAGACAGGTTAGAGAACGTGGTATAGAAGAAATATTGGAAGACATGCAATTGCTGGTAGGGCCACCGGAACTTAGATATATTCAGAATGTGGCGCTCATGATGTTTTGTGAGCAGCCAGATAAGTTTTTTCGATATACTTATGTGCAGATGACATCTTTTCCGGAAGGAAGTGTAAAAAACCCAAGTGTTAGTGAGGATTTTCCTGATATTACAGGTTCGGTGCCGCAGATGATCCAGGCAACGCTGGAGCGTTTTCGTAATTTGTTTATAAGAGAAAAGGTAATTAAAGTTTCCAATCAGATGGAAGCGCTTAGGATTATGAACTATCCATATCAGGCAATTGAAGAAGCTGTCGTCAACGCATTCTATCATAGAGATTATATGTCCTGTGAACCAGTGACTATAGAAATAGAACCGGACTGTATAAATATTATGAATTTTCCGGGAATTGACCGGTCAATTTCAGAAAAGACAATAGCGGAGGGCAGGAGATTTGTTTCCAGATATTATCGTAATAGAAGACTGGGAGAGTTTTTAAAAGAATTAGAATTGTCGGAAGGTCATTCGTCTGGTATTCCTACGATACAGATGGAGTTGGAAAAGAATGGTTCACCCCGAGCGGAATTTTTTACAGACGAAGATAGACGGGCGATGAGAATAAGGATTCCGATTCACCCTGCATTTTTGAATGACAGAGGTGAGGCTGCAAATATTGATGAAAGAGTGGTGAATAATCTTTCGAAAAAGAGAGCAGAACAATATGAAGTGATTTTAAGGATGATGTCGGATAAGAAGTGGCATAAAACTTCTGAAATTGCTGTTGAATTAGGACTTAAAAATACCAGAACAAAGGAGCTTTTGAAAGAACTGGTTGTGATGGATAAACTTGTTGATAATGGTAAAACAAAGGCAAAAATGTATAGATTGAAATAATTCGTCGCTAAAAAAGCGGCGAAAAAAGCGACGAAAAATATAGATAAAAGGGCCGGTATGATCCGGCTCTTTTGTGTGTTATAAAAAAGCATTAAAATTTTTATAGTAACTTAGAGATAATTTAGAGATAAAGCTGTTATGCTATTATTGTCGGGAAACGGAGGAAGACTATGAAAAACAGGCAAAAAGCAGCATATTTTACAATGGCGTTGATATTTACCCTGACCGGATGCAGCGCAGGCCGTATAGAAACTCCGGGGGGGGGTAATTCGGACAATACAGAGATTTCCATAGACGAGAGCAGCGCCATGGGGCGTTATGTGGAAGAGAGCCTGGATATATCAGACCGTATCGGCTATGGATGCAGGTTATTCCAGTTAGAAGATGGAAGTCTCATCATAACGGACAGGGGAAAAGACTTCTTATGCTCTACGGATAGAGGTGCGACATGGGAGGCGGATCCCAGAGACTGGCGGACAGCCATGGCAGAAACAGAGACATATATTCAGGATTTTGCGGTCGGTGCGGATAATACTGTCGGGGTCATATATGAGGTAAAAGATACGGATGCGGATGCAACGGATAATCTTTGGGATACCGATTATGAACTGCTGATCGTCAGGCCGGACGGTTCGCAGGTTGTGACGAAAATTACGCCGACGCAGGAAAATGATTCTATTCGCTATGTATGGATATCCGATACGGGGCGTGTATTTGTTTCAACATACGGTACCGAGATTTATGAGGTAAAAGAAGATGGCAGCACGGAATTGTTTCTGGTATTAGATCCCGCTTATGCAATGCCGCACTTAATCCAGTTTCAGGGGAATCTGATGATCATTGACGGGGATTCTTATGATGGACTGCTCATCTATGATGTGGAAAAAGAAATTTATATTGAAGATGAAGTGTTAAATGATTTCATAAATGCCAACTATCAGCACAGAACCAATGGCGGCGGCAGCTTTTATGATCTGTATTTCTTTTTTGCAGAAGAGGATATCCTGTATCTGGCGGGTGAGAAGGGATTACACCGCCATGTGATAGGTGGGAGCGCCATGGAGCAGGTAATTGACGGGAATCTTACGATTTTCAGCAATCCGTCCTATGCTTTGCAGGGGATGGTAATGCTGGATAACAGTGAGTTTCTGGCATTGTTCCAGGGCGGCAGCCTTGTCCGCTTTACATATGACCCGAATATTCCGACTGTGCCAAGTGAGACACTGACAGTTTATAGTCTGCGGGATAATAACACGATACGACAGGCGGTTAATCTGTATCAGAGCGCGCATCCGGAATATTATGTGGAATATAAGATTGGCATGGAAGACGGCTCATCCATAACGAGAGAGGACGCTCTGAAAAATCTCAATACGCAGATCATGGCAGGGGAAGGGCCGGACGTCCTGATCCTGGATAATCTGCCGATAGACGCATATCTGGAAAAAGGGATGCTGCTTGACTTAACACCTTTTCTGGAGAGTCTGGATGAGGAGGATGCGTTGTTTGAAAATATCGTAGACGCATTCCGGGTAGAGGATAAAGTGTATATGCTGCCATGTGAGGTGGGACTGCCGCTTATGCTCGGTATGGAAGACTATTTACCGCCAGAAGAAGGCTTGTCCGGGATTGCGGATGTGCTGGAGGTATTGCGGCAGGAGAATCCGGGAGATGATTTGCTCGGCGTCTGTTCAGAGAAACGTATTATGAGGCTGTTCTCCGTGATTTCTACACCTTATTGGAAGACGTCTGGCGGCGATATTGATAAAGAGGCGCTTACGGATTATTATGTGCAGACGAAAAGAATATATGACGCGCAGATGGAGAGCCTGCCGGAAGAGACCATTATAGGCCACGAGGAGTTAAATGATTATCTCATGGAGATGTATGGATATGACCCGGACGATTCTTCTTCCTTTGTGCGGTTAGGTATCAATTATCTGGATTATGCCACAGGGATGAGAAAACTGGAATGTGCTGTTTTAGTAGATTTTTATGAGTATATGGTAATAACGTCCATGCAGCAGATGGAAGAGCATGAGAATCTGGAATTAAGGATGATGGATGAAAATATTTTTTATCCGCAGACATTGGCCGCTATCGCTGCTTCTTCTGATGATACGCAGGCGGCGGAAGAGTTCCTGCGTCTGCTCTTGGGAGATGAGAGTCAGTCGTCGTTATTTAACGGCCTGCCTGTTAATAAGGCGGCATTTAACGATATTATACATGGCAAAGGATATGAAGAGTCTTTGGAGGATGGAGATTTAGGAAGTTTGATGTTTGGCATGGGGGATGGCGATGTTATTACCATAAATATCATATGGCCGGAAGAGGAACAGATGAAAACCTTGCAGGGCTGGATGGAATCGGTGGGTACGCCGTGTATAGATGATGATATATTGGAAGATGCCGTATATGAAGAAGGAGTCAGATATCTGCATGGTACGCAGAGCGTCGAAGAGGCGGTAGAAGCTGTGGAGAGGACGGTGGCTTTGTATATGGCGGAGTAGAAGGAGAGTATAAAAATGACTGGAAAATGGTGCAGAAAAAAGAAGACAGCATCAGTATTATTGTCGCTCGTGCTGCTGATAACGTTTCTTGGCGGCTGTGGGAACACGGGCACAGGGCAGGATATAAAGGGAAACACAGAGCAGACGGGTAATGCTGGTCATACGGCGGCTGCAAGTACGCAGGATGCGGGCGCGGAGCCTGCCGGAAATAACACGGAAGATACGCAGGACGCATCGGATGAAGCTGCGGCTATGGGACGGTATGTGGAAGAAGTGACAGACCTGTCAGAAAAGCTTTCCGGCTGGCGCAGCAGGTTGTTTCGGCTGGCGGATGGAACGCTCATGATAACTGATCCGGATGCGGGATTTTTGGTTTCCAAAGATAACGGGGTAACGTGGGAAGAAGAGAAACCGCAATGGTTTACCGGATTAAAGGAAAACGACACCTATATTGTGGATATTGCCATAGGGGCGGATAATACGACTGCGGTTTTGTACATAGACTACGAAGGGGAGAATTACGGGCAGTCGCTTATGGTCATAAAGGCTGATGGAAGTGAATTTTCAGTTAAGAGGCAGGATATGGGAGATCAGATGTTTCCCGGATATGCGGCGGTATCCGATGAGGGCAGGGTATTTTTCAGCGTATCGGGCAGCGATGATCTGTATGAGGCGACAGGGGAAGGCAGTTATGAAGTGTTCCTGACGCTGCCGGAGGGCCGGCCGGAACTGATCAAGTTTCAGGGTAATCTGCTTATTATGGATGGGAACAGCTATCAGTCGCCGCGCATCTATGATATGGAGCGGAAAGAATATGTAGAAGACGAAGTACTGGAAACATTTGTAAAAGAAGATTATAACGGCGGGAACAGTTTTAATACAGATGATGGGTATGAATTGTATTTTTTCGCAGGAGAGGAAAATGTTATCTATCTGGCAGGAAGTAAGGGACTGCACAGGCATGTGGTAGGCGGCAGCGCGATAGAGCAGGTCATTGACGGAAGGCTTTGTACTTTTAATAATCCGGCTTATTATATACAAAGCGTGCTCATGCTGCCGGATAATGAATTTCTGGCGTTGTTTAGCGGAGGCAGACTCGTGCATTTCGTATACGATCCGGATATGCCGACGGTGCCGAATGAGCGGTTGTATATTTACAGTCTGAAAGAGAACTCTACGATACAGCAGGCGGTTTCCTTATATCAGACGGCGAATCCGGAGACTTTTGTGGAATATGAAGTCGGTCTGAGTGATGGAAGTTCGCTCACAAGAGAGGATGCACTGAAAACATTGAATACGAAAATTATGGCGGGTGAAGGGCCGGATGTGCTTGTCTTAGATGATATGCCGATTGATTCTTATATTGAAAAAGGTCTGTTGCTTGATATGGCGACAATTTTATCAGAACTTTCCGGCGAAGAGGCGTTATTTGGAAATATCGTGGAGGCCATGAAAACGGGGGAGAGCGTTTATGCAATGCCCTGTGAGATACAGATTCCGGTTATCGGAGGCGATGAGCAGTATATTTCACAGATGGACGACTTAGAAGGCATCGCCGATACCGTAGAAATAATGCGGCAGGAGAATCCCGGAGAGGATATATTGGGACTTAGTACGGAGAAAGCAATCATGCGCTTCTTTGCCATGGCCTGTACGCCGGCCTGGCTGACGGAAGACGGAGAACTGAATACAGAAGCGGTCAGGGAATTTTTAGAGCAGACGAAAAGAATTTATGACGCGCAAATGGAGGGACTGCCGGAAAAAATCCTGAATCAGTACAGGACAGGGAACGAAAACTGGCTGCAATATTTCGGGGAAAGCAGAGACGATTCCGGCTATCTGCGGACTGCTGCCAGCGCGGAGAATTATGTCTGGGGCGAACGCCATGTTGTACGCGAGGCAATAAACGGCCGTAATGCCTATAATGAGCTCTGTTCTGTCAATAAAGTGGCAGGTTATGAAGAGTCTGTATGGAGACCCATAGAAGGACAGAGCAGCCATGTGTTCTGTGCCTATACGCTGCTTGGCATCAATGCGACGTCGAGGTATAGTAAACAGGCGGAGGATTTTATCAGAATATGTCTGGGCAAAGAAAATCAGCTCATGATGTATCAGGGAAATCCTTATAATGGCTTTGCAGTAAATAAGGCGGCGTTTGAGGAAGATTTTACAACGAAGCCGGATTATATAGAAGAATCAGGCGCTTATCTGTGGATGGGCGGGAGCGACGAAGACGGGAAACAAAGGGATTTTGTTGCTTACTGGCCGGATGAAGCGCAGATTGCAGAAATCAGAGCGTGCATAGAGGCGGCGGACACTCCTTATATCGAAGATACGGTGCTGGAATATGCCGTATATGACGAGGGTATCGGATATCTTCAGGGAAGGAAAAGTCTGGATGAGGCCATGACGGCGATTGAGCGGAAGATTTCGCTTTATCTGGCCGAATAGAAGGCGTTTTTACCGGGCGGATAGAATACGGTAAATGTGGATATAAGTGATGCAGAGAAAAAGAAAGAAGGTTGAAAGTATTGGCTGGGAATTATGAGGGAGTAAGGATCTGGAAACAGGTTTGGAAAAGATT
The DNA here is from genome assembly GCA_023663085.1 of Ruminococcus sp. Lineage (GTDB taxonomy): Bacteria > Bacillota > Clostridia > Lachnospirales > Lachnospiraceae > UBA3282. Next base: position 23,026 of record JAMPIB010000026.1, on the reverse strand, counting down.
TACGAAAGGAATGGCCGGGGGACTGGCGGTGCTGCTGCTGGCAGTCTCGCTGACGGGGTGCGGAAATACAGGCGGCGATGGGTTCAATACCGGCACCGGTCCGGGAGATGGCGGCAGAGAAGATACTGAAAACGGAGAACTTTCCGATGCGATGGGGCGTTATGTAGAAGAAACCATGGATCTGTCGGGTAAGATTTCGGGGAGCGGAAACCGCCTGTACCAGCTTGATAACGGGAATCTGATGATATCCGACAGCATCATGGATTTTGTAAAAGCGGATGGTGACGGCAAAGTCTGGATGGCAGATGTCAGAAGGTGGCGTACCCGGATGATAGACGAGGGTACCTATATTATGAGTATGGCGGTCGGAGCGGATAATACGGTCGTGCTTATTTATCAGGGAGAAAAGGATGAAATGGATGAAGCGGAGGAGGCCATTGAGCTGAATCCGCAGATGCTCATCATTAAACCGGATAATACGGAGATTCCTGTGGAGGTTGCGATCACGGAGGATGACCAATATCTGAATCAGGTATATATAGCAGATGATGGCAGGATCTTTGTGAGCACCAGAGGAACATCTAATATATATGAAGTGAAAGAAGATGGCAGCAGCGACCTTTTTCTCATGGTAGAGGAAGGGTGTCCGAATCTGATCCGTTTTCACGACAATATCATGGCTATCGATGGCTACGGCTACGATGGCCTGTTGCTGTATGATATGGATAAGAAAGAATATATAGAAGATGAAGTGCTGAACGAATTTGTAAACGAGAATTATAAAAACAGAGGCGAGAGCAATCTGGATACGTATGATCTATATTTCTTCTTCGGTGAAGATGATATTATTTATCTGGCGGGAGAAAAAGGACTGTACCGTCATGTGATAGGCGGAAGTGTCATGGAACAGGTGATCGATGGGAAACTATGCAGCCTCGGCAATCCCTCTTATGCGCTGCAGGGGATGATCGCGCTCGATAACAGTGAGTTTCTGACACTGTTTCAGGGAGGACAACTGGTACGGTATGTGTACGATCCGGATATTCCTACCGTACCGCATGAGAAATTAATGGTCTATGGACTTTATGATAACGAACTGATACGGCAGGCCATCAACATCTATCAGACGCAGAATCCACAGGTTTATATCGAATTTACATGTGGGATGAGCGGGAGTGATTCCGTTACCAGAGAAGATGCGCTCAAGAGTCTGAATACTAAAATTATGGCAGGAGAAGGGCCGGATATTCTGATACTGGATAATATGCCAGTAGATTCCTATGTTGAAAAAGGACTGCTTCTGGATCTGAGCCAGATGATCGGCGGTTTAAGCGGTGAAGATGAGTTATTCGGAAATATTGTCGGTGCGTTCACGACCGATGAGCAGATTTATGCGATGCCGTGTGCAGTACGGCTGCCTGTTATGATGGCAGATAAAAAATATCTTAACGGCGTTTATGATCTGACGGATGTTGCGGATATGGTTGAGGCGTTGAAAGAAGACTATCCGGAGCAGGATCTGTTGGGTATCAGTTCCGCCAAAGGCATTATGCGTCTGTTTGCCATGAGCTGTGTACCGGCATGGATGAATGCAGAAGGAGAAATAGACAAAGAAGCCATCGGAGAATTTCTGGAACAGACCGGGCGGATCTATGCAGCACAGACAGATGGTGTTCCGGACAGAGTGATAGATAGATATGAAGAGATCAGCCAGGCGTATGAAACGTATAACCGTGTAGCATCCTTCGAGGATTCGGATTATCTTAGAATGCCGAATATGGTCAAGATGAAATATGTAGGCGGATACACACAGTCATTATTTGGCGTTTTTGAATGTATGGATGTAGATTCCATACAAAAATTAAATGGCTTTGAAAATGCTGTCTGGGCACCCATGGGCGGACAGTGTGAGAATGTTTTCTGGGCAAAAACGCTTCTGGGGATCAACGCAGCATCAGAGCAGATACAGCTTGCAGAGGATTTCCTGAAGGTATGTCTTGGAAAAGAAAATCAGTCTTATCTGTACGACAGTCTGCCTGTAAATAAGGCGGCCTTTGATGAAAAGTTTACCACGCCGGAAGGCAGCCTTGACGGCAGCAGGCTGTATAACTCAGTCGCCACAGAGGGAGAAGACGGACAAATGATCAGTCTGGTCTGCTATTGGCCGTCCGAAGACGAGTTCGAGGTATATAAAAATTATATGGAAACCGTGGATACGGCTTATATTGAAGACGATGTTCTGGAAAATGTTGTTTATGAAGAAGGGATCTCCTATATGCAGGGAAGTAAGAGTCTGGAAGAAGCGGTAAACGATATTGAGAAAAAGGTTTCCATCTATATGGCGGAATAAATTGAAATGGCATGAAACGAAATGGAATAGAGCGGAACAGATTCGATCAGAGCAGGTTGAAACAGAAAGGGAGTTATGGATTGAAAGCGCATAGATTTCGGATAAAAAGAAATAAGATGAGAAACGCCTTTTTCCTGTTTATGGCGCCCAGTCTGCTGGGAGTATCAGTCTTTGTGCTGATACCGTTTCTGGATGTTTTTAAGAGATCTTTTGCAACGGCGGTAACGGGACAGTTTAACGGAATAGAGAATTATAAGACCATCTTTAGTAATCAGGCTTTTATACTGGCGGTAAAAAACACTTTTCGTTTTACTATCGTCTGTATTCCGCTGTTAGTCATAATCGGTCTTATCATTGCGATGCCCTTAAGTAAGCTAAGGAGCGCCGGAATTGTGAAGTCACTGTATTTATTCCCGCTGGCCATGCCGACGGCAACAATCGTCATCGTATGGAAGATGTTTTTTTATAAGCAGGGTTTCTTGAATCTGTTTCTGACACGGCTTGGAGAACTGACAGGACTATGGGGAGAGATACATAAAGATTATCTGGGGAGCGGTGCGGCTTTCTGGGTGCTGATATTCAGTTATGTGTGGAAAAATACAGGTTATACGGTCGTTTTGTGGCTGGCGGGAATCCTGGGGATCCCGAATGAAATGTTAGAGGCGGCCAGAGTCGATGGCGCTTCGGAGTGGCAGAATTTTTGGAAAATTATCCTGCCGAATCTGAAAGGGAGCCTGTATACCATCGTCATACTTTCGTTTTTAAATTCCTTTAAGATTTACAGGGAGGCTTATCTGGTCGCGGGTGCCTATCCGGAGCAGGATATTTATCTTTTGCAGCATCTGTTTAACAATTGGTTCGTGAATCTTGACTTTGATAAGATGGCGGCGGCGGCAGTCTGCGTAGGCGGTTTTTTGTTTATTGTCATCATGCTTTTACAGCATATGTGGGACAGCAGGGAATAAATATCGCAGGTTGAAAGAAGGGTATGGTCATTGAGATGAGAAAACGTATACAGAGTATAAAAAATGATATCACAACTGTTCTGTTGTTACTTCCGGCTGTGTTCGTGTGTCTGCCGATCATTCTTCTGATAACAGGCTCTGTTATGGGTAACGGGGAACTGCGGCAGTATCTGTCCCCTGTTTTTGCAGACAGTCTGGATTTCATCAGCTGGAAATTAGTCCCGGATTATCCGACGTTTGAGAATTACGGCAAGCTGCTTTTTCTGACGCCGCAGTTTTTCGTATTGTTCTGGAATTCCATTAAGATGGTGGGATGTATTCTGGCGGGACAGCTTATTATCGGGGTTCCTGCGGCATGGGCCTTTGCGGTATATAAGGTGAAAGGCAGCAGAGTGCTCTTTGTATTGTATGTGGTGCTCATGCTCCTGCCTTTTCAGGTGACAATGTTATCAAGCTATCTGGTGTTAAACAGACTGGGACTTTTGAATACTTATCAGGCGGTAGTACTGCCGGCGGTCTTCTCCACGTTTCCGGTCTTTCTCTCATACGGCGGTTTCCGGGCAATCCCCATGCAGTTATTCGAGGCGGCGCGTATCGACGGGGCGGGGGAGTTTATGATCTTTAGAAAGATAGGACTTCCGCTTGGTAAAAGCGGCCTGCTTTCGGCGATGGTATTAGGATTTCTGGAATACTGGAATATGATGGAGCAGCCAATGGCATTTCTGGAAGAAAAGGCATTGTGGCCGCTTTCGCTATATCTGCCGGAGATCACCTGGGCACAGGCGGGTTATGCGTTCGGTGCGTCAATTATCACTTTGATCCCGGCGGTGTTTATATTTGTCTGGGGACAGGATTATCTGGAGCAGGGAATTATTTTTTCCGGACTAAAAGAATAAGGCCATTCTGCCGGATGAAGAATGCTGATAGAAGGGAGCAGAAAATAAATGGGAGAGAAGAGAAAAAAGAAGGTCATCGCGGGGTTTTTTGTTTTTCTGGGGATGATGTGGCTGTGTACGGTTATTTCCAAAAGCATCTATGCGTCAAGGCTGCCGGTAGTTACCGTTGAAGAGCCGGAAGGGAAATATGTGGAGCATATCGTAGAGGCGGAAGGGATCGTAGTAGCGGGAGATAAGAATCCGGTCACGGCCCTGAGCGGACTGCGGATAGAGCAGTTGTTTATTCAGGTGGGCGATAAGGTGGAAGAAGGGGATGTTCTTTTTACGATAGATATGGAAGATCTGGACGCTATCATAGAAGAGAAACGGACGGCGATCTCCAAAGTACAGGTGCAGGTGGATACGATACTGGCCAATGAGGAACTGGCAAGACAGAGGAAAGCATTGGAGGAAGAACGCGCCAGAGAGGACTATGATAAACTGGCACAGTATGAAGATACGCTGGTCGGAAGGGCGGCGGAGGATGTTAATCAGGCTGAAAAAGATGTGGAAAGTCATGCAGGCGGTTCGGATGAGGAATTAAAGGATGCCTTACAGGCAGCGGCCTATGCAGAAGCGGATGCCAAATGGAATCGGGACAATACGATGAAGGATGCTGAAAGAAAAGTGGAAGATATCCTTTTGCCGGAAAATGAAGATTCTTCGCTGGAAACGTATCAAATTGAACTGGCCGATATGCAGGCGGATCTCGCACTCTATCAGGAGATCAGAAATTCTGATGGTCAGATCACAGCAGCACAGGGCGGACTGATCACGGATATCTATGTCAGCGCGGGCAGCAGGATACCGGACTCGGCTGTGCTTTTGCTGGCTAATGATTCCGTGCCCTGTCAGTTTAAAACGATGCTCAGTAAGGAGCAGAAAAGCTATGTAGGGCTAAATGATAAAGTGACGTTAAAACTGGATGGCAGCAGCAGGGAAATAGATGTCACGGTGGACTATCTGGCGGAAAGCGAGACTGCGCCCGGCAATTATGAAATCTATATCAATCTGCCGGAGGATACGGGAATGCCGGGGCTTTCGGGCATCATGAAGCGCACGGAGAGCGGGGAGAAGCATTCGTGCTGTATTTCGCCGCTTGCTTTACATGAAGAGCAGACAAGGACTTATGTCTATGTGGTGAAAGAACGGGAAGGAATCCTGGGTATGGAATATTATGTAGAAGAGATCAATGTGAAAGTCATAGATAAAAACGAAAGCTGGGTCGCTGTAGAAGGCGCCCTTGATGGTGAGAGTCAGATCATTGTTTCTTCTACGATAGAAGTACATAACGGGGATATCGTGCGGTTTTAAGGTTAAGGCGTGGATTGGCAGATTATTTATATTTTGATCTGCGTCCATTTTCCTTTCTTAAAGCGCGTAGAAGCGAAGATAAAGCGGGAAACCTGATCCGCCAGAACGCCCATCCAGATCCCTACGATACCGAGGCCGAATACATAGCCGCCCAAGTAGGAACCAATCGTCCGGATAAAGGTGACGCTGATGGTAGAAGCCACAGCAGTATAAAAGGTATCTCCTGCACCCCGCAGGCATCCCATATATACGACCTGGCTGATCTGGAAGACGACAACGAGGATGATAACGCGCATGATGCTCACGCCGATCGCCACGATATGTTCTTCTACGAAGAAAAGGCTCATCAATGGTCTGGCACCGATGAAATAAATAACTGCAAGGCATACGGAAATCACACCGCCGAACATCCGGCAGATGCGGCCATATTCTTTGGCAAGTTCTTCGTCCCCCGCGCCGAGGCTGCGTCCGATCAGGGCTACCGCCGCGGCCTGCAAGCCATCCCCGAAGGAGAAGGAAAGTCCCATGATGTTCATGCCTACCTGATGGGCAGCCATAGCGTCCGTGCCCTGTTTAGCGGCCATGATAGCTGTCAGCATGAAGCCGATCCTCATAAGGATCTGTTCAAAGAATACGCTGTAGCCGACTCTGACTAAATGAAAGAAACTTGTGATAGTAGGGAATACTCTGCTTTTTATAATGTATGGCAGATTGATAAATGTATCGGGTTTTAAAATAGAAAGGATACTCATGATACAGGCAACGACCGTTCCCAGGACAGTTGCCAGCGCCGCACCGTGGATTCCCAGAGCCGGAAAACCAAAGTGTCCGTTGATCAGCAGATAGTTAAAAATAATATTGACAGTATTGGAGGTCACGTTGGTACGCATCGTGATCTTTGTGTTACCTGCGCCGCGCTGCGCGGAATTGATACCCATCTGGATACAGTTAAAGATCATGCCGCCCATGACGATACGGAAATATGCCACCGCGCTGTCGTGGGTCTCCGGCGTGGAACCGCACAAATGTATGATAGGACTTGCCAGAGCAACAAAAAGCACACTTAAGACGACAGCCGCTATGAGAATAAAAAAGACAGCGGTGCTGAGGATGCGGTTGGCTTCTTCGGGATTGTTTTCACCGCGTCTTCTGGCGACCAGCGCCGAGACGGCAACATTTAAGGCAAAAAACAGGGACAGACCGATGAATTTCGGTTGTGTCGTAAGGCCGACAGCCGCCACGGCATAAGAACCGAGGGAACTGACCATCAGCGAATCCACCAGACCGGCAAAGGCAACAAAGAAAGACTCCACGATCGATGGCCATGCCATATTGAAGGTGATGCGGATATCTTCTTTGCTGTGCTTATGCTTTTTATCTGTCTGTATGGCCTGTTCCATGCCAGTACTCTCCTGTCTGATATCGTGAGAAAGAAATAATCATGAAATTACTGCAGCAGGGACAATACACCCTGATTCTGCTGGTTTGCCTGCACAAGCATGGATTGCCCTGCCTGAGCGAGAATACTGTTATTGCTGTATCTGACCATTTCCGTACTGATGTCTGTATCCCGGATAGAGGACTCCGCTGAGGCGGTATTTTCCACGATGTTATCCAGATTGCTTATCGTGTGTTCCAGACGATTCTGTATGGCGCCTAAGTCAGAGCGGGTCTGCGATACATCGGCGATCGCGCTTTTGGCGAAAGCGTTCAGGGCCTGAAAATGGCGGGCGTCAGGAACAGTATCAGATAAATCCTCTTCCGTACCGCCGGAAACACCGGGGGCGCCCAGACTTGTAAAGGTATCCGTAAGTTTGTCTTTTACATTTTCGTCCGTAATGGCGCTATAGGAAAAACTGTGAAAAATTGTCAGATCATAGGCGCCCAAAAGATGCGCGTGTCCCGGAGTGCCCCAGGGCGCAACTGTATCTTTCTGCCAATATTCTTCTTTGGCCCAGGTAGTACCCTTACCGGGAATCCAGTAAGCGATATCGCCTATCTGATAATTTGCTTCTAACGGGTGCGGATTGTCGGTATCATCACATAAACTGCTGTTATTGCTCGTATAGTAGAAAATCCCCTTCGAAAGCGCGCTGGCGATCAGTTCGTTCGTACACATGTTTCCTATCGTAATAGCGATATGCTGTCCGGCCTCCGCACCTACCTGTAACTGTTTGTTGCTGAAAGTGCCATCCAATAAATTCTGCTCATTAAAAGTCGTAGTGGACTGCACGCGGTCGATTTCGCTCATCAACTGACGGACTTCCATGGTGATATAACTTCTGTCGATAGAAGTCAGCGTGCCGTTGGCGCCTTTTACAGCCAGTTCATTGATCCTTTGCAGCATATCGTGGACTTCATTTAAAGCGCCCTCCGCCGTCTGTACACAGGAAATACCATCCGCCGCGTTAGCGGACGCCTGTGTGAGTCCTCTTACCTGCCGGCGCATTTTTTCAGAGATAGATAATCCTGCCGCGTCATCTGCGGCACGGTTTATTTTATATCCCGAAGACAGCTTCTCCGTGGATTTGGCCTGACTGGAAACTGTCAGATTAAACATACGGTTGGCGTTCATTGCCGTTATGTTGTGCTTTACGATCATAGGCCTCCCTGCCTCCTTTCATACTTCCCTGCATGAAAATAAAAGTTTTTATTAAATTATATCGGCTTGCGGGGTGAAAAAAATAAGTGGACAGCAAAAAATATCGGTATTGACATTTATTTTAGACAACTGTAAAATAAGTATAGTAAATTAGACAAATGTAAAAATATTCGGTGCGATCAAATGTAATAGAAGGGTGGCAATAAGAGAATGATAATTCGTGTGATCAAATCAATATTATATAATGACGTATATCGACCGATGGCATATAGCCTCCTGTCTGTGTTAATGGTGTACAGCCTGCGGGAAGAAAAACGAAAAAAGCAGATAATTTTTTATATTGTCTATCTATTGTACCCCATTCTCTTTTTTTCATGGTTTTCAGTAATAGTAGTACTTGTAAATGAAAATGAACATTTAACGGTCAATAACTTTCTCTGGGGAATAGAAAGGATTATTTTTTACTTTGTAATTGTAATCATACAATATTTCATTTACAAGACAGGCGGTACAGGTAAAAATAAATATTTATTGATGATAAATACAATAATCGTTTTGATTTCAAGTTACATTGGAATGAAATATTTTTTTATATAAATTAGAAAATAAGACTTTAGGTTCAGGAGGAAAAGAAGAGATGAAAAGACTACCGGAATCGGAACTGGAAATCATGATGATCATATGGAAATACGACAGGCCGGTCAATCGAATGGAGATCGAGGAACATTTAGAAAAAAAGGTCGCCGCGCCGACGATACTTTCTTTTTTAACCCGTCTGGAGGCCAGAGGGTTCGTCAGTGTGGAGAAGATCGGCAAGGTCAACTGGTATACGCCGTTGGTGAAAGAGGAAGAGTATTTGCAGAAAGAAAGCCGCAACATTCTACGGAAGATGTATCAGAACTCGTTAAAGAATTTTGTGACGGCGCTATATGACGGTGATGGCCTGACGAGACAGGATATAGAGGATCTGCGGACGTTCCTTGAAGAGAAAAGCGCGGAGCCGCACAGAGAGTAGTGTGAGAAAGATTTGGTAAGGGAGAGGATCAGGCAAAATGAGGGCCAAATGGAGAAAAGCGATCTGGGCGATTCTGGCGGTACAGCTTTTGCTGTGGCATCTGCTTTTTCTGGAAAATAACAGAGGATTGGATTATCTGCTGAACCGAGTGGTAAATCACTTCAACCTGCCTTTTTTATTATACCTGCACTGGAAAAGGCTGGCGTTATTTGTCTGGTTCGTATCGGCGGCAGGGGTGATGGCGCTGCACTATCTGAATTATATACGTTTTCGCAGAAGTTGTATCGACCAGCTGAATATCGTATCAGAAGCGGCTGTCAGGAAGAGTCTGGAGGCGGCCGCTTTAGAAGCGGGACTTCATGGGAAGAAGCGTGAGCAGTCTTTTCTTTATCGGAGTAAGGAAGTCAGAGAGCCGTTTCTGATCGGATTCAGAGAACCGGTTTTGATCCTGCCGGACAGAGAGTACAGCGAAGGGGTTTTGTATTTTATTTTTCTGCATGAATGCTATCATATACGGCATAAGGATACGCTCTATAAATTATTTATGTTATTTGTGCAGTCGCTTTTATGGTTCCAGCCGCTCATGTATCTGTTAAAAGCGGTCAGCTATCGGGACGTGGAGGTGGCCTGCGATGAGGCGGTTGTAGAAGGTAAAGATATGGAGGCCAGAAAAGAATACGGATATGCGCTGCTGGAATGTCTGAAAATGGAACGGGTCAAAGGGCAGGCGTATTCGACATATTTTTATCATGGCAAGCAGATGATGAAAGCCAGGATCGCCGCGATCATGAAAGAAGATAAGCGCTGGGATCTGCCGGCGTATTGCGCTATCAGTGTTCTGCTGTTGGACGTGGCCTTTAGTTTTTATCGTATCGGAGGGAATCTGTATGAACAGTATACCATAAGGCAGGAGGCGGCGCAGGCGGAGGTGTCTTGTTATGAGGGATATGAACTGCCGGAGGCTTTTACGCAGACGGCGGTTGATGAGATGATACGATTGGAGCCGGTTTCCGAGGACGCTTATTATAATGAGTGGAGCAGGGAAGATGTTTATGAACGGAAAGACTACGCGGCCCTTCCGTATGAGGCGGAAGGGCCGTGGCAGGTGCGGATACAGGATGCGGACAGGTATGGAGACGCGGTTTCTTTACTTTTACAGCGGTATATTTCTTATTTTGAAGGGCCGGATCAGGCGCCGCCGTGGCTTTTCGAGGATACCGGGTATTCGCTGGCGGAGACCGTGCATATGCGGCTGCTTGCAGGGAACAGGGAGGAAGCGGTCTTTGCCATGATCGGGAAATATTGTATAGGCTATACAGAGGAGGAACTGGCGGCGTTTCCGCAGGAGTTAAAGGACAGGGCGCAGATTGCACGGGAAGGGAATACGTACTATGCGTATTTTGACTGGACGCTGCGGATGCGTATGGTCAAAGATTATGTTTTTGAACTGGAAGGCATCGCAGAGACAGAGGATGTGTTACAGGCTTATACGGCGAGGTATGCGCGGGCGGATTTTTCTGATATTCCGGAGATGGATTTAGTTTATGGAATAAAAAATATTCCTGCGGAGAGCGGCACGCCGGGAAACGCTTACCAGACGGATATAAGCGACGGCGTTTTGCGGGTGAGCGGCGCGGATGGCGTGTGGGAAGAAGTGCCGATTACACTGGCAGAACTTTTTACAAGAGGGGATGAAATGGACGGAAAGCTGACTTCTTTGCAGGACGGCAGTTATCAGGTAGATGAGAATAAAATCATATTTGCCTACGGCGGGGATGGTGCAGTTCCGTTTTCGGTTGTTTTTTATGAAGAAGAAAGTCAGAGTTATAAAAAGTCGGTCGTTACCAATGAGTTTTACGGCGGCAGGCGGATTTTTGTGGATTTTCCGGAGAGTGGAGAGGAAGGATTTCTGATTTTTACGGGAGACCGTGTTGTCTGGCAGGAGACGACCATCTTATTCCATACACTGGATGGCGGAAAGTCCTGGCAGTATGTAGGCCCGGCGGGGCCGGATATGATGACGGAAAGCCATTCACTGACAACAGGAGCAGTATTTATCAATAACAGGGTAGGATTTGTAACGATCCGGGATTCGGAGCGGCCGGATATCTGGCGGACACAGGATGGCGGGCAGACATGGGAGCAGCAGGAACTTACGGATGTGCCGGAGTATTATTCGATGGCCTATGCGCCGGAGGTACAGGGCGATATGTTATGTCTGTATGTGGGAATGGAGGAGTATTCGGAATATGGAGGCACCAAGGCCAGATATGAGTCAACAGACGAAGGGAAAACATGGGAATACAAAGGGCTCGTCGTGCGGAAATAACCGGCCGCGGCTTTTGGGGATAACCGCGTGGTATGTGGTAACGCGGCCTGTTAATCTGGTGCTTTACGGCGTCAGTTGGTTTCATTTGTATTCGCTGTGCCAGTTTGGCAGACTGTATAAGAATATACCGATATTGTGTTTATGCCTGTTGTGGTGGGCAGGAGTTGTCGGTTATGGACTGTATCTGTGGAGAAGTTATGGCGGGAAGATATCGCAGGAAGTATCACAATCACAGCAAGAAGTGAAACCCGGAAACGCTTTTTCCGGAATGAAAGCGGAAGAGGTGAAGTGGTATAGCAGGGGGAAAAGTTATTGTCATATTTTTCTGAAAGATAAATCGGTAGTGACGGTCAATCTGGCGGAACTTGGCCGCGAGGAGGAAGACTTTTTATCATTAAAATTATCGGCGGTCAATGCGCTGGGGAAAGGAAAGTACAGACTGGCCGCAGGCATTTTTTTGACAATCATTACAGTGTATGGGAGTTTCCTCGTCGTCAGGAGCGCTGCGCCGTATTATGGAAAGCTGTCATGGTTTCTGGAGGATCTGCAATATAAAAAAAGCGTTACGCTTGTGCATGATAATATATACGAGTCGGGATTAAAAGGCATTCTGGAAGATATCAGAGGTAAGGTAGAACTTCCGCAGACGTTATGTCTGGCAACGAGTTTTAATCTGCATTTTGCATCGGACGGGACGATACAGACGTTTGATACGATGCTGTACGGTTTTGATGAAAACGGTAATTTTACGGACAGTTATCTGATAACCTATAACGCGGCGCATTCTGAGAAAATAGATATTTATCTGCATGGCGCGGAGAGCGCAGTCTTTGATATGGATAAAGACTTAGAACCGCTGATCGAAGCTGTTTCCGTAATGCCCTTAAAAGAGACGGTGGCGGCATGGAGCGGCGAGGAGAATCTGGGGATTTTATATTATGGGATGCGTGAATGGTTCTCTCCGGAAGGGATACGGTATCTGAACCATAGAGGCGAAAGCAGGCTGCCGTCAGAAAGGGATTATTATTTTGCCGGTTACAGCGTGTCTGTTTTCTGTCCGGATAATGAAGGGAATATTCCTGTTCGTTATTTATATGTGGGATATCAGGAGTTCCCAGAGGAAGAGAGTGTGTATGTGGCGGATTACTATCCGGAAGAAGAGAGCGGGTATTTTACAGATTATTATCCGGAAGAAACGTCCGATTATATGGAAGGTGACCTGGCGGATGAATCTGGCTTTGGGAAAGAATATATCGTAAAAGAAGGGGATACGCTCTGGAGCATTGCAGAGGAAATGCTGGGGTCATCCTACAGATATACGGAAATTTATAATCTTAATCAGAATGTGATTGAAGAGGCAGCCCGGAATCAGGGGAAAGAAGATTCTGATAACGGATACTGGATCTATCAGGGGACATGGTTACAGATGCCGGAGGAATAGTCTTCTGTGGGAATATCAACGCATGGTAGAGTTTATGTGCAGATTTCAAAAATCCGGTTATTGCCCGTGCCTGCGCTGGGATGTTATGCTGAGAAAAAGACAGTTGACAGAAACTGTGGGGATGGCAGGAGGGAGATTTGGTATGCTGGATAATAAGAAAATCGCGGATTTTATTGTCAGAAAAAGAAAAGATATGGGTATGACGCAGGCGGAAGTGGCGGGGCGTCTGCAGGTATCTTTTCAGGCGGTATCCAAATGGGAGAGGGGAACGCTGCCCAATGTGGAGATGCTGGTAGAACTGGCGGGACTCTTGCATGTGACGGTAGACGAGATTTTGGCCGGATGTGAAAAGAGCGGAGAAAACTTTTCTTACCGTAAGGCGGGCGTGGATATTTCGTATACGGACGCCATGAAAAAAGAAATGGCCATCTATTTAAAGACAGAAGATAAGCGGGTATTAAACGGATTCGGCCCTTTTGCCTCTTTATATGATATCCAGTTTCCCGAAGTGCCTGATCCGGTTTTGGTGTTAAAAGCCGAGGAACCCGGTTCCAAGCAGAAACTGGCGATGGAATATGGTTACTGCGAATCTGTCTGTCATGATATGATCAACCACCTCGTCAACGATATCGCGGTAATGGGGGCTAAGCCGTTAGCGGTTCTGGATACAATAGTCTGCGGCAATGCGGAGAAGGAAACGATTAAATCGTTTGTCCGGGGAATATCGGAGGCCTGTAAGGAAAACGAGTGCGCGCTGGTAGGCGGAGAAACCTCTATCCAGCCGCAGGTTGTGGAAAAGGGTGTTTATATCCTGACTTCCAGTATTGCAGGGATCGTATCGAGAGAGGCTATTATTGACGGCTCTGCGATTCGAGAGGGCGATGCGGTATTGGCGGTCGCCTCTAACGGCCTGCATACGAACGGCTATTCGCTTGTGAGAATGCTCATGGATAAGATGCCGCAGATCAAATTAGATAAAGTGGGCGGGGAAACTTTTACGGAGCAGATCATGAAGGTGCATACGCCGTATTATAAAGTAATCAAAAATATCAAAGAGCATGTACACGGCATGGCGCATATTACCGGCGGGGGCATGGAAGGAAATCTGTGCCGCATCATCCCGGAGGGGATGTGTGCAAAGATCGACCTGTCAAAAGTCAGGACGCTGCCTGTTTTCAGTTATATTAAAAGGATAGGAAGTATCGGGGAAGAAGAGATGCTTTCTACATTTAACTGTGGCGTAGGCTTGATGATCGTAGCGTCGCAGGAGGAGAAAACGTTTGTTATGGATAAAGTGAAGGAGTATTACGACTGCTATGAAGTGGGAACAATCCTTCCCGGCGGCAGGAAGATAGAATTTCGGGGGCATATGCGGTTTGAGTGAATGTGGGCGGATAGATTCAATTTGTCAAGTCCTCCTGCGAATTATACCCTAAAAACGACAAATTGTACCAAAACCACTTTTCCGGGTGGTTTTTTTGTTATAATTTGCGTAAATACAGAAGGGGGAGTATAGTTAATTATGGGAAAGACGATCAAGGAATATATGCAGGGGATCGGGAAAAGGAGACAAATATGTTAGGCGGATCTGTATATATAGCGTTTATCCGGTTTGCGGTGAGTCTTGCCGGAGTGATCTTATTATTTTCCAGGATGAGCGAATCGCGTTTTAACAAAAAAAAGACAATAATCTGCTATAGTTGTTTCAGTGTGCTTTTACTTATTCTGGCTTCTGTCTGGTATGTAGTGGATTGGGAAAGCTGTGTACGGATCGTAGCCTTTGCGATGTATATGTGTTTCGCAGTCTTTGCCATAGTCATGAGCAGAGATTCCATCTATCTGTCTATCTATAAACTGGCACTGACTTTTTATCTGCTGGCGGTCTTTCTGATCAGCGGATTGGAGGTTGCCGTTATTTTTTTCAACAGGAATGTATGGGCGGATATCATCACGCGTATCCTGTTGATCCTGCTTATGACGCTTTTTATCGAGAAGAAGCTGAAAAAGTCTATTAAGGGATTCGGCGATTATGTGGAGAAAGAAGTAGATAAGTTCAGTGTTGCGGTTATGATCATCTGCATTCTTCTGGGGATTGGATTTATTTTAAATCCAAATATTAAGGAAAGGACACCATATCGTATTTATCAGTTGATCGTAAATTTTGTTCTGACAGGAACGCTGCAGCTTCTTGTGTATCGTTTTTATCTGCATATCGGTATTGAGAAGGAGTATGAAAGGGAAAACCAGTTGATACAGATGAACCACAGGCTTTTAGAACGCCAGTTGGAGATCATGGAAGAGTCTGTAGAATCAGGGAAACGGCTCCGTCACGATATAAGGCATCATAATGCGGTCATCGCAGAGTATGCGCGCCGGGGACAGCGGGAGGAACTGTTACAATATCTGGAGGAATATGAAAAGGAAACAAATCGGGGCACGGTGGAGACGATATGTGCCAATACCGCGGTCAATAATATCCTTTCGGCGTATACCAGAAAGGCGCGGAATGAACAGATCAAGGTCAAACTTGATGTGGAGATTGGAAAGGATCTGGCGATACCGAATATCGATCTGGTGGCAATACTGGCCAACGCTTATGAAAATGCAATCTATGCCTGTATGGAAGTGAAGAAGTATTCTGATGAAAGGGAATGTGCGATCCATTTGATGGTCAAAAAAAGAAAAAATAAACTCATTATTTTCTGTAGTAATACATGCAGGCTGGAAACCGAAATAAAGGACGGACAGCCGAAGACGGAATTTACTGGCGGTATCGGTGTTTCAAGCATTATCAAGACGGCGGAAAAGTATAGCGGGGAATATGATTTTAAAAATGATAACGGTGTGTTTATTTTCAGATTGATCATGAACATTCCGTCAGATCTATAACCGGACAGGGAGAGGAAAGATTATGTATCTGATAGCACTTTGTGATGATGAAGCGGCAGAGTTAGAGAAGACAGAGCAGTTATTGAGTGACTATGAGAGAAAACATCCCGGTCCGGAATTTATGATCCGGTGTTTTGAGAATGCAGATAAGCTGCTTTATACGATCAGAGAAGAAAATTATACACCCGATCTGATCTTTATGGATATTTATATGCCGGATGAAAAAAAAGATTCGTGCCCTATAGGATTAGAAGCGGCAAAGCAGCTCCGCAATATGAACTATAAAGGGAAAATCGTTTTTCTTACGACATCCAGAGAATACGCTTTAGAGGCTTTCGATGTGGATGCCCTGCAATATATCGTAAAGCCGGTATCGGAAGAGAAATTGTTTTCGCTGTTGGGCGGTCTGTTGAAAAATATAGAAGAGGATCGCAGGAGATATATCCTGTTAAAGATCGAGGGACGGCTTGTGCGGGTATCGTTGAATGATATCATATATTTTGAAGCGCAGGGAAAAGCGCAGTATCTGTATCTTGCAAACGGTACGCGCTGTGTACTGCGGATGACTATGACAGAAATCTATGGACTGCTTTCGCATTATCAGGAATTTATAAAGATCGGAGCGGCCTTTATCGTCAATCTTGGATATATTGACAGTCTGAACGCCAGGGAAATCTGTATGGATAACGGCGTGAAGATCTATCTGCCAAGAGGTACTTACAAAGCTATAAGAGAGCAGTATTTTAACTATTATTGCCGGGAAAAAGAATAAAAATAGAGGAAAGTCTTTTGTCAGTTATGGTAGATGGATTATGGAAAATATATTGACATAGCAGTCTATTGGTGATAGACTGGATTTACAGTCTATTATAGATAGACCAGAAAGGAGACAACAGGGATGAAAGAATATAGGCTTGCCGAAGGCGAAGCAAAATTTGCGAAACTGATCTGGAACAAAGAACCAATTACATCGCCGGAGCTTGTAAAATTATGTGAAAAAGAATTTGGCTGGAAAAAATCAACTACTTATACGGTCTTGAAAAAATTGTGCGAAAGAGGCATTTTTCAGAATGAGAGGGCGGAAGTGACGTCGTTGATATCTGAAGAGGAATTTTACAGTTATAAGAGCAGGAAGTTTGTTGAAGAGTCTTTCGGAGGCTCTATTCCCAAATTTTTAACAGCATTTATGGGCGGAAAAAAATTAAGTGCAAAGCAGGCCGAGGAAATTAAGCAGCTGATCGACAGTTTCGCTGGAGAGGAAACGGGAAAGGAAACTGCAAAATAGGGAAAAGAGGGATGTAGGAATGAGTCAGATTTTCATAAAAATATTAAATATGAGTCTGTCGGCAAGCTATTGTATTGCGGTAGTCATGGTGCTGCGGCTTTTTTTAAAAAAACAGCCGAAGATACTTTCGTATCTGTTATGGAGCGTCGTGTTGTTCCGTCTGATCTGTCCATTTACTTTTTCCGGAGATTATAGTCTGATGAGGCTTGATGACGAGATCATTTCACAGGAAACTATCATGCGCTGGAGCGGCGCCGGAAATGAGAACGGTATGGATGCGGCGGAAACATCCGGGGATGTGGCAGGAGAAGCGGTGAAGGGGACGGATATACAGGAACTGCAAGAGAAAAGCGAAAGCGGCGGGACTGCATTTTGGATACAGAGGCTGATCTATGCGGCGTCGTGGATATGGTCTGGCGGCGTATGGCTTCTTCTATGCTATAGTATCATCAAAGCGGTGATGATGGCCTGCGCGCTCCGGGGCGCCGTGCGGCTGGAAGGGAACTGTTATGCGGCGGAAGGGGTCGATACACCGTTCGTTTTCGGGCTGATCCGGCCCCGGATCTATCTTCCTGCGCATTTGCAGGCGGAAGATAAAAAATATGTTCTGGAGCATGAAAAAATTCATATTGCCAGAAAAGATCATCTGGTCAAGGTCATAGCCTATATGGCCGTCTGTATCCATTGGTTCAATCCGCTTGTATGGTTTGCTTTTCTTTGTATGGAAAAGGATATGGAAATGTCCTGTGATGAGGCAGTTTTGAGAAAATTCGGTATGGATGTGAAAAAGGAATATTCGTTGTCGTTACTGGCGCTGTCTACGAAGAAAGCTGCGTTTTACGGCAGTCCGTCAGCGTTCGCGGAAGGAAAAGTAAAAGACAGGATCCGGAATGTTCTGACCTATCGTAAGAGGACGTTTCTGGCGGTTCTGGTGACAGCGATCATTTTAGCAGGAATCGGCATCGGGCTGCTCGTCAATCCTGCCCGGAAGGAGGAGCCGGCCGGGGTCAATGAAGAAGAGGAGCCAGCCGGAGTCGGTGAAGAGGATAAAGAGAAGATAGCCGCGCTTGTAGAAGATTATGCAAAGGCGTGTTGTGCCAGAGATGGGGCGCCGATCGTGGCGCTTTATACCGATGAAGAAACCGCGTTAATAAATGGGGAGAGCAGACTGTTAGAGAAAGCGGGAGACGGTTATACTTTTGGCTGGTCAAGTCCCTGGCCGGATTCGTACCGGTACGAGATAGTCTGGGAGGAAGAAAGAGCGGATATCCGCTACTATGCGTGGACATCCGATCCGCACGTCTGCGTATGGCGCGAAGAGATACAGTATACGAAGATTGGCGAGGAATATCGGATCAGCGCCAGTTCTCTTGAGATCTTAGACAGTATTTCATCAGCGGAAGAATTTGAGAGAGCCTACCGGATCAGCGGAGAGTACCGGTTCGTGGATTATGTGGAAAACGGTTATGTGGAGGCCATTAATTTCCAGAGGGATGAGCCGCTGGCGCTTGATAACGGTGTATATGAGGCGCCGGAGAGCGCGGCGGAATATATTCTGAACCTGACAGGCGGGGAAAGTTTTTTAACAGGCGGTTCGTCTATTCAGGTTATGGTGCGTTACCGGTTCGCGGATGGGAGCGAAGCGACGATTCCCATGTATGACGCCAATTATGACCTGCTGACTGATTCCCGGCTGGGCGAGCCGCTCTGGATCGTGGATACGGCAGTCTGGAATGCCGGAGCGCCCTGAAATTTATATGGTTGACAGGTGTATACCTGTCGTGATATAGTTGGTATACGAAAGTATACCAACTTTTTTTGTAATAGGAAATTGCCCGACAAGGCGGAAGAATGTGAAGCGATTTTCTTGTTGGAGAAGGAGAGGCTGTGGCAGATGACAAATGTAAATCTATCGGACGGGGAATGGAAGATCATGAATGTGTTATGGGAGAAGGAATGCGCAACGATAACGGAATTGACAGCTCTGTTGCAGGAGGATACGGGCTGGGATAAACATATTATCATAACGATGCTCAATCGGATGATAAAGAAGGGCGCCGTTGCCTTCCGGGTAAACGGCCGTGCAAAGCAGTTCTATCCGCTGGTATTAAGGAGCGAGGTTTCCATCCGGGAGACGAAAGGGTTTCTGGATAAAGTATACAGAGGCAGTATCGGGATGATGGTCAACGCCATGGTGGCGGATAAGGCGCTTTCCAAAGAGGATATCGCAGAGTTGTACAGGATTCTGGAGCAGGCCGAAACAGGCGGGGAGGACAGAGAATGAAAGAGACGATCATCACAGCTTCTGTATTGATCCTTTTTATCGTGCTTCTTAGAAAAATATGTAAAGGGCGTATCAGTGCGGGCGTACAGTATATGCTCTGGCTCCTTGTGGCGGCGAGACTGATCATGCCGGGGATTGCAGCACTTTTTCCAGAAGTACTGCCGGAGAGCGATTTCAGTATCATGAATGCGATTGATAAAGTGGAAACGGCGGTGCAGGAGTATATCTATGCGGGTGAAGCGCCGGAGCAGATCAGTGAGCCTGTCAGCGGCTTTCCGTATTTACTGTCATCAGAAGATGGGCCGACCGCCGTTTTTCTTGCGGGCCGTGTAACATGGGCGTGGATGGATATTTTGCATATGATCTGGTATATCGGCATAACGGCAGCCGGCCTATGGATGATTGCTGTGAATGTCAGATTTGCGGGGGGACTTCGTAAAAATCGCAGAAAATTCGACGCAAAAGATTTTAAACTGCCCGTTTATCTGGTAAAAGATATTTCCTCGCCCTGTCTGTACGGACTGCCGGGCAGGCAGGCGGTATATATACCGGAAGACATAGCGGATGATGATGAAAAAATACGGCATATCCTGACGCATGAGTATTGTCATTATAAACATAAAGACGTATTCTGGTCGATTCTTCGCTGTATTTTAACAGCAGTTTACTGGTTTCATCCGCTCATCTGGCTGGCGGCGGTCATATCTAAGCAGGATTGTGAGCTTGCCTGTGACGAAGCGGCGCTTAAACTGCTTGGAGAAGAGGAACGGATTGCATACGGGAAAACGCTGGTCACCCTTATCGGCAGAAAAATGAAAGCCTCAGATATCGTATGTACGGCAACCACAATGACGGCCGGGGCAGAAGGCATAAAAGAGAGAATACGCCGGATCGTCGATAAGCCCCGCAGGCTGGCGGCTGTTCTTTTGCTGGTCATAATGGTTGCGGGCATTATGATCGTGTGTACTTTTACACAGGCGAAAGCGTATCCGGAAGGTGTTTATGTGCTGGAAGGAGAAGGTGCAAAAACAATAACGACAGAGTGCTTTCAGGTGACTTTTCCGGATTCCCTGGCCCAGAAAATATATTTTGGCGGTACAAACGGTACGGATATCATTATTTACCATCGCGATTCTGACAGAGAGATAGGGCGGTTTTGTATGATGTCGTATGAAGAAGCGGTAGAGGCGGCGGATGAATCGGAAGTGGTGGTGATCGGGGAATTTGGTGCGAGTCCGCTCCTGCACACTTATATTGCAAGAGAAGAGGAACGGGCCGCACAAAATGAGTATGAACTTTATTTGCAGGAAGAAGAGGAAGGTCTTACCGGCGTGCCGGGGACAGATAGTAACGAAGACGAAACAACTTATATTATTAATGAAGAACAACAGGATTATCTTCCGAATGAGGATATCCCCGCAGAGGATATGGTCAATGCGCAGAGTAGCGCGTTTACGGGTTATGAGGTAGAGAGCGAAGCTGAAATCAACATTACGTATCACGAGTATTATCAAGAAGAGGCGGAAGTCGAAATTCTGGAAATGGAAAAGGCAGAGGATGGAAATGAGATTGAAGAAACGTCCCGCGTATATCTGCCAAATGAAATAATCACGGAAACCTATATACCGATGGAAGAGAGTCCCTGTTATCTATATGTTCCGGCAGACAATACGGATGCTGGTCTGGGGCTGCGGGAAGAGATCGCACAGCTCAACGAAGAGTTAGTGTCTTTAACAGATTCTGTCAGGATATTATATTTAAGCAGGGAAAGCATGCAGGAGGCATTAAGGATTTTAGTGGCAAACAGAACACCCTATGTTGGGGATGCCGTCAGGGTATCTAAAATCGCGGGTGCGCTTCCGACTGCCTCCGGATTAAGCTATCGGTATGTGGAACTGGAAACGGCTACGCAGCCATATGCCGTGACGCTTTATTATAAATTGGAAGTGAGTAATCTGGCCCAGATCGACCCATATACTCAGTTTCTGGAAGTAGTATTGTTGTTTGCATCTGTGGAGAATCTGGAAAAATGTACATTTCAGATCAGCGAGCTGGAAGATGGAGAGAACGGTTCCATATATGAAGGGCAGAGTCATCCCTCTGCGGTATTGACGTATGAACGCAGCGATATGGAGGATCTGTTCGGGCCGCTTTATCCGTGTTCTGAAACAGAGGAGAAGATCACAGAACTTTATAATAGAGTGCTGGCGTGGTTTGAGTGAGAAAAATTAATAATTTATTAAGAATTTTTGAAACTTTTTTGCAGGTTTATGACTCTAATATATAGTATGAGAAGTTTGCTGACGGTTTTAGAGGTATTTTAAAGAAAGACCTGTTATAATGAAAAAATGCCCGATGAAATCGAGCGTAGAGCGTTGAAAGCGCGGATTTGCGAGTTTAGATGATATAACGTGACAGCTTGTTATAACTTGATGTAAAAGGTGGGGAACAGAGTGGCCGGTAGTGTACATAAGAAAAAGACGGACGTCGAATTGTGGGAGATCGTTACGACACCAAGAAAGACGCGGCCTGTACAGGATTACAGACAGAAACGTTCGCCGCAGGCGCTCAGACGCAGGCGGGCAAGAAAACGGCAGGTCTATCTGTATCGTATGATGGCATTTTGCACAGTAACGCTTTGTGCTGTTCTTGTCTGCGGGTTGTTGATATTGACTTTTAAGAGTGTGCAGGAATGGAGAAGACGGGATATCATTCCCGTGACAAAAGTTCCTGTCATCGAAGAGACAGAAATAACAAAGATTACAGCGCCGGATATCATGACATCTTATCTGGATATCAACGATTATTCCAGACCGGGGACGAAGCTGGATTCGATCAATACTATTTTTGTACATTATACGGCCAATCCCGGTACGAGCGCCGAGCAGAACCGGAGTTATTTTGCCAATCTTGCGCAGACGCATGAACGCTCGGCCAGCGCCCATTTCATTATCGGCTATGAAGGGGAGATCATACAGTGTATTCCTTTAGAGGAGCAGGCGTATGCGGTAATGACAAGAAATGGGGATTCTATTTCCATAGAGTGCTGCTATCTGGAAAAAGATGGAGAGTTTACGCAGGCAACTTATGATTCACTGGTGCATCTTCTGGCATGGCTGATACAGGAGTACGATCTGGAAGTCGGAGATATTCTGCGGCATTATGACTGCGGCGGGAAAAAGTGTCCGCTTTACTATGTAGAGAATGAATATGCCTGGGATAAGCTGCTTCTGGATGTGGGAGCGTATCAGTAGGAACTACGGAAGGGAGATATTGTCATGAAAAAGAGAGTTATCATTTGCTTATGCATTCTTTTCGCAGTCATATTACTGTTTCCGATTCCGTTGCATCTAAAGGATGGCGGAACAGTTGAGTATAAGGCAATTTTGTACAGTGTTAAAAAGGTACATCAGTTAAATCCGGACATGGAGACGAACCAGAATTTTCATGAGGGAACGGTCGTTGAAATATTAGGGATAGAAGTGTTTGATAATGTTAAATAGAAAAATGATCCCCCCATTGACATTTTACATCATCCAAGGTAAAATATAATCCGCGAGTGTTTATGCGGGTGTAGTTCAATGGTAGAACACCAGCCTTCCAAGCTGGATACGTGG
>JAMPIB010000025.1 GCA_023663085.1 Ruminococcus sp. | reverse complement strand
CATTTCGCCATAATCTATTTTTACCTTCTTTTTTAGTTATTTTACCTTATAATATGTCATTTTTTCTTATCATGTGCCATATAATTATAGGAAAAAGAAATATTATGTAAAAACAGGTGATTTCTATGGGAAATGTATATGCAGTTGACGCAGGACAAAATCTGATCCTATACAGTACCGGAAATTATATATGTCTGAGAACCTCTGTCGGGGAAAACCTGACCAGACCTATCGTTCTTTGCAATGACTATGCTTCTGACCTTTCCGATATCGTCTATCATAATACCATCTACTACGTTTACCAGAACGTAAACCGGGATATCATACTCCGAAGCGTTATCGAACGGGACGATCTGTATAAAATAAGCAGTCGCAGCACGCCGGACTGCTTTTACCCGCAGATCGCTGCCATACAGCAAACGCTGATCTTATTCTATTTTGTCAAAAACCCTGTGGATAACAGTTACTGTCTGAAATCTCTCCTTCCCTTAGCGCCGGAACAAAAACTGATACTGCCGGGAACTCTTTTTTCATCAAATGCAGCTTCTTCTGACTCCGGTGAAGCGGTATTTGCTTCGCTGCCCGAACTTCACCTTCTGTCCGCCGGCACGACGCTCCTTGTGCATCTGTCTCATGATACACAGGAATTTATTTTTACGATCAATGAATCTCTCCAGTGTGATAAATTGACGCCGGAACCTTCCGTCCCGCCTGAAGAATTTGCCCGCTATAAAGAAGAAAGTCTGCAGAACCGGGAGATACTCTCTCTTACACAGACTGAACTGGACAAAAGTAAAGAACTTCTTGCCAAAACACAGACACAGGTATCCAGACTACAGTCGGATCTTTCCAGCCGTGAACAGTTGATCGAAAGTATCCGCAGACAATATGAGGAACTTATGGACACCGCCATGAAATACCGTGAAGAAGCCGCCAAATGGTATCATAAATTTTATGGAAAATGAAGCTGAAGTAACCGCTCCATTTCCTCTATCTTACCCTCTCATCTTATCATGGTTTACCGCCAGGATCACCGCCGATAATACAAACGACAGGATATCCGAAACAGGCTGGACGATATACAGACCGAAATCCTGAAAGGCCGCTCCCAGGATAAACAGCAGCGGAATATAGAAAATTCCCTGTCTGGCTATGGAAATGACTAATGCAGTCAAATATCTGCCGCAGTTTTGCATATACATGCTCGATACCGCATAAAACGCCAGAAACGGGAAGGAAATGCACTGATACCGTAAAATGACGACGCCTGTCCGTATCACCTCCTCATCCGCCACAAAAACGCCGACAAGCGGCTTTGCAGACAAGGCAAAGAGCGCTGCGGCTATTACCATGATTCCGGTTCCTATACCGACAGTGAGACGGAATGCTTTCTTTACGCGGTCGTATTTTTTCGCACCGTAATTCATGGCGCAGATTGGCTGAAAGCCCTGCCCGAAGCCTATCATTATCATATATCCCAGCGCCGCCACCCTTGAGGAGACGGTAAACGCCGCGATCGTGGCTTCTCCAAAATCAGCCGCCGCAATATTCAGCAGAACGGAGGCGATACTGGTTATCCCCTGACGGGAGAAATTCGGCGCGCCGCCCGCAAGGATATGATACAGTCTGCTGCCGCTTAAATCGCATCTGTTAAACCGCACAGGGATATTTCCGTGCCGGCAGGAAAGAATGGCTAACACCGCAGCGCCGAGGATCTGTCCGATTAACGTGGCCAGTCCCGCGCCAAGCATTTCCATATGTAAAAAGATGATAAATATCGGGTCGAGGATGATGTTGGTAAGGATCCCCGCAAGCAGCCCGATCATCCCGTCCTTCACATTGCCGCACAGTCTAAGCTGATTATAGAGCGTTGTCGCAAATAAGGAGAACGGAATGGCTATTAACATTATCCGCAGGTACTGGATGGTATATTTCATAAGGCTTTCTGATGCGTCTCCTCCAAGGAGCGCTGCCAGCGGCTCTATCCATATCAGCATCGGTATCATCAGGGCTGTTCCTGTGACCAGAGCCATGACGATGCCGTCAGAAGAGACAATTTCCGCCTCCTGCTCATTGCCCTCGCCAATCCTTCTGGACATGACGTTGCCGCTGCCGTAACCGAACCAGAATCCCAGCGCCTGCACAAAGGAAACGAACGCAAACACAATCCCGACGGCGGCAGTCATGCTTTTGTTGTTCAGTTTTCCTATCCAGAAGGTATCTGTCAGATTGTACAGCGTTGTCACCAGCATACCGATGATCGTAGGAATTGCAGTTTTTATCAGCAGCGGCAGAAGCGGTGCGGTAATGATCCGCTCGCGGCGCTGCTCTTTCGTCTCCTTAGCCAACTTTCTCTACCTCTCCTTTGGAACCATTGACGCGTATCATCTCGCCATCTTGAAAACGGGTCGTCGCCAGACCTACGCCCAATACGGCAGGTATCCCATACTCACGCGCCACGATGGCCGCATGGGATAATGCCGCCCCCGTATCGGCAACGACCGCCGAAGCGACTTTAAAAAGCGGCGTCCACTCCGGATCGGTATAAGGGCAGACAAGGATATCGCCTTTTTCCAGTTTACCAAACTCCTCCGGGCCGCGGACGATACACACCCGGCCTACCGCTTCGCCGCTGCTGCCGCCTACGCCCGTCAGCACATCGCCCGTGCCGGCGGCTTCGAATACATAGAGTTTACTGCGCTCCCAGACTTTTTCTGCAAGTGTGCGTTTCGCTCTCCGGCGGGCAATAATTTCCTTATACTTATCAGTATATCCCTCTTTACACATTGCCGTAAACTCATCGAGGAACAGATAGGCTACGCTGTCCGCAAAATCTTTACTGCCCGTACAAAGAAAGGCAGCGCGTTCGAGTATTCTTTTGGAATAATAGAAAACCGTCTCCCACTGATACTGGCTTTCCTCCCGTGCGACATGGAAGGCACGGATACAGTCTATCCGCCTCTCCACATCAGGATATTTCTTTTCACCGCACACTTTACGCACCTGCGCCATTAACGGAGCGAATTTCTCTTCATCCGGCGCAGCAGGATTTGCTATTAACGGCTTGATGATGTTTAGCAGACGGCCGGGGTCTTCGATAAAGGATTTTGCAAAAATGCAGTAACAATTATAATCTGACTTCATTCCGTGTTTTCTCATAAATGTCTCAAACTGCGCGGCAATAGCAGGAAAATCATGGCAGATACGCTCGTAACCATCACCGCGCATCACCGCCGCAGTAAGTTCTTCGTCCCCGCGGATCGTATCCGCAAGCGCCGCAATATCACGGGTCACGATCACCGTTTTGTAGTCAAGATTGCAGTACAGGTCGTATGCCGTAAGGTCGGGGGATATTTTTTTCAGTATCTTTTCAATACGCATATTGGCAAGGACTCCGGGGAAAAGCGCATATTTAAAACGCGCATAGGCGATACGCTGGATGAGCCTGTACGCCTTGTCTATGTACTCGCCGCATTGCGCCAGAGAAAATCTGTCATACGGCAGCTTCGCCATTTTATCCACACTTTTCTGGTACTCTTTCAGATAATGTTCGCACTTTTCCCGACATCCCGGAAGGTCTTTCAGTTCTTTCAGCAGACTGAATATTTTGCATATCTTAGCGTTTATTTTTTTATCATTGGGCGGCAATATCATAATGCCGTCGTCATCGATCTGCGGCTCCATGGAAATGATAAGACCGACTTCGGAAAAAATCTGCGCTTTCTGATTATTGACCGAACCGCAGAAACTATGATCGAGAGGTAACTGCGCGACGGGCATTTTTTCAAGCAGAAACGCAAAGTTCTCGCGCAGGGCGCCGGTTATCTTATTTTTGCTGATGTATTTTTCTATTTCGGCTTCATCGAAACTGTCCGTGAGCGTGGTGATAGCCCTTGCCTGTAAAATATAAGCATTGCCTCCGCGGATGGCCCATTCAATATCCATCGGAGCGCCATAATAGTTTTCCACATTAACAGCCGCCTCACAGAGCGTCCTGACCTCTTCCGCCGACAGACACAGTACGTTTCTTTTTTCGGGAGCAACAGGCATTTCCTTCGTGCCGTTTTCCGCATAAATGATCTCTATTTCCTTGCTGCCGATAACACTTGACTTGACAGCGCCATCCTTTTTACAGATAAAGGTGTCCGCCGTGACCTTGCCGGAAACGACAGCTTCGCCGAGTCCATAAGAAGCATTCAACTGCATTTCCTCACGGTCATTGTTCACCGGATTGGCCGTAAAAAGCACACCTGCCTTCTCGCTCTCTACCATTTCCTGCACAACGACGGCCAGCGCCACACTCTTCTGGTCATACCCTAAAGTCTGACGATAATTTACCGCACGGTTTCCCCAGAGCGAAGCATAACAGCGGATGATATTTTCATAGAGCGCCTCCTCTCCGGCGACATTCAAATAGGTTTCCTGCTGTCCTGCAAAACTCGCATCCGGTAGATCCTCCGCCGTAGCGGAAGAACGCACCGCCACACGTAAAGAACTGTTGCCGGAATCTTTACAAAGAAGAAGATAGTTCTGACTAACTATTTCCCGCAAAGAAGCGGGCAGTTTTCCCGCCATGATGAGCGCACGTATCTTCTCCGCCGCCAGAGTCAGCTTCTGCTCGTCTGCGCCCGCATCATCAAGAAGTGCTGTTATTTCTTCGTCGATATGGTTCTCCGTAAGGAAACTGCGGTATGCATCGGCCGTTACCACAAAGCCGGGCGGAACAGGAAGTCCTGCCTGTGTCATCTCACCGAGATTGGCGCCTTTGCCGCCTGCGGTCATCACATCTTCTTTTCCGATTTCATGAAATCTGCGAATCATTATTGTTTACCTCCTTTTAAGAAAACTCTGATCAGATCAGCATTTTGTAATATACTTTATTACGCCGGCATCCAGAAACGCTTTGAATATTTCATCAAAATAAACCCTGTCTATCATTTTGCCATGAACAAACAGTACAAATGCTCCTGACATAACGCCGCACATTCCCTCAATATCCACTTCGACAGGAACACCCTGCTTTTTCCAATAAGCGGCGACCCTTTCTATAAAGCCGCGGAATAGCGTTATACTCCGCGCTCCAAGCTTCTCCTGCTGTTTCACCAGCATTTTGAACACTTCGGAATAAGCCTCGCGTGTGTCGGTCTTGTGCTTCATGTCGATCAGATAATCAAACATAACTTTGCTCATAAGACCGGCTGGATCGTCCGTCGGCTGCAAAAACAACCTCTCCGCATCCGCAATTTTCTGTGCCGAGCGGTATCTCATCACGTCCAGCACGAACTCGTCCTTGTCTTTATAAAAAGTATAAAAGCCGCCCTGTGAAATACCGGCTCTTGCGGTCAGTTCCCGTATGTTTACCGCCTTTACCGAGTTATCGTGAAACATCTGCGTACCTGTTTCCAGCAGCTTTTTTCTTATTTCCTGTTTCTCTTCGTCCGAAAAAGCTCTGCCCATGATCTGTTCTCCTGTGAACATTTTGTTATTTGTTCACAGATATGTTAGCATAGACTAACCTATTAGTCAAGTCCTTTTATGGTAAGATGGGAATTTCTATTGACAACCGGGTTAGTTAATGCTAACATATCAATGACCAGTTTTATTAAAAATGGTCAGACGAGAGAGAAAAGAAAGAAGGTATTGCTATGGAACAGAAAAAGAAATGGAACAATGCGCTGCTATTCGGCTTTATAGCCTTGTTCCTCTGCGGGATCGGCGACTGGCTGATCGGATACGAACCACAGGGCGGTCAGGAACTGATCTTCGGGATCACAAACACGAAGATGGTAGAAGTCCCTTCCTGGTTTTATATAACATCTATGGTTTTCGGTGTTCTTTCCGCCTTTGCCTGCCGGGCGTTTGCCCCGGTAATGATAGAAATTCTGGATGCGCTGCGGGTGGATCGTGAATCGAAAGCATATAAGGGATTCCGCTTTGGATTAGCATCTGCGCCGCTGATGTTCATATCCTTCCATACGGCATGCTGCATTGCCCTGCTGCTGATACAGGCGGCGCTAAAAGCCGGTGTGACGGAAGACGCGGCCAACAGTGTGTTCCTGCTGCCAACGGCAGTTTCCATCATCCCCTTCACGATCTGGTGCTTTATCGTTGACATTCCGGTGACTGTCAGCTTTATCGTTCTGGTTCTGAAAGGAAAACTCGGACTGCCGAAGTGGATGGCCATCTGCAGCCCGCTCGGCATGAGCATATTCATGAAAGTCATCGCTGTGATCTTAATCGTTTCCGGTCTTGGACAGTTTGCTTTCCTGACGTCCTGCGGCGAGTCATGGGGATACGCTTTTATGTGTCTTGCCTTTTTACGATCATCAAAAGGGAACCGCTAAGAGCGCCGCCTGTAGCATGCAACCCACACCAGCATGATCCCGAACCAGAGAATCATGCTCTCGCTCATCAGTCCGTTAGTAAATCCGATCCGAAACGGCGTATCGGGCATGGCGGATTTTACAAGCCACAAAATACCGTAAATGACCAGCACATTTGTAAACGCCATTCCTTTCGGGAATATCGTCTTACCGGACACCTGCAGGTAAAACCAGTACAAAAAAGGCGGAATCATAATCACCTCGCTCAATGCCACAATCCATGAAAACTGGGAACAAAGAGCCTCCGCCGCGGGCAGCGCCGCCGCTTCATAGCCATTACTGCCTAACCATGCAAATACAAACAGGATCATGACATAAAACAGATGTAGGCACAGCCAGGGAATCAGGCCGAATGCGGTCAGATAATGATAGATTTTTTTATCCTTCTCCTGTTTCACAAAGCCGACAGTGGTAAACAACGCGATCCCATACAGCAGAACCGCAGGAAAAGCCACAAACATGGCAAGGTTGTTTCTCCATGCCGGAATCTGCGCCACACCCTCTGTAAGCCAGTAGATATTTCCATGATAAACAGTACTGCCATACATCATCAGCCAGTCGCCGCTGCCCATGAAAACGCAGCCCAGCATGCCGCAGACCAAAGCTGAAATTATTTTTCTTTTATTATTTATCATCATTGCTGCCTCCTTAACGCATCTACCATATCCGCAAACAGTTCCGGTTTCATCAGAACCAGCCCTGCATGACCGAGTTTTGGCAGAATTTTAAATTCCATATCGGGGAATTTCTCCTTCATGTATCTGATATCCCAGGCCCTTTCTTTTTCTTCGCCATCCGCATACCAGTAATGGATCTTGGCGGATATTTTCGGAACCGGATCCGGCACTTTATAATTATTACAGGAATCGAACGTCCGCCACAGGGTCTTTTTGCTGCTTTGTTTCAGGATGTCCGCGACATACTGGATATCTTCTTGGGAATAATCATCCGTGGAAAAGACTTTTTCCAGAAGTTTCACGCCGCCCCATCTGCCAAACATCATCATGGCAAAATCCCTGACTGCGATCAGTCTGGTAATAAGCCACGGGAGCTGGTAAGGCGTAATGCCGCCATCCATAATGCAATGCTCGATACGGGCTGCATTTCCAAGGGCAACCATCAGGGCAATGGAGCCGCCCATGGAGCATCCATAGACTGCATACAGCCTCTCATATCCATTTTTCTTAAGCCATGCGTTCAGTTCCTCCGCTATCTGTTCCACACTTGTAAAATCGTTTTTTTCCTCCAGGTCATAGCCGGGCAGAGCCGGTATGATGAGGTGGTATTTCTTTTCCAGAAGTGGAATCACATTCCCAAAATAATCCCACCTTACGACAGAAGGGTGGATCAGCAGGATGCTCTCTGTATTTTCTTTGCCATATTCATGTATCGTCATGGTGATGTCTGCTCCTTTAGCGTATTTCAATTCTTTCCTATCACAATTTACAGCAGGCTTTGACTTCCTCCGCCCAACGCTTTGGATAACAGACTAACAGTTCCTCATGCTGCATCTCATGGCGGCGTATGTCGGGCTCTTTGAAATGCGCATGATACCGTTTAAGATATTGCTCACCCATTTTTACGGCATAAAAAATATGTACCGTCGTGCCTTCTACCACAATCCCATCCTCAACCGGCGTGACCAGATCTGAGTAGAACTGATTTTTTATACTCTCCTGCTTCACAAAAGACATGCGGGTACCTCCCACACCGAATAACCCCAGCATTTTATCGTAATACTGTCTCTCATCCGCCGACTTTTTCTCCAGTCTGCGCTGCATGAATCCGGGCAGTTTCCCTTTCCGGAACATCCCGGAGAGGATTTTGGCGATCAGCCAGCTCTTAAAGCGGGCCGAGAGTCCGGTTTCCTGATCCAGATCGGAACTGCCAAGAATGGCATGGTTGATATGGATATCCTTACGCTGCACCAGCAGACTTACAAAACTCCCGCCCATAGAGCAGCCATAAGCGGCATGTACTTTACCGCCATGATTTTCCCTGACATAATTTTCTATCTTTTCTGTTTCCGTCAGCATATCCGAAAATATGGTGTTTTCCGTTTCATCAAAACCATCATAGGATACACAGACGACATAAAACTCCTCCTGCAAAAGCGGGATCACTGTTTCAAAATTCGTCTTCCAATGACAGCAGGTTCCCGGCAGCAAAAGAATCACCGGATTGTTCTTATCACCAAATTCATAAAATTTCATGGTTTCTCCTTTCGATGTATAGTTAGATATATAGTTAGTAGAAGCTAACCTTGTAATAAGAGAAACGGCTACATTCGTTAGTAGCCGCTAACTGTTTTTAGTATACTCCTCTTCGGAGGCTCTTGTCAATAGGGACGGAAAATTCCTAATCCTCTTTTCCATTCTCTTTTCCATTCTTTTCCATTCCAATATCCGCAGCAAAAAATGCCTCCACAACCGCCGGATCAAAATGCGTGCCGGATTCTTCCCTGATGATCGCATACGCTTTTTCCAGCGGCATGGCATCTTTATAACAGCGTTTGGAAGTCAGTGCGTCAAAAACATCCGCCACCGCCATAATCCTCGCACAAAGCGGTATGTCCTCCCCGCTTATGCCATAAGGATATCCTTTGCCGTTCCACCATTCATGATGATACGCCGCCATCTCCACCGCCGTATTCAGATACTCCGATTCCCCAAGTTCCGCCTTCGCGTGGATAAGCAGTTCCTCTCCTGCCGTGGTATGCGTTTTCATAACCTCAAACTCTTCTTCTGTCAGTTTCCCCGGTTTATTTAAGACCGCATCTGGTATATGTATTTTCCCGATGTCGTGGAGCGGCGCTGCTACCACCATATCACTAAGATAGCGCTCCGTCAGAATATCGCCGTATATCCTCTGCCTTTTCAGTTCATTGGCAATGCACTCCACATATTTTGCTGTACGTCTGATATGTCCGCCCGTATTATCATCCCTGTTCTCTACAACTTCCGCCATGAATGTGATCATACCGGACTGCATATTGGAAACCCGTTCATGATAAAAAGAACGCTTATTTCCCTGCATGATAAGCACGATGATCGTAATTGACATGATAAATGCCGAAATGCTGCTGATACCGACAAACAGCGTAAACTCTTGTCCGTACACTTTGGCCGTCCCCGCACTTCCTTCAGCCTCCAAAATCTGCTTTGCCACTACATTTGAAAAGAACAGCATTAAAATCCCGACCATCCACAGCAGATACTTCTCTGATTTCCGTAGTTTCCTGTTCCGCATATTCTCATAAAACCAGTTTCGCCAGTTCTTCCCTTTCACATAGAATATAACCAGCAACACAAACAATAACCCATAGGCCGCAAACTGATAAACAAAAGTTCCCTGTGCGGACAGGGACAGCAGATATGGCGGCACAAACAGAACCGGAAGCAAAAGCCCGTTAATAATACCCAAAAACGGAATCAGCAGGACCAAACTCTGAAGCTTGTGTTTGTCCCTGCTAAAACAGATATTCAGTTCTATCATAAACAGCGCCGCCAACGATGCAATATCTTTCCCAAAAGCAAAAAACACAATACTGATCAGAACAAAACTGCCTATGTAAAAAATGCGCTGCTTCTTCGGTTCCATATCCGGTTCTAAAAAAACATATTTTTTTATCAGGAATCCGCCGATTGTGATTGCTGTCGTTTCCAATATTTCCAATATCTCTGTTATCATAGCCTCTACACCGTCCTTTTCGCTCTTTTTCTATTCCCGCGCTGTTAAAAGATAGAGCAAGTAATGGAAAAGGCTATCCTCTACTGCGAATAGAGAATAGCCGGTAATCCGTTTGTTTTTCTAAAATTGATTACTCGTTTCCGGTTGTACAACCGTCGGACATGTCAGAATCCTTCGGCTTCTATGAAGATTATAAACCACCCCTGCGGATTTTGCAAGAGGTTTAGGATATAGGAGTGCTTCGGCACTCTTATCCGGGCGAATCCTTTATTGACAATCCTCCGGATACGTTATAATATGTCAATGACCGCTTTTTATCAAATCAGTCATTGTTAGCATGGAAGGAGAATCAGATGCCGGCCTCATTTACAAAAAAACAGCAGGTAGAGATACGGGAACAGCTTTTCCATGAAGGAATAAAACTCTTTCGTACCCTTGGCGTACAGCGCACGACAGTCTCAAAACTGACTTCGGCCTGCGGAATTGCCAAGGGCAGCTTTTACAGCTTTTATGAATCCAAAGAAGCCTTTATTCTGGCGCTTGCAGAATGGGCGGAACAAAAGAAGAATGAAATGCTCAAAGAAAAACTCGCAGGACGCAGTCAGATGTCCACACATGAATTTCTGGAATTTTTCAGAGAATACCTGTGTTCGGAATATGACCTGATGAACGGACTGACTGTCGATGATTTTCTCTGGCTGAAAACACACATGGCGGACGCTGATCTGTTTAACCCCGTAGACCAGATGGCGCTGGCGCAGGTGTGGCTCTCGATGATCTTGGATGTCCGGGAAAATATCGACTGCGGCACAGTGGTAAATTTAATCAAATCCATCTATGCCATGCGCGAACACAGAGATACTCTGGTAGAGGCATCCCTTGATAACAGCATTGAGATCATGCTGCGGGTATTGGAAATCTACATATCGGGAAAGGGAACCTTACTATGAAATATTTTGAATTTGGTGAAAACAACACGAAAATCATTTATTGCATATAATCCATAAAACTATGCGCCCCGCTCTCCAATTTAAGTATTTTATCTCCCAAAATCACAGTTGCCTGCGCATTCGCCGGAATATGAAATTCATAGGTAATCCGGTCATTTTCAATTCTCCAGGAAGAACCAATACGGCCGACCGGAGAGTCATAAGCGGCGGTGACATAACCCAGCCGCCTGTCCGGATATGGCTGGATAATAATATTTCCATGTTCCAGCCGGATACCCGCGGCGCTGTCAATCAGCCAGCCCGCAATGGCTCCATAGGCATAATGATTCATGGATTCCACTCTCTTTACAGAATCCTGATAAGCGTCCCAGCTTTCCGGGACTGTGGTTGCGCCGTGCAGTACCGGATACAGCCAGCCGGGTCTTTCTCTTTGGAGCAGAAGATCATATGCTTTCCCTGCCTGACCGTACCGGCACAGCGTCCGGCACAGTTCATGCGTTGTCAGAAAGCCGGTTCCAATATGATTCCCTTTTTCTTTTATCAGCTCCGCCAGACTTTCAACGGCCGCTCTCTTTTCCTCTTCCTCCAAAAGGCCAAGCGCCACCGGCCGGACATAGCGGCACTGGCGTCCCGTCGGCTTTATCCTGCCGTCCTCCGTAAAAAGACAACGGTATGTTTCTTTTGCTTTCCCGGCTATCGTCTGATATTCTTTGGCATCCTCAAAGTTGTGCAATGTTTCTGCAATCCGGGACATCAGCAGATGACTATAATACATATAGGCCGTGCTGACTTCCAAATCACCGTATTTACGTAGATTACTGCGATATTCCGCCGTATCGGCGCCCGGCTCCAGCCACTCGCCAAACAGCCACTCACTATCCAGCGTATATGGCTGCATAGCCATTGGCACGATATGCTCATTGGCACGCCGCATCATGCCGCTCCGGCTTTTACGGTATGCCATCCATTTTTTCAGCGGCTCATACAGTTCCCGCATCAAAGTATCATCGCCATAACGCTGATAGAGTATCCAGGGAATGATTTCAAAAGAATCACTCCACCCGATTCCGCCATCTTCTTCAGTTTTTTTCAGAGCCGAAGTCGGAGCAATCTGCGGCACACAGCCATCTTCAAACTGAGCCGCCGCCTGTTCCTTTAACCATTTGGCATAGACCGGATAACAGTCCATCAAGTACATCGCTGTATGAATAAATGTCTGACAATCTCCGGAATAACCGGCTTTTTCTCTGGTCGGACAGTCGGTAGGGATATCGACAAAATTCCCTTTCATAGACCATACGGCATTCTGAAAAAGCCTGTTCACTTCTTCCACTCCACAGGTAAAAAAAGCCGTCTGCCGCATATCCGAATAAAGGGCATACGCCTTGAACCATTCTTTTTTTATCGTAAAATCAGCTTCTACCTTAACATAACGGAAACCCATATAAGTCTTGGTGGGACGATAACTGTTTTTGCCATCTTTGCAGATATAGACAATCTGCTGCCGGACCGGTCTGCCCCATGCCTGAAAATTATCTGTAGTAAAGTTTCCATTGCCGTCCAGTGTCTCCCCATGGGTCAGGACAAGTTTCTGTCCGGCTTTTCCCGCAAACTCGAAAGCGATAACACCTGCTATGTTTTGTCCAAAATCAAGAACGGTCTCCCCGGCAGGCGTCCGGATGATTTCCGGGACAAAACATTCACGAAGCTTCATGGGTACCGTATCCCGACAGACCAGGCAGTCAAAAGCAAACTCCCTGACAGCAGGCTTATGCCATGTCATGGTTTCCTCTTTTCTTGCGTCATAATGTTCGCCGGCCATCATATCGTTTAAGCCAAGCGCGCCATCAGTCGAAACTTCCCAGTTCTCATCTGTCATAACAACAGGTACGTCATCCATCTCTAACTGGGCAAGCAGGGCAATATCATCTCCATACACATGACGATACTGGCGATATCCCATCGACCCGCGGTACCATCCGTTTCCCAGCGTGGCCTCCAGAATATTATTCCCTGATTTCAAATATGCGGTTACATCAATGGTTTCCACCATCAGACGTCGGTTATATTGAGAAGTGCCCGGCAATAACTGCGCATCAGTAATTTCCTGACCATTCAGCAGGACATTCACGATACCGTGTGCGGTCACATACAACCTCGCCTTATGAAACGACTTATCGACTATAAATTCTTTTTTAAGATAAGCTCCTCTATCGTATACCCGCAGGTCAACATTCGGGAGCATCAGCTTATCCCGCAGATTCCAGTGAACTTTTTGCGTAAAAGATTTCCCCGGAACTTCCGGATCGATCCAGTGCGCCCTCCATTGTTCCTGCCCGATGCCTGTCGTTACGGCAATCTCGGCATTTTCAGAAACGGTGCCTGTTTCGTCGGTTACTTTCACTTTTACAATATAATCTGTTTTGTACGCAAGTTCTTTTTCAGACTGCCAGAACATGGCAGATGTCCTGACCTCACCGCTGGTCTCTACGGGGTTTCCATCTAAGAGGATTTCTGCTTCATAGGATACCTGCCTGCCGTTTCCGCCGAGAGTCCATGTCAGTCTGATGGGTGAAACAGATATGCCAAAAGGGTTCTCCAGATGGTTAATTTGCAAATGTTCAATATGAAGCATATATTTTTCCTCTTTGAAAATCCTATCACTGATTTATAGTTATGATATGGTTACTTATCCGTTGTCAACCTTCTGATGACAACCGCTGTTTCAGAAGCGTTGATCATCAGTTGTTTTCCCGTTACCTTGCCGTCCTTTAAAGCATCCGCAATCCCCTTATAATCAAACGGAGAACCGGGCATAAACAGATTGCCGCCTGCCATGACTGCCCCTGCCGCAGAGGCGATAGGCCAACGACACCCCTTTTCCGTAGCGTAATCCGCAATGACCCAATCGCTCATGACAATCCCCTGAAAACCGGCTTCTTCCCGCAGATATCCCTCAATCAGCCCACGATGCTCAGCGGTATGAATCCCATTAATCAAATTATAGGAAGTCATGACTGCCATAGGCTTAGCTTTGCGCACCGCTATGGCAAACCCTTTCAGATAAATATCACGAAGTGCCCGCTCACTGACCTGGCTGTTATTCTGTGTGCGGTTCAATTCCTGATTATTGCAGGCAAAATGCTTGATCGTTGCTCCACAGCCGGGATGCTTCTGAAGCCCCCGGATCACGGCTGCTGCAATTTCTCCGCTCACTACCGGGTCTTCCGAATAATACTCAAAATTCCGGCCGCAGCGGACGTCACGCTGTATATTCATGGAGGGAGCAAGCCACAGATGCACTCCATACTGCGCCATTTCGACAGCTACAATATCGCCGCAGCCTTCTGCAAATTCCGTGGAAAAGCTCTGTGCAACCGCAGTACCGATCGGTATGGCGGTAGTCGGCTGAGACAGAACGGTATCCGTTTTCTTAGGATGATAACCAAGGCTTTTCATAAACCAGACAATAATGCGCGGCATAAGTTTCAACTGTGATTCCGGCAGAGCCACCCCAATGGCGTGGGCGTTGCCCTCCGCATCCCGCACATACTCCTTGCTGATACGCAGTCCCCCTGTGCCGTCCGCCATCACAACAGACGGTATCCCCAGCGATTCTCCCTGCATAAATGTCTGACCTGCCGCTCCCGCCACGGTGAAAGCCGCATTACCGATAATACTCTGGATGCCGCCTTTGGGATTAAATGCGCCCAGATTCATTTTGATCAGCTGGTCTTCTGTCATGCGATTTACAGCTTCGTCAATCTCCGGTGTCCGGATATGGGGTTTACGAACAGAAACCGCATCCGCCGACAAGCGGAGCATTTTCACGTTATCAGACTCTGCTTTCGTCTGCGTATTCCTCTCCGGCACAAAATCATGAAAACCCGGATCCCCGGCAATTCTGGCAAACTGTCCGCAGACTGTTTCCCTGTCATTGCAGACGATTCCGGCTACTGTGGTATGTCGGCTGTCTGCACCAATCCGGTGGATATAGTTTCCCGTTTCCAGAATATAACTTTCCGTCCCTGAATCATAAGAGGCCAGATCAGAAATCGCATAACTGACAGATACCCGCTGCGTCTCTCCCGGCTGCAGCCCGGCTGTTTTCACAAAACCGGCCAGCATCTGATAAGGTTGATCCAACCGTCCCTCCGGCACGGAAACATATAGTTGGAGAACCTGTTTCCCCGGATATTTTCCAATATTAGTTATGTCAACCGAAACTGTAACCTGCTCTCCCTCCAGAATAAAATCCGCCGGTTCCATACTAAATTCCGTCCATGACAGTCCGTATCCAAAGGGGAAAAGCGGCTCAATCCCCAAGGTAGCAAAATAACGATATCCGACATAAATACCTTCCCTGTATGCCGTATCATCCTTGCCGCCAAATTCACCTATCTCCGGATGGTCTTTCCACGCGTACCATGTGGCGGTCAGTTTCCCGGATGGAGAATTTTTTCCGAGCAGGATATCAGCGAGGATATTCCCCGTTTCAGCTCCCAACTGAGAAAGAAGCAGTATATTTTTAACGTTTACCACCGGACTTAAATCCACCATGCCGCCTACATTGAGCGCCAGCATAAAGTTTTCGTATCGCTCATTGCAGGCAAGAATATCCCGTATCTCGGTCTCTGTCAACAGAATATCCCCCGGAACCGGCTTTCGGTCGCTGCCTTCTCCCGACACACGGGACAAGACATAAACTGCTGTATCGCCCTCCCCATGCAAAGGAAGTTCATATTCCGGCTCCTGCATGGACCGCCCCATTGCCATCTGGACAGCCATCATCCGTTTTTGCCGCGCTTCTTTTTTGATGGCAGCCAGAAAGTCTTCTTCCGCTTTTTCAAGCAGTCTGTCATAGGCATCCAGCCATTCATAAGAAGTGATGCTAAAACCTGCGTTCTTTAGTCCTTCTTCCACCGTGACAAAAGGCATATTGACTTCACCCGAACCGGTTCCGCCCTTGAGCGTATGCCGCGCCCCACTTCCATAAACGGCGATCTTTCCGGCGCTGCCCAATGGGAAATGCCCGTCTTTTTTCAAAAGAACTGTGCATTCCGCTCCATTTTCCCTAAAATACTTTGCGTGTTTTTTAATCATAGACTGTATATCCATTTTCCCTCTCATTCCGCTTCTCCAAATGCGTTTTCCAGACGCTCATATTCTTCCCTTGATACGGGCATGACAGAACCGTGTTTACATCCTTCCGGAAGGCAATATTCCTGTGGCGACAGTCTCCGGAAGTCGGCTGAGGCCATTCCTTTCGCAGAAGTGATCAATGGAAAATAGCCAACACCGGCGTTCGGACTGGCATACCCATCCATCAGGAGGACATAGTTTTCACTATCGTTCAGTTTATATACACAGGGTCCCTCCACACCATGCTCCCCTGCCACAATCTCCCTGACCAGAGAATATCCTCCTATGATCAGAGAACTCTTTTCACATTGAATCGTATGTAACGTATCGTTTTTCGTGAACCGATAGTAGATATCACCCACCTTTACCGTTGTTGAATCAATGAAAGAACAATTTTTTTTCGCCGGAACGAACCATGCCCACTTCTGCTTTTTCCAGTTTCGCTCTTTAGAAACAAGAATCTTAGCTTCTGTGAAATGCTTAAAATCTTCTGTCCGCGTATAATACACACTCATATCCATCTCTCCTGCCGCGGCCGCAGAAAATGCCATCACATAATCCCCTTTTTCCTCATCAAAACAGACTTTCGGCGCCCATATACATCCCAGTGAATCATCAATGACCTGCCTTAAATTATCCTCGCTCCAATGAACCAAGTCCTCCGACTCCCATACATGCACCGACTTGCTTCCACGCAGTTTGTAATCTCTCCAGCGATTCTGGTTCACATCCAGATCTGTAGCAATGATATAATATTTACCATCTATCCGGGAATGGATAATATGCGGATCGCGGGCCGCCTTTGTCCCTTTATCCGGAACCAGTATCGGCTCGTTATTTTTCAGCGGCGTAAAATGCAGCCCGTCTCTGCTAAGCGCCAGATACACATACTGCATATCTTTCGCGACACCTCTCCATCTGAAATAAGCATATACATAACCATAGTACTCCATCATCTGTCACCTCTTTCATAAAACTGAATTGCCACTATTACTTACTAATTCATTTTATTTTACAGTGCGGGCCTTGATTTGTAATGTAAAATGCGCTATTATATTGTAAATTTGTAAATATTAAGGAGCAAATCTTATGGAGCAATATGAATCCTTTTGCAGAACCTTCTATGTTTCCCACTTTTTACCCATCGCCTACTATGAAAATGACAGGGAATTGTATGTAGCAGGCTTTCCGGAGGACATTCCTGCTTACGGCTCCGTCCTGCATATCCTGTTGGCAGCCACTCAAAATCCCGCTGTTTATATGATGCCGGATATGGGACTTTATGGCCTTGTCCGGTTAAATGACAAAAATGGCTATTTTGTACTGGGCCCCACCTATAGCAGCGACATTTCCTCTGAAATAGTGCAGACCTATATGTCCAAAAATGCCATCCGGCGCGACCGCAAAAATGATATTACACAATTTTTATGTTCCATTCCACATTTCAGTTATAACCGCTTTATTTACCTTTTACTGCACCTGCATCTGGTTTTAAATGGGGAAGAACTTTCTATTACAGAACATTTTGGTATTTCCGCTGCGGATATGGAAAAAGAAACCGCCGCCCGGCATCTCAAGGCATCTTATGCAACAAGAGACGCCGGAAAGCAGCATGGAACTTACTTTATCGAAAAACAGCTGCTGGAATATGTGCGGCAGGGAAATCCCGAACTGACAAGACAATTTCTGTCGGATATCAGCGGAAAACAGCAGCTTACAGAAGGAACTCTGGCCGACACCCCCTTAAGGCAGGCCAAAAACATTTTCATCGGAACCGTCACCATGATAGGTAAAGTTGGCGCCATTCCCGGCGGCATGGATGTTGAACAGACTTACCAGCTGATGGATACTTATATTCAGGAATGCGAA
The DNA here is from genome assembly GCA_023663085.1 of Ruminococcus sp. Taxonomy (GTDB): domain Bacteria; phylum Bacillota; class Clostridia; order Lachnospirales; family Lachnospiraceae; genus UBA3282. The sequence goes on along the minus strand of JAMPIB010000025.1, from coordinate 27,515 downwards.
CGACTCCAATCAGTAGAGGCCATCAAAAACCTGCAATACAATATGGTAATTGACTTTACCAGCCGTGTACAGCAGGTTAAACTGCCAGAAGGCGTATCTGATGAAATTTTCACCTGCATCCAATATATCAGTGCGCACCTGATCGATCAGATCACAGTCCAGGATGTAGCGGCTTCTATCGGGAAAAGCCGTGCTTATCTTACTGCAAAATTCAAACAGGAGACAGGCCGGACTATTGTGGAGTACATTACCGACTGTCGGATGCTGGAAGCCAAAGCGCTTTTAAAGTACACGGGAATGTCCCTGGCTGAGATCAGCAGCTACCTTCATTTTTCCAGTCAGCCTTATTTCCAGAATGTGTTCCGGAAATATTATGGGATAACCCCTGCAAAGTATCGACAGGATCATAAGATTGCCAAAGACACTGTCGGTTTCTAAAAAAACATTTCTTATAGACAATTTTATAATAATATAGTCTATTTTACATTACAAATCAATAAAAATACGATACCATATCAACATATACATAATTTTATTTATAAAAGAAGGGAGGTACTATGACATTACAAGACAAACGAGGCTTTTTTGCCAAAAAAATCTGGAACAGCAGGATTACTACGGAGGATACAACATTTAAGGAAAAGGCTTTCGGCTATCTGCTGGGGCCAGTAGGCGCACTGGTGTTCAATGCAATCATCAATGGATATATCAACGTCTACTACACGGATGTTTTGGGGTTGACTGCCGTGGCAGGCGGCGCTTTTCTTGCTACATTCCCGCTGATCTCCAAAATTCTGGATGCAGTAACTAATGTATTCATGGGATATCTGATCGACCACACAAAGACAAAACAGGGCAAAGCCCGTCCGTATATCCTGCTCGGTGCAACCCTCATGCCCATTGCCGGTATCCTGATGTATGCGATCCCCAGGGCCAGCATGGCCGTCCAGCTTGTCTGGATCGTCATTTCCTATAATCTGTACTATGCCATCAGCTACACAATCTACAACATGAGCCACAACATGATGATACCGCTCTCCACGAAAAATTCCAGCCAACGGGCAACACTCTCCACCCTTGCCAGCATTTCCAACATCGTCTTTGCGGGAACGCTGGCGGCAACTCTGGTTCCCATGCTGGTACTGCCGGCAATCGGCGTGGACCAGACAAAATGGATCACTATGATCTGCATTGTCGCTATCTTCGTACTGCCGCTGGGACTGTTGGAGTATTTTTTCACCAAGGAGCGGATCACAGAGACAGAAAATGAAGAAAACGCTGAAAAGAAGGAGGAAATCCCCTACACAAAGCAGATGAAGGCCTGCTTTACGGACAAATACATGATAATGGTGCTGCTGATCTTTGCCATCACCCAGTTTATCGCCTATATGCGCAGTACCAGCCTGCTCTACTATTGCAACTACATTCTGGGTACTTATAACGACGGTATCACCCCTACCATATTGCAGGTAATAGGCGGTCTCCCCATGGGGCTGGGAATGTTCATCATCATCCCGCTGACCAAAAAAATGGAGAAACGTACTCTGTTCCTCATCGGGAGCGGTTTGACCGTAGCAGGAGTTGCCATCTGTCTGCTGGCTCCCGCCAATATGGCCATAGTCATTGTCGGGCAGATTATCAAGAATGTGGGAACCATCCCCAGTTCCTATATCTTCATGGCTTTCTTCGCCGACTGTCTGGACCATTTCGAACTGACCCATCACTTCCGCTGCGATGGCTTCGGCATGTCGGTATACAGCATCATTATTACAGTCATGGCAGGTCTGTGTACCAGTGTCTTCAACCTGATCCTGTCCCGCACCGGATATGTGGCGCCAAGTCTTGTGGATGGCGTGACTGTAGCGGCGACGCAGTCACAGGCTACGCTGACCGGCATTCTCGGTTCCTATTATGGCGCGGAACTCATCGGGGCGGCGGTGATGATGATCCTGTTCTTCTTCCTGCGGGTGGAGAAAGTTCTGAAATCCAGAGAACAGCAGGAAAAACTATAGTAAAAGGAGTGGTATTAAAATGAAAAAAATTCTTCATAACGAAGTGGTATCTTCACTTATCATGATTATCCTTGGCATCATTTTGATGGTTTGGCCAGGAGAAACTATGGATATTGCCTGCATGGTAATTGGCTGTGGTCTTATAATTGCAGGTGTTATAGGCTTAGCAGTTCTTTTTATCAGACGAAAGAAAAACGGGGAAGAGAATATTAGCAAAGACAGTGTTATTACTACCTTGAAATCTGTTATTATTATAATAGTAGGTATTGTTTTAATTGCAAAAATGAAAACTGTAGTTTCCATTTTACCTTTTATCATGGGAATACTTATCATTGTCAACAGCGCAGTAAACATTATGCAAACCATACTAAACAAAGATCAAAACAGCAAATGGATAGTTTCACTTATCGCCAGCCTTGTGACCGCTATTATTGGAATCCTCATGATAGCGAATCCCTTTGGTGCCGCAGTCTCCCAGATTTTCATCATGGGACTTGGCCTTACAGTCGGCGGAATAAGCAACTTGATAAACGGTCTGATCATTAGAAAATAATACAATACATTGGAGGCGGAAGAGAATATAATGCAAAAAGAATCGCTTCTTACAACTTTGAGTCTGGAAGAAAAGGCAAAACTGCTTTCCGGACGGGATTTCTGGCATACAGAGGGCTGTGAACGCCTTGGACTTCCCGGCATCATGCTCAGTGACGGCCCTCATGGTCTCCGTAAGCAAGGTGTTGCCGGGGACCACCTCGGTATTGCGGCATCTATCCCTGCAACCTGTTTTCCTACAGCCTCCGCTTCTGCCTGTTCCTTTGACACTGACCTTTTAGAACGAATGGGAAAAGCATTAGGCGAGGAATGTCGGAAAGAAGATGTTGCGGTACTCCTGGGGCCCGGCGTCAACATTAAGAGAAATCCGCTCTGCGGGCGCAATTTTGAGTATTTTTCAGAAGACCCAGTGCTCGCCGGCAAGCTGGCCGCCGCATTTATCCGCGGCGTACAGAGTCAGGGGGTGGGAACCAGCATAAAACATTTCGCTGCAAACAATCAGGAAAAGCAGCGCATGTGGGAAGATTCTGTGATTGATGAGCGGGCTCTGCGCGAAATCTATTTGAAAGCATTTGAAATTGCGGTAAAGGAAGCACATCCTTGGACAATTATGACTGCCTACAATCGCTTAAACGGTACATTCTGCTCTGAAAACAAATGGCTTATGGAAGACGTTGCCAGAGCCGAGTGGGGATTTGATGGACTGTTTGTTACCGACTGGGGCGCGATGAGCAATCCGGCGGCATCTTTCCGCAATGGTCTGGATCTGGAAATGCCGGGAACCTGCAAGGGAACAGACAGAGAACTGGTGCAGGCAGTACAGGACAATGTATTGTCAGAAACCGACATTAACAGAGCCGCCGCCAATGTATTGGAACTGTTGAACCGATCCGCGCAGCGGGACAGCATTTCTTTTACCTGCGATATGGACGCACACAGTGATCTGGCAAGAGAAGTCGCCCAGCGTTCTGCCGTGCTTTTAAAGAACAATGGACTCCTGCCGGTTAAGCCGGACGCAAAAATGGCGGTCATTGGCGCAATGGCGAAATACCCCAGATATCAGGGCGCCGGTTCCAGTAAGATTTGTCCCCATAGTCTGGATAGCTTCTGTCAGGCACTGGAAGACGCCAATATTTCTTTTGACTATGCTGACGGATACCGTCAGGACTCCATGGAACCGGATGCACAGATGATACACAAGGCTGTCGAAACTGCCCGCGGTAAAGATGTTGTGCTGATATTCGCCGGGTTGCCGGATATTTCTGAAAGCGAGGGCTATGACCGTGAAAACATGGAACTCCCACCGTCACATAATGCATTAATTGAATCAGTAGCAGATATAAACCCCAATACTGTGGTCATCCTGCAAGGCGGCAGTCCGATGGTCCTTCCCTGGACTGAAAAAGTAAAAAGCATCCTTCTGATGTATCTGTCTGGTCAACAGGGCGGACACGCTGCTTGGGATCTGCTCTCCGGGAAAATATGCCCTGAAGGCAGACTGGCAGAAACATGGCCTCTCTCCATAGAGGATACACCCAATCACAGCACATTTGCATCCGGAGATGAGCATATTCAGTATCGGGAAAGCATCTATGTCGGCTATCGTTACTACGATTCAGCCCACAAAAATGTCGCTTATCCTTTTGGCTATGGACTTTCCTACACAACTTTTGACTATCGGGATTTACAGATCAATGGAAATACCGTTAGCTGTACGATTAAAAATACTGGAAATTTTTCGGGCGGAGAAGCGGTGCAGATATATCTTTCTCTGCCGGAATCAAAAGTATTTCGTGCGGAGAAAGAGTTGAAGGCATTTAGAAAAGTGCATCTTGCACCAAACGAAGAGATCCGTATATCCTTTGAATTGACAAAGGATATGTTCTCCTGGTTCAATCCTAAAAATAAGTCCTGGAGCGTGGAACCTGGAACATATCAGATTCAGATTGGTTCCTCAAGTCGGGATATTCGACTATCCGGGAAAATTTATATGAATGAGGGGGTAATACCGGAAACATTATCTTATGCCATAGGAACTGCTGGTCAGGAAGAATTTGAGAAACTTTTGGGGCATCCGATTCCAAAAGATACACCCCGCCATCCCTTCACCAAGGATTCTCTGCTGCTTCATACAACGGACTCTTTGCTTGGCAAATTGATACTTCCCATAGGCAGCAAGACCGCTGCCAAAGAAATGGGCGGCACCCCACAGGCTGTAAGAATGGCAAGGGAAACCATGGAATCCATGCCAATCCGTGGTCTCAGTATGGGGGGTGGGACACGAAATGTAATTTACGGTCTGGTGGAAATTTTTAATGGTCATTTGCTCAGGGGACTTAAAAAAATATTGAAGAAGTAATTCTTTGCATAACCCGGCAGGTCATAAGCAGACACAAATAGCAGAACCACATTGCAATGGCTCTGCTATTAATCTGTTTTTCCTTCTTCGGGTGAAAGATGTCGCTTTAATCATTATACCAATATCCCTTTTCATCTGTTTTTCGCGGGTGTTTTTTTGCTATCTCACTTTGGTCTCCCACAATCCAATAATCACATATATTGCTGTTGGCACAGGTGTGCCTGCGAATCAACGCGCCATTTATCATATCCATCGCCGGATAATCGGTGTTGCAGAATGCGGGCATAATATCCAGATAACCGTGTTCTTTTGCGAATTCTGCAATCGGGCAGCGGTGGAAATGGTATCTCACACCTTCTGTTTTGCTGTATGGCTCTACTTCCATGATGTAACCTGTCGGTTGCTTTGGAGATTTATTATCCTTTTTCGCTGTTATCACAAAAGCCAGATGCAGAAGCCTTAGGAGCAATGGTTTGTTTGGATTGACTACACCAGCCATTTTCTGAAAAGCCGGCAGAAATACTTCCACATTCATTTCGTAAAGTTCGTTGATAGATGGCTTTGGATCAAGAACCTCATAATATGCAAAAAGCATAATACAATCATATGTTCCGCCCACGCCGTTGTGCGTGTTCTTCTTCCCGCCAAGATACGGAAGATCCTTTAGGAAAGCTGCATATTGCAGTTGAATTTTTTCCCATACTTGATCTGCACCGTCTGAATCGTATCTTTCGGATAACTTTTTCCGGATGACCTTCTCCATTTCTGGCGAGTATAAAATATGTCTGTTCAAGTCGATATGCAATTCAGATGGCCTCATTAAATTCTCCTCCGTGAATAAACGCCGTCCTGAAATCGGAAATCCCGCTCCAGCCTCCGATAAAAACCACCGGCAGGATAAGCACTCCCAGAACAAGCACGGTAAAAAATGTGGCTTTACGCCTTTTTGTTTCTTCTTCCGTAACCAATTCCATTTCAAAAACCCGCTGCCGCACTGGCTTTGGATAAAAGAAAATACCCCTCAGCGGATTGTTTAAATAAAAACCATTGCCTTACCCCTTTCTGCTGTATCTGAAATCACACCAGAATCCGCACTCCGTCATTCTATAGAAAGCTGCCGCATATCCCCGCGATCAATGCGCACAGAAACGGATAAACGATAATGCGGATTATCTGGCTTTTTAAGTTAAAACCATATTTGTGAAAACTCTCACATACATCTACTTCCGGATAATAGTGCTGAAAGAAACGGGTACGGGTCACCAGTATAAAGTCAAAACAGATCATATCGTATGCCTTATAAGCATACAGTATGGTCAGGAATCTCGCAAAAAACTGCCAGAATCCAAAATTGTTCCGCACGCCGTCCCATACAGCCCAAAGCGCCGCCGCTATGAGCATCAGCAGACTTAAGAGCAAAAGCGCCCAGCCAAGCAAATGCTGCCCTTTAAAGCGTTCCGGTTTGGGCTGTATCAGTTCCTGCGCGTCCCTGGGCGCAGAACCAAAAAAACGCTTATCCTGCACCAGCGCGACCGCTGCATACAGCATCAGGGTAATTCCAGCTATCACAAGTAATGAAAGTAAAAATGTTACCATATATATCCTCCCTCAAAGCATACTCACAACTGCGATCACTCCGAACATCCCCATCCCAAGGCTCGGCATGATAATGCCCGGCAGGTCATAAAACCAGTCCGGCTTTATCTTTCTAAAGCTCACTCCCACTATCAAAAACACAAAGGGATTGAGCAGCACGAACCATGTCGGCACATCCAAAATACCTTTTACAATGGCAATGATAACGCATACCGTCGCCACAAGCATAAACCCGTATCCGATGAAAAACGGCGGCAGAACAGCTTTATAGTATGCGCCTAACACATCGTCAGCCAGTTTAGGATTATCCGTTTCCATGATTTTTTTATAGATTATCGGTTGTATGCACAAAACCGTATGGATAAAAAATCCGGCAATGACGCTCACATACCCGCATATGGCGATGACTGCCGCCAGCGTACCGTGCCCACCGTTGATCTGACCGACCAGCGCGTAAAAGCCAAATCCCAGCAGAACGTCCCCCAAAAAAGCCACCAGTATAGACGCGCCGAATCTCCAATAGGGCATCTTCACCCAGTTGCTGTCGATCATTCCCGAAGCGCCAAGTTTTTGATTCCCTTTTCCTTTTAAGTCGAAAAGTATATCCCCTATCGCGCAGAGGATTCCCCCTGCAAGTCCTAAAAATCCGAAAATCATGTTCATTACGCGATACCCCTTATCTTTCTGTTGTTTTTATAAGATCATATAAATACAGACCCTCTTCTATTTTCCTCGTTCCTGCAAGCTGCATTCCCACGCTGATATATTTATCCCGTTTCAGCCTGCCGTCCGTATCCAGAATACAGGGAAGTTTCTTTTCCTGCCCTGCCCCAAAAGCGATGTCAAGTGTTTTCCTCATATATCCCTGTCCCTGATAAGGTTTGGTGACTGCCACGAGTTCAATCTTGATAAAATTCTTTTTCGCTTTCTTCATGCGGCTTTCCAAAGATTTTCTGCCTTGACTTAGTTTTTTCATATAGGAAATACATCCCTTAAAACCAAGCGATTTCAGGCAGCCTTTTATAATTTCCAGCAACGCCGGAATGGAGGGTGTCATGCTCTCCACTTTTACCGGCATCCGAATAACCCCTTTTTCTCATACGGCTCGCTGTCCACCGACACAACGCTGTATCCCGTCTTTCCGATCACGTCCCTTAATTCCTGTTCCGGAATCTCCTGTGGTGCGATAATGACCGTCTGCTTCTTCGTATGCGAACTGCTTACCTTTTTCACCGGAAAAGCATTTCTGACCGCATCGTTGATATGTGCCTCACACATCCCGCAGGCCATTCCGTCGATTGCCAATGTAATCTTTACCATATAGATCCGCTCCTTTTCACTTTGTGGTTAGTAATGCCTAACTCTTGTTTCCAGTATACAGCCCGTTCCTGCTCCTGTCAATCAGTTTCCATTTTTCCGCCGCTCTTTTATCTTCTTTTTATCCGCATACATCATCTGATCCGCCGCGTCCATATAATCGGCATCGTTAAGCGCACAATAACCTATGGCATAACTGAGAGGAATATTGCTGGATCTGTTATAAATCTTGCAATTCTCCGCCAGTTTATTAATGAACTGCCGCGCATCCCGATGATACAAGAGTGCAAATTCGTCACCGCCCTGCCGATACGCCCTGCCATCCTCGCCGGCCGTATTTTCCAGCAGACCCGCAAATCCCTGCAGCAGCGCATCGCCCGCTGAATGGCCTATCGTATCATTGACTATTTTTAGATCGTTCAGATCGGCTATGATATAATAACCGTCATCCCCCTCTTTTACCTTCGCCAGATCACGCTCTAAAGCGTTGCGGTTATAGATGTGCGTCAGATAATCGACATAGGCGAAATTTCTGCCTGCCTCCGTACAAAAAGCAATGACATTCTGCATACAGCCGTATTTGGAATCCGCTTCTTCCGGCAGAAGCAGTTTCGTCTCAATACTCACGTTCTCCTTACCGTACCTTATCTCTATAAAGTCCTTTATCTCTTCCAGCATCATCTGTGCCTTTTCTTCAGATGCGCAGATAAAGGCAGCCCCGTTTTCACAAACACGATAACCGCTCACACGATACTGCCTGAGTTCCTTATGGACATCCTGCAGGATCAGAACGTCCTGTTTCCAGTCATGATTACTTTCCGTCTTGCAGAAACATAACAGGGCGATACGCATTTTCTGCTTTTCAAAATCAAGTTCCTCCAGAACCGTTTCAAAAGAATACTGGTTAAAGAGCGCCGTTTTTTCATCCACATATTTTTCCGTATTCTCATTGCTGAGGATCAGACCCAACATGATAAGTGTCGAAGCCACGACCACCAGCAGAGTCTCCGGTATGAACATCTGGATGAGCGAAACGACTACAAAGATCGGCACAGCCAGTATGATGGCCATCCTTTTCTCCCCATCCAGAATATCCCAGTACCGCAGACAATAATACAAAATGAGCAGCAGATAAATGACCACGCCGAAATAAAGTGAATACGCCTTCGGCCCCAGCGAATAATCCGTTGTTTCTCCGTGCACGTAGATGATCGGCAGGATCAATATCCCTATTGTGGATATCGCAAAGGGCAGAAATTGAAGCCCTTTTACAAAAGTGGAAAACTGTAATCTTACCGCCAGATAACTTCTCATATATAAGAATAAAATATAAATAAATCCTAATATAGACAGCAGATAAACGATGTGCGCGGCCAGATTCACCTGCTCCGGAACGGTATCTCTGTGATTGACCGTATAGAGCGTGATCATATCAAACAGCGTATTGATAAAAGTTACTCCAATCAGCGTCCGGAATATTCTGGTAGATCTGATAGGAATATGCGGTTTTCTATAATAAAACCCTGTCATATACAAAATGAACATAAAACATACCGCCGATGTTTTCAGCAACATAATAAACGTACCTCTTTGCTAATTTTTCTCCAATAACCGCATAACGGCCCCTTCATAATCCTCAAAGCCGGTCACGGCACTGTTGGCATGACCCGCACCCGCCACAAGCAGCCGCTCTTTTTCCGATACACAGGCCGCATAAAGTTCCTCCCCCATAGCCACCGGAACGACGTCGTCTAAATCCCCCTGGATAAATAAAATAGGAATGTTCAGTTTCCTGACCGCCTGTAATGGCGACGCCTCTTCCAGATCAAAATGTCCGAACAGCCGTGCGCCCAGTCTGATAAACGGATAGAGCAGCCTGTCCGGGAGTCCCATCTTTCTCATGGTTTCCCTGATAATTTCTGCAGGTTCGGAATAGCCGCAATCCGCTATGATCGCTTTTACATTCTCCGGCAGTTCAAGTTCAGAGGCCATCATGACAGTGGCTGCACCCATAGATACCCCGGCCAGAAAAATACCGCTATGCGCTCCGAAACGTTCCAGGGCATATTCCACCCACAATTTACAATCATGACGTTCCTTAATGCCGAACGTAATGACATTTCCCTCACTTTTTCCATGCGCCCGCTCGTCGATCAACAGGATATTGTAACCGTTCTTTTTACAGATTTTAAAAAAACCGTAGCCGTCCCAGGCATACACCCCGTGGTATCCATGAAAGAAAATGACAAGCGGCGCGCCCTCGCGCATCTGATACAGATGCCCGCAAAGCCGCAGACCATCCGCCGAGACAATGCTGACCTCTTCATGAGGCGTCCTCTCCATATCCGCTATACATGCCAGCATTTTCTCCTTGTGCATCCTGTAGATATCACTGTCCGGAATCTCATGTACTTCCCGCCTTTTCCTTAGCGGATGACAGAACACCTCATGATACAGGACATATATGGATACCAGAAAAAGCAAAACCAGCACGACTATCCCCAGAAAAACTATCATGATCTCCTGCTCTCCTTACTGCGTTTTTTATTCTCATACATACGGGCATCCGCCATTTTTACCACCTCAAGGATGTCTGACCCGCACCCTGCCGCCAGGCCGACGGCACTGGATATTTTAATCTCATTGTCCGCATTATACGCCGCCAGCCTTCCACGCACGGAACGTATGACATTCTCCGCTTCATCCTGCTCCGGGCCGTCTATTATCAGCAAAAATTCATCCCCGCCGATCCTGTACACACGCCGCCTGTCATCCGCATGAAGATACAGTTCCGAAGAAAATTTTTCTATGACCTTATCGCCCACGGCATGACCATATTTATCGTTTATCACCTTTAAATTGTTCAGATCCCAGAATAACACCGCAATTCGTTCTAGCTTCGGATAATATCCGGCCGCCATCTCCGTATATTTATTTTTGTTAAAAACTCTTGTCCTGGTATCGGTTTCTTTCAAATAAGTAAGCTGTGCAATCCTGTATGCGTCCTCGTTGCTGCTCACTATCGTATACTGCAGCATGATGGAAAAGACAAAAAGTATGATACTTCTGGGAAAAACTTCAAATACAATGATGATGAACACCGGGTTTTCATTAAAAGGAAGACTAAGCGTCCCCTCTGTGACAATCTCCAGATACCAGTTCCTGACATGCTGGCTCTGCAATAAAAGGTTCAGATCACAGAGTCCATAATAAAAGCTGGCCAGTGAACTGATCAACATCGTGACCGTGTTGAGTACATACACAAACCAGATCGTCGCACGCCTCCTGTACTGAATAGCCAGAAGCAGCGGCACTACATAGATAAGCACCGCATGAAAAGATAAAAAAGCTGTGATCACCGCCGTCACAACACAGATCAGTGATAAAAGAAAATATTTGATCCACAGTTTCGACAGATCGCTTTTTACAGAAATATAAACAGCCGGTATGAACAGGATGATATTGGATACAAAAGCGATGGTGATGAGTTTTTTATCCACCTCAAAAAAACCGATCACTGTAAGCAGCCAGATAAAAGCGACCGCGATAAGGAACCAGAAAAAGCATTTTAACGTATGTTTATTTGATTTTATCTCCTGATAAGCCAGCTCTTCACTGTACTGTCTTCTAAAGTCGTCCATAGAACCATTTTATCACAGTATGTTTGGAAATGCCAGTATTCTTCATTAATCCAATAATCTTTACCATTTTTGCTTCCATAATTTCAATATTGTTTCCATTTTCAAATCCGAAAAAATATGTTACAATATCCACAATAAGCACTATACAATATATCTCAAACTATAATATATAAGGATAGGGCTCATATGGATTTTCATTTTGAATGGGATGAAGAAAAAGCTGCCGCAAATATAATAAAACATGGTATATAACGATCGGCATGGCTGATTAAGTTTTATTTGTCGTTTATGCAGAACGGCAACCAAATATCCGGTTGATTTCTGCACGATTAGCAAATGTAAAAGAAAGGAGATTATATTATGGTATCATATAAATTGAAACCCGGAACCCAATTAACAGCTGAGGAGAAACAAATGCTGAAAGAAGCAAAAAAGCGTCCTATCGTTTACGATGCCGACTCTCCCGAATTAACAGAAGATATGGAAAAAGCATTTATTGCCGCCAGAAAAGAAAAACCTTATAAAGTTGAACCACTTACAGTCTATGTCTCTCCTGCAACAATAGAAAAAGCCAAATCCATGAGTGAAGATTACATCGAAATTTTAGGTCGCTTATTAGATAAAGCTGTCAACGAATATGTAATAACACAACCTCTGACTCGTTAAGAATCTTCTCCAGCGCCGCGACAATACTTTCCAGATCCTCCGCTGTGCGCTGCGGCGCGGTATACAGATCATGCAGTAACCGCTGCAGATTTTCTTCAAAACACTCCGGCAAAAGGCTGCACCGTTCCAGACACATCTGTATCATCCGTTTTTCGCCCGGATGCGTGACGCCGTTCAGCGCAAACAAAATGTCAAAATAAGATTCCAGAAACGCTGCTGTCCGGTGATTGACACTGATAATGTCTCCCCGTCCGACAGCTTTTTTGATCTGCCCATCATAAGCAGGCATCGCAGCATGGACGAGATTCCAGTTCCGACAGATAATGTTCTCCTTCAACCGTTCGGGATAAGGCACCGAAAAACGCTTCTTCGTCTCACCCAGACGTCCATCTCTGTCATAAAGTATCTTGCAGGTAAGCAGATTGTGCCACATACAGGTCGTATAGCCGTTATGCGCTTCAAATGCCTCCACCACGGCGGCAATCCCTGCTGTAAAATCATCCAGATCGCGGTACAGGATATCAATATCCACCCCGCTCGTCAACCGGCAGTTATCTTCTGTCTCCCAATACTGATTTCCAATCTCCATAACGGAACAATAACGCGAAAGTATTTCCTGCCGGACTGCCTCCGGCACAGACCCGGCACAATAAAGATAGACGTCATAATCAGAAGCCTCATCGAAATATTCCCCCGCACGGGAACCGCCTAAAGCCAGCGCTTCTACCTGCTCTAAACTACACAATTCGTTGAATAAATTTTCTACGATAGTATCTTTACCTGTTTTCATTAAAAATTCTCCTTGGACTGATTTTTCCCTTCTTAACGCTCTGTTCCGTCAAAAAAATGACGATATGTCCGATACCGAAAATGACCACATATACCTGTGCGATTACCATCGTAGGCATTATAATATTTAGATACTGCCGTGTCAACTATTATATTCTTGTCAGCGCCGCTATATTTTTGTACGAGAATTTTCAAGTTAAATGCAACACCCTGTTGCACTTAACTTGAAAATTCTCGAAAAGCAGAAACACATATTTATGAATGAAATTTTTATTGACTTCATAGAATAATATGGTATGATGTAATTGAATCATATGTTGTTCCGTCCTGGAGCTGCATAAGATTCGTTATACCAACAAATTTATTGCACCTACAGTTTAGTAGGTGCAATTTTGTGTGCTATTTTTCTGCCCCATCATCTCATCTCCTTTTTCCCAAACCGGATGACTGCTAAGGCAAGTCCACCCGCAAAGACCATCGCCGCGCATGGCAGGAAAGGAAATATCGCAAATGCACTATCAGACGCCGCCGTCGTAAAATCATGCAGCGAACAGGATACCAGATAACCACTATAGCAATATGGATAAACGATCCAGAGCGGCGTGTTGGCTATCAAAACGCCGGGAATGACCAGAAGCAGATTAAGCCCTACCGAGATCAATGCCTTTTCCGACAATACACTGATCGCCCACATGCACGCCGTCGCCGGGAGCATGGTTAAAAACAGCAAAACGCACCATTTTAACAGATAAAAGACCGGTAATGTCTCCGTAACGCCCATCGTATGCGCGGCCACCGCCCCTGCCGCTATGAACGTCACAAAAAACACCGCCATTTCCATAAAAAGATAAAATGCCAATACACCAAACTTCGCCAGCGACAGCCGGTATCGACTCACTGGCAGAACCAGCATTTTCAAAATACCGTTACCAGCGTTTTCCCGGCCCGTGATCATCACGCAGACTACGATCATACTAAACGGCAGTAAATAATAAGCATAGACTAACGCGCTCTGGATAAACATTGCCGGCCAGGCATTCGTATATTCCGGCGACAGATAACTGCTTAAATTCGCAACTCCCGAAACCACCACCAGCAACGGTACAACAAACAGCAAAGGCATAATTTTTCCACGCCTGCCTTTCATCAATTCAATTTTTAATAATTCCCTGAAACTCATGTCAGTACCTCTTTTCTTGCGTTTTTCCCTGCTGACTTCCCCACTCATCTTTCATTCCTCCCGTGCCCTTCCGGCCAGCCACACCCCGATACCGCCGAACAGCGCCGTTTCCGCTACCGCCACCGCCGCCACCTCTGTTTCCGGCCGCGCGCTCATTGCCAGCGCGGGTTTTAACATGACGATAAACGGATGAAGCAAAATAAGTCCCGACTCCACATTAGATAGCGCCATCCCGCTTAAAAATCCCGCAACGCCTATGCCCAACGGTATCCACATACTTTCAAAACAGGCGGAGACCAATATCATAAAAGATAAGACCGGCATAGACGTAAGAAACGAATAGAGAGCAAATCTACTAAGCATTTCTATGTCAAATGCACCCTGCGGCAGAGCAGTCATGCCGATCTTAACCAGCGCCAGATTCTGCAATACGACCGCCGTCAAAAGCGTGACTGTCAAAATAAACAGTTTACACAGATACATGCCTTGAACGCTTATCGGCAGTACATACATTTTCCGGACTGCATTTCCCTGAAATTCCATATGATAGATCATACAGGCCGCGGCTATAATGCCAAACATATTTAATACCACGAGCATCCCATAAAGCTGTGTCAATAACATATCCATCGGCTCAAGCGGCAGACTCAGGAGCGTCTCTTTCCGCACAAGGAAATTAACAAACGCATATGCCGCTCCTAAAATACCCGCTATGGGTAAGACCAAAAGCACTCCTGTGCGTTTTTCTTTCCGAAGTTCGAGCGTAAGTGTTCCCATCATCCAGCCCTCTTCTTTCCGGCGGATAATGTTCCCCTTGCCCTGTTATCCTTTTCAATCATGGAAAGAAACATCTCTTCCAGATTAATATTTCCGCCCTCGCTGTCGGCGGCAAACCCAGCCTCCAGCGCACTGTGACGCAGCTTTTCCAGACTTCCTTCAAACAACAGTCGTCCGCGGTTCAGGATACCGATATCATCCGCTATTAGTTCTATCTCCGAGAGCATATGCGAAGATATCAGTATCGTACAGTCATAAAGTTCAGGCAGAGACTTCACCAGATTACGAATTTCATGGATACCGGAAGGGTCAAGCCCGTTCGTAGGCTCATCCAGGATAAGGATTGGCGGCCTGCCCAGCAAAGCGCCCGCAAGTCCCAATCTCTGTTTCATACCTAAAGAATACTTTCCCGCCAGACGGTTGCCAAACTCTGTAAGTCCCACCAGTTCTAACGCCTCCTCCACGCTGCTCTTTGGCAGTCCCAAAATACGGCGGATGATATCCAGATTTTCTCTTCCGCTTAAATTGGCATAAAAAGACGGCGCTTCAATAAACGAACCGACCTTTTTCAAGATTTCCATCCGGTCTTTAGGAAAACGTTTTCCCAATACTGTGAAACTGCCGCCATCAGGCTCCGTCAGTCCCAAAAGCATTTTCATAGTCGTGGATTTCCCCGCCCCGTTCGGCCCCAGAAAGCCGTAGATACTGCCTTTTCTGATATGCATCGACACCCTGTCTACCGAAGTAAAATCTTTGTAGCGTTTGGTCAGCTCTTTCGTTTCCATAACATAATCCATTGTCAGATCTCCTTTCGTCTGCTGAATATACCTTATCTTACACCCCTCTCCTGACGCCCACATTCTCCTGACCTTACTTTTACCTTACTTTTTTACAAAACAACACACAGGGAAGAGGCTCTGTGATACAATAAACGCAGGCTCAGCAGCCTGCGTTCTAAGAATTACTGCGTAATTCTTATTGAAGTGATTTACACAGTTGCTTCTGTGGATATGCTGCAATGAACGCAGGCTCACACAAAACCGCTTTTTGCAACAATATTTTCATAAGAACGGGGGATTATCATGGATCATTCCTTTTTAAGAGCAAAGAAAATAATGCTCGTGGACGATGCGCCGGATCTGCTGGAAATGGTAAAAACAATCCTTACAGACGAAGGCTTTCCTAATATTGTGACTGCCGCCTCCATGCAGGACGCTCTTACGCTCTGCCAAAAAGAAAAACCCGATCTGGCCATTTTAGACATTATGCTGCCGGACGGCGATGGTTTCCAGCTGATGCAAAATATGAGAATCTTCACGGATATTCCGGTGATCTTTCTGACTGCCAAAGACGCCGGGGAAGAAAAGCTGACCGGTCTGGGTCTGGGTGCGGATGATTATATCGTCAAACCGTTTATGCCAAAAGAGTTACTGCTCCGGATATGCGCCATCCTGCGCCGCTGTTATAAAACGGATTCTCCGCTGGTACATCTCTCCGGCAGTATCATTGATTTTGAGCGAGCGGAAGTAATAAAAAACGAAAAGATCATCCCCTTGACCGCCAAAGAACACACGCTATTAGAAACGCTTGCCCGCAATGATGGCCGGATCGTCACTTTTGATATGCTCTGCGAAGCGTTATGGGGCGATAATCCCTTCGGATATGAGAACAGCCTGAATGCCCACGTCCGCCGCATCCGGGAAAAAATCGAGACAGACCCATCGAACCCCGTATCACTGATCACCGTCAAGGGCTTGGGATATAAATTGATTACGAGGAAGTGAGACTATGAAATCATTCACAAAATATATCTCTAAATATTTGTTATCATTTGCGATTATTATTCTTGCCATTTTATTCATCAATCTGCTCCTGTTCAGCGTCACTTTTTATAAAACTTTACAAGAAGATTACGGTGAAACCTCCCCGCAGGCCATGTTAGATATTGCCGCACAGGACGCCGCGCAGACGGGGCTTATGCCGAAAACTGCCCGGAAACTGCGTCAGGATAACATCTGGGCCATGTATCTGAACGAAGACGGACAGTGTCTGTGGTCATTCGATCTGCCGGACGATATTCCGCAGAAATATACCCTTCAGGACGTGGCCGTATTTTCTAAAGGCTACATCTCCAGCTATCCCGTTTTTATCCGCAGTATGGAAGATGGCCTGTTAGTGCTGGGGTATCCCAAGGACAGCTACACCAAACTCACCGGCAACTACCTGTCCATCCGCACCATGAAAAAAATGCCGTTCTACATCCTCGGCATGTTCGCTATGGATCTGCTGCTATTATTTGGCGCCTTCTTTTTTTCCAGAAAAAATATGCTCTACAATACGGAACCGATCGTCAATGCAATAGAGTCTCTTGCTGATGCCAGACCCGTTTCGCTTACACTCTCCGGGGAACTATCGGAAATCGCAGAAAGCATCAATAAAGCCTCTATTATACTAAGCAGACAAAACGAGGCGCGCGCCAACTGGATAAGCGGCGTCTCTCACGATATCCGCACGCCCCTTTCTACGATCATGGGGTATGCCGGACATATCGCGGATAACGAAGACGCGCCTGCTGTCATCAAAGAACAGGCCGGGATGATAGGAAGGCAAAGTGCTAAGATAAAAGAACTGATACAAGACCTAAATGCAGTCTCACAGTTGGAATATGAAATGCAGCCGCTGCATTTAAAAGAACTCCTCCCCTCAAAACTCCTGCGTTCTTACGCGGCGGAATTATTAAACGGCGGAATCTCCGATATTTATACTATTGAACTGAACATCTCACAGGATGCGGAATTTATGACCATAGAAGCCGACGAACGCCTGCTGAAGCGGGCCATCGCCAATCTGGTACAAAACAGCATAAACCATAACCCGCAGGGATGTACAATTACCTTACAGCTTACCACATCCGAAGACAAGGCATCTAAAGATATGGCATCCGGGGATAAAGCATCCGGGAATAAACTCGCCCTTATCGTACAGGATAACGGCACAGGCTTATCCCCGGAAAAACTACAGGAAATCATGGAAAAACCGCATTATATGGAAAGCATGGAAAACCGCCTCGACTTGCGGCACGGCCTGGGACTGCTCCTCGTGCGCCGCACTGTATCAGCACATGGCGGGACTATGCGGATGGATAGCATGGCGGGCAAAGGATGCCGGACAGAAGTTTTATTGCCGATAAAGAAATAACTGCCTGATAAGATATTCCGTACTGCTTTTACTTCAACTGTTGCAGGATTTCCTCGATTTTAGCGGGATCAAGTATTAATCCTTGAATAGTATGAAACATATATGGTATACTAATTCCGAATAAATGCTGTTTTCACATTTTTTCGGAGGTGAATTTATGGAGATTGCAAGAGAAAGGTATATTCAGAAACTTTTAGCCCGCAAAGAAAATGGTCTGGTCAAAGTAATCACTGGTATCAGAAGATGTGGTAAATCTTATTTACTTTTCCGCCTATATAAAAATAAACTGCTTAGTATGGGCACTTCCGCTGATCACATTATTGAACTGGCTCTGGACGATATTGCTAATATGGAATATAGAGATGCTGTCAGATTATACAATCATATAAAGTCCAAAATGATAGATACAGATGTTCACTATGTATTCCTTGATGAGATACAATTACTGAAAAGTAATTTTGTCGATTTGGTCAACGGCCTTTTACACATTGAGAACCTTGATATCTATGTTACCGGAAGTAATTCCAGATTTTTATCCAGTGATATTCTGACCGAATTTAGAGGCCGCGGTGACGAAATAAGAGTATTTCCACTTTCCTTCAGTGAATTTGTGACTGCATATGATAATATTCGTACTGCTTGGAAAGATTACTATACCTATGGCGGACTTCCTCTGATACTTTCCAGAAAATCCGACGAGTTAAAAGCGGAATACCTGATCTCCCTGTTTCAAAATATTTATCTTAACGATATTAAGGAACGAAACAATATCCGGACCGATGATGAACTGGAAATTTTAGTCGATATGATAGCTTCAGCAATCGGCTCTTTGACCAACCCAACCCGATTATCAAACGCCTTTAAAAGCATGGGTCAGACAACTTTGTCTGATAAGACGATAAAGCTGTATCTGGATCATCTTGCAGATGCCTTTCTGATTGAAAAAGCAGTCCGCTTTAATGTGAAAGGAAAAAAATATATCGACTCTCCTGCTAAATACTATTTTGAAGATGTAGGCCTGCGCAATGCACGATTGAATTTCAGACAGCAGGAAGAAAACCATATTATGGAAAATATTATCTATATAGAACTTAGAAGCAGAGGATACCGTGTGGATGTCGGCGTTGTAGAAATACAGGAATCTAACCATACAGGAAAATCAAAAAGAAAGCAGTTGGAAATTGATTTTATTGCCAATAAGGGCAATCGCAAATTCTACATCCAATCCGCCTTTGAGATGTCTTCTCCCGCCAAAATAGAGCAGGAGAAGAGAACCCTTAATAAATTAACTGATTCCTTTAAAAAATTCATTATTGTAAAAGACGATATCAAAACCAGCATTGATGAAAACGGATTAATCACAATGGGAATCTATGATTTTCTCCTTAATGAGAACAGTCTGGACATATAACCAGCTCACTCTTAAGTCCATTCAGTTCGATCACATTTTCCGAATCAGCAACGGCAAACGGCTCGACACGCTTACCTTCTTTCTCAAAAGAAATGCTCGTGCCGATTCCTTTGACGCGGGTGGTAAATACCGTATCTTCCGGCACGGATATTCTGGAAGTCGCCGAGATCTGATTGATCTCCACCGCACCGCTAAGCGTCCGGCAGACGATATCCATATCCAGATTACAGTTTACTTCCACAGTCCCGGCCACGCCGTCTAATACCATATGTTGCGCTTTCGTATCCAGTTCAATACTGTCGCATTCCAGCGTGTTTACTTCCACAGTCTCGGCATTGACCGCCGCCTCAATTTTGCCCAGATAGGGGCTCGGCAGATTGACAAAGATCGTGACCGCTTCTTTGGCTGTTGCCTCTGTCATGCCGTTTTTGCGTATCACATCTACGTCGATCCGCCTTTTGATATCGTCTATTTTGACCTTGAAATCACTCTGGAGCGTTGACAGCGTATCAGATACAAGGCGCACGCGGAGTTTTTCACCCGCGTAACCGCCTATCACCAGCCTCTTTGCTCCGCCGAATTTCATATCATAGTGTTTCGGCTCGTCAATATCGTACTCCGTGACACTCTCAAAAAGAAAATCTTTCTGTTCTTTTAAATCGCTTATATCAGATCCTTTTCCTCTGGCAAGCAGTTCATCAATGGAAACGCCAAACAGTTCAGAAACCGCCACGATATTTTCAATATCGGGAATCCCCGCATCCGTCTCCCATTTGGTAACGGCCTGTCTGGATACACCGAGTTTTTCCGCCAGATTCTCCTGCGACATCCCCGCCTGCTTGCGCAAAGACCTTAATTTTTCTGCAAATGTCATATTAATAACCATTCCTTTCCCTCAGTCTATGAAAAATTTATTTTCACGCTTCTTTTCCCTGTACGATGGTTTTACTCTTTTATCAAAGAATATGCCGATATTTTCTTGACAGGCAGCGATAAACAGATACTGATCGCCAGATTTACCAATATCTGCAAGGCTGCTACCAACAACAGGAACAAAACCGATATTTTAAAATTATTTTTCATCGCTCCCACGATCTGGAAAATGCCCTGATTCACCACAGGCAGATACCAGAGTCCCAGAAGAGCGGCGGACAATACTGCCAGAAAAGATACGGGAAGAAAACTGCCCACGATCTGCATCATAAGCTGTCTGTTGGAATATCCCATCGCCTTATAAATACCGAGCTCCTGCTTTCTTCTGACGATCAGCGACTTTATGATAATATAAAGGATCAGAAGCGCTATCAGTACCGTCAAAATAAACACCACAGACACAACGGCTACAACAATACCGCTGTACATTTCCTGCGCGGTCTTTGTCAGTTTATCATAATTATTGGATGCTGCGATATCCTCCGCATACTTATCGTCAATCTCTTCCAGAACCGTTTCTACGTCGGCCTGCTTTTGCAGATAAAGATAAAGCGACTGACTCTCATATCCATCGTTGATATGCAGATACCCCTCTTTCGTAAGTTCGCAGATTTCTCCCTGCAGGTTTACACTCTGGACAAGTCCTACGATATCATAAGCATATACGATATCGCCATATTTTACTTCTATTGTATCACCAATGGCATATTCATCCGCCAGTGCGCTGCCAATGGCAATCTCATTATCGTTTAGAGGATTTCTTCCTTCATAGCATAAATCGTTTGCCACCATTTGAAAATCCTCACAGACAAACGCTCTGAAACTACCGTTGCCTACACTTACCGTATCGACAACGTATTCCAGCGTTTTTTCAACCTGTTCTTCACCTTCTAACGCCTTCTTTACCTCCTGCATACGCTCCGGCTTTACCTGTAAGATAATTTCCGGCGTTTCTTCCGATAAAGTACTCGTAAAATTATCCGGCTCTACCACAGCATTATAAAATAAAGTCCCTGTAAACGCCAGCAATACCGTTAATAAAAAGGATACCATGAAAAGCAATACATTCTGTCCTGCCGACGATGCAGTCTGCTTTAAGATCAGATTAACCTGTAAACTGCCCGGCGTTTTATCAAGCGGAAACCAGTTTCTTTTCCCGTGACGTCCTTCGCTGTTACCGCGTATCGCATTGATCGGCTGGAGTTTCCTGATCCGTCCCGCCGAAAAATAAGTAAAGAAAAAGATGATCGCCAGGATCGCCACTACCGTCAGACATAAAGCCAGCACATCAAAATCAAGCGTAAAAGAAAATCCCGACTGCAAAGCAAGCACCTGCGCCAGAACGGGAAGAAGAGCATACGACGCGCACCCTCCCAGCAATGTGGTAACAACACCCACGATCATATAAGGAAGTACGGCCGCACAGATAATCATATTCCCCGTATAACCGATTGCCTTGAGCACACCCATATCGGCCATTTCTTCTTCTATCATATTCTGGATACGGAATTTACACAGGAACATACTCACAAGCAGTATGATAAGAGAAAAAGTAGTCAACACGACGATCATCAGACTGCATACCATCGTCCTTGTCTGCTTGCAGCTGTCGCTGTCCGATAAAGACATAACAATGATATCTTTTTCGGAAAACATCGTATTTACTTCTTCTTTTACATCCTCAAGCGAAACGTCGTCATTTACCGCCATGGAATACTCTGCGATTTTATTTTGCCCGATATCGTCGGTGAATTTTTGATAAGTCTCCGTGGGCAGATAAATCCCCAGAGTCCCGCCGCCTGCATTGCCGTACTGCATCTCTTCCAGAATGCCCGCCACATCAAACGTATAGTCTTCACCGTCAATCTGATAGGTAATCTTATCCCCTACCTCAAACTCTCCGAATTGCGCGATATAAAGAGGGAGATAGACCGGCTTATCAAAGTTCTCTTCACTTTCCGAACTTATCTGGAACCGATTCAGTTCCCGCTCTTCATCAAGATCATAAAAAGCCGTATTGATCGTAAAATCTGTCCCCCGGAAATCCAGGATCGTCGAAGATGCCAGAAGGCCCTCCCGCCTCTCTACTTTTTCCACCCCTGTAATATCCTCACAATCCGCACACAAAGCATCCGTATCCTGCACCAGTGGAATACAGATATTGATATTAGCGGTCTGTAGTTCCTTAAATTTCGTATCATAAGCACTGTCAACCTGACGCAGTACCAAAGCCGAATTGAGGATAAAAGCGGTCAGCAGGATGATAATCCCGAACGACAGATATTGCCCTTTGTCTTTTTTCAGGTTATGCAGGATGAGTCCGTTTATCTTACCCATATTACCACCCCATTTCCGTCAAAAAGTCATTCAGCCGCTTACTTCTTTCGTCCTGATCCGCTTCGTATTTACCCAAATGACACTCGCCGTAGATCTTTCCGTCCTTTAAATAAATGACACGGTTTCCCCGCAGCGCAGACTTTTTATCATGCGTTACCATGATGATACTCTGCCCTCTGTCGTGCAGTTTGGTAAAAACATCCAGGACCGCATCGGAATTATCGGAGTTTAAGGCGCCTGTCGGCTCGTCTGCAAACACGACTTCGGGACTGTTGATCACCGCCCTTACGATTCCGGCCCTTTGCGCCTCGCCGCCTGAAATCTGCGTGGAAAATTTCTTCTGCGTTTCTTTCGGAATATGTACCATTTCAAACAATTCAGATGCTTCTTTCACAATCTTACTCTTATCCCTGCCCGTCAGAACGCCTGCGGTAATGGCGTTATCCATAAGACTCATTTTCTCCAGTAAATAGATCTGCTGGAAAACAAAACCGCAGTTTTTCCGCCGGAACACAGCCAGTTTATCGTCATTTAAATCTGTTATATTTTTTCCGCAAAATGTAATTTCTCCCGCTGTCGGTCTGTCCATACCCGATAAAGAATACATGAGCGTGGATTTCCCGGCACCCGAAGAACCCATGATGACCGTAAAATCACCCTTATAAATATCCAGATCAAGATTGTCGAATATTACCTGCTCCCTATCCTGATTTTTAAAACTCTTTTTTAACTTTCTCGCTGAGATCACAGCTTCTTTTTTGACATCCACTCTGTCTGTCCTCCTTGCTTTTGTTTGATATTCCGATTATAGGTAAGCGGATTTTATCGTACAAGCAAGGACGCGTGGCATGGGGAATTTTTTTGCTACTTATCGTAGCATTCGGCATTTTTAAAGCACATAAAGAGCATTGAATTTCTCCAATGCTCTTAAAAAAAACAATATTTTTTAATACAGACCGCCTTCGCCGCCCATCAGTTTTGTCATCTCCGCAATTCTTTCAATCGGGAAGGGCGGATTGCCGATCGGCCTCATCGCAATAGACATCAGCTTCATCGGGTTATCATCCGCCATAATACGATTGGAACTGAATGCTCCGCACATCTTACATCTGTGAATGATCGCCCATTCTCCATTTCTTCTGACCCATACTGCAACAGGCTCCATATGTCCTCCGCAGTCAGCTTCTCTGTCTCCCGGTTCGATATCCACATGCAGACTGTAAAGACAGTTTGGACAATGATTCCTGTGGCTGCTCCCGGCGCCTTCCGGCACAACGCTCCTTCCACAATTTTTGCAGACAAATGTTTCATTACAGGCATATTTCTTATAATATCCCTGTTCATACCGCTTACGTTTGTTCTCTCTATTCATTGGTAAATCCTCCTCCTTTTTCCTGTTCAGAGGATTCATACGCATGTATTATTCCCTGTACTCTTTTCTCCGAAAGAAAATACATCTCGCTTAAATTGATAATAGATTCACCTGAATAGTAGCGGCTCACGATCTCCCGATTACGTTCTGCAAGCTTGTCTTTGGTTCCACTCTTTTCTCCCCAGGACAAAGCGTTTTCACATTTCCTTGGGATATATAGGAGCTGGCCATCAACATATTTCTGTATTTCTTTTACAAGATATTCCGGCAGAACACCCCCGGCATTTACATAGCTCATATGCGTCCTCCTAAATAACTATCAGACTGCAATGGCTATATGCATTCCTTTTTATTTGCAATAGCCATCGCTATCGCACAATCGCCTTATATTTCTTCACAAAACACTCTTTAAACCTTTCTATTGTTTTTATTTATATCAGCATATCATGGTTTTAGTTCCGCTATCAACCTTAATTTTAATTATATCCGTTTTTAAGGAGTATCAAATAATCAAATCATGCCCCCGCAGCGTTCGACAATTTCATATAAGTGGAATGAAATAAAAACACAGATATGGTACTACTTTACATTTTTCTGAAACTGCATCAATTCTTTTGTAAGTTGTTTTGCAGCAAAGTAATTATTCATAATAAGGACTAAATGGACAAGTATAAATATCACCAGCACACTGACCATTACCCCTATCACAACTTCGGCATTTTCCGTGTGGATGATAGGACTTATGATGCAGACGCCCAATACTTCCGCTTCTATAACCGCAAACTGCATTATTCTACGCAGAATGATCTGCTTATCGGATAACTCTTTGGAAGAGTACATAAGCAGATTCGGAATAACCCCCAGCGCCGCAAAAATAAACGGCGAGACAAACGCGCTGTAGCCAAAGCTTGCGCCAGGATCTAAAAGCGAACCAAGGATTGTAATTGCTGCGGTAATACAGGTGACAAGAATAAAATATATCATAAGCGACCTGTAAAGTATTTCTTTCATGCTCATAAATTTCCACCTTTCAGAGCTTTTTTCAGCTCAGGCACATATTTTCTTGAAACAATAACCTGTTCCCCGTTTTGAAAAACAGCCGTAAATCTGCCGTTCAGCGAGGCTTTTATCGACTCGATCTTCATGAGATTCAACAGCACGGATTTTGATACGCGCAGAAAATACTTTTCCTTTAAAGCCTCCTCCAGCTCGTACAGCTTCTGGCGTGTTTCATAGACCTGGTTTTCGCAATAAATGAATACTTTGTTGTCTACTCCCTCAATATAAAACACGTCGGAAACAGGAATTTCATACTGCGCGCCCTCGATAATGCCCGTAAGCTGTCCCTGTCTGGATTTCACAAAGCGGACTATCTCCGTTATTTCATTGTTTATCTCATGACAGTATATTTCCAACCGTTCTTTTTCCTCTTTTTTTATTTGAAAAATATTTACAATCATTTATAATAACCTAACGAATATTCGCTGTCTGTGCATCCCAGGGTTCAATATTCGGTTCGCCCTCTCCTTTTAAATAGTAATTAAAAAATTCAAGAATGACGCTGTTCATTTCAGGGATAAATTCGGATGAATCCACTTCGCCTTTCCCCAGCATCTTCGCCAATGCGGGAGCAAAAAGCGGCAGATCCGTAAAATCCATATGCTCCGTACCGTCAAAATGAACTTCTCTGGCGTCCACAGCATTGTCAAGCAAATAGGTGTTTACATAGACCGTTTCTCCGTCACCGGCATAGGACTCCCAATGGCTTGCATTATCCAGTGAAAGTATCGGTATCGGGTAAGGCTCCGGATTGTAGACAAGCTCTCCGTCATGAAATGCTATTTGCTCGCCCAGCATTGTACCGTCAATGTCAATTACTGCAGTAATGTCGTCGCGCTCTCTGCCAAGCTGTACCGCTGCCGCGCCTCCGATAGAATGTCCCGTAAGTCCGATTTTTTCTGTGTCTGTCATGGCAAGCGCATGGAGAATTTCCGCCTTTACCTCCTCCGATCCAGTATACCATGCCGCATCAAGCGCACCTGAATCTTTCGCGGTTTTTATGGCATCAAGCACAAAGTTTTCATCCGTCGTGCGGATGGACATCCATTCGCATGTAATATTATAATCCTCCTCAGTCTCGGTAAAATCGGAACTGTACTGCATATAAGCGGCAGTCTGCACAAACTCAGGATCAACTATAATGGTTTTACCCTCGGTATCCTTTGTAAAGAAAGCGTAATAAGGATGGTCTATGCTTGCTACAACGTAGCCATTGCTTACCAGTTCCGCATACAGCGAATAATTACTCTGATAATAGCCGAATGACCCGTGAGCGAATAATACGAAAGGACAGTCCGTCACATCGCCGTCAGGATAATAGATGTGAATCGGTATCTCGCGGTAAGAACCGTCATTTTCACGCGTTTCCAGCCTGCTGTTGTCAATCAGTATTGCCTGCGTTTCCTTTACTTCATACTGACCGCTTGTTTGAAGTCCTGCGTAGTCCGTAAAAATAAAAGCCGGGAAAAGTGAAAAACCGATAAGGATAATGCCCATAACAGCATTGACAATGATTCCTGCCGTTGTTTTTTCTTTTTTGTTACGGACAAGCTTTATCAGGTATGTAAGACAGAATATGACAAGGCGTATTCCGAGGATAACGAGACAGCCTGTGAATCTCCATTTCGTTCCTGTTACAGGCAAAAGCATGACAAGCAGCATGAGCATAAACTCAGCTATGCAGAAAAATAATCTGTTTCTGTGCCAAAGGCTTCTGTATTTTGTGATGCTGAGCACTGTAAGCGCAATTTCCATAACCGTAAAAACCGCAAATAAAATAATTCCCATTGTAATCTCCATTCTTTTCATCTTAATGTTTTAACCGATATATCCAACATATATCATGCTGCAAAAGAAATCAACAGGCAAAAAGTAAGATGCAATTTTGAATGGTAAAACGCACAAACGGGTTCCGTGCTGGTTCATTCATTCGACATTCGACAAATTGCGCTTTCCGCTTGATTTTATGCGAAATCCGGTATAAAATAGTTTCAGTGGATTGCTCCGCAGCGTTTGACAATTCAGCTTTACACAAGGTACTGCCGATAGATGGCTAGTCCCATTTCATATTAGCAAAGACCTGAACGGCTATTTTGTGTCTTATTATTATCCTTGTTTCCGATGGCATATCCGAGACCAAAGACTGTCAGGCATAAAAAACGCAAAATTTCATTATGAGATTTTGCGTTTTTATTGACATAGTTCTCACAAAAACGTATAATAATATCAGAGATGGGAAACCATCATCAGGTGAGTTCCTACCAGATAGTGGAAAACTTTATTAATCAGGAGATTCCCTGCCAGATAGTGGGAAAC
>JAMPIB010000024.1 GCA_023663085.1 Ruminococcus sp. | reverse complement strand
TATCAGAGTTCATTACGAAATGTTATGGATTACCATGAAAAGGGCCGTATTCCTTAGGGGATGCGGTCTTTTTGTTCGCTCGGCATGGGCGGGTTCTAACGGGTAAAAGTTCTTTCTTCCCGAAAGAGAGTACTAAGCATTAAACCCCGCCTGCATTGCTGTGTGAATTTTTATAAATGTTTAAAGATATAATCCAAATCAGTTATGACGATTTTTGTCTCTTGATAAGTATTTGTTCATTATCTTTTTGGATTTTGCCTCTATTTTCCGCATTAAATCATTAGGAATAGATATATCCTGTCCTGTTTTTTCGTTTATATATTTTTCTACAACATATTTTTCCGTGACAGGACAAATATTCTGTAAAAGAAAAGCGGCTGGCCTACCTTGTACATAACCAAATTCCAAACCATCGTAGGCCTTATATCGCCGTAGTTTTAACTCTAATACTCTTCTATATTTTTCTATTTGACATTACGCCGTATTTTGAGAATTTATCACAATATTCATCTGATAAGAAATAAAATTTTCCTTTAGTCATTTGTACCTCACAATAGAAGAGGACTCCGAAGAGTCCCCAATAGTTTGTTCCTGTGCTTTTATTACCCGCCTTACAGGTGGCGGGAAATATTTTGTCTCCGTGCTTTTATATGCCGCCTTACGGATGTCGGAAAATATTTTGAGTCAAAAAACTTTTGGAAAAATATAAAAAATTCTTCCTATAAACATTATACTACACTATCTATAGTTTGATGTCAAGAAAGTATTGAAAAAATGATGTTTACGGCCTTTTCAAACTGCCATACTAACTTGATTCCGTAAAAAAGTAGTTGACAGTTAGTATAATTTCCTGTATAGTAAAAATGTCAGAGAAATTCTAATAATGTACACTTCGTACATCCGGACAGTTTCTGTCAGATTTTTCTAGCAATCAATTAAATATGGCAGGAACGGAAGGATATGTGTATGTGCATGTCTGCTCCTGTCAGGATCAGGGAGGGCAGATCATGCAGGGTACTATAGGTAAAAAGCGGCTAAGAACAAAGCGGAATGTTGAAAGGAACCATTTCCGGAAAGTGCATCGTCAGATCAAAGACAGGCTTTTCCGGTTTTTATTTGAGAAGGATAAAGAGGCGTTATTGCAGTTATATAATGCCTTAAACGGTACGTTTTCTGATCTATCTTGCAGAGGAGTATCAAAAACTGGTCGAGCAGGCGGAAGAGAGCATTTATGGGGCTAAGAAAGTTATCCTGCCAGCCCCTCAATGCGTTGTTTTTTATAATGGTGAAAAAGAGATGCCGGAAGAACAGCTCCTGCGGTTGTCGGATTCTTTCGAGGATCAAAAACATACAGCCGATGTGGAATTGACAGTCCGGGTGTTGAATATCAATGCGGGGAAGAACCCGGAACTGCTGGATAAATGCAGAGTGTTAAAAGAATATGCGTTGTTTGTGGATATCACAAGACAGTACATGGCGGAAGGCATAGAACGGCAGACGGCGTTAAATATGGCTATAGATTACTGTATAGATCATGATATCCTTTCGGCATTTCTTCAGGACTATCGGGCGGAGGTGTTGGGAATGTTATTGGAAGAGTTTGATGTGGATAAGTATGAACGCTCTATTATGAGGGAAGGTATAGAACAAGGTATAGAACAAGGAATGGAACAGGGAATAGAAAAGACTACGGCTCTGGTCAATAGATTATTAGAGCAGAATCGCCTTGAAGATATACGGAAATTGACCGTGGATCCTGTGTTCCGGGAGCAATTATTCCGGGAGTTTGAGATGTAAGGAAAGGATGTAACTACCATTATGAAAAAACCAACAGGGAAATTTCAGTATCTTTTGTTTGATCTGGACGGTACGCTCACAGATCCGAAACTCGGCATTACAAGCTGTGTACAGTATGCTCTTCGTAAATTCGGTATCGACGAGCCTGACCTTGATAAACTCGAACCTTTTATCGGCCCGCCTCTTTCAGACAGTTTCCGGGAGTTTTATGGTTTCAATGAACAGCAGGCTCTGGAAGGGGTTGCGGCTTATAGAGAGCGGTTTACAGATATCGGAATCTTTGAGAATGAAGTTTATCCGGGTATTGGGCAAATGCTTGCTCATTTGCAGAAGGCAGGAAAAAAACTGGCAGTTGCCTCCAGCAAACCTACAGTATATGTGAAAAGGATATTGGAGCACTTTGGATTAGAAGAATACTTTGATGTAGTAGTCGGCAGCGAATTAAATAACACTCGTACTAAAAAAGAAGAGGTAATTGAAGAAGCATTACGACAGTTGTATCAGGGTAAAAAAAGGGACAATGACAGAACTGTCATGATTGGCGATAGAAAATATGATATTTCAGGGGCCAAATTGTCCGGATTAGTCAGTGTGGGAGTTTCCTATGGATACGCCCTTCCGGGCGAATTGGAAGAGGCGGGAGCAGATTATATTGCGGATACGGTGTCACAATTAGAAAAAATACTGTTGACAGAGTAGTCAGCAGTACTGAAAAAGAAGAAAATAAAATAATGTGTGTTATGTGTAAAAACTGAAATCAGCACTTCATGGAATGACTTGATTTCGTTAAAAAGTAGTTGACAGTTGGTATGATTTCTTGTATAGTAAAAATGTCAGAGAAATTCTAATAATGTACACTTCGTACATCCGGACAGTTTCTGTCAGATTTTTCTAGCAATCAATTAAATATGGCAGGAACGGAAGGATATGTGTATGAGCATGTCTGCTCCTGCCGGGATCAGGGAGGACAGATCATGCAGGGTACTATGAGCAGAAAGCAGTTAATGACAAAACATTTAAAAACAGGACGGAATAGTGAAAGAAACTATTTCCAGAAGAAGCCTCATTTTTTCTGGATAAAAAGATTTGGCTGGATCGGACGCAGGAAAGTGCATCGCCAGATCAAAGACAGGCTTTTCCGGTTTTTATTTGAGAAGGATAAAGGAGCGTTATTGCAGTTATATAATGCCTTAAACGGTACGTTTTCTGATCTATCTTGCAGAGGAGTATCAAAAACTGGTCGAGCAGGCGGAAGAGAGCATTTATGGGGCTAAGAAAGTTATCCTGCCAGCCCCTCAATGCGTTGTTTTTTATAATGGTGAAAAAGAGATGCCGGAAGAACAGCTCCTGCGGTTGTCGGATTCTTTCGAGGATCAAAAACATACAGCCGATGTGGAATTGACAGTCCGGGTGTTGAATATCAATGCGGGGAAGAACCCGGAACTGCTGGATAAATGCAGAGTGTTAAGAGAATATGCGTTGTTTGTGGATATCACAAGACAGTACATAGCGGAAGGCATAGAACGGCAGATGGCGTTAAATATGGCTATAGATTACTGTATAGATCATGATATCCTTTCAGCGTTTCTTCAGGACTATCGGGCGGAGGTGTTGGGAATGTTGTTGGAAGAGTTTGATGTGGATAAATATGAACGCTCTATTATGCGGGAAGGAATAGAACAGGGAATAAAACAGGGAGTAGAACAGACTACGGCTCTGATCAATAGATTATTGGAACAGAATCGACTGGAAGATATACGAAAATTGACCGTGGATCCGGAGTATCGGGAGCAATTATTCCGGGAGTTTGGGAGGTAAGGAAAAGAAGAAAATAAAACAACATACGTTATGAGTGAAAAATGATATAGGGATTAAAAAGGAAATAACAACAGAAATTTGAAAAGGGCAGACAAACTAACGAGGAGAAAAAAGAAATCGTGAAAGGAAAAAATAACTATAGTAATTATATTGATATTTTAAAAGATATTTTCGTACCGGTTATTCTTTTTTATTTCGTGTATACATTTGTGCTCCTGGGCTTGCCATCTATTGTCATGAAACTATTTGAGAAGATATTGCAGGTGACAGAAAATGATCTTTATGTCTGGATTGCATCAGGGGAGGAAATGTTTAGAGCCGCACTCAATGGGCTTTCCATGCTGGTCGGGATTCTGCCGCTTATTCCGGGGTTCAGAAAAGAAATAAAGAAACATGAAAGCAGTTGGCCGGGTAAATCTTATAAAGGTGTACTTCTTACAATAATACTTGCTGCGGCCAGTTCGATAACAATCAATATTTTATTTATCCAACTGCATATATTTGAGATGTCCGAGTCTTATCAGCAGGTTTCAGAACATCAATATAGCGTTGCTTTTGGTATTGGACTCTTTCTATATGGTTGTATTTCTCCGCTTGCGGAGGAAGTATTATTTCGCGGGATAATATACAATAGGTTGAAGAAGTATTTTTCTATCAAAGTTTCCATATTGGTGTCGGCCCTGTTTTTTGGTGTTTATCATGCCAATCTTGTGCAGGGGATCTACGGTTTTCTCATGGGGATGCTGATCGCATGTGTTTATGAAAGATTTAGCAGTTTTGTCTATGCGTTTCTTTTTCATGCGGTGGCGAATGCAGTAGTATATACGGTTATGAACTATGAACTGTTATATCATGTGCTGATCACACCGTATGCCGGAGTAATACTGGCTGTGGTTTCGGTGGGGGCGCTGGCAGCGGTTTTTAAGATGAAAGAGTAAAATAAAGGTAATGTCAGCGAAATTCTAATAATGTACACTTTGTACATCAAGACAGTTTCTGTCAGATTTTTTCATCTGTAGTATAGGAAAAATGTATAAATGGCGAAATTAGCATCGTTTTTGGCAAAATTAACTGGGAATATCAGTAGTCGTTTAATTCTTATTGATATATAATTAAGATATGATAGTACTAAAGATAGGAGAAGCTGGCTTGAAAAAAATTATTAAAAATTCTATTATTGCGTTGTTTAATCCTGTATCACCAGCAATTACGTTAGTAATAGGCTGGCTATTAACCATATTAGTAACGGAACCGAACGCCGCCTTTCCAGACTTTATTAATTATATGATAAATAATCCGATAGCAATTATGATTTTTATTTTATTTTGGCTTGTATTTTCTGTTATTTATACTGAACAAAGAGAACATATTACTAAACTGTGTGAAACAATTCGTATTAAAGATGAGGTAATTAAAGAAAAGGAAACTCAACTTAATCATACGGCTGGGATTGTTTTAAATCGTAGTGGTGAATTTGCACGATTTAATAAATTATTAAGATTTGATGATGCTCTAACGGGGTTTGTTCAAAACAATATATTAGTTGAAAGTGCCCAGATATATACATATTCTATAAAGAGAATAAAGAGAGATGTTATTATAAAGGTATCTTATGAGGCTGGCTATGTATATGACAATATCGATATCAATAATTTGGCTCAGACTTATTATGAGTTAGAATATATTGATTATAATCAATTGAAAGATATTGTAAATATGTGGAAGGAATTATCAACTAATACTATTACAAGTGTAAGAGAAAAAGATGCTTTAATAGAAACTGTTGTAAAGGGAATAGAGAGTTTATTTAAGAAATATTATTTGGAATTACAGGGATTAGAAGATATTTCAAGTATTAATAATAAACATTTTACTAAATACAGAATACTTACTTTATTGATCAGACTGGCCCGGCGTTATTCAACGACTACTATAGATAATAAGAATATTTTAGGCGAGGAAAAAAAGGAAATAGAATATTATCTTTTAAACGGAAAACGTACAGGCATTTTGAGTAGTATTTTGTTGGAAGATACATTTATGTTTAAATATACTCGTAATTCGCATAAAAAGGATGGACGTGCATATGTATGTTTTCCAGCTAACATTTCCAAACAAAATTATATTATTGTATTTAGCATTCAGACATTTGACTTAGATGAATATATAGATTTAGAGCAAGAAATTGATAGTTTGAAATCAGATTTTGTTAATCGATTAAAATAAAAAAGTGTTTA
This sequence comes from Ruminococcus sp., assembly GCA_023663085.1. Lineage (GTDB taxonomy): Bacteria > Bacillota > Clostridia > Lachnospirales > Lachnospiraceae > UBA3282. The sequence continues at coordinate 41,988 of JAMPIB010000024.1, read as the reverse complement.
CTTTGAATTAGATATGTTATAATATTAATGGATGTAGAGAAGACGTTACTTTGTATATATTGCATTTCAATGAAGGAATATAGGAGGAAAAAATTATTATGCCAGATATTTATTACGAAAGATTAGACAAAATGTTCAAAGAGTTAAAGATTGAACTGGAAGATACAGATGACAAAAAGAAAATCAAAGAGGCTGATAATTTTATAGCAACATTTACTCCCCAAAAAGAACCTATAAAAATTGAATAATCCCTTTTAAGAGCAGAAAATAAGACATTTTTTCTGTTCTTTTTTTGACTAGCATCAGGTTTCACTATTATATAAATTGACAGACTAAGAAAAAGAAAATGCAAAATTTTCAAATTATCTGACAATTCGCTAAAAATTCTATATTTACAACTTCTGAAAACAGGTGTATAGTAGTTATAGTTTTGAGGTCGCAAAGGTGCGCTCTGAAAAGAGGATATCTTTGCGGCTTTTTTTGTTCTAAATGAACATGTGATTGCGAAACTCCGAAGCGGGCCGCCGGATGAAAAAGTTTCTGCTTCGAGGCGCGCTTTCGCTCCGATAAAACGCAACGGTGCTAAGCTCGTGAAGAACCTCGCTAACCACCGGCGTTTTTATAGGGCCTTTCAGCAGAATCCTTTTTCATCCGGCGGCCCGCTTCGGAGTTTCGTGATTGATTGCTTTAATACGACGGAAGGAGATAGAATACATGTTTGATGTAAAAATGACAGTTCCCGAGGCTCCTCTTCACAGAGCGGAGTTTGAACATGACAACTGTGGTATCGGCGCCTGCGTGAACATCAATGGCAAGAAGAGCCGTGCCACGGTGGAAAATGCTTTAAAGATTGTGGAAAATCTGGAGCATAGGGCAGGTAAGGACGCTGAGGGGAAGACGGGTGATGGTGTCGGTATCCTGACGCAGATCCCGCATAAATTCATGGTAAAGGTGACTAAAGAACTGGGTATCCAGATCGGAGGGGAAAGAGAGTACGGTGTAGGCACTTTTTTCTTTCCACAGGATGAACTGCAAAGAAACCAGGCCAAAAAGATGTTTGAGATCATTGTGCAGAAAGAGGGGCTTGAATTTCTTGGCTGGCGGGCCGTGCCGACGAATCCTTCGGTGCTTGGACACAAGGCGGTAGAGTGTATGCCCTGTATCATGCAGGCTTTTGTGAAAAAACCCGCGGGTATTGCGGCCGGACTCGATTTTGACAGGAAGTTATATATATTAAGGAGAACTTTTGAACAGTCTACGGATGTCACTTATGTGGTTTCGTTATCAAGCAGGACTATCGTTTATAAGGGGATGTTTCTGGTTGGCCAGCTGCGCACTTTTTTCCCGGACTTGCAGGATAAGGATTATGAATCGGCGATTGCCATCGTGCATTCACGCTTTTCAACGAATACGAATCCGAGCTGGGAGAGAGCGCATCCGAACCGTTTCATCGTACATAACGGCGAGATCAACACCATCCGCGGTAACGCGGATAAGATGCTGGCGCGTGAGGAGACCATGGAATCCGAATATCTGGCAGGGCACTTACATAAGGTTCTTCCGGCGATCAGTGCCTCCGGTTCTGACTCGGCCATGCTGGATAATACGCTGGAATTTCTGGTAATGAGCGGTATGCCGCTGCCTCTGGCGGTGATGATCACGATTCCGGAGCCGTGGGAGAACAACAAGACCATGTCTCAGAAAAAGAAAGACTTTTACCAGTACTACGCGACAATGATGGAGCCCTGGGATGGGCCGGCTTCGATCCTTTTCTCTGATGGGGATATTATGGGGGCGGTACTTGACCGAAACGGTCTACGTCCTTCCCGTTATATGATAACAAGCGATAACACGCTGATCCTGTCTTCCGAGGTTGGTGTTCTGGATATTGATCCGACGAAGATCGTTATGAAAGAAAGACTGCATCCGGGTAAGATGCTTCTGGTCGATACGGTAGAGGGCCGGGTGATCGATGATGATGAGTTAAAAGAAAAATATGCTTCGGCGCAGCCTTACGGCGAGTGGCTGGACAACAATATGGTAACGTTGCGGGAGTTGAAGATTCCCAATCAGCGGGTGGAAGAGTTTACCTATGAAGAAAGACAACGTATGCAGAAGGCGTTTGGCTATACTTATGAGGAGTTGAAGTCAAGCATTCTGCCAATGGCCCAAAACGGCTCAGAAGCTATTGCTGCGATGGGCGTGGATACGCCGCTGCCGGTGCTTTCTAAGGCGCATCATCCGCTGTTCCATTATTTTAAACAGCTTTTTGCGCAGGTGACCAATCCGCCGATCGACGCCATTCGGGAGGAAGTAGTGACTTCCACGACGGTATATCTGGGTACAGATGGTAATTTATTAGAAGAAAAGCCGGAAAACTGCAATATGCTGCGGGTACATAATCCCATCCTCACCAATACAGATTTACTGAAAATCAAAAATATGACTTCGGAAGGCTTTAAAGTAGAAGTTGTCCCGATTACTTATTATAAGAATACGAGTCTGGAAAAAGCGATTGACAGGCTGTTCGTAGAAGTAGACAGAGCATTCCGTGGCGGTGTGAATATCCTCATCCTTTCCGACAGGGGTGTGGATGAAAACCGTGTGGCAATTCCTTCTTTGCTGGCGGTATCGGCTTTGCAGCAGCATCTTGTCAATACCAAGAAAAGAACGAGCGTGGCGATTGTCTTAGAGTCTGCGGAACCGAGGGAAGTACATCATTTCGCGACCCTGCTTGGGTTTGGTGCATCGGCTATCAATCCTTATCTGGCACAGGAGAGCATCAAGGAACTGATTGATAATCATATGCTCAATAAGGATTATTATGCGGCGGTAAACGATTATAATGACGCCATTTTACACGGTATCATCAAGATCGCCTCCAAGATGGGAATTTCTACGATACAGTCCTATCAGGGATCTAAGATATTCGAGGCTATCGGTATTGATAAGGAAGTCATCAATAAGTATTTTACCAACACGGTCTGCCGTGTCGGGGGTATTACCTTAAAAGATATTGAAAAAGAAGTGGATACTCTGCATTCCATGGCGTTTGACCCGCTCGGTCTATCTACTGACCTGGCTCTGGATAACCCCGGACATCACCAGATGCGGAGCGGTGCGGATGAGCATCTGTATAACCCTGAGACGATACATTTACTACAGGAGTCAACCAAACGGGGCGACTATGAGATGTTTAAACAATATACCAAAGCGGTCAATAATGAGTCCAGCATTAAGACACTACGAGGACTTCTGGATTTCAACTATGCGAAGAAATCCGTGCCGTTAGAGGAAGTAGAGGGAGTTGACAGTATTGTCACAAGATTCAAAACAGGCGCTATGTCCTATGGCTCTATTTCCAAAGAAGCGCATGAGACGATGGCCATCGCCATGAACAGACTGCACGGAAAATCCAACTCTGGCGAGGGCGGTGAAGATGTGGAAAGGCTTTCCATTGGAGCGGACGGTCTCAACAGATGTTCGGCGATCAAGCAGGTGGCAAGCGGCCGTTTCGGCGTGACAAGCGAATACTTAAACAGTGCGCAGGAGATACAGATCAAGATGGCGCAGGGAGCAAAACCCGGTGAGGGCGGGCATCTGCCGGGCGGGAAAGTATATCCGTGGATTGCCAAAACGAGGCATTCTACTGCGGGCGTCAGCCTGATCTCCCCGCCGCCGCATCATGATATTTATTCGATAGAAGACCTGGCACAGCTTATTTATGATCTGAAAAATGCCAATAAGAGAGCAAGGATATCCGTGAAACTGGTTTCTGAGGCGGGTGTCGGCACAGTAGCGGCTGGTGTGGCCAAAGCAGGTGCGCAGGTAGTCCTTGTATCCGGTTACGACGGCGGTACGGGCGCGGCGCCGCGCAGTTCCATCCATAATGCCGGTCTGCCCTGGGAACTGGGGCTGGCTGAGACGCATCAGACGTTGATACAGAACGGCCTGCGCAATAAAGTGCGTATCGAGACGGATGGGAAACTGATGAGCGGCAGGGATGTGGCCATTGCGGCTATTCTTGGAGCGGAAGAATTTGGTTTTGCGACAGCCCCCCTTGTTACTATGGGATGTGTGATGATGAGAGTCTGCAATCTGGATACCTGCCCTGTCGGCGTGGCGACACAGAATCCGGAGCTGCGTAAACGTTTCAGGGGCAAACCGGAGTACGTGGAGAACTTCATGCGCTTTATCGCCCAGGAACTGCGGGAGTATATGGCGGCGCTGGGTATCCGCAGCGTGGACGAACTGGTGGGCAGAACGGATTTATTAAAAATGAAAACAGATCTGCCGGGGAAACTGCAGAAAGTAGATTTAAGCATGATCTTAGCGAATCCGTATGAGGGCAGCAAGGAAAAAGTCATTTTTGACCCTAAGCAGGTCTATGATTTTGAACTGGAAAAGACTTTAGACGAAAAAGTATTGTTAAAACAGCTTTCCGGCGCGATGGAAAAAGGAACGGAGAAAAGCCTGGAAGTGGATGTCAGCAATACCGACCGTACATTCGGCACGATATTAGGTTCGGAGATTACCAGACGTTTCGGCGATACTTTGCAGGAAGATACTTACCGTATCCTTTGCAACGGTTCAGGCGGACAGAGTTTCGGCGCTTTTATCCCCAAAGGACTGACGCTGGAGTTAGTCGGGGATTCCAATGATTATTTTGGCAAAGGTCTCTCCGGCGGCAAGCTGATCGTATATCCGCCGAAGGGTTCTGCTTTTAAACAGGATGAAAATATCATTATCGGTAACGTGGCTCTGTATGGCGCGACGTCCGGCAAGGCGTTTATCAACGGTGTGGCGGGAGAGCGTTTCTGTGTCCGCAATTCGGGGGCGTTGGCCGTTGTGGAAGGCGTGGGAGACCACGGCTGCGAATACATGACGGGAGGCCGTGTAGTAGTACTCGGCGTAACGGGCAAGAACTTTGCGGCCGGCATGAGCGGTGGTATCGCCTATGTACTGGACGAAAACAACGATCTATATACGAAAGTCAATAAGGAAATGGTATCTTCTTATGAGATCACTTCCAAATATGATGTTCTGGAATTGAAACAGATGATTAAGGAACATGTTGCTTATACCAATTCGGTCAAAGGCAAGGAGATTCTGGATAATTTTGGCGAGTATCTGCCGAAGTTCAAGAAGATCATTCCGCACGATTATGAGCAGATGTTAAAACTCATCGTGCAAATGGAAGAAAAAGGCTTAAGCGCGGAGCAGGCGCAGATCGAGGCTTTTTACGCTGATAAAAAGTAGGGTATGAAAGAATAGAAAGGAGCATGGTTTACAATGGGAAAACCTACCGGATTTATAGATTATGAGCGCAGAGTTCCGGCTGATGTGAGTCCGAAACAGCGCATAAAAAATTTTGAAGAATTTCACGAACATCTTTCTATGGAAGAGCAGCAGCTTCAGGGGGCGCGCTGTATGGACTGTGGCGTACCGTTCTGCCAGTCGGGCATGACGCTTTGCGGGATGACCTCCGGGTGTCCGCTGCACAATCTGGTACCGGAGTGGAATGATCTGGTCTATACGGGAAACTGGGAGCAGGCTTATAACCGTCTGCACAAGACCAATAATTTCCCGGAATTTACAGCGAGGGTCTGTCCGGCGCTGTGCGAGGCGGCCTGCACCTGTAACCTCACGGGAGACCCGGTGGCTACTAGGGAAAACGAATATGCCATTATCGAAAATGCCTATGAGAAAGGCTATGCGGCGGCTAAACCGCCCAAGACGAGGACAGGTAAGAGTGTTGCTGTCGTAGGCAGCGGTCCTTCCGGCCTCGCCGTGGCTGATCAGTTAAACAAAAGAGGACATCTGGTGACGGTCTTCGAGCGTTCCGACAGGATCGGCGGTCTTTTGATGTACGGTATACCGAATATGAAACTGGATAAAAAAGTGATCGACCGGAAAATAAAGGTTATGGAAGAAGAGGGCGTTACGTTTGTGACAAATGCCGATATCGGCAAGGGCGTGAAGGCTGATAGGCTGTTAAAAGAGTTTGACCGTGTCGTACTGGCCTGCGGCAGCGCCAATCCGAGAGATATTAATGCGCCGGGCCGGGATGCGGAAGGGATTTATTTTGCGGTTGATTTCCTGGGCAGAAATACGAAGAGCCTCTTAGATTCTGATTTTAAGGATAAAAAATATGTGGATACGAAAGATAAGCATGTCATCATCATCGGCGGCGGAGATACCGGAAACGACTGCGTAGCGACAGCCATCCGTCACGGGGCGAAATCGGTGACGCAGATTGAGATGATGCCCAAGGCACCGGATACGAGAGCGGAAAACAATCCCTGGCCGGAGTGGCCGAAGATCTGTAAGACAGACTACGGTCAGGAGGAGGCGATCGCCGTGTTTGGCCACGACCCGCGTATCTACGAATCCACGGTCAAAGAGTTTATCAAAGATAAGAATGGTAAGTTAAAAGGGGTTAAGATAGTAAGTCTGCTCTGGGAAAAAGACGCCGCAACAGGCCGCATGGTCAGCAAAGAAGCGGCAGGTTCCGAAAAAGTGCTGGATGCCGATATCGTACTGATCGCCGCAGGTTTTCTGGGAGCGCAGAAATATGTGGCCGACGCCTTCAAGGTGGAACTTGACCAGAGGACTAACGTAAAGACCGCGCCCGGCGCTTTCCGGACGAGTGTGGAAAATGTCTTTACCGCAGGCGATATGCATACCGGACAGTCACTGGTGGTAAAAGCGATCCGTCAGGGCAGGGAGTGTGCGCGGGAAGTGGATGAGAGTTTGATGGGATATTCAAATCTGTATATTCAGTGAAACAGGAAAATAAACCCTGTGGCCAGTTGGGTGGCCGCAGGGTTTTTCTATGGTACATTTTTAATGTGCGAAAAGTATTACAACAACGCAATCCTGTTTTCCTCTGCCGCTTTCACTACTTCCGCGGGCCATAATGAGGACTGGACTTCCCCGATATGCGCTTTTCGCAGGAAAAACATACAGATACGCGACTGGCCGATGCCGCCGCCGACCGTAAGCGGCACTTTATCCTCTAAAATTGCTTTCTGGAACGGCAGATTGGCTCTTTCCGGGCAGCCTGCCTTGTCAAGCTGGCTAAGCAGCGAATCTTTATCGACACGGATGCCCATAGAGGATAATTCCAGAGCAATATCCAGTACCGGATAGTAAACGACAATATCCGCGTTGAGTGCCCAGTCGTCATAGTCCGGCGCCCGGCCATCGTGTTTTTCACCGGATTTTAAGAGGTCGCCGATCTGCATGACGCAGACAGCGCCTTTTTCCTTGCAGATTTTGTATTCCCGCTCTTTGGGAGAGACATCTGGGAACATATCTTCCAGTTCCTGCGTAGTGATAAAGAAGATATCGTGCGGCAGGATCTCTTCTATGTAATCATAGCGGATCGCCATATATTTTTCTGTTTTGCGCAGGACTTTGTATACTGTGCGCACCGTTTCCTGCAGGAAATCGATGGTACGTTCTTCTTTAGAGATAATTTTTTCCCAATCCCACTGATCGACATAGATGGAATGGATATTGTCGGTCTGTTCGTCTCTGCGGATCGCGCTCATATCCGTATAAAGACCCTCCCCATAGGAAAAACCGTATTTTTGCAGGGCGAAACGTTTCCACTTGGCAAGGGAATGAACGATCTCGGCCTGTGCGTCGTTCTGCTCCTTGATGCCGAAAACGACAGGACGTTCCACGCCGTTTAAGTTATCATTCAGACCGGAAGACGGTTCTACGAACAAAGGCGCGGAAACGCGTAACAGGTGCAGGCGTTCCGCCAGCAGATTCTGGAAGAAATCTTTTACTGTCTTGATACCGATCTGCGTGTCGTGGAGATTCAGGGCGGAGCGGTAGTCTTTAGGGATGATTAAATGTTCCATAGTAAGCCTCTTTTCTTAATTTATTAAACTATACTGCATTGCTGTAATCATTATTCTCCGTGATTTTATTCCATAGGTAATATTTGGGACATCCGCTTTCGTAGTCTAATTCGTAAATTTCAATTTCTTTTTTGCGCCAGTCTACAATCCAGTATTCCTCAATCTCCTGTTGGCGGTATATTTCCATCTTCCCGGTGCGGTCATATTGCTCGGTAGTGGGGGAGAGTACTTCCAGAACCAGCCTTGGTGAGTCAAGGAAATTGCTCACAGCGCGGAAGAATGCGAAGCATTCTTTCGAACATAATGCCGAAGGCATTTTGTTCTTTGTTTACTAGAGTATACCAAATTTTTGATGTAATTACTATACTTTTTCCGTGGGCAATGAACTAAATGTATACACAAACAAATGTTCGAAAAAACTTGCATTCCTCCAAAAACTGTGATAAGATAGTACAGAACATACGTTCTAATTCGGGAAAAGTAAGCGGTCTGGTGATATTATGGATTTCAGGATTCAGACAGAAATGTCTGTTATGGATAAACTGCATATTCTGGCGGATGCAGCGAAATATGATGTTTCCTGCAGTTCCAGCGGTTCTTCCAGAAAAGGTGACGGAACGGGACTCGGTAATACGGTAAAGGCCGGACTCTGTCACAGCTTTGCGGCGGATGGCAGGTGTATTTCGCTTTTGAAGATCTTATTTACAAATGAGTGCATATTTGACTGTAAGTATTGTATGAACAGACGATCCAATGATGTGCCCAGAGCCTCTTTTACGCCGGAGGAGGTATGCGAACTGACGATGGAATTTTACCGCCGCAATTATATAGAAGGATTATTTTTAAGTTCCGGCATTTTATACAGTCCCGACTATACGATGGAGCTGATCTGCCAGACGATTTATAAACTGCGGACCATTTATCGTTTCCAGGGATATGTTCATGTCAAGGCGATTCCGGGAGCAGATCCGGCGTTAATACAGAAGGCGGGATTTCTGGCGGACAGGATCAGTGTCAATCTGGAACTGCCGACGGTGGAGAGCCTTCGGAGACTGGCGCCGAATAAACATCGGAAAACAATCCTTGGGCCGATGAAACAGATTCAGAACGGGATTGTGCAGAGCCGTAACGAGGTCGTTTTATACGAGCATGCGCCGCGTTTCTGTGAAGCGGGACAGTCCACACAGATGATCGTAGGCGCTACGCCGGAGAGTGATTATCAGATCATGGCGGTGGCGGAGAGCCTGTACCAGAAGTTTTCCTTAAAGAGAGTGTATTATTCGGCTTTTGTCAATGTCAATCAGGACAAAGACCTGCCTGCGCTGCCCGGAGGGCCGCCGCTTCTTAGAGAGCATCGGCTGTATCAGGCGGACTGGCTGCTGCGCTTCTATGATTTTACGGTGGAGGAACTGCTGAGCGAAGAGCGGCCGAATTTTAATATGATGATCGACCCGAAAGCGGATTGGGCCGTGCGGCATCTGGAACTGTTTCCAGTAGAGATCAACCGGGCGGATTATCATCTGCTGCTACGGATACCGGGTATCGGGGTCAAAAGCGCCAGACGTATCGTTAGTGCCAGACGTTTCGGCGGTCTTACCTTTGCGGATTTAAAGAAGATAGGCGTTGTGTTGAAGCGGGCTTTGTATTTTATTACCTGCGGCGGAAAAATGATGTATCCGACGAAGATAGAGGAAGAATATATTGTAAGAAATCTGACGGATAAAAGCGTGGCGAGCCGGAGGGAGAAACAGCTTTTTGCGGCGGACGGGATGCGCTATGAGCAGATGAATCTGTTTTCGTAAGCGCTGTGCAGAGGAGGACAGCGGGTATCCGGCAGGTATTTGCAGTCCGTGCATGAAAGCGGGGGATAATTGGTGCCAAGACGCAGCCAGCGTCGGCCCAAATGTCGCAGGCTGTGAGAAAGGCGAGGTTATTAAAATGCAGGAGGAAAAGTATTTGATCTGTGAAGACTCGATAGAAGGCGTTTTTTCGGGGATATATGACGCTTATGCTTTGCGGGAGGGGCATGAGCATCTGCATCTGCAGATCGGAGAAGAGGAAAACCTCAGATTATTTGCTTATTATCTGTATATTCAGCCGGATGCTGTCAAAACTAGAAAGGTAGCACAGACGATACAGAAGCGGCTGGGGCTGGATGTGTATATGAGTATCTGCCGGGCGTTAGCAACAGAGGATGCGGGAAAAGGAGAGGCTGTTTATAAGGTCGTGGTCGATGGCCTTACGAAAGGAATGGGCAGCCGGGTGCTGGAAAATATGGCGGCTTCTCATGTGGACCTTATTTTCCGTCTGGACAGGAGAGCATCGAATGAAATTACGCATCAGTTGGAGTTTGTCAGATTCAGGGAACTGGCGCAGGGTATTTTGTATGCGCGGATCGGGCCAAAATGCAATGTCGTTTCCTTCCTGATGCCTCATTTTGCGGACAGAATGCCGTTAGAGGACTTTATCATTTATGACGAGATCAGGCACCTGTACGGCGTCCATCCGAAGAAGAAAGCGTGGTATCTGGTATCCGGACAGGAGGAGATACCGGAAGATGTGCTTAAGGTATCGGATACAGAAGAAGCGTATGAGGAACTTTTTACCATGTTCTGCCATACCATAGCGATAAAGGAGCGCAGGAATCTGAAACTGCAGCAACAGATGCTGCCCCTTAGATTCCAAGAATACATGATAGAATTTAAGTAGTCATGAGTAAAACGCGCTTTTGCACGCTAAAGTACGAAAATAATGGCGGGCACAATGCCCAAAGAAGGGTAGAAAAACAGGAAAAGATTGTCTAAAATGTCCAAAAGACGGAAATTGTATTTGTTTCAGTACAATAATTCGTTCTTTACAAATGAATAGAAAAGGGTATAATAACAGAAAATAGCCTCAAGAGAGGCTGGAGTATCCGTAAACAAAAGGGGAAAACGATTTCCGCCAGAGCATTATCCTATACAAAATGACAAGGAGGGTGTTTATGATGATGCAGCACAAGATTAAGTTAAGACCGGATGAAGTAAAAGAGTTTGTAGCAGCCGCTACGAAATGTTTATTTGACGTAGATATTTCGTATAACAGTTTCATAGTAGATGCCAAATCCATCATTGGCGTACTGGGACTGAATTTTGATCAGATCCTGACCGTAACTTGCAACGGTTATGATACTGATTTTGAAAATTATCTGCAGAAATTTGCGGTAGCGTGTTAAAACGAGGAAAACAGAAACTACATTGACTCCCTATGCAGGATAGCGTAATATCTTGATAGGGAGTTATTTTTTGTATAGAAAATTTTTCAATTCAGCGGAAAAATGTGAAGCGAGGGAAAGTAAATAAATGGAGATTCGGATCTCAGTCAGAAATCTGGTAGAATTTATCCTGCGCTCAGGAGACATTGATAACCGTCGGGCGGCGTCGGCGGATGCAATGCAGGAGGGCGGGCGTATCCACAGGATGATACAGCGGCGTATGGGCGCCGGGTATCATGCAGAAGTCGGACTCCATCATACCTATCCGACGGAAAGCTATGATATCGTCATAGAAGGCCGGGCAGATGGCATTATTATAGAAGCAATGGGAGATGTAAGCGCCGTGCCGGAACTTACGGATACGAAACTGAAGCCGGAGATGACGGATCATGTTACGGTGACGATAGATGAGATCAAAGGAACATACCGTGATCTGGCCAAAATGCAGCAGGCAGTGCCGGTGCATCTGGCGCAGGCCAAGTGTTATGCGTTTATCTATGCGGCGCAGAATCGCTTAAAGTCCATACGGGTCAGGATGACGTATTGTCATCTGGAAACAGAAGAGATACGCTATTTTCATCATGAATATACTTTCCGGGAATTACAGGAGTGGTTCGAGGATGTGATGGAGCAGTACCGGAAGTGGGCGGACTATAGCTTTGCCTGGCAGAAAGTAAGGCAGGAGTCTATCAAGGCGCTGGCTTTTCCATTTGCCTACAGGGAGGGGCAGAAAGAACTGGCTTCTTATGTCTATCAGACCATTTATCATAAAAAGAAACTGTTTATCGAGGCGCCGACCGGGGTAGGAAAGACGCTCTCCACGGTTTTTCCGGCGGTAAAAGCTGTCGGGGAGGGAATCGGCGACAAGATATTTTATCTGACGGCCAAAACGATCACCAGAACGGTAGCCGAAGATGCGTTTGCGCTGCTGCGGGAAAAGGGATTACAGTTTAAGACGGTCATTTTGACGGCCAAGGAAAAAATATGCTTTATGGAAGAGACGACGTGTAATCCGGAAGCCTGTCCGTATGCGAAAGGCCACTATGACAGGATCAACGAGGCAATCTATGCGCTGTTAGTGGCGGAAGACAGTTTTCACAGGGAGAAGATAGAAGAATATGCGAGGACTTATCAGGTCTGTCCGTTTGAAATGTGTCTGGATATGAGCCTTTTTTCGGATGCGGTCATCTGCGATTATAATTATGTGTTTGACCCGCATGTCTATCTGCGGCGCTTTTTTGCAGAGGGTAACAGAAGCGAGCATCTTTTTTTGATCGACGAGGCGCACAATCTGGTGGAGCGCGGCAGGGAGATGTACAGCGCCGTTTTGCGAAAAGAGGATTTTTTGAAACTGAAAAAAGAGGTAAAGGGTTATTCCGCCAGACTGGAAAAGCAGCTTGATAAGTGCAATAAAGAACTTCTGGCTTTAAAAAGAGCGTGCGGGAATTATAAAATAGAAGAGTCGATAGCGCCTTTTGTTATGGCGCTTGGCCGTTTGAACAGCGGTATGGAGGATTATCTGGAGGAACATGAAGAGAGTCCTGTGCGTCAGGATATTCTGGAATTTTATTTTGAAGTGTCGCATTTTTTGAGCATTTATGAACTGGTGGATGAAAATTATGTGATCTATTCCGAGATGGAATCCGATGGCAGCTTTATTTTGAAGCTTTTTTGTGTCAATCCGGCCAAAAATCTGGGCGAGTGCATGATGAGGGGGCGCAGCAGCATCCTCTTTTCGGCTACCCTTCTGCCGATCCAGTATTATAAAACGCTGCTTGGCGCTGATGAGGGGGATTATGAGGTCTATGCGAAATCTGTTTTCAGACCGGAAAAGCGGGGACTTTTCATCGGCAGCGATGTGACGAGCAAGTATACAAGGCGCAGCGAGATGGAATATTATAATATCGCTTCTTATTTATATGAGATCGTAAAAAACAGGCATGGCAATTATATGGTGTTTTTTCCGTCCCATGCCTTTTTAAGACAGGTATATGATAGTTTCATGGAATATTTTGCAGAGGAGCAGATTGAGTGTATCGTGCAGGAAGACCATATGAACGAGCGTTCCAGAGAGGAATTTCTCGGACGTTTTATGGGAAATGAAGATTGTCGCTTAGAAGACGTCATCCACATGGATATTGAGATGGAAGATGAGAAAATATTACTGGGTTTCTGCGTTATGGGAGGTATTTTCAGCGAGGGCATCGACCTGAAGAATGACAGTCTGATCGGTGCTGTTATCGTCGGCACCGGACTGCCGCAGGTGTGTAATGAAAGGGAGATATTGAAACAGTATTTCGACAGCTGGGGGGAGAACGGGTTCGACTATGCCTACCGGTATCCCGGCATGAATAAAGTATTGCAGGCGGCAGGGCGTGTGATCAGGACTATGGAGGACGTCGGCATCGTGGTATTGCTTGACGAGAGGTTTTTAAATCCGGCCTACCAGCGGCTGTTTCCACGGGAGTGGCATAATTATGAAGTCGTCACCACAAAACAGATCGCCGGGAGGGTGGAGCGGTTTTGGAATGAGTGGCTGTGAGAGCGGCATTATCCTATTTTTTCTGTAAAAATGGGTATAACAGGAGAAAATGTAAATAATAATAGTGCGTATAATCATATTATATGTTAAAATAAAAGTGCGTATAATCAAAGATTGAATGGAAATGAAACTGCGTATAATCAAATATTGTGAGAAAATGAAACTGCGTATAATCAATCGGACACTGTATTGGGACAGGAATGTATAGCAGAAAGCGGAGGTACATGAGGTGATATTAAAGCGGAAAATTTATCAAAGTCTTCTGAATTGGAAAAAAGAATGTCACGGTACGAAGTCCATTCTGATAGAAGGCGCACGGCGAATAGGAAAGTCAACGGTCTGTGAAGAATTTGGGAAAAAAGAATATAAAAGCTGTCTGATCATAGATTTTGCCAGAGCCGGTGCGGATGTCAAAAGCTATTTTGAAAATCACCTGAATGATCTGGATACTTTTTTCATGTTATTGTCAGCAGCATACGGACAAAAATTATATGAGAGAGATTCTCTGCTCATTTTTGATGAGATACAGATGTATCCGAAGGCAAGAGAAGCCATTAAATATCTGGTAGCCGATGGAAGATATGATTATATTGAAACAGGGTCGTTGATCTCTATCAGAGAGAATGTAAAGGATATCGTAATTCCCTCAGAGGAACGGCATCTGAAAATGTATCCGCTTGATTTTGAAGAATTTGCATGGGCAATGGAAGAAGAGCCGTTAGTCGATTATATCAAAAAATGTTTTGCAAAAGGAGAGGCGCCGGCGCAGGAACTTCATAATAAGGCCATGCTTTTGTTTAAACAATATATGCTTGTGGGAGGTATGCCAAAGAGTGTGGTCTTATTTATGGAAAATCACAGGGATTTTGATGCCGCTGATCAAGAAAAAAGAGATATTCTGGAACTTTACAGAAGTGATATCATGAAGATCAATACCGGCTATCGGAGTAAAGTGTTGGCAATTTATGATCAGATTCCGGGACTTTTATCACAGCATGAAAAAAGAGTGGTGTTTAAGCGGGTAGGAGAAGGCTCATATGCCGAGCAGTATGAAGACACTTTCTTCTGGCTGGCGGACTCTATGGTTGCTAATGAATGCTTTCTGTGTAATGATCCCAATGTGGGACTATCAATCAATGAAACAAGAACTTATGTGAAATGTTATATGGGGGATACGGGCCTTTTGGTCAGCCATGCCTTTGATGAAAACGAACTTCTGGAGTCGGAAGTATATAAGCAGATCCTTGCGGGAAAATTATCGTTAAATGAAGGGATGTTATATGAAAATGTGATTGCCCAGATGTTGACAGCGAATGGTCATAAGCTGTATTTTTACACACATTATAATGAAGAAAAGCATCGGAACGATATCGAGATTGATTTTCTTCTGTCCAATAACAGTAAATTAAAATATAAAATGTATCCAGTTGAAGTGAAATCCGGGAACCGATACACCACAAAATCGTTGACAAGATTTAAGGAAAAGTATCATGGCAGGATTGGAGAATGCTATATCATCCATCCGAGAAACTATATGCTTAAGGACGGAATCATCTGCCTTCCGCCCTATATGGCAATGTGTTTATGATCTACAACAGCATCCGGATCTCTTCCTTATAAGGCGCCGCTTTCTTACCGGGATCTTCGCTGGAAGGAATATATGGCGTTTCCAGGATCTTCGGCAGTTCCATGAAATCCGGGTGGTGTACGACATAGCGGATGGCGTCTAGACCGATGGTACCCTGTCCGATATTGGCATGGCGGTCTTTACCGGAACCAAGGGGGTTTTTGCTGTCATTGATATGAATGACCGATACGTTTGCCTTACCGATCAGTTTATCAAATCGGTCAATCACACCATCGAAGTCATTCTTCACATCATATCCTGCGTCGTTTAAATGGCATAAATCCAGACAGACACGCAGTTTTTCATTATGTGTGACCCCGTCATATATCTGCGCCAGTTCTTCAAAAGTGCGTCCTATTTCAGAGCCTTTTCCGGCCATAGTTTCCAGAGCAATATAACAGGAATGCGCATCAAGGACTTCATTCAGTCCTTGAGTGATTCGGTCAATACCGGCCTGAACACCTGCGCCTACATGAGCGCCCGGATGCAGAATAAGGATATTGCTGCCCATGGCAAGGGTGCGCGCTATCTCTGACGAAAGAAATTCCACAGCCAGTTGGTAGGTATCGGGATTGACCGTATTGGCCAAATTGATGATATAGGGCGCGTGTACGACAAATTCTTCTATCTGATGTGCTTTCATATATTTCCACGCAGGCTCTATCTGCAATTCGGAAACAGCTTTCCTTCTGGTATTCTGTGGTGCTCCGGTATAGAGCATAAATGTATTGGCTCCGTAAGAAGCCGCTTCTTTGGCGGAGGCCAGCATCATTTCCTTCCCGCTCATACTGACATGTGAACCGATTTTAATCATCTGAATCCCCCATTCTTACTTAGATTATACTATAGAAACGTTTGCTGTGTATAGAATATATTAGAAAATTAATACAGTTTGGTGATAATTGTCGAACAAAGGAAAGTGGGTCATAAATTTATGACAATCGTGTCAAATGTGGATAACTCTGTGGAAATTGGGGATTTCTCATGCTTTTTGGAGTATTTTATGTACGAAAACGTCATAAAAGCTGTGGATAAGTCGGTCAATAGGAATTGACTGCAAAAAAAAATACTGTATTGGTCAATTGCATATTTTCTTTTTCTTTTGTTCCATTTTATGGTATAGTGGTATAGGACAGGAAATTTCTTATCATATAAAAAAGTGTAGAAGAGAGGTAGAAAAAATGTGGTCATATGAAAGTGTTTTTTATCAGATATATCCGTTAGGATTCTGTGGGGCGCCGTTTGAAAATGACGGGGTGCAGGAATCCCGGATTTTAAAGGTGAATGATTGGATCCCGCATATGAAAAAGCTGGGAATGAGTGCTATTTATTTTTCTCCGGTCTTCGAGTCGGATACGCATGGCTATAATACGAGAGATTACCATAAGATCGACTGCAGGCTGGGGACAAATGAAGATTTTGCGAAGGTGTGTAGAAATCTGCATGAAAACGGCATCAAAGTTATATTAGACGGTGTGTTCAATCATGTGGGCAGAGGTTTCTGGGCGTTTCAGGATGTTTTGCAGAAGCGCTGGGATTCTCCGTACAAGGACTGGTTCCATATCAATTTCGATGGCAATTCCAATTATAACGACGGCCTCTGGTATGAAGGCTGGGAAGGTAATTATGATCTTGTGAAGCTGAATCTTCGCCATGAGGATGTGATCGCGCATATTTTTGACAGCATCAAAGGATGGGTGGAAGAATTTGATATCGATGGACTGCGTCTGGATGTCGCTTATTGTCTGGATAAAGATTTTCTGCGCAGACTGCGCGGTTTCTGTGACGGGTTGAAATCCGATTTTTATCTGCTTGGAGAGACGCTGCACGGCGATTATAATCAGTGGATGAACGACAGTATGCTTCATTCGGTCACGAATTATGAGTGTTATAAAGGACTGTTTTCCAGTTTTAACAGTATGAATATGTTTGAGATCATCCATTCGCTCCTCAGACAGTTCGGGCCGGAGAACTGGACTTTGTATCGTGGAAAGCACCTGCTTTCTTTCGTGGATAATCATGATGTGACAAGAGTGGCCAGCATCCTGACCAATGAAAAGCATCTGCCGCTTATTTATGCGCTTTCTTTCGGTATGCCGGGAATCCCCTGCGTATATTATGGCAGCGAATGGGGAGCGAAGGCGCAAAAGAGCGAGGGCGATCCGGCGCTGCGGGCTTGTTTCGAGAAACCGGAGTGGAACGAACTGTGTGACTTTATCAGTGCGCTCGCCGAAGCCAAGAAAAATTCCGAGGCGCTTAATTACGGCGATTTCCGTTCGGTCGTATTGACAAACAAACAGTGTATTTTTGAAAGAAAATCAGCAAACGAGCGCGTTCTGGTGGCCATTAATGCGGACAGTGAAAGCTATACGGCGCACTTTGATGCCGGATGCGGTATGGCGGTCGATCTGATCAGCGGTAAGGAGCATGATTTCGGCGGCGGCAGCGAACTTCCGCCCTATAGCGCATATTTCTGGAAGATGGAAAAATAGTAGTTGACTTTTGTCATGTAATCGCTTAATATAGCAAGTACATCGTATTATAAAATCACAGGGAAGGAGGTAAAAGATATGTTTAAGAACTTTGATTCATTGGAAATCCATGCAGATAAGAAATTGAATGTAAAATGGCAGGGCAGTAAAGCGGCAAAACATGAAATTACCTCCGGATTATTTCGGTGCCGTCAGCGTTGAGCGGGCATAGGGCACGAACGGAATAAGGGAACGGGTGTTTTAAACAGCTATGGGTAGTTTCTGCCGTAGCTGTTTTTTGTATGCACAGGGGCGCACAGTGGAATATGCTGCCAAGGCAGTGTGCGCCCCGCGCGGCGAGTAGGGAAGACTTGTCTTCCCTACTCGATTGAAAATTTAGGCGATTGCACAGACACAGGCAGAGGGGAGAGGACATGAAAAAGATATCAACTTACATATGGGAAAATAAAGTACCGTATTTACTGGCGGTGGCGGCAATTTTTATCGCGGTTACGCTGGATATGCTGTCGCCGCGTCTGACGAAATCCGTGGTGGACGACGTTATTGTCGGCGGCGATATGGCGAGGTTAAAATATCTGTTGCTGGGGTTTTTAGCCATCGGCGTAGGCAGGTGCATCTTTCAGTATGTAAAGGAATATACCTTTGACGCTACGGCTTCTAAGATCACGGCGCAGATGAGACGGGATCTGTTCGTACATATCCAGTCGTTGAGCGCGGATTTTTTTGACAGGACGAATACCGGAGAGCTGATGTCGCGTGTAAAAGACGATATCGACCACATATGGGACGCGCTGGGATTCGTCGGTATGTTAATTATTGAGGTGGTGTACCATACGAGCGTTATTCTGGCCAGTATGTATATGTTAAACTGGAAACTGGCGTTGATTCCGACAGTGTTCATGATATTCTGCGGTTCGGTCGCGATTATTATGGAGAAAAAGCTGGGCGCCGTTTATGAAGAGATTAGTGAGGAAAACGCCGTCCTGAATACCGTGGCGGAGGAAAATCTGGCCGGCGTGCGGACAGTCAAGGCTTTTGCCAGGGAAAAACATGAGATTTCCAAGTTTTTGTCTCACAATAAACGCTACTATGACCTGAACATGGCGCAGTCTAAAGTGTTCGTGAAGTTTTATCCGTATTTTTCGGTGGTTACGAAGATATTGCCTCTATTGACCATATTGGTCGGCGGAAAATTTGTGATCGGCGGGGAGATGACGCTTGGCGAGATGACGGCTTTTGTGGAATATTCCACGAATATCGTATGGCCGATGGAAATGCTCGGCTGGCTGACAAACAGTTTTTCTTCCGCGGTGGCGTCTAACAAAAAGATACGGAAAATTTATCAGGAGACTTCCAGTATCAAAGAAGTGGAAAATCCGGTCATTTTGGAAAAAATGCAGGGGAAGATCTGTTTTGACCATGTATCGTTCCATAAGGCGGATATGTATGAAATACTGCATGATATCTCTTTTACTCTGGAACCGGGCAAAACGCTTGGTATCATGGGGGCCACCGGTGCGGGCAAGACTTCTATCGTACAGCTTTTACAGCGTATGTATGACGCCACGGATGGGCGGATTCTCATAGATGATGTGGATATCAGACAGCTTTCTCTGGAGCAGCTGCGCACGGGTATCAGTTATGTAATGCAGGATGTTTTCCTGTTTTCGGATACTATTAATGAGAATATCAAGCTGGGCAAAAAAAACACGACCGACTTTAACACGGTACGCAAGGCGTCTACGGACGCGCAGGCCAGCGAGTTTATCGAGCGGATGGAAAGAAAGTACGATACGGTCATAGGGGAGAGGGGCGTCGGACTCTCCGGCGGGCAGAAGCAGCGCATCAGTATCGCCAGGGCGCTGTCCAAAAAAGACCCCGTACTGGTCATGGACGATTCCACGTCCGCGCTGGATATGGAGACGGAACATCTGATTCAGGAAACGTTAGGAAAACTGGAGAATACGACGAAAATCATCATTGCTCACCGTATCAGTGCGGTACGTAATGCGGATGAGATCATTGTTTTGCAAAACGGCAGTATTGCGGAGCGGGGAACGCATGAGAGTCTGTTGGCCGAAAAAGGGCTGTATCATGAGACTTATCTGGCACAATACGGGGATTATCTGGAAGGAAAGGAGGCGTAGACTATGGCGGTCAATTCATATAAAGATGATGAAACAAGTGTAGAGAGAAGCAAAGTCCAGACTTTGAAAAGATTATTTTCTTATCTGCTGGCTTATAAATGGCAGATCGTACTGGTGCTTCTCATCATGGGATATGGCGTGGCGATCAGTCTGGTCAATCCTCTTATTATGGAGGCAGCCATTGACTCGCATATTGCAGTCGGTGACCTGAAAGGTTTATATAAGCTGTTATTGTTTGCGCTGGCGCTGAATCTGCTGCTTGTCTTTATGATTAAGCTGCGGATGTATGTGATGGCTAAGATATGTAATAATATTTTATTGACGATCCGGCAGGAGTTGTACACGCATATTCAGAAACTGGATTTCCAGTTTTTTGACAGCAGGCCGACAGGGAAGATTTTATCGAGGATCATCGGCGATATCAATTCCCTGAAAGATGTTCTATCCAACTGCGTGACGACGCTGATACCGGATGGCCTGACGATCATAGCGGTCGTGGTCATTATGGTTTATAAAAATCCGACGCTGGCGTTTGCTTCTATGCTGACGATTCCCTTCATGGCGGCGGCGATGGTGTGGATTGAGGTAAAGGCGCACCCGCGCTGGCAGAGTTTTCGGAAAAAAGGCGCGAATCTGAATGCTTTTATCCATGAAGATATGGCGGGTATCCGTATCATCCAGAGTTTTCATGCACAGGAAGAGACGCGGAATACGTTTGACGAACTGGTAACGGAGCACAGAAGTTCTTTTCTGGATGCCGTCAGAATGAGCGACGCTTTTGGTTCGGTCATTGATTTTTCCTGGGGACTCGGCTGTATCCTTCTGTATTTTACAGGAATCGTGATTATTGGTGTGGATAAGGTATCGGTAGGTACGTTTATCGCTTTCAGCAGTTATCTGAATATGTTCTGGCATCCGATTCAGAATATCAGCAATTTCTATAACCAGTTGGTAACGAATATCGCGGGTGCGGAGAGAATCTTCGAGATACTGGATACGCCGCCGGCTATTGCAGATGGCGAGGGTGTGGAGGAAATGCCGGAGATTGCCGGAGAAGTGACGTTTGAACATGTCAGTTTCTCTTATGACGAGCAGGTAAAGGTGCTTGATGACGTCAGTTTCCGTATTAAGCCGGGCGAGACGATAGCGCTTGTAGGGCCGACCGGAGCAGGGAAATCCACGATCGTCAATCTGATCAGCCGTTTCTATGACGTACAGCAGGGAAAGGTTTTGATTGATGGAAAAGATGTGAAAAGAGTTTCGATTGAGAGTCTGCGCAGGCAGATGGGTATCATGACGCAGGACAATTTCCTTTTTTCAGGAACAATTAAAGACAATATCCGCTATGGCAAACTGGACGCCACGGACGAAGAGATCATAGCGGCGGCCAAAGCGGTCAATGCGCATGATTTTATCATGAAACTGGAAAAAGGCTACGATACGGAACTGTCCGAGCGGGGCGGCGGACTCTCCATCGGGCAGAAGCAGCTGCTGGCTTTCGCCAGAACGATGGTTTCCATGCCCAAGATACTGGTTCTGGATGAGGCGACATCCAGTATTGATACGAAGACGGAACTGCTTGTGCAAAGCGGTATCGAGCATCTTTTGCAGGGACGGACGTCTTTTGTCATTGCGCACAGGCTTTCTACGATCCAGCGGGCCGACCGTATTTTCGTGGTAGATGACGGTCGTATCGTGGAAGAGGGCAGCGCGCAGGAATTATTAGAAAAAAAAGGAATCTATTATCAGCTTTACATGGCGCAGTTTTCGGCGTAAAAAGCGTTATCTGTGCAGGGCGCGGTATTTGCCGGGGGTAGTCTGTTTCCACTTGCGAAAGGTTCGGATAAAATGGCTGCAATCCGCAAATCCGGTCTCCTGGCTGATCTCTGAGAGGGAAGAATCTGTGAAACGAAGCAGTTCTTCCCCTTTTTCTATGCGGATCAACTCAATATAGTCTTTGCAGGAACGGCCGTAGAGCTCTTTGAAACATTTGGCGAAGTGCGAGTAGCTCATATGGCACATATCTGCAAGTTCTTCTACTTTGAGCGCTTCATGGGAGTGCTTGTCGATGTATTCTGTAATATTTCGCAGAGACGATTCGGTCTCCATACAGATGGGCGAAAGTTCCCGCATCTGCAGGCCGTCAGCCTGCCAGAGACGGATGATCTCAATTAAAAGGGAACTGATTTCGCCATGAAGACGCACATCATATCCGTATTCTTTGCCATTCGCCTCCCGGATACAGGTCTCGAAGCGCGCCCTGATGGGCAGGCCGGAGAGACGTTTAGCCGGGAAAAAGGCGCCTGCCTGCCCAGATTTTCCGGCATATTGTAAGAGGGCGGAGAGTTTTGGCGTATAGTTGCTGTTGACGGAGATTCGGTTGCTGTCGAATTTGAGGACCAGATATTTAAGCGGCATTTCGGAGGCCGCATAAATAGAATGCACATCTCCTGCATGGAAGAAAATTAAATCCCCGACAGTTGCCAGATATTCCTGTTCATTGACTGTGATTAAAGCGCTTCCTTCTATCATATAAATAATTTCTACAAAATAATGCCAGTGCGCCCTGACTGGAAAGATTTCCTTGGAAACATCAAATAAAAAGGCTTCGTAGGGGGCGTTTAAGATATCATGATTTTCGTATAAATAGTTCATGCTGTAGTTTCCTTTTCAGAGATTTGTACAATTTCCTTGTGGGTTTATTATAGCATTGCGGGAAGGAGATTGCTATAGTAATTATGGTAAGATCATCACAAGAAAGGATACTAAAAAATGAAATATATCAAAGGAATCACTTTCGCGCCCTTTGCCGGAAAGGGAAGTTTTGAAGGAAAAGAGGCTTACAGGAGCGTAGATACATTGATAGAAAGGACAGGGGCCGATCTTATCATGCTGGTGCCGAACGGCCTGCAGGAGACGCCGCAGTCGGAGACGATTGACTACCAGTCGAAGGCTTCTATGCCGGACGAAGAATTGACCAGAATGGTCGATTATATACATGAAAAAGGGCTGCGTGTGGCGCTGAAACCGACGGTCAATTGTAAGAACGGCACATGGCGGGCGCATATCAGCTTTTTTGACGTGGATGTCGTATGCGAACCGAAGTGGAGCAACTGGTTCGCCTCTTATACGAAGTTTCAGTGCCATTATGCGAGGCTGGCGGAGAAGAGCGGGTGTGAAATGTTCCTCGCAGGCTGTGAGATGGTGATGTCTGAGCATCGGGAAGAGGAGTGGAGAAAACTGATCGCCGATATCCGCGGGGATTACAGCGGGCCGGTTTCTTATAATACGGATAAATATCAGGAAGACCGTGTGAAGTGGTGGGACTGCGTGGATGTGATCTCTTCGAGCGGCTATTATCCGATTAATGACTGGGAGAGTCAGCTTGACAGGATTGAAAAGGTAGTCCGTAAATTCAACAAACCGTTTTTCTTTGCGGAGGCGGGCTGTATGTCCACCAATACGTCGTCTCTGACTCCGAATGACTGGCGGGTGAAGGGCAAGCTGGATTTGCAGGAACAGGCTGACTGGTACAGTCGAATGTTTGAGACGGCCGGAAAGAGGGATTTTGTGCAGGGATTCTGTCTCTGGTCATGGAACTGGAAACAGCATTCCTTGCAGGCGGCGTTAAAAGATGGCGGGTATGATATCTATGGAAAACCGGCGGAGGCCGTTGTGCGGGAATTTTATAGCGGCAGGTGACATGCAGGCTGAGAGAAAGGCATGGTTATTATGGGGAAGGAAAAATATCAATACAGGCTGAATGAAGAAAGTGACTTGGATGAGACGGAACAGAAGCTGCTGGAAACGTTTAAGCGAAACCGGAATCATTCGTTAAAAACGTTGTTGGGCATTTATAAAGGACATTATCTGGAATTATTTCTGTCTGTGGTGTTTTTTGTCATCAAGCATTCTCCGGTGTGGGTGCTGCCGATTGTTACGGCCAATATCGTTAATATAGCGACTGACCCGCCGGCGGATGCGGGCAGGAAAATATTGACTTATGTAGTCATAATGATGGCGGCACTGGCACAGAATATCGTGACCAACTATTTTCATACGCTTTTTTATGCCAGAGCGATACGGAATGTGGAACGGGATCTGCGCAGTTCCTTAGTAAGAAAATTGCAGCAGTTGTCCATTACTTATCATAAGCAGATGCAGTCCGGCAGATTGCAGTCGAAGATCATGAGGGATGTGGAGCAGATCGAGACATTGTCTTCCCAGATTTTCATCACGGTGCTCAGTATCATCATGAATGTGGTGGTAGCGCTCAGCGTTGTAGTGACCAAGAGTCTGACGGTATTTCTTTTTTTCCTGGGGACGATACCGGTGGCGGTCTGCATCATGGTGGCGTTTAAGAGCAGGATAAAAAGCTATAATAAAGAGTTCAGGCGGGACATGGAGGAGACTTCGGTGCATGTCATGGAGATGATCGAGATGATCCCGGTCACCAGAGCGCACGCGTTGGAGGAAAAAGAGACTGTTAAAATGGACAGACAGCTTTACCATGTGGCGAAGTCGGGCCTGCGTCTGGATATGGTACAGTCTTATTTTTCTTCCATCAGCTGGGTTGCGTTTCAGGTCTTTCAGGTGCTGTGCCTCGGTTTTACAGGGTATCTGGCCAGTCAGGGCAAGATCAGCGTCGGCGAGGTCGTCATGTATCAGACGTATTTTTCCTCAATTGTGGCACAGGTCTCCGGCGTTATCACCTTGCTGCCGACTATCGCCAAGGGTCTGGAATCGGTGGATTCTATCGGCGACGTGATGCTCTGTCATGATGTGGAAGACTATTCTAATAAGAAGAAACTGCCTGCGATACGCGGGGAGATTATCTTTCAGGACGCAGGATTCCAGTATCAGGATGGCGAATCGCCTGTGTTTGAGCATTTGGATCTGAAAATCCGTGAGGGCGAGACTGTCGCTTTCGTCGGGGAATCCGGTGCGGGCAAAACGACGATATTAAATATGGTAATCGGTTTTCTGCATGCCTCGGAGGGAAAAGTTTTTATCGACGGTAACGATATGGAGGACATTAACCTCAAAAGCTATCGCAGTCACATAGCGGTCGTGCCGCAGACGCCGATCCTTTTTTCCGGCACGATACGGGATAATATTACATACGGCAAAGAGGAGATTTCCGACGAAGAACTGATGGAAGTCATTCGTGCGGCGAACTTGGAAGAGGTCATCGAGCAGATGCCAAACGGCGTGGACACTATGGTAACGGAACGCGGCGGTAATCTTTCGGGCGGACAGAGACAGCGGGTCTCCATTGCCAGAGCGTTTATCAGAGACCCTAAGATACTGATACTGGATGAGGCGACGTCGGCCCTGGACAGCATCTCGGAGGAAAAAATACAGGTTGCCACAGATCATCTGATACAGAACCGGACGACGCTCATCGTGGCGCACAGGCTTTCTACTATTAAAAATGCGGATCATATAGCGGTTATCGGCAAGGGCGGTCTGAAGGAGATTGGGACGTATGAGGAACTGATGGAGAAAAAAGGGGAATTTTATCAGTTGCGGCAGTTGCAGATGTAGGGGGGGATATTTTTCAAATCTCGCCTTAAACTGTTGACAATTTCGCAGATTACTTTATAATTTAAGTAGATTAGTTAAAAAGTAAACAATTAAACACGAAAAAACACAAGATAGAGGTCGCGGCATGGCAAAAGCAGTCAAAATGGCGGATATAGCGAAAAAAATAGGGGTCAGCACGGTTACGGTATCCAAGGCTTTATCGAATCAGAAGGGCGTCAGTGAAGAACTGCGTGCCAGAATTAAAACGATGGCCGACGAAATGGGGTATAAGACCAGTTCGGCAATCTATCAGGAACGTGTGAAAATGGATATCAGTTATAATATCGGCGTAGTCATTTCCGGCAGATTCCTCGATAAGTACGAATCTTTTTACTGGAAATTGTATCAGGAAGTGGCGAAGGCCGCTGTACAGAAAGGCTGTTTTACGCTGCTGGAAGTGCTGGAAACAGAGGATGAGCGCGACTGTATCATGCCGAAGCTTTTGCAGGAAAAAAGAGCGGACGGCCTGCTTATTATCGGTCTTTTGGAGGAAAAGTATCTGGAAAGACTGCATGAATACGCTTCGGTTCCGGTCATCTATCTGGATTTTTATGATAAAAAAGGAGCCTGCGACGCGGTCATCTCCAACAGTTATTTTGGCATGTATAAGATGACCAACTATTTATTTGACATGGGACACAGAGATATCGGCTTTGTGGGGACATTGTGGTATACGGAAAGTATTACGGACAGATATTTCGGTTATGCCAAGTCGATGTTAGAGCATGGTGTTTCCATCAGGCAGGATTGGGTGCTCGACGACAGGGATCCGGCGAGCGGGCGCACGGATGGCGGGTTCGAGATACAACTGCCGCAGGAGATGCCGACGGCTTTTGTCTGTAACTGTGATGTGGCGGCGGCGCTTCTGATCAGGAAGTTAAAAGAAAAAGGTTACCGTGTGCCGCAGGATATTTCCGTGGTCGGGTACGATAATTACCAGCCGCCGGGACTGTGCGATATCCGCATTACAAGCTACGAAGTGGATATGGCGGAGATGGCCAAAAAGACGGTGCGCAACATCATCCGCAAGATATCCGGTGAGCATTATAAGCAGGGCGTTCTCATCATAGAAGGACGCATTGCGCATAAGGACAGCGTGGCGGCCGGCGCTGCTGATTAATTTGTTTTTAATATTCTTTCCGTCTGAAAATATGCACCGTCAGCGGATACGATATGATAAAAGCCAAAACCGAGCAGCCAGTCAAAACAGCGTTTCCCAGAACAATAGAGACAATCCCTGGAGATAACAGTTCATTCGTGAGCGTAACGATGGTAAGGTCGAGTCCGAACGCACAGAGCAGGGCAATGATCAGGAACGCCTCGCTTTTTTCCTCGCCGCCCAGATAAAAGAGCGGGAAGAAGATGGCGCTTGTAAAAAGGCTCATGCTGATGCCCAGCGCAAACAGAGAAAGAATGTCGATTGGCTGGTCAAACGGGCATCCGTGCAAAAGCCACGACAAACATAATTCAATGCCTGTCAGTATAACTCCGGCGAGAAGCCAGATAAGCTGGTTGCAATAGAGGCTTTTGATGATATCCACACGCTTGACCGGAAGAGTCAATTTGTATTTTCCCCATTTAGAGCCAAACTCATTTTTAGCAATGGCAATCGCATTAGCGGAAAAGCCGATGATACCGATCATGACATAGCCGATCTGCAAAGACTGGCTGATGACGGCAACGGTAAAAATGCCGAGTAAGAGCATAAAACCGGAGAATACTCTGGCGCCGGCGTAAGTTGCGTATAAATTATTTCTGATAAGTCCTTTCATAACCGTTCCCCCTTTACTAAAAGCAGCATGATCTCGTCGATTGAAACATGGTCGGTGACAATATCCCTGTATTTTTTCTGCGCCCTCTGGCGGTCGGATACCAGTACGTCAATCTGAAAATCCTTCTTGCGGTAAGCCACAACGTCCTCCGGGGAAAGCGTCTGCAACTGGCTTTCCTTGCAGCGCATCACGCCATAGCGATAAAGCAGGTCGTCTTTGGGTACTGTCATTAAGAGTCTGCCGTCGTGGATAAAAGCGATGTAGTCGGCAACTTTTTCCAGATCGCCCGTAATATGAGAGGACAGCAGGATGGAGTGGTCTTCTTTCTGCATAAAATCCAGAAAAACGTCGAGCATTTCCTCGCGCATGATGGGGTCTAATCCGCTTGTGGCTTCATCCAGGAGCAGAAGCTGCGGGTGGTGCGAAAGCGCGGCGGCGATTGCCAGTTTCATGGTCATGCCGCGGGAATAGTGCTTGATCTTCTGTTTTTTCGGCAGACGAAATTCTTCTAAATATTTGGCAAACAGGGCGTCGTCCCAGCCGGTATAAAGTCCCTGCATGACTTTGGCTAACTGCGCGGCGTTCCAGTGCAGGGGGAAATTGTCGCCGTCATAGACGACTCCGATCTTTTCCCGGATATCCGTATCGTTATCCTGCATTTCCCGGCCGAATAATCTGACACAACCGTCATCTTTGGCGAGCGTGTTGAGAATACAGCCGATGGTGGTCGTCTTCCCGGCGCCGTTTTCTCCGACGAACCCTAAGATAGAGCCGTACGGCAGCGCAAAAGAAACGTTATCCAGCCTGAAATCCGACTTGGGAAATGTTTTGCAGACCTGCTGTAATTCTAAAATGTTTTCGTTATGTTCCATGCCCATCTTTTTTGCCTCCTACAGATCGTTTTCTTCATAAAATAAAGCCAATAACTCTGTCAGCTTCGCCAGAGGAATATTGCTGACCCGCCCGATCTCGGCGGCGGCCTGCAGATGTTCCTCCGCGACGCGCTGCTGTTTCTCCTGATAAAATTCTTTGTTCTGCGCCGCCACGAAGCTGCCTCTGCCGACGGTCGTTTCGATGAAACCGTCTCTTTGCAGATCTTCATAAGCCTTCTGCACGGTGATGACGCTGACATGAATGGACTTCGCCAGAGCGCGCATCGAGGGAATCGCTTCTCCGGTCTGTAGTTCGCCGTTCATGATCATAGCCTTGATCTGCGAGGTGATCTGTTCATAGATTGGCCTGTTTGCGTTGTTGCTGATAATGATATCCATGCGCTGCCGCCTTTTTTCATGAGTAATGCGCCAGACAATCCGTCTGTATCGGTCGAAAGTCCGCGTGGGTATACTGGCGATTGCTATATCTGATAAATTGTACTTATTGTACCTGTACACAATGTATAATATACATTATAACATGGACGCTGTAGTTGTCAATCCGGAAAAGACTGTATGATAAAAGAATCTTGATAAAGCGGATCAGAAAAAGTATTTTTGTGAAAAACAAATAAAAACCACATGGAAAATTTGGTAAATAGAGATAAAATACAGAAGTGTACAATTATAAGATATAAAATGCAAAAATAATTGATGACTAAAAAATAAAGTAAATATATACTTAAATTAAAGTGAAATTAGATTACAATTTTAGCTTAAATTAACTAAAATTACTTAAAAAGTAAGGCGGGACAGGCTGAGAAGTAATCTAAGGAGCGGAAAGCGCTTTGGGAACAGAGCAGGAAGAAAGGGATAAACAGTAGGAGGGATCATCAGTGAAAAAGAGAGTAAAGATGCTTAGCTGTGTATTGGCGGGGAGTATGTTAGTCGGCTGCGGGGGAGGTACAACGCCGGAGATCATTATGCCGGATGAGCCGATGACTTCTTCGGTGGGGGTGCAGGAACAGACTGCCACATCGGAGGCGTCGCCTGAAACAGAGGCGCCGGCGGCGCAGGAGAGTGCGGCGGCACAGACTTCCGGAGAAAACTATACGGTATATCTGATCACCATGGATTTGACAGACAGTTACTGGCAGTCGATTGACGAGGGTTGTAGAAAAGCCGTGGACGAACTTGGTAATATTACATATCAGTGGATCGGGCCGGACGCGCATGACGATGCGCTGCAGAGCGCCTGCATAGACGAGGCGGTCACGGACGGGGCTGACGCTATCCTGATCGCGGCTAACAGCGCGGATGGCGTTAATGCGAGTCTGCAAAAGGCGGAAGAAACGGGATGTAAAATTGTCTATGTGGATTCCGCGGCAAGCTATGACTGCGTGACGGCGCTGGCAACAGATAATGAAGCGGCAGGCGCTACGGCGGCGGAGACTATGAAAGAAGCTCTGGCGGCGCAGGGGATTGAAAGCGGAACCATAGGCATCATGGGTGTTACGGCAGACACCGTATCCTGTGTGGCGAGAGAAAACGGCTTTCGAGCGGCTTTTGAAGGAACTGATTTTGTGCTGACTGATACGGTATTCATGCAGGATGACGCCGGCAATATAACCAATGCGGTCAATGAAGGGATTGCTGGCGGCTATGTGGGATTCTTCGGTACGAACGAGGGAACGACGGTAGCGATCGGCGAAGCGAGAAAAGAGGCCGGAGCGGATGTGACGGTAATCGGTTTTGATACGTCGGATGCAGTACTTTCTCTGGTAGCGGAAGATTTTATCCAGGCGACCATGCAGCAGAATCCACAGACGATGGGATACGCAGGATTGAAGATAGCAGTAGGCGCTTTAGACGGTTCTTATACAGATACTAACACAAAAACTGACACAGGTGTCACTGTTATTACCAGAGAATCAATGTAAATGGCAGGGAGCGAACGGAAAGGCATGGTGAAAATAGATGAAATTTAAACAGAAAATGCTGACTTTGTGCTGTGTACCGCTGGTGATCTCTACCGTTTTATTATTGGTGATCGGACTTATCCAGTTCCAGTCGGGGATGTATAAAGAGACTAAAAACAGCTTAAAATCAAGTGCACTGGCGGCTATGAACCTTTATAACAGTCAGGGATACGGTAATTATGAACGAAAAGCGGATGGCAATGTCTGGCGCGGTATGAACTTCAATGTATCGGAAGAGACATCGGTAGTGGATGACCTGAAAGAACAGATCGGCGTGGATATTACTTTTTTCTATCAGGATACGGCAGTCATGACTTCTATCTGCAATGAGGAAAATCTGCGCTGGATCGGTATGCAGGCAGGTGAAAATATCAGACAGTATACGCTGGCGCAGGGTACGCAGCTCTGGTACCGGAATATCGAAATTGACGGCAGGATGAATCATGCGTATATCATTCCGATCACACAGCCGGGAGATGGCAGCGTAATAGGCGCTCTGATGGCTTCGGTATCGACGGATGAGTTTGACGCTGCGATTAATCAATATATTCTCTACAGTGTGCTGATCTCCCTGGCTTTACTGCTTATCGTTGCGGTTGTCATCTTCGGCTATATCGGCGGGTTCACGAAGGTACTGCATGATGTGCGCAGGGTTTTGTTAAAAGTCTCCAACGGCGATCTTTCGGATGAACGTCTGAAAGATTATAAGAGAAAAGATGAATTTGGAGAACTGGCGGTCGGTACGGAAAGACTGCGCAGTAAGATCGGACATATTTTTGATGATATTCAGAATGGCACGGAAAAACTCGGTCAGGCGGTAGAACAGCTGAATGTAACTTCCAACCGCACGACACAGGCGGCCGGAGAACTGGATGACCATGTTGGTCAAATTGATGAAACGGCCTTGAACCAGAAAGACAAGACAGAACAGGCCAGAGAAGACGTCGAAATCACCAAAAATGCTATTGACCTGATGGTTCAACAAATTTATGATCTCAACCAGACTTCCGATCATATGGCGGAACTTTCCGGTAAAAGCTGCGATATTCTGGCCCAGCTTCTGGCGGACAGTCAGGATTCGCAAAAGACCATCCGTGAGATAAACGGACAGGTATCCGTGACCAACGAATCCGTCGAACAGATCAAGAGCGTTACCGAATATATCACCAATATCGCCGAGGAAACGACGCTTCTGGCCTTGAACGCGAGTATTGAAGCCGCCCGTGCGGGGGAGGCGGGACGCGGTTTTGCAGTAGTTGCGCAGGAAATCCAGAAACTGGCGACGGAATCCAATAATTCCGCGGTTCAGATCGGAGAAAATATCCAGTCTCTCGTGGAAAAGATACAGGGTATCGTTGCGGTCATGGGAACTGTTGAAAATATGCTTGGTACGCAGGAAGAAAATGTGATAAGAACCAAAGCTATTTTTGACGAACTGAATGACAATATCATGTTTGTTACCCAGAAGGAGGCGGACATGCAGAAAAATGTCTCCAGCATGAATACAGCCAAAGACAATATGTCGGATATCATTAACAAACTGGCCGAGTTTGCGATAAACAATGCTGAAATTTCAGAAGACGCCAAGAATGCGACCGGGCAGATGATTCGGGAAATGGATGGACTCACCGGACTGATCGTCGATCTGACGGAACTTGCGGCCAATCTCGATAAGAACCTGCATGCGTTCAGACAGGCGGAAGAATAAAACTTTCGTTTCAGAACATATTGCGATAGACTAAAGGAGTCAATCCAGTTTCCTTCTTGAATAAGTTAATAAAATGATTCGTATTTTCATAACCGACATCCGCGGCGATCTCGTGGATGCGCTTATCGCCGGACAGAAGCAGATTTTTAGCCGCTTCTATCCGGCGTTTGTTTAAGTATTTTAAAGGCGGCAGGCCAAATGCCGCCGAAAACTCTCTGCAGATACGGTATTTGCTGATATGATACCGTTCTTCCAGATCTTCAAGACGAAAAGGATTCATGAAAAAGATATCCAGCGACTGTTTGATCTCCAATAACCAGGAGGGATATTTTTCCTCCTGCATTTCCAGCTGAAAACCTTCAATCCAGATATTCGTAAGGATGTCGTGCAGGATACCGGATTCTGACAGTTTGCTGCGTAAAGAGACGCTGTTTCCGTATTGTAAAAGTTTCTCTAATCCCGAAAGGATAGCGGAATAAGGCGCAGGCATAAAAAGGAGAGCCTGGGAAAATCCGGCCAGGCTTTCATAATCGGAAATCGCTTTTCCCCGGATAAAGAAGACCGTATACTGCCAAAACAACTCGGAAACCTCAAATTTAAAAAAGGGGGGGGATGTACAGTCTAAATATAAAAGCGTGCCCTCGTCCAGATGATATGTCTTCCCCGGAATGTGCAAGGTGCCGCGGCCGCGTTTGGTATAAAGCAGCATCCGGCAGTCGAGCGGCCCCAGAGAGAAGGCATACTTTTCCCTGGCTTCTACCGTACCGCCGGCGAGGATCGTCAGAAAATCAGAAGCCGTTTCTTCTAATATAATATAGGGAGAACCCAGAAAGACGAGCGGCGATATACCCTTTGGCAGAAGCGGCTCGCTTTGTAATGCCTGTAAGAAAGCGGATGAAAAGTCCATAGTGTTCCTCCGGGGTGAAAGAGATTCTGTAAAGTTCCTTAAAATATGATATAACATGAAAATGGCGGGAATGCAAGAGAAAAATCACAAAAATATTAACGAATTTTCGTCAACAAGAAGCTGCAATGTATATTCTCCCCAAAACCGGCAATAATAAAAAAATCAGTTACCCACCGGAGTAATTTTCCAGATTATTTAACTTGATTCCTGCTCATTATGAAAAATGTCAAAACCTGCGGTCGCTGTTGAGCTGCCATGACTTTGTTATTTTGCACAAAAACGATAGGTTAAAATTGGTAAAATAGAGAAAAAATAGAAAATGAGCAAGAAAAGTATATTATTAACAAGAATGCTTGATGATTAAAAAATAAAGTAATGTATACTTAAATTAAAGTTAAATATTGAAAAAACTGCAAGCGAAAATTACTTCTGCAAATCATTATTTAACTGGAACCAGAAATAAGAAGGAGGATATTTATTATGAAACTGAAAAAAGTTTTGGCGCTGAGTTTAGCGGCAGCAATGACATTTTCATTGATCGGCTGTGGTTCTGATGACAGCTCATCTTCTAATGACACTTCTGCCACAGACACTTCTTCCACAGAAGACAGCGCACCGGCAGCAGACAACAGCGCAGATGATGCGGCTGCAGCAGACGACACAGCAGCAGATGACAGTGCATCTACAGAGGCAGGCGGTGTTCCGTCTTACTCACAGATCAATGTTGGTACGGATTACACAGATTTAACAGCTTCTATCAAGTGGATCCACCACAAGACAGACCGTGCAGAGGATGGTTCGATAGACGCCATGCTGGCAGCTTTTAATGAAGTATATCCGAACATTACTGTTGATGCGGAAGCTGTAACGGATTATGCGGAAGACTCTCTGCTTCGTCTTTCTACAGGCGACTGGGGCGATATCATGTTTATCCCGGCAGTAGACAAGTCTGATCTGCCGACATATTTCCAGCCGCTTGATACTCTGGACAATATGTCAAATGAGATCAATTTTGCGGATGCATGGCAGTTCGGCGGAATAAGCTATGGTGTTCCTTACATGGCTAACGCGCAGGGTGTTCTTTACAACAAGGCTGTTTTCGAGGCAGCAGGTATCACAGATCTTCCGACCACTCCTACAGAGTTCTTAGACTGCTTACAGAAGATCAAAGATAACACAGACGCTATCCCGCTGTATACAAACTATGCGGCAGGCTGGACAATGGGCGCATGGGACGCTTACATCGGTGTTGTATCAGACGGTGATGACACTTATATGAACCAGAAATTTGCGCATACGGCAAATCCGTTTGACGATCCGGGTGATGATTCAGGTGCTTACAATCTTTACAGAATCCTTTATGACGCAGTTGCAAACGGTCTGATCGAAGATGACTACACAACGACTGACTGGGAAGGCTGTAAAGGTATGATCAACAACGGCGAGATCGGTACTATGGTACTTGGTTCCTGGGCATTCGCACAGATGGTAGACGCTGGCGAGCATGGCGATGACATCGGTTATATGCCTTTCCCGATCACTGTAGGCGGTACACAGTACGCGCTGGCAGGCGGCGACTATAACTTCGCGATCAACGTAAACTCTTCTGATGAGAACAAGACGGCAGCTATGGTATTCATCAAATGGATGACAGAGGAATCCGGCTGGTGCTATAACGAAGGCGGTTACACAGTTGATAAGAACGGTCAGAATCCGGATATGTACGCAGCATTCGATGGCTGTACCGTATTAGCGGATCAGCCGGCTCTTGACGGTGAAGAGACACTTCTTAACGATATCAACAATGAATCCGAACTTTCCTTCAATGCAGGCGGAAATGCTAAGGTTCAGGAGATCGTAGAGGCAGCGGCGACAGGTTCCAAGTCATTCGACGATATCATGTCTGAGTGGACAGCGAAATGGAATGACGCACAGGATTATCTGGAGATCGAAGTAAACAACTAAGATAAACCTGCGGCAATAAAGATTATGAAGTAGTATGAATATTTGAGCCAGGGGGAGGTATCTTTCTGGCTCAAGTTATAAGGATCAGAAGGAGGGAATGTATGGCAGCAATGACTCAAACGGTAAATAATTCCGGAAGACAGAAGAAAAGATCATTTGGGGAATGGGCAGGCAGCCGGGACGGACAGAAAGTACTGGTCATGATCGCATTTATGATCATACCGATCATTTTGTTATTCGTTTTCACATACCTGCCGTTTGCCGAGATGTTCAGTTTCAGCTTCTATGATATGAAGTATGTCGGAGCAAGAAAGTTTATCGGTCTGAAAAACTATGTAAGGGTATTCCAGAGAGATGACTGTTTCGGGGCATTGAAACTTAGTTTATATTATATGGGGGGTTCTATCGTACAGCTGGCGCTGGCTCTGTATCTGGCGACAGTGCTCAGTTTTAAGGTAAAAGGCGGGAGCGTTTTCAAAGGATTTATGTTCTTCCCCTATCTGATAAACGGTATTGCGATTGGTTTTATCTTTAAATTTTTCTACACAAGAGGTTTCGTGTTTGATACCGTACTGCAATGGTGCGGTTTCCAGCTTGACAATTTACCGTACTGGTTAAGAGACCAGCGGATCAATAATATTTCACTGGTAGGAACTTCCGTATGGCGTTATTTCGGACAGAACATGGTGCTTTTCATCGGTGCGATCATGTCTGTGGATGCGGAACTGTATGAGGCGGCCATGCTTGACGGCGCCAACAGATTCCAGCAGTTTAAGTATATTATCCTGCCAAGTATCAAGACAATTATTACACTGAATGTTATTTTATCCATTACAGGTTCTTTGAGTGCATTTGAGCCGCCTTATGTTATCACGGACGGTGCAAACGGCACAGGTACTTATTTCGTGGTCATGCATGAGATATCGCATACGCAGCAGAAAGTCGGTCTGGCTTCGGCGATGGCCATCATCCTGTTGATGATTATTTTCGCGGCGACGATATTACAGAAGCTGTTCTTTAAATATGTCTTTAAGAATGCCGAGGATGAAGATCCGAACGCAACGCTAAGACGTGATAAAAAGCTGGCAAAACTGGCGCAGAGAAAGGCGGGGAGATAGATGAACAGTAACGGAGCACATAAAGGTTTCAGATATTTTATCACTTTTTTGAAATATTTATCGTTGGTATTCTTTTCTTTCGTCGCAGTACTGCCTATTATTTCCTGCGTTATCACAGCGTTTAAGACGGACGAGGAATATCAGCAGACCAACGTTATGGTACTGCCGGAGAGTTGGTTGAATTTTGATAACTTCACGCAGGCATTCCAGAGGGCCAACATGGGAAAAGCGTTTATCAATTCCACAATCATCCTGATCTGCGTACTGATCGCTTCGGTGCTCATTGGGACACAGCTTGCGTATGTACTGAACCGCTTTAAATTTCCGGGCAACAATCTGATTCGGAATTTATTCCTGTTTGCTACGCTGCTGCCCGGTGTAGCGATGCAGATTTCGGTATATGAGATCATGTACAAACTGCACTTTATCAACTCCCTTCCGGGATATATCATCATGATGTGCGGTACGGACGTTATTGCGATTTATATTTACATTCAGTTTTTTGAAAATATTTCCTATTCGCTGGATGAGTCAGCGATCATGGACGGCGCTTCTTATTTTACGATCTTCTATAAGATTCTGCTGCCCCTGCTAAAACCGGCGATCATCACTTCCTGTATCTTAAAGGGTGTGGGAACCTACAACGAATATTACTGTGCAAACCTGTATCTGCAGGATAAGAAAAACTATCCTACGGTGGCGACTTCGCTTTATACCTTCGTAGGGCCGTTGGGAAGTAAATACAACCTGATCTGTGCGGGTGTTATCATTTCCCTTCTTCCGGCACTGATCTTATTCATAAGCTGCCAGAAACAGATATACAGCGGTCTTACGGCCGGAGCGGTCAAAGGGTAAGGGTCCGGTTCCCTGTTGGAAAGGATTCTTTGGAAAGAACATCTTGGAAACCGCATACGAGTGGATTTTCCGGGATGTTCTTTTTATATAATTTTTTCATAAAAAGAGATACGAAAAGCAGATAATCTGTTATAATAAAAAAGGATATGTAAAAAAATGGTATAAGGAGGGGGCGATGATGATGGTTGAAGAAGTAAAAGCGCATCTGACAGACTGTATCATTCCGTTCTGGAAAGCGCTGCGGGATGAGGAAAACGGCGGTTACTACGGGTATATGGACTATGACTTACGGGTCGATAAAAAAGCCGTCAAAGGCTGTATCCTAAACAGCCGCATCACATGGTTTTTTGCCAATGCCTATATGGTATTGAAAGACGAGAGTCTTTTGGAAGAGGCCAGACATGGCTATGAATTTATGCAGAAATACTGCGTAGATAAGGAAAAGGGCGGTGTATACTGGTCGGTCAAATACGACGGTACGCCGGAGGATACGACGAAACATACTTATAATCAGGCGTTTTCCATCTACGCTTTATCGTCTTATTATGACGCATCCGGTGATAAAGGTGCGCTGGATACGGCTATGGAACTGTTTGATATCATCGAGAACCGCTGTATGGACGAAATTGGATACAAAGAGGCGTTTGACAGGGATTTCGTGGAGATTGAGAACGACAAGCTCTCCGAGAATGGCGTTATCGCGGACAAGACCATGAATACGCTCTTACATGTGTTTGAAGCTTATACAGAACTTTACCGTGTCAGTGGGAATGAGAAGGTAAAGGCGAGACTGGAATGGATACTCGATACGTTTGCAGATAAAGTATATAATCCCAAACTGCACCGTCAGGAAGTCTTTTTTGACAGGGAAATGAATACCATTTTAGACCTGCACTCCTACGGCCATGATATCGAGACAGCCTGGCTGATCGACCGCGGTACGGAAGTTCTCGGCGAGAAGAAGTATCAGGAGAAGATGCTGCCCATTATCCTCGATCTGACCGAGCAGATTTATAAGACGGCTTTCGATGGACATTCTCTGGCTAATGAGTGCGAAAAAGGCGTGGTCAACACCGACCGCATCTGGTGGGTGCAGGCGGAGACGATTGTCGGGTTTTTAAATGGTTACAAACTTGCGCCGGAGAAAAAGGAGTATCTTGAGGCGGCCAAGGCGGAATGGGAGTTTATCAAAGAGCATGTGATTGATAAAAGACCGGGTTCCGAGTGGTTCTGGGATGTGACGGCGTCCGGTGAATCCGTAAGCGGCAAACCGATCGTAGAACCGTGGAAATGCCCGTATCATAACGGCAGAATGTGTATGGAAGTAATAAGGAGGAGCAATGATGTTGCATAGTAAATATTACGAGGAACTGGCGAAATACAACAAGCTGATCGCCAGAAAAAACATCAAGTCGGATTTTTATAACGGTATCTACGACAGATATGAGTATCCGGTCTTAACGAGAGAGCATATCCCGCTCAGCTGGAAGTATGATCTGAATCCCGAAACGAACCCCTATTTCATGGAACGCCTTGGCGTCAACGCGGTCATGAACTCCGGTGCAATTATGCTAAACGGCAAATTTTATCTGGTGGCCCGTATCGAGGGCAATGACAGAAAATCCTTCTTCGGCGTGGCGGAGAGCGATAACGGCGTGGACGGTTTCCGTTTCTGGGATTATCCGATTTTACTGCCGGATACCTGCCCCGAAGAGACCAACGTATACGATATGCGTCTGACCCAGCATGAAGACGGCTATATCTACGGCGTGTTCTGTTCCGAGAGCAAGGATACTTCCGTAAACGACCTCTCCGCGGCGGTGGCGGCGGCAGGCATCGTCAGAACGAAAGACTTAAAGATCTGGGAGAGACTTCCCAATCTGGTCACAAAAAATTCCCCGCAGCAGAGAAATGTAGTGCTGCACCCGGAATTTGTAGATGGCAAATACGCTTTCTATACAAGACCGATGGACGACTTTATCGAGACAGGCTCCGGCGGCGGTATCGGTTTCGGACTCTGCGACGATATCACCAATGCCGTTATTGATGAGGAAAAAATGACCAGTCTGCGTAAATATCATACGATTACGGAGGCCAAGAACGGCGCGGGCGCCGTACCGATCAAGACGGAAAAAGGCTGGATCCACATTGCGCACGGCGTAAGGAACACGGCGGCGGGACTGCGTTATGTCATTTACGCTTTTGCCACAGATTTAAAAGACCCTTCCAAAGTTATTGCGGAACCTTCCGGTATGCTAATCGGGCCCAGAGACTGGGAACGTGTCGGTGATGTTTCCAACGTTGTCTTTACGAACGGCGCGATTGCTACGGAAACGGGAGACGTTTACTTATATTATGCGGCCAGCGATACAAGAATGCACGTAGCGACGACCACAATCGACAAACTGATCGACTATGTATTCCATACGCCGAAAGACCCGCTGCGTTCCGTAGAGTGTGTGGCGCAAAGATGCGATCTGATTAAGAAGAATCTGGAGTTTCTGGCAAAACAGCAGTAGCGTGAGATGCAGAGTCAAAAATAAAATTAACATAATTTTAAGGAGGTAGCTATGAGCGAAATCAAAATGATCAGTCCTGCAGTAAAGAATGTTCCCTGGCAGGAGAAACCCGAAGGATTAAAAGGAGCGCCAATCTGGAGATACAGTGAGAATCCCATTATTGGCAGAAACCCGGTAGAAGGTGTGGCGAGAATTTTTAACAGCGCGGTAATGCCTTATGGCGATGAGTTTATCGGTGTGTTCAGAGGAGAACAAACAAACGGTATTCCGTATATTTATTTAGGGCACAGCAAAGATGCCATTCACTGGGATTTTGAACCGAATAAGATTCCTTTTAAGGATGAGAACGGCAACGACTTTATGCCGAGATATGCCTATGATCCCCGTCTGGTAAAAGTGGAAGATACTTATTATATCATCTGGTGCCAGGATTTCTACGGAGCGTCTATCGGTATTGCTAAGACAACGGACTTTAAGTCTTTCGTAAGAATTGAGAATCCGTTCATTCCTTTCAACAGAAACGCGGTATTGTTCCCAAGAAAGATCAACGGTAAATACATGCTCTTAAGCCGTCCTTCCGATTCCGGCCATACGCCTTTCGGTGATATTTTCTTAAGCGAAAGCCCGGATATGGTTTATTGGGGAAGACACAGACATGTAATGGGTAACAGCTCTTCCTGGTGGGAGAACGTAAAGATCGGCGGCGGCGCCGCTCCTATCGAGACAACGGAAGGCTGGCTGTTATTCTATCACGGCGTGAGCGGAACCTGCAACGGCTTCGTATACAGCATTGGCGGCGCGATCTTAGACATTGACAACCCGTCCAAGGTGCTTTACAGATGTGAAAACTTCTTACTGACGCCGGAAGAGTGGTATGAGGAAAGAGGCTTCGTGCCCAACGTATGTTTCCCGTGCGCGACGATCCATGATTCGGAAAGCGGTAAGATCGCCTTGTATTATGGCTGTGCAGACAGTTATGTAGGACTTGCGTTTACGAAACTGGATGAGATCGTAGATTATATCAAGAAAAACAGCAAACTGTCCGAGACGGATACGGAGATCGGGATGCGGTAATTGCTTGATATGTGTGCGGACGAGAGGATGAAGGATTGAGGAAAGCGTACAGCGCGCCGACAGAGAAAAATTTTCTGCTTTAAGGCGCGCTTTCCGCGGTCTTCGGCTCTTTCACATGATTGGCAGAAAACATTCGATGAGATCCGCGGCACACTTATGGCGAGGAAGAATGGATGAAGTATGATATAGTAAGAACTGATAAAGCAGAATATCGGAATTTGATATAGTGGTGCGTACAGTGGGTCATTAGGAAAAATATCCGATAATGTTTAGCTGGGAGTAATATATATGAGTCCTTGTACAGGGACTTATATATTACCCCCGGCTAATGTTTATTTTATGCTATACTTCACTATCAGAGAGAGTGTTCGTATGCCGATAAGAAATGATAGGACATGGTTGCATCGGAAGAAGATATTCCATCGCCGGAAGAAATATAATAAAACATCAGAAAGGAACCAAAAAATATGATACTTTTACCAGATTCCCCCTATTTACAATACAGCGGCAGGATCGACTTCGAGAACCCGCAAGTACCGGAGTTCGTATATCCATGCAGTTATATCAGGCTTTGTTTTAAAGGAACATATATTAAAATGATCGTGGAAAATCACGTTTCCTACTGGAACAATTATCTCGGTGTGATCCTCGATGGCAGGCAGGATAAAGTAAAACTGCCCAAAGAAGGGAAAGCGACGCTGGAGATTGCGTCCGGTCTGGAGGATACCAGACATGAGCTCTTACTCTTTAAACGGATGGATTCCTGCCATACGTTCCAGTTTTACGGATTTGAGCTGGAAGACGGAACGGAGTTGTTTGAAGCGCCGCCCAAACCGGCCCGCAGGATAGAAGTTTATGGTGACAGCGTATCTGCCGGAGAAGTTTCCGAGGCGGTTGACTATGTGGGTCAGCCAGACCCCGAACATGACGGCGGGTTTTCCAACAGCTATTATTCCTATTCGTGGATGACGGCCAGAAAGCTGAATGCCGAGATCCATGACATCGCGCAGGGCGGTATTGCGCTGTTAGATCGTACAGGCTGGTTTGCGGCGCCTGACTATATCGGTATGGAATCAACTTATGATAAGATTCAGTACAATACGGAACTTGGAGAGCCGAAACCGTGGGATTTCAGCAAATACCGTCCGCATGTAATCATTGTCGCGATCGGTCAAAATGACAGTAATCCCGACGATTACATGGCCAAAGACTATAATGGTCAAAAAGCGGCGCACTGGCGGGCGGAGTATAAGGCTTTTATCCGGAAACTGCGGAGTATATACCCCAAAGCGGTCATTATTCTGGCAACGACCATATTGGAACATGATGAAAACTGGGACAAGGCGATTGACCAGGTGAGTCATGAATTAAATGACAGCAATGTCCATCACTTTTTATATTCCAATAACGGCCGCGGCACACCGGGTCATATCAGAATACCGGAGGCGGAAAAGATGTCGGATGAACTGGCGGCATTCATTGAATCCCTTGGAGAGGAAATCTGGCAGGATGAGTAATAAGGTCTTGGAAAAACAAAAAGGTAAAAATAGAAAAGGTCAGAATATTTCTTGTAGCACCCGGCATTTTTTGATAAAATATTTTCATGGGGTATTGCCATAACGGGTAGGCGGTCAGTCTTTCTCCGCAGAGGGGACTGCCCCTCTGACTACGGGTAAAACCGGGAAAGGGGGGATTGCT
>JAMPIB010000023.1 GCA_023663085.1 Ruminococcus sp. | reverse complement strand
GCTAAGTTTTAAAATTAAATGCGAAAAGAGTTAAACAAACTCTATCGCATTTAATTTTTTATATAGAAATATATGTAAAAATGTATAGTGCGTGTGAGTTTTTCGGAACTCATACGCATTTTTTTTTACTCAAAACACGGAAAGGGGTGCAGGAAAGTGGAAAAAAGGAAGTATAAACGGATCAAGTATGCGGACAGGCAGCAGATCGAAGCAATGTATAACAGCGGGGCGAGGGAGAAAGCCATTTTTAATTTTTTCGCCGGTGACACACGATTTTCCCAATTTTTATTAATTTTTACCATCGATTCCGTAACAACTTTTGAGGTTTTCCAGATTTTCTATTTCTACTCACGTAGAAACAGAAAAGGGCATAAGGGGGCGTGACGGAAAAAGCTGTATCATGAAAATATAATCTGACTTGTTTTCCGTCATATTCGAACATATGGTAGTAACAAATGCGAACGGTGGAGATAAGAGAATGATTGGGGTGGTGGAGTAGAGAGAAATAGGGATTTTTATTATTTGCATTATAGAAAAGGATATTGTATTAAGAAATTGTGATATATCATGAGTAAGCATGCATATTGCAATTTCTTAATATACAAACGAGATGAAAAAATAAAACGCAAGTTGCGATTGCGTAAAATGAATAAAATGTGAAAATACTGAATATATTATAAAATAAAACGCAAAAAAATATTGCGCATATTAGAAAGAGGTGGTATTATATGTGTATAAAACAGAAGAAAGGGTGCGTTGCTATGAAAATACAGGCTGTATTGATAGACGGATTCAAAAATTTATCAGATGTAAAGATTACATTTGATAATATTACCGCTCTTGTTGCACTAAATAATTTCGGGAAGTCTAATGTCCTTTCCGGTATTGATTTTGGATTAGCTTATATTAAAGCTAATATTGAGGATAAAGTGTTAATGATGTCAAATAGGAATCTGATTCCGATTAATGTCAGTATGCAGAATAAGAACTACCGATATGAGATGGAGGTTTTGACAGAATTTGGGGGAAAAGAATACAGGGTACTTTATGGATATGAGTTTGCGTGGAGATTCAATGAGATCATTGAGCCTAAAATTGTAGAAGAGTATTTAAAAATAAAA
This sequence comes from Ruminococcus sp., assembly GCA_023663085.1. Taxonomy (GTDB): domain Bacteria; phylum Bacillota; class Clostridia; order Lachnospirales; family Lachnospiraceae; genus UBA3282. The sequence goes on along the minus strand of JAMPIB010000023.1, from coordinate 46,973 downwards.
ATGGAAGAAAAGGGACAGAAGTTTACACAGCTCATCAATAGAAAAAGGGATGATGCATTATTTAAGAGTTCCGAGACGGGACGATGCTCCTCAAAGGTTTTGGTAGAGTCTGCAGAGCTGGTTGTTAATAAACTCAAAGCATATGATGATATTTTTTATGCTGAAATAATAAAGAAACTTAATGGTATGAAGATGTATATGGAAAATAATTTAGATGCCAAAAGTTTTTATACACCGGATCCGATTATCAGGAAAGACTTTGAAAACGAAATGATAAATGCAGATAATCTTCCGAGGGTTGTATATAACATAAGCAGACAGCAACCAGATAAATATGATTTGTTAAAGGATGTTTTTATGCAGCTATTTCCGGACATAGAGGATGTTGTTGTAAAACGGCACAAGGTGGGAGCCTTTGAGGGGGAATTGCCGGACGATGCACCATTCATTATTACGGATGCGATTGATGTTCTATATGTGAAGAATAAAAATTTAGTAAGTCCTATTCGTTTTGAAATGATGTCTGACGGTGTAAAACGTGTGTTTATGATATTAACAAAGATCATCGCAGCCAGCGATAGCAATATATCATTGATAGCTATAGAAGAACCGGAGAACTCGATGCATCCGGGATTATTTCATGCTTATATTCAGATTATCAATCAGCTTTTGACAGATTGTAAAGTTATTATTACAAGCCATTCACCATATATTATCAGTTATTTAGATCCGTCATGGATTCATGTGGGAACAAGTTTTACACCGGGGGTGGCACAGTTTTTCAGCTTTAAGAAGTCTGGTCAGAGACAGTTACAAAATGATGCTGCGGAGTTTAAAATGAGCATGGGCGATTATTTATTTGAGATGCTCTCGGATACGGATAGTAATATAATAGATTACTTGGAGTGTGATGTGAATGAGTAAATGCTTAGTACTCTTTGTGGAGGGTGAAACAGAAATTGAGTTTTATAAAGCGGTAGTTGCTCATGCGCGTAATATACACCCAAACAAAAGATTTGACACCAATATTGAATATAAGAATGTCAAGGGTGTGGGAGGATTCAAAAGTAATGCATTAAGGAAGTTTGTAAAAGAAGTAAAACCAAAATATGGAGAGAATACTATATACACTGTGGCGCTGTGTAGTGATACGGATGTTTTTGAGTTTTCTTCTAAGCCACCTATTAAGTGGGACGAAATTGAGCAGGCGCTTCTTGATAATGGTGCGAAAAAAATATTTCATATTAAAGCAAAGCGGTCTATTGAAGATTGGTTTTTATATGACGTTGACGGCATTATTAAATTTCTGCGTTTGCCCAAGAATACGAAGGTTACTGGTAAAAGTGGTTATGATAAACTACAAAGTTTATACAAACGGGCGAGTAAGGTGTATTACAAAGGTATTAAAAGCAATGGTATGATAGAAAAATTGGATATTAACAAAATTGTTGGTTCAGTGAAGGACCAGTTGAAGTCACTTTATAAGGAATTAGGAATTAAAACAATTAAATAATCAGAATCGGTATGTAAAGAGAAAATCTCTATACATAGAAAAAGCCAGAGCAGACGCTCTGACTGATTCCCTTGCCCGAAAATCATTGGACATTATTGTTCTCGCATAACAATAATAACTCAAAATGACTTCTGGCGCAAGGAGATTTTGCAAAGGAGGTGTTCCGATATGGCATTTAACTTGAAAATTCTCGTCAAATACGGGGAAATATCATTAATGCACAAAGCTGTTGCATTCACGCGAAAAAAATTGTATAATGCCAAAAGACAGCAAAAAATAGCCGGGGGGGGCATCCCACAATGCCTCCTCCGGTTCTTTATGTCTATCGGGTCGTTTGAAACGGCTTACAACAAAAAAACGATGAAAGGAAATTAAAAAACATGAAGATGAAAAGAAAGAAAAAAACAAATGTGCTGGTATTGGCATTGGCAATGAGCCTGTTTCTGTTGTCCGCCTGCGGCGCGGACAATACACAGGATGCGCAGGAAACGGCAGCTCCCAAAAGTGAAGCTGATACTGCCGAACAGCAGACGGAAAACGTGCAGGAAGAACAACCGGAACCGGAAGAACCGGAGGAAACTGAGGAACCTGAACAAGAAGAACCGGAAGAAGCAGAGGAACCCGAACAAGAAGAACCGGAAGAAGCCGAGGAACCCGAACCGGAAGAAGCCGAAGAACAAAATAATGCCGGAACGGAGCTTCTTGTGCTTTTACAGGAGGAATATGAGAATGGCTTTTTCGTAGGCGAGGGGGCGAAGCATACTTATTATGAATATGTAGATAACAATAACAGTTCATTTATCTATAATGGAACTGTTTATATAGCGGATAATTTAACAAATAGTTCGGGAGATGTTGTTTATACTGCTTATGATATTTCCTCAAAAGAATTAAAGGTATTGGAGGGGGAAGAATTATATTATCGCATGTCTGCTTTTACTGGTACTAACTTCATGGACGGCATCTTTTACGTCCTGTCAACCGACTATTACCAATATAGAGATGCTTTATTCTATACATATGATGCTGATGGTATGCTTTTGAATACGTTTCAAGATGACACCGTTTACGAAATTACACATGTTGAATATTTTGATAAGGGTATTTTATGTCTTGTCCGCTATATTGACGACAGCTACGGTTATCTCCTTTTGTCCTATGACCTTGAAAAAATTGCCGAAATATCTATTCCACAGTGTGAGGTTGAGCATGGATTGAAAGCGGATATGAATCCACAATATGCAGCTGCAGGTTATATTATGGCTGCCGCCAACGGAACAGTGTACACAATGTTTGCGGAAGAAAATTCTTGGTATCGACTGAATACCGATACTTACGAATGGGAAGATACGGGCGAGGCTGTTCCGGATGTCAGCAATGATATGATATATGGATATGAGGGTACTTCTTTTTGCGGAAAGTATTGGGGAAATGATGATGGTATTTATGACATTATTACAGGCGAGCAGATTTTTGAGTGGGGAGAACTGTATGCACCTAAATATGGAGGTTACTTTGGGGGCGATAAATACCTTGGGTATAGCAAAAGAAACAACGAGTACAGATGGGTGAACCTTACGGATTTGAGCATGTCAGACCCGCTTCCGTTTCCTGAGGGAAAATCTGTTACAATTTTAAATGATACTTATTGCATATACAGCGATGAGTACGGCTGGTTTTTGTGGAATTATAATGACGGTACGGAAGAAACGATAGTGATGTATGAAAATTAAACCATTCCCGCGCCCATCGGCTGATATCTGATGGGCGTGACACATTTCACTCAACACCGCTGCCGCGCCATTTCGGATGCCAAAGGATTGCCTGAAAAGGACAATCTGTGGGAGTATGTACTTGACATTTTCGGCGATAAGATATATGTTTATAGAAAAAAGTAGTTATCAGATTCCACTTTTATTGAGGACAGGCAGAAATTGTCTTATAAAGATACGCTGGAAATGATAGAGAATCACAAATATCGCAGGCTGAGAGAAAGGCATGGATATTTAAATGGCAAAATGGGTGGTATCGGCTAAGAAGGCCGACTTTGGTAAGATTGCGGAAACTTTTGGGATCGATCCGGTCATAGCAAGGATCATCCGCAACAGAGACATTGTGGAAGAAGCGCAGATCGATCTGTTTCTGCATGGGACATTAGAAGATTTACATTCGCCGCGGCTGCTTTATGATATGGAGAAGGCAGTCGCTTTTATACTTTCTAAAATAAAGGATGGCGCGCGTCTGCGTATCATCGGGGATTATGATATCGATGGCATCTGTGCGACCTATATCCTGCTGCGAGGCTTAGAGTATTGCGGTGCGGATGTGGATACGGTCATCCCCCACCGTATCAAAGATGGATACGGCTTAAATGACACACTGATCGAAGAGGCGCACAAGGACGGAATTGATACGATTATTACCTGTGATAACGGCATTGCGGCTGCTGGGCAGATCGTGTATGCGAAAGAACTTGGCATGAGCGTTATTGTCACTGACCATCACGAAGTGCCCTATGAGATCATGGAGGATGGCAGCAGGAAAGAGATTTTGCCGCCCGCGCAGGCGGTTATCGACCCGAAGCAGGAAAAGTGCACCTATCCGTTTGACGGTATCTGCGGGGCAGTCGTCGCCTATAAATTGATAGAGGTTTTATTAGAAGAATATGAAAGAGAAAAGTGCGAGAAAGAAGAATACAGCGTTGCTGACGGCAGCAGGCGGGAGGAACTTTTAGAAGAACTTCTGGAGTTCGCGGCCTTTGCGACAGTCGGCGATGTGATGGAACTGTTGGATGAGAACCGGATCATTGTGCGTTACGGCTTAGAGCAGATGGTACATACGAAAAATCCCGGCCTGCGCGCGCTCATCGAAGTAAACGGACTGCAGAATAAGCCGTTATCGGCCTACCATATCGGATTTGTCTTAGGGCCGTGCATCAATGCCACGGGGCGGCTGGATACCGCGGCCAAGGCATTAAATATGTTTAGGAGCGCTTCGTTTGCTGAAGCGGTACCTGTCGCCGGGGAGTTAAAGGAGTTAAATGACAGCCGCAAGGAAATGACGAGGCAGGGAACGGAAGAAGCGGCGGCGATGGCCAGCTGCGGCACGTATGCGGAAGATAAAGTGCTGGTTCTCTATCTGCCGGAGGCACATGAGAGTCTGGCGGGCATTATCGCGGGCCGCATCCGGGAAAAATTTAATAAACCGGTCTTTGTGCTGACGAAGGGTGAAGAGGGCGTAAAAGGTTCGGGACGCTCCATTGAAGCCTACCATATGTATGAGCAGATGAGCCTCTGCAAGCATCTTTTTACCAGATACGGCGGCCATAAAATGGCGGCAGGCTTATCCATGCCGGAAGAAAATATCGAAGAGTTCCGCATAAGTCTTAACAGAAACTGCACACTGACCGATGATGATTTTATAGAAAAAATTGTCATCGACGTACCGATGCCCTTATCCTATATCCGCATGGATTTTGTGAAGCAGTTACAGGTGCTGGAACCGTTTGGCAACGGCAATCCGAAACCTGTTTTCGCACAAAAAGGCGTACATATTTTACAGGGGCGGCTCCTTGGCAAAAATGCCAATGTAGGAAAGTATAAGATCGCGGACGAGCAGGGACGTACTTATGAAATGATCTATTTTGGTGATCTGGAGAAATGGCATGCTTTTCTGGAAGAGACTTTTGGCAAAAGCGAAAAAGACAGACTTTACCGGGAAGGGAGCAGTAAGATCGTCATTTCCATGCTCTATTACCCGGATATCAATGTCTATCAGGGCAGAGAGAGCCTGCAGATCGTGATGCAAAGCTATTGTGGATCATAAATGATTCACAGGCAGGTTTGCTTTTGCATGCAAACTCGCGGGTCGAGTCAGAATGGGGGACAGGATATGATACTGACAGTAACATTAAATCCCGCCGTGGATAAAACATATACGGCCGGGGAACTTATTCCGGGGCATGTGAACAGGATGCGCAGCGTGATGTCGTTAGCGGGCGGCAAGGGCGTCAATGTGACCAAAGTGCTCAGACAGTATGATTTCCCGGTATGTGCGACTGGATTTCTGGGCGGATATGCAGGGAGTTTTATCGAGGATTATCTAAAAAGCATAGCAGTAGAATGCCGTTTTATCCGTGTAAAGGGAGAAACGAGGAGCAATATGAATATTCTGGCGGATAACGGCTATGTGACGGAGATTTTAGAACCGGGGCCGGAGATCAGCGCAGAGTATTTATGGCGTTTTCTGAAACAATATGAAGACCTGCTGATCGACTGCGAACTGGTCGTCTTATCGGGGAGCGCGGCCAGAGGACTTCCGGAAGATATTTATGCAAAAATGATAGAAAAAGCACGTACAAACGGTATCAGGACTATACTGGATACGAGCGGGGAAAGCCTGCGAAATGCCCTCGCTGCCAAACCGTATCTGATCAAACCGAATTTGAAGGAATTAGAGTATATCGCAGGGCATAAACTGATAAACAGAGAAGCGGTCATAGATGCGGCGTTAGAACTTCATGAAAGAGGGATCGCGCATGTCATCGTATCTATGGGTAAAAAGGGTCTTATCTCCGTAAGCGGCGGCGGAGCCGTATATTTTGCCAAAGCAGGAAGGATCCAGGCGGTCAATACGGTAGGCTGCGGAGACTGCGTGGTAGCCGCCTATGCCATGTCCATAGTGCGGGGAGATTCCAAAGAAGAGACGCTGCTCAGGGCCACAGCCATTTCAGCGGCCAATGCCACCACCATAAAAAGCGCGGATGTCCCGCTTGATGTGGCCGAAGAACTTTATGATAGCATCACGGTAGAGAAAATCAGATAGGAAACGCGCGCTGCAAAGTGCACTAACGAAAAAGCCTGAGAAATTCTCAGGCTTTTCGCATTTTTCTTATGAGGGGGGAGATAGTGAGTTATTCAACTATCTTGCTAATATCTTAATTTGCAAATGTGTCCAAATTGTGTTTTCTTTCTAATAAAAATATAAACTTCCCTTAATAAAATGATAAACTTCTCTAAAGAAAATGGGAAAAGTTGAAAAAGAGCGGGTTTCGTGATATTTTATTATAGGTAGGAAATGAATAGTCAGAAAAGGAGTATGACCTGATGAAAAAATTACGTGATTTACTGGAACATATAGAGTATCGCTGCCTTGGCGGCAGTCTGGATGTAGAGGTGGGTGATGTCGTCTACGATTCCAGAAAGGCGTCGGCAGGCAGTCTGTTTGTCTGTATCGAAGGCGCCAATGTCGATGGGCATGATTTTGCGGCACAGGTTGTAGAGGCGGGAGCAAAAGTACTGGTCGTGAGAAAAGAAGTGAAACTTCCGAAAGACGTGGAGGCGACGCTCATACAGGTGGAGGATACCAGATATGCGCTGGCTTTTCTTTCGGCGGCCTGGTTCGATCATCCGGCTAAGAGCCTGAAAGTCATCGGCATCACCGGGACCAAAGGAAAAACGACGACGACCTATCTGGTAAAGTCCATTCTGGAACAGGCCGGGCGCAGGGTAGGACTGATCGGTACGATAGAGGTCATCATCGGCGATACGCATATCCATGCTGACAATACGACGCCGGAATCTTATCTGATACAACAGTATTTCAGACAGATGGCGGATGCAGGCTGTGATACGGTTGTCATGGAGGTTTCCTCGCAGGGATTGATGCTTCACCGGACACAGGGATTTGTCTTTGACTTTGGAATATTTACCAATATCGAACCTGACCATATCGGGCCGAATGAACACCGGGATTTTGAAGACTATCTGCATTGTAAAGGGCTGTTATTCAGACAGTGCAGGGTGGGTATCGTCAATCATGACGACGCGCACTGGCAGGCGGTGACGGCGGGGCATACCTGCATACTGGAGACATATGGCATAGAGACGGAGGCCGATCTTAAGGCCGCCAATATCAAACTTTTATCCGACGGCGGCAGGCTGGGCGTTTCTTTTGATGTGAGGGGACTTATGAATTTCTCTGTAGAAGTGGCGGCACCGGGTAAATTCAGCGTCTATAACGCCCTGACGGCACTCGCGATCTGCAGGCACTTTGAAGTGTCGGAAGAAGCGATATGCAGGGCCTTTTTACAGGCCAGGGTAAAGGGGCGTATCGAACCGGTCAAAGTGTCGGATGATTTTACGTTACTGATAGACTATGCGCATAACGCGATGGCGCTGCAAAGCCTTTTATCCACTTTAAAAGAATACCACCCGCACCGTCTGGTGTGTCTGTTTGGCTGTGGCGGGAACCGTTCTAAACTGCGGCGTTACGAGATGGGAGAAGTCAGCGGCAGACTGGCTGATCTGACCATTATCACTTCCGATAATCCGCGCTTCGAGAAACCGCAGGATATCATCGACGATATCAAAGTCGGTATTGATAAGACCGACGGTCAATATATCGAGATCTGCGACAGAAAAGAGGCGATAGCCTATGCCATTGCGCACGGAGAGCCGGGAGATATCATTGTGCTCGCGGGTAAGGGGCATGAAGATTATCAGGAAATAGAAGGCGTGAAATATCCGATGGACGAAAGAGATCTGATCCGGGATATTCTGGCAGGCAGATAAAGGAGTCCGTATATAGAGCGGGGATAAGGTATGAGCGAACAATTTGAGGAGACAGGGAACTGCCGTTATGCGGATATCATCGTCGATATCTCCCATGAAAAAGTAGACAGACCTTTTCAATATAAGATACCGCAGGAGCTTATGGGGAAAATTATGCCCGGTATGCGCGTGCATGTGCCCTTTGGCAGAGGAAACCGCGATACGACAGGATATGTGGTCGATTTAAGCGATAAGAGCGATTATCCGGCGGAGAAATTAAAGGAGATTACTTGTATCGACGAAAAAAGTACGACGCTGGAGAGCGGCCTGATCCAGACGGCATACTGGATGAAGAGACATTACGGTTCAACGATCATAAATGCCCTGAAGACCGTAATACCGGTCAAGCGTAAATTAAAACAGCTCCAAAAAAAGAAAATTACCAGATGCGTCGGTACGAAAGAGATACAAAGACAGATCGCAGAGTGTGAAAAAAAGCGCCAGAACGCCAAAGTAAGAGTACTGAACGCCCTTCTGGAAGAAGAGATATTACCGTATACGCTGCTTAGGGAAAAACTGAATATAGCGGCAGCGACCTTGAACAGTTTGGAAAAACAGGGTATTATTACAATAGAGACGGAAAGTTATTATCGCAATCCTGTAAAAAGGATTTCCGGACGGGAGACGGCCAAAGAACTCAGCGACAGGCAGCGTTTTATCATCGAAGATATCATCCGGGACTACCGGGCCGGGAAACCGGGGACTTACCTGATCCACGGGATAACCGGGAGCGGCAAGACGGAAGTCTATCTGGGGATCATCGAACAGATGATAGCTATGGGAAAGCAGGCCATTGTCCTGATCCCGGAGATCGCGCTGACTTATCAGACGCTGCTGCGTTTTTATAAAAGATTCGGCGACCGGGTATCCGTGATGAATTCCACCTTATCCATGGGGGAAAAATATGACCAGATGGAACGCGCCAGACGGGGAGAACTGGATGTGATGATAGGCCCCCGTTCCGCACTTTTTACGCCGTTTCCGGCGCTTGGTGTAATTGTGATGGATGAGGAGCATGAAAACAGCTATAAGAGCGAATCCATGCCCAGATACCACGCCAGAGAGACGGCTATACAGATCGCGTCCCTGAAAGGAGCCAGCGTTGTACTCGGTTCTGCAACGCCTTCCTTAGAAGCGTATTATCGTGCGCAAAAAGGAGAATATAAACTCTATCAGATGAAAGAGCGTCTGACGGGAGGTCATCTGCCGCAGGTATATACGATAGATCTGCGACAGGAATTAAAAGAAGGCAACCGTTCTATTTTCAGCCGGAAATTAAAGGCGCTCATGGAAGAAAGACTGGCGGCGGGAGAACAGATCATGCTCTTTTTAAACAGAAGAGGGTATGCGGGATTTATCTCCTGCAGAGCCTGCGGGCATGTGATGAAGTGTCCGCACTGTGACGTTTCTTTATCGGAACACCGCAACGGGAAACTGGTATGTCACTATTGCGGCTATGAAGAGCAAAGACCTGCGCTTTGTCCTGCCTGTTCTTCTAAATATCTGCTTGGTTTTAAGGCGGGAACGGAACAGATCGAAGAGGCTGTCCATAAGGAGTTCCCGTCAGCGGGCGTTCTGCGGATGGATGCCGATTCCACGAGGAGTAAGGAAAGTTACGAGCAGATATTATCGGCGTTTGCCGATGGGAAAGCCGATATTCTGGTGGGAACGCAGATGATCGTCAAGGGGCATGATTTTCCCAATGTGACGCTGGTAGGCATCCTGGCGGCCGATCTGTCCTTAAATCAGAATGACTACCGCGCCGGGGAGCGTACTTTCCAGCTTCTGACACAGGCGGCGGGCAGAGCGGGCAGAGGGGATAAGCCGGGAGAGGTCGTCATCCAGACGTACCAGCCGGAGCATTACAGCATTATCCATGCCGCCAATCAGGATTATGAAGGTTTTTATGAAGAGGAGATCACTTACCGGGAACTTTTGCAGTATCCGCCTGCGGCTCATATGCTGGCGGTGCTTTCCATTGCCGGAGATAAAGAACAGGGCGGGGCGCTGCTTGAGAGGTTTGCCGCTCTGGTGAGAGAAAGATTTGCAAAAGAGAAGGATTTATATATTATCGGCCCCGCGCCGGCGGCCGTTTCAAAGATAAACGATCTGTACCGGCATACATTATATCTGAAACATCCCGATTACGAGACACTGGTGCAGATAAAGGATATGCTGGAAGATTGCAGTAAAGAATGCAATCTGAAAAATCAAAGTATCCAGTTCGATTTTGATCCGATGAACGCATATTGAGATACCGACAGTGAGAGTCAGAAAGGAAAAGGAAATGGCAACAAGAATGATCAGAGAGATGGGCAATCCCATCCTTGAAAAAAAATGTAAAGAGGTAACGGAGATAACACCCCGTATACAGCAGTTGATCGACGATATGTTCGATACGCTCTATGAGGCGAACGGAGTCGGTCTTGCCGCGCCGCAGGTCGGTATCTTAAAGCGTATCGTCGTCATTGACGTAACGGGGGACGACCCGCTCCTGTTGATCAATCCGAAGATACTGGAGACAAGCGGCGAGCAGACAGGGTATGAAGGGTGTTTGAGCGTGCCGGGCAAGACCGGGCAGGTGACGAGAGCCAATTACGTTAAGGCACTTGCCTATGATGAGAATCTGGAGCCTTTTGAGATAGAGGGCACGGAACTTCTGGCGAGAGCCATTCAGCACGAAATCGACCACCTCGACGGCCATCTGTATGTGGAGAAAGTGATCGGCCCGCTGCAGGATGTGGAGGAAGAAGAAGGTAAGTAGTGTGAGAAGAACTTCTGTGAGAATGGAGGGATATGATGAAACTGGTATTTATGGGAACGCCGGATTATGCGGTGGCGGCGTTAAAGGCGCTCATTGAGGCGGGCCACCAGATTGCGGCGGTCGTCACACAGCCGGATAAGCCGAAAGGCCGCGGCAAGGAAATGCAGATGACGCCTGTTAAAAGCTGCGCCCTGCAATATGATATCCCGGTCTTTCAGCCTGTGAAAGTCAAAGCGCCGGAGGCGGTGGAGACGCTGCGTTCCTATGAGGCGGATGCTTTTATCGTGGCGGCTTTCGGACAGATCCTTTCAGAAGAAATCCTGCGGATGCCAGGGTACGGCTGTATCAATATTCATGCTTCGCTTTTACCGAAATATCGCGGCGCGGGGCCGATACAGCAGGCAATCCTTGAAGGAGAAAATGAAAGCGGCGTTACCATTATGCAGATGGATAAGGGTATCGACACGGGCGATATCCTCATGCAGTCGGTCGTGCCGATAGAGGAAAAAGAAACCGGAGACAGCCTGCACGATAAACTGGCGGCGGCGGGCGCTAAGCTGATCGTTGAGGCACTTCCCAGGATAGAAGCGGGAGAACTTACGCCTGTAAAACAGGACGATACCAGATCCTGTTATGCCGGAATGCTGCAAAAGTCCATGGGAGAGATTCATTGGGAAAACGAGGCGGCCCATATCGAGAGAATGGTACGCGCCTTAAATTCCTGGCCGAGCGCCTATACTTTTTATCATGGAAAGACATTGAAGATATGGGAGAGCGATGTCGATAAGGAAGATGCGCACATAGCATCAGCAGTTCCGGGAACGATAACGGCAGTAGAAAAAGACGCCTTTTATGTCCGCACGAAAGACGTGGCGCTGAAAGTGACGGCGGTGCAGTTAGAAGGGAAAAAAAGGATGACAGTGAAAGATTTCCTGCTGGGCAATCAGATAAAGACCGGGGATGTTCTGGGAAAATAAAATATTTCAGCAGATAAAAAAAGAAATGTCATAGCAGAAAGGAAGTAATGAAATCATGAGATATTACGGCGGATACTACGGGATGTATTTTGATCCCACTTACTGGCTGGTCATCATCGGCGCGATATTATGTATCGTTGCACAGATGCGTGTCAGTTCGACTTTCAGAAAATATTCCAGAGTAAGGAGCAGGAGCGGTCTTACGGGAGCGGAGGCCGCACAGCGTATTTTACAGCTTTCCGGCATTTATGATGTGCGCATAGAGCATATTCGGGGCGAACTGACAGACCATTACGATCCGAGGGCAAAAGTGCTCAGACTTTCGGATGCCACTTATGGTTCTACTTCCGTAGCGGCGATCGGCGTTGCCGCGCATGAATGCGGCCATGCCTTACAGCATCATAAAGGATATACGCCTTTAAGTATCCGCACGGCGCTCGTACCGGCGGCGAATATCGGTTCTAAATTAGGAATACCGATCATTATATTAGGTGCGCTGCTGGGCATGAACCAGATTTTTATCCAGATCGGCATCTGGGTGTTCGCCCTTGCCGTACTCTTCCAGATCGTCACGCTGCCCGTGGAGTTTAACGCATCGGGCCGGGCGCTTACCATGCTGGGCAGTTACGGACTTATGGAAAATGATGAGACGAGAGGGTGCCGTAAGGTACTTGGCGCGGCGGCCTTAACCTATGTAGCGGCGGCGGCCTCGGCTATCTTACAGCTTCTGCGTCTGATTCTTTTATTCGGAAATAACAGCAGGAGAAACGATTAGCGGATCTGGCACAAACGCAGGGAATAGGCGATAACGGATGAATAATAGAGAAATTATTTTAGATATTTTATTAGAACTGGAAAAAAATGACGGATATGTCAATTTACTTCTGGCTGACGTACTGGAAAAGTATGATTATCTTGCGCCGAAAGAAAAGGCTTTTATCAAAAGGGTAACGGAGGGGACGGTTGAGCGGAGGATACAGATTGACTATTCTTTGGATACCGTTTCCAAAGTGCCTGTAAAAAAAATGAAACCGCTTATCAGACAACTGCTGCGGATGAGCGTTTATCAGATGCTTTTTATGGATAATATACCGGATGCGGCCATCTGCAGCGAGGCGGTGAAACTGGCCGGCAAAAGAAAGTTCCACTCCCTGCAGGGATATGTAAACGGCGTTTTGCGGAACGTGTCCAGACAAAAAGACGCCATAGCCTGGCCGGACAGAGATAAGGACGAAGCGGCATATCTGTCAGTCATGTATTCCGTACCTTTGTGGCTTGCGGAATATTTTTTGCATATATATAATAAAAAAGACGTTGAAACGATATTTGGCGCTTATCTGGAAAGAGGGCCTCTGACGCTGCGTCTGGAAGAGTCTCTATCGGATAGGGAAAAAGAAGCGCTGATAAAGGTCTGGGAAGAAAACGGCGTCACTGTAAGAGAACACCCTTATCTGCCTTACGCGATGCAGATAGAAAGGGCGGAAGGCATCCGGCATCTGCCGGGATATGCAGAAGGACTTTTCATGGTGCAGGATGTCAGTTCCATGCTGGTGATCGAAGCGGCGGATATCAGGAAAGGCCAGACACTCCTCGATCTGTGCGCCTCTCCGGGCGGCAAATCGCTGCACGCGGCCACGAAACTGCAGGGAACAGGAAAAGTGCTTTCTTTTGACATATCGGAAAACAAACTCTCGCGCATGGAGGCTAACAGACTGCGGATGCGCAAAGAAAATATGCAGACGGCGTTAAACGACGCCCGCATTTATAAAGAGGAACTTGCGCGATCGGCGGATGTGGTACTGGCGGACGTACCCTGTTCGGGACTGGGTGTGATCGGTAAGAAACCGGATATCAAATATCATGTGAGCGCGCAGTCGCTTGCAGAGATCACGACATTACAGAAAGAAATCGTTACAAACGCCGCAGCCTATGTAAAACCGGGCGGACTTTTACTGTACAGCACCTGCACCATTAACCCGCAGGAGAATGAAAAAATGGCGGAGTGGATCTGTGAAAAATTTAACTTTACACCGGAAAGCATGCGTGCATTTTTACCGAAGACTCTGCCGGAGGAACTGCGAAAAGAAGCGGAAACGGGAATGCTGCAGCTTTTGCCGGGGATACATGGAACAGACGGTTTTTTCTTTGCCAGATTAAGGCGTATGCAGGGATAGCGAAACAGCAGATGCGGTTTCCACACAGAAGCCAGCATAATAAGGACAGCGAATATGACAGATAGAGAGCAGATGCAGGATATCAAATCCCTGACACTCGACGAACTGAAAAATGTGATAGAGGAATTGGGCGAAAAATCCTACCGGGCCGTGCAGCTCTATGAGTGGATGCACATAAAACTGGCAAGAGATTATGAGCAAATGAGCAATCTCCCTAAATCCTTAAAAGAAAAATGCCGGGAACGCTTTTTTTATACAGCGCTTGAAATTGTAAAAGTACAGGAGTCAAAGATTGACGGGACAAGGAAATACCTGTTCGCGCTCTCCGACGGCAATCTGGTGGAGAGCGTCTGGATGCGCTATAAACACGGCAACAGCGTCTGCATCTCTTCACAGGCCGGGTGCCGCATGGGGTGCCGCTTTTGCGCCTCTACGATAGACGGACTGGCGAGAAGCCTGCGCCCTTCGGAAATGCTCGACCAGATCTATGCCATTACATGCCATACCGGGGAGAGAGTCTCTAACGTGGTCGTGATGGGCAGCGGCGAACCGCTCGATAATTATGATAATCTGCTGCGTTTTATCAGACTGCTTACGGATGAGAACGGCCTGCACATCAGCCAGCGTAACGTGACGGTATCCACATGCGGCCTTGTTCCCCAGATGTACCGGCTGGCGGATGAAAAATTACAGATCACGCTCGCCTTATCGCTCCATGCGGCGACGGATGAAAAAAGGCGCGCCCTGATGCCCATTGCCGAGCGGTATTCTCTGGATGAACTGATGCAGGCGTGTGCATACTATTTTAAACAGACTGGGAGACGGATTACCTTTGAATATAGTCTGGCGGGCGGCGTCAATGATACCGAAGAGGATATAAAAGAGCTTGCGGCGCTCATAAAACCGTTAAACTGTCATGTGAACCTGATACCGATAAACCCTGTAAAAGAGCGGGATTTCGTGCAGTCTGACAAAGAAGCGGTAACGGTATTTAAAAATAAACTTGAAAAAAATGGAATAAATGTTACTATTAGAAGGGAAATGGGCAGGGATATTGATGGTGCCTGCGGACAGCTTAGATGGAAGTTTATGCGTAAGCAGTCATAGGAGGGAAGTACAGTGTTAAAGTCCTATGCGATCACAGATATCGGACGAAGAAGACAACTGAATCAGGATTATATTTATATTTCGGAGACGCCTGTCGGAAATCTTCCGAATGTATTTATCGTGGCTGATGGCATGGGCGGACATAATGCCGGAGAACTGGCGTCCCGTTACACCGTGGAGACGATTGTGGAAGAGATCACGTCTTCTTTTGAAAAAAACCCGGTCATTATTTTCGGCAAGGCGATTGAAAAAGCCAATGCCAATACGAGAAAGAAGGCCAGCGAAGACCGCGCGCTTGCGGGTATGGGGACAACGCTTGTCATGGCGACCTGTATCGGGAATTATTTAGAGGTTGCAAACGTAGGAGACAGCAGACTGTATCTGGTCAATGAGGATATTGAGCAGATCACGGTGGATCATTCACTTGTAGAGGAAATGATACGGATGGGCGGCATTGACAGAGAGTCGGCCAGAAATCATCCGGATAAAAATATCATCACGAGAGCGATCGGCGCCAGAGACAGCGTAGAGGCGGATTTTTTTAATCTGGAACTGAGGGAAGGCGATACGATACTGCTATGCTCGGATGGCCTGACAAACATGGTAAAAGACGAAGAAATACAACAGATATTGAAAAATGGAAAAAGCCTGAAAGAAAGAGCGGAGGCTCTGGTTCAGGCGGCCAATAATAACGGCGGCAAAGATAATATCTCGGTGATCATCATAGAGCCGTCAGCAGATGAGGTGGAACATGATTAAGATGGGAATGATGATAGGCGACCGGTATGAGATCCTGGAAAAAATAGGTACCGGCGGCATGTCAGATGTATATAAAGCAAAAGATCATAAACTGAACCGTTTCGTAGCGGTCAAGGTGCTGAAACAGGAATTTGGCGAGAACGAGAATTTTGTCTCCAAGTTCCGCATAGAGGCGCAGGCGGCGGCAGGACTGATGCACCCGAATATTGTCAATGTATATGATGTCGGCGAAGAAGGCGAGATCCATTATATCGTTATGGAACTGGTGGAAGGCATCACACTGAAAAAATATATTGAAAAAAAGGCCAGACTGTCCGTAAAAGAAGCCATCAGCATCGCCATCCAGGTCTCGATGGGAATCGAGGCGGCACATAATAACCATATTATCCATCGTGATATCAAACCGCAGAATATCATTATTTCCAAAGAAGGAAAAGTAAAGGTGACGGATTTCGGTATCGCCAAAGCGGCGACCAGCAATACCATTACCTCCAACGTCATGGGTTCCGTTCACTATACCTCGCCGGAACAGGCCAGAGGCGGTTACAGTGATGAAAAGAGCGATATCTATTCGCTCGGTATCACCATGTTTGAAATGCTGACGGGCCGTGTGCCCTTTAACGGAGAGACGACGGTAGCCATAGCTATCAAACATATTCAGGAAGAACTGCCTTCACCGAGAGAGTACATTGCCGAGATACCGATCAGCGTCGAGCAGATCGTTTATAAATGCTGTCAGAAAAGTCCCGACAGAAGATATCAGTCCATGGGGGAACTGATCGTCGATCTGAAACAGTCTCTGATGAATCCGGACGAAGACTTTGTCAAAGTCATCGATCCCGACGAAGAAGCGTCCACCAGAATGATAACCGATAAAGACATGGCCCAGATCAAGCGGCAGAGTGACAGAAGAGATTCGATGGATGAAGCCATGCGTCTGAAAAAAGATTCCCGTCATTACTATGAACGTTATGAAGAGGATGAGGAAGACGAGGACGAAGACGACGAGGAAGAGGAATATTACGAGGACGAAGACGATGAGGACGACGATTATGATCCTAAAGTGGAAAGGATCACAACCGTACTGGCTGTTGTGGCTGCGCTTTTAGTAGGCGGTATCATTATCTTCTTAGTCGGCAGGACTTTCGGCCTGTTTGGCGGCGAAACAGATGCACCGGAAGAAGAAACCGGGCAGACGCAGGAGGTTGAACAGGTGCAAATGATCGAGGTCGCCGGTAAGACACTGGATGAAGTCAAGCGCGCACTGATCGATCTGGGATTAACACCGGAGATTGAATACGAAGAGTCGGATACTTATGAAGAAGGGATTGTCATCCGCGCAAGCGTAAGGGCGGGTGAAATGGTCGATAAAAATAAGAATGTCGTACTGACTGTGGCGCAGGGGAGCGAGGCTGTCGCCGTACCATCCGTGATCGGAAAGTCACAGGCGGAGGCAACTTCCATATTGGAAAAGGCCGGTTTTGTAGTCAATGCAACGGAAAGTTATGATACGGTCGTAGAGAGCGGCCATGTCATTTCGCAGTCGCCCGAAGCGGAAAAGATGGCGCCCAAAGGTTCCGCCATTACGATACGCGTAAGTCAGGGCGCGGAGAGTACCAAAGTCAGAGTACCCAATGTGTATGGACAGACGGAAATGGATGCTGTGGCAATCCTCACGGAGAGCGGACTGAGCGCCGGAACCATATCGCAGACAAATCATGAGGATCCGGCAATGACTGACAGAGTATGTTATCAGAGTTATTCGGAAGGCTCTTATGTGGATAAGGGAACGCCGATCGACCTGAAAGTCAGTATAGGCCCGGCGGCAGTCACCTATAAATATACAGACAATATTACCGCGCCGACAGAAGACCCCGAATATCAGCCGGGGATGAGTGTTGCCGTGGTTCTTACGGCGGCGGATGGTACACAGTTGTTAAATACAGAGACAGCTTCTTTTCCCATTATGATGGATCGTACAGGTATCCTGTCGGCTACAGGGACTATTCAGTTTACCTTTATAGTAACGACGCCGGCTTCTACAACAACCGATCCGAATACCGGCGAGCAGATTACGATAGAAGGAACGGTTACACAAAAAATAGTGACGAGAGAAGTAGCGTTTACAGCAGAGTGAGGATAAATGACAGGGAAGATCATTAAAGGGATTGCCGGATTTTATTATGTATATGTAGAAGGCAGGGGCGTATACGAATGCCGTGCGAAAGGCGTTTTCCGTAACGTGCATGTGAAACCGCTCGTAGGCGATAATGTAGACATTGATATTCTGGATGAGCAGGAAATGGAAGGAAACGTAACGAAGATCCTGCCGCGCAAAAACGAATTGCTGCGTCCGGCAGTAGCCAATATCGACCAGGCGCTCATTATCTTTGCCATTGTAAAACCGGAGCCCAATTTTAATCTTTTAGACCGTTTCCTGATCCGCATGGAGAGGCAGGACCTTCCCTGCATCATCTGTTTTAACAAGCAGGATATCGCTTCTGATAAAGAATGCGAGGCCCTGCGGAAAGCCTATGAAACATGCGGTTATCAGGTGTTATTCATCAGCGCCGTCACCCAAGGCGGCATGGAACAGCTAAAAACCCTTCTTACCGGTAAGACTACGACGGTAGCCGGGCCGAGCGGCGTCGGTAAATCCACGGTTATCAACTGCCTGCAGCCGGAGGCCAATAGGGAGACTGGCAGTATCAGCCGCAAGATTGAAAGGGGAAAACACACCACCAGACATTCCGAGATCATCGCGCTGGGCGAAGAGACCTATATCATGGACACGCCCGGCTTCACGTCTCTTACCATATCAGAGATACTCAAAGAAGAACTCGCCATATATTATCCGGAATTCAGACAATATGAGCCATATTGCCGTTTCCGCGGGTGCGCGCATATAAACGAGCCGGACTGCGGCGTAAAAGAGGCCGTCTCACGCGGAGATATCAGCCGGGTGCGGTATGAGAATTATAAGATGTTGTATCAGGAGCTGAAGGAGATCAAACGGTATGGGTAGAGGAGTGCGTCTGTGCAAAAATAGTGAAAGAATAGTGAAAGAATAGTGAAAAAATAATGGATTTTTGAACAGCCGACTGGTATACTGATATTATCAGGAAAAGGAGATGGCTATTCTGATAAAGGTAAATCTCACTAATAATATTTTAAAAAGAATATCGGCTATTGATAATAATCGCCATGCTCTAAGTACGGTTGTGATCCCGACAGTCACTATCAATAAACTTAGAAAGAATTCCAAAAAGAAAAGTTCGTATGCGTCCAATAAAATTGAAGGAAACCCTCTCACGGAAGGTCAGGCGGATGCAGCGATTGAAAGCGATGCCCATAAACATTTTATGAAACCGGAGCAGGAAGTAAGAAATTACTATATGGCATTAGAATTTTTGGAGAAGAAGGCGAAGGCGGGTGCTGTTTTTTCAAAAGACCTGATCATGGAAGTACAGGCGCTGGTTGAAAAGGGGGCTTCAAAAGAAAAAACAGGATTGCGTGGCGCAATGCCTCCGGGAGTTCTGTTTGCAGTATATGATTCAGAGACAGGAAAAGCGGATTATATTCCGCCGGAATATGTTGATATTCCGGGCTTGTTAGATGAACTTGTAGAGTATGTAAATACAACGGAAGACCATCCCCTGCTCATTGCAGCGGTCGTGCATTATCAGTTAGTAACGATACATCCCTTTGAAGATGGGAATGGCCGTACCGCCCGTTTAATGTCGGGTTTTGTTTTGGATAAATATGGATATGGCTTTAGCGGTATCGGTTCTTTGGAAGAATATTTTGCTTATGACGCGGAAGAATATTATCGTTCTTTGCAGATGGGATTGCCTGAACTATATTATTCCGGGAGAGATAATCCGCCACATCCTGAAATCTGGATTGATTATTTCTTGCGCATGGTTGAATTATATTCAACGAGAGTATGCAGTTTGTCATTAGAAACGAGCGATGATAGTCTCTATGCGGCGCTTTCTCATTTGAATCTGAAGGAAAAAGAGTTCCTTATTTTTTTGTTGAAGAGGCATCTGTATGAGTTTACGCCGATCGAGGTGAGCAGAATGATAAAGGTTTCAAATAAAACGGTCATCAATCGTTGTGCAAAGCTGTCCGGCAATGGTTTTTTGCTCCCGCTTATCGTAAAAGAGAGAATTCGCGCTTATCGCTTCAGCGATTTTACCATAGCGAATGGAAAGAAGATTTTGAAGGAATTACAGGAGTAAGAAAAACAAAAAAGAATAATCAGTGTAAAATGAACTTACGATAAAGAGGGATATTTGAATTACTGTTCTCTTACCAGAGAACAGTTTGATGTGGAAATGGAAAAAGGCATGGCTGATGTTAAAGCGGGCAGAGTTTATTTGGCAGAGGATAAGGAGAAAGCATATCTGCCCGACATTCCTCGGTATATGCTGCTTTATCTGGCTGGCAGTCATTATCATGGCAGTATTGATGATCAGGATCGTCATTCTCTGGAAACGCAGGGAGCAGGAAGAACTGGAACAACGGGCATAACTGAAATCAAAGTACATTTCTAATAAGGCATTTGTAAATTGCCACTGATTACTTGACACAAACTCTGGGAGAAAGTCAATTTACTTTTAAGCCTTCCTATGCTATACTAACATAGCCGTTAAGGCTTTTTAACTTGTATTTTATATGATAGAGAAAGGCGAAAACCCTTGTAAAGCAAGGTTTTCGGACAGGTATGATAAAATGAAACTAGGCATCGTAGGACTTCCCAACGTCGGGAAAAGTACATTATTCAATTCATTGACCAAAGCGGGCGCAGAGTCGGCGAATTACCCGTTCTGCACCATTGACCCCAATATCGGTATCGTGGCTGTTCCTGATGAAAGACTGAAGCTGCTTGGCGATATGTATCAGTCCAAAAAAGTAACGCCTGCCACGATAGAATTTGTCGATATTGCGGGACTGGTAAAAGGCGCGTCCAAAGGCGAGGGACTCGGCAATCAGTTTTTGAGCAATATCCGGGAAGTGGATGCCATCGTACACGTAGTGCGCTGCTTTGAAGATACGAATATCGTGCATGTGGACGGTTCTATCGACCCGCTGCGTGATATCGAGACGATTAATCTGGAACTTATTTTCTCCGATCTGGAGATTTTGGAGCGCAGGATCGCCAAGACTTCCAAGGGGGCCAGAATGGACAAGACGCTGGCCAAAGAACTGGAATTACTGGAAAAGATAAAAGCGCATCTGGAAGAGGGAAAACTGGCCAGATCTTTTGTGAGCGAAGATGAAGACGAACTGGCACTTTTAACATCCTACAATCTTCTGACGTACAAACCGGTGATCTTTGCGGCCAACGTGGCGGAGGACGATCTGGCGGACGACGGTGCGGGCAACGCCGGCGTAGCCAGTGTGAAAAGATTTGCGGCCGAAAACGGCAGCGAGGTATTTGTGATCTGTGCGCAGATCGAGCAGGAGATCGCGGAGTTGGACGAAGAAGAAACGGCGATGTTTTTAGAAGATCTTGGCTTAAAAGAATCGGGATTGCAGAAACTGATCGCGGCCAGTTATCATCTGCTCGGCCTGATGAGTTTTTTGACAGCCGGGGAGGACGAGACGAGGGCATGGACAATTAAGATCGGCACCAAAGCGCCGCAGGCAGCCGGAAAGATACACACCGATTTTGAGAGAGGCTTTATCAAGGCGGAAGTCGTTAATTACAAAGACTTATTAGAGCAGGGTTCTCTTGCGGCGGCCAGAGAAAAAGGTCTGGTCGGCATGGAAGGAAAAGAGTATGTTGTAAAAGATGGCGACGTCATTCTGTTCCGTTTTAATGTCTGATTAGCGGATGGGGAGAAAGGTGCGGTTGAATCATGAACAATATTATGGATGTAACGGACATCGCATTTCCGGGAATAGGACTGTATCTGAAAAATGTGCCGAAATCTTTTCATATATTCGGTTTTCAGATCGCTCTTTACGGTGTACTGATCGGTATCGGCGTCTTAAGCGGTGTCTTTATGGCGGCGCATGTTGCCAGAAAAGAAAAAGTCGATCCCGATATTATCTGGGATGTTATCATTTACGAACTGATCTTTTCCATTCTCGGCGCCAGGATTTATTACGTGGTCTTTGAATGGGATATGTATAAAGATAATCTTCTGGAAATCTTTAATCTGCGAAACGGCGGACTGGCTATTTACGGTGCCGTGATCGCGGCTTTTATCACTTTGTATGTTTACTGCCGTATCAAAAAGTACAGTTTTTTGCAGCTTGTGGATATCTGTGTGCCCGGTCTGATCTTAGGACAGGCGATCGGCCGCTGGGGCAATTTCTTTAACAGGGAGGTATTCGGGGAATACACGGATAATCTGTTTGCCATGCGTCTCCCGATCGACGCGGTCCGCATCAGGGATATTTCTGTCAATGTGGCGGCGCACATAGAGGAAGGCGTGAATTACATTCAGGTACACCCGACATTTTTCTATGAATGTCTCTGGAACCTGCTCCTGCTCGCTGTTATGCTCCTGTACCGTAAACATAAAAAATTTGAGGGCGAAATGTGGCTTCTTTATATGGGCGGCTACGGCCTCGGCAGGTTCTGGATAGAAGGCATCCGCACGGATCAGCTTTTCGTTCCCGGAACCACCCTTCCCGTATCCCAGCTTCTCGCCGCCGCCTTCGTCATAGTCTCCCTTGCCGCCGACATCCTCATCCGCCGCCGGAAGAAGACAGCCCAAACTGTCGATTAAAAACTGAAACAACTCTTAAACTCTCAAAAGCGTTCCGTCAAAACAGCGGAGCGCTTTTTTGCTGTCTGCCCGCGCTCCCGCTTCTGTAAAATTTTTTCCCAAAACGCTATCTTTTTCCTTGCCAAATCCCATATTTTATTATAAAATAGTAGCTAAAGTGGTGGAAAGTGGAACAAAGTGGTTAAAAGTGGTGAAAATTATTCCACACGACTTCTTTGAACATGGACCGTGGCAGACGCTTGATGGCAGGTGATTGATATATGTTTATGGGAGAATACAATCACACGATTGACGCAAAAGGCAGGCTGATCGTTCCATCGAAGTTCCGGGAGGCGTTGGGAGACGTTTTCGTGGTAACGAAAGGGTTGGATGGCTGTCTGTTTGTGTATGACAATGCGGAGTGGACCGTATTTGAAGAGAAATTGAAATCCCTGCCGCTTACGAATAAAGATGCCAGAAAGTTTGTACGTTTTTTTCTGGCGGGAGCAGCAGAAGTAGAGGTAGATAAACAGGGAAGGATCCTGGTGCCTAATGTACTGAGAGAATTTGCACAGTTGAATAAGGATGTTGTTCTGATCGGCGTGGCGAGCAGAATTGAAATCTGGAGCAGAGAGCGCTTTGAGGGAATGGCTTCTTATGAAGATATGGACGAGATAGCGGAGCATATGGCTGAACTTGGCCTTGGCATTTAAAAGGACACAGGAAACAGGATGGAATTTAAGCATACATCGGTTTTGTTAGAAGAGACAATAGAAAATCTACGGGTAAAACCCGATGGGATCTACATGGACGGAACACTTGGAGGCGGCGGGCATTCTTACCGTATCGCCTCTAAGTTACAGGGGGCAGGCAGGCTGATCGGCATCGACCAGGACGAAGAAGCCGTTGCGGCGGCAGGAAAGAGACTGGAACCTTTTGGCGAAAAAGTCACCATTATCAGAGATAACTACTGCAACGCCCGTAATATACTGAAAAACATCGGCATCGAGAAAATAGACGGCATAGTGCTTGATCTGGGAGTTTCCTCTTATCAGCTGGATAATGTCGAAAGAGGATTTTCCTATCAGTATGATGCGCCTTTGGATATGCGTATGGATGTAAGAGCGGCTATAAGTGCCAGAGAAATCGTCAACACCTATCCGGAGATGGAGTTATATCGCATCATCAGAGACTACGGCGAAGAGCAGTTTGCCAAAAATATTGCCAAACATATCGTGAAGGCGAGAGCGGACAAGCCGGTAGAAACAACGGGAGAGTTAAACGAGATCATCAAAGCGGCGATCCCGGCCAGGATGAGACAGGGCGGCGGACATCCCTCCAAAAGGACTTTTCAGGCGATACGGATTGCATGCAACAGGGAACTGGATGTGTTAAAAGATTCACTCGATGATTTTATCGCAATGTTAGTTCCGGGCGGAAGGCTCTGCATCATCACCTTTCATTCCTTAGAAGACCGGATCGTGAAATCCGCTTTTAAAAAAAATGAAAACCCCTGTATCTGCCCGCCGGAATTTCCGGTCTGCACCTGCGGCAGAAAGTCAAAGGGAAAAGTGATCTCCAGAAAGCCTATTTTGCCCTCTAAAGAGGAGATAGAAGAAAATAAGAGGTCTAAGAGCGCGAAACTCAGAGTATTTGAGAAAAGCGGTGCAATATAAAATAACGCAGTTTGAGAGGAAAAGACAATGGCGTCAGTGCAAAGAAGCAGACAGGCAAAAGATCCGGGAAACCGCAGACGGGTACAGAATCCATATTATGTGCAGGGCAGCACAGTCAGAAAACTGGATATTACCAGAGAGATAGAGAGACAGCCAAAGAAGAAATTGAGCAATACGGCCAGAAAAAACAGGGAAAAGGCGGAGCATATGAACGCGGGCTATGTACTGTTCTTAAGTCTTGCGCTGATAGCGACGGGCTGGATCTTAGTCGGTTATATAAGATTGCAGTCGGATATCACAAACAGTATACAGCATATTTCCAAACTGGAAAGCGATTTAAATGATTTAAGGCTTGCAAATGACGAAGAATATAATAGAATAACAAGTAGTATAGACTTGGAGGAAGTCAGAAGGATTGCGATTCAGGAACTCGGTATGAAATATGCCGAGGAGGGGCAGATCGTGACTTATGAGAGTGAAAACAGCGATTATGTGAAGCAGATCGCTTCGATTCCGGAATAAGCTTACGGCCGCCGTTGGAGAGAGAAAACATGAGACAAGGTCGTGTCAACAGATTTACACTTAAGATGCAGAGAAAGCTTTTGGTACTTTTCGTATGTATACTGATGGCTTTCATCGGTCTGAGCGCGAGGCTTATTCTGATCAACAGAGATAAAGGGAATGACTATAAAAAACAGGTATTGTCACAGCAGGAGTATGATTCTGTGACAATACCTTTTAAACGTGGAGAAATACTGGATTCCAACGGTACGATACTGGCGATCAGCAATAAGGTATACAATGTCATCCTCGATACAAAAGTATTAATGGATGATGAGAGCAATCTGGAACCGACGCTGGCGGCTCTGCACAGCGCTTTTGGTATCAATATCACCGAGGTGCGGGAGTATATCGCCACCCACCCGAAGTCTTCCTACTATATTCTGGCCAGACGTCTTGATTATGAACTGGTCGAGAAATTCAAGGAACTGCAAAACGACCCGGAGAACGGGTCCAGGATCAGAGGCATCTGGTTTGAAGACGAGTATAAAAGAGAATATCCTAACGGTTCTCTGGCCTGCGACGTCATCGGTTTTACAAGGAGCGACAATGCGGGGCAGTATGGACTGGAAGAGTATTATAATGATGTTTTGAGCGGTACGAACGGAAGACAGTATGGTTATCTGAATGACGACTCCAATCTGGAGCGGACGACCATCCCGGCCAAAGACGGCTATAATATCCAGACGACGATCGACGCCAATATCCAGAGTATCGTGGAGAAATATCTGAAAGAATTTAACGAAGAATATAAGGACAACGTCAGGGAAGGAAACGGCGCGCAGAATATCGGCTGTATCATGATGGAGGTCAATACGGGCAATATCCTCGCCATGGCCAGTTATCCGGTCTACGATCTGAATGATACGAGGAATATAGAGAATCTGATCGGTATGCCGGAACTGGATGAAAAGAGCAAAAAGACCGGCGAATATCTGACGGAAGAGAAGATCAGGGATATGGATGATGCGACAATGTACAGGCATCTGGACGCTTTGTGGAAAAACTTCTGTATCGTGGATACTTATGAGCCGGGTTCTGTATCCAAACCTTTTACTGTGGCGGCAGCCATAGAGAGCGGCGCCGTTACCGGAAACGAGCATTATGTCTGCAACGGGAAACTGGAAGTGGGGGATTATGAGATCAAATGCCATCAGATATACGGGGATGGCGATCTTTCCATAGCGGAGGGAATCGAGCGCTCCTGCAACGTTGTTCTGATGAACGTGGCCTTTCAGCTGGGAAAAGACCGTTTTGTGGATTATCAGCATCTGTTCGGATTCGGTTTAAAGACCAATATCGACCTGGCCGGAGAGTCCAGAACGGCGGCGCTTGTTTATACGAAAAGCAATATGCGGCAGACGGAGCTGGCGACCTGCTCGTTCGGACAGGGCTTTAACTGCTCCATGATCCAGATGATCACAGGATTCTGTTCCTTGATAAATGGCGGTTATTATTATGAGCCGCATGTGGTGAGCAAGATCATGACCGCCGACGGCGCAGTCATTGAAAATATCACACCGCGTCTGTTAAAGCAGACCGTATCACAGTCTACGAGCGATAAGATAGTGGAATATTGTAATCAGGTAGTGACCGGAGAAAACGGGACCGGCAAGACGGCCAGACCGGCCGGCTATATGATAGGCGGCAAGACCGGAACGGCGCAGACGCTGCCCCGTGGTAACGGAGAATATGTCGTATCGTTTATGGGGTATGCTCCGGCTGACGATCCGCAGATCGCTATCTATGTTGTGGTGGACAGGCCCAATGTCCCCCAGCAGGATGATGCAAAGTTTGCGACCAGGATCGTGCGCAAGGTATTGACGGAAGTATTGCCTTATCTGAATATTTTTATGACAGAAGAATTGTCTGAAAAAGAACAGGAAGAAATAGACGAGCTGCGGGCGCAGTCCGGTATGCTGCCGGAGACGGAGGAAGGCGAAGAAGAGGCGGCGGAAGGGGAAGGCGCCGGGGGCGAAGGAGAGTCCGCAGAAGGCGAAGAAGGTTCAGAGGAAACGATAGATACGGATATCTGGAAAAGTTTTCCACTCGATCCCGAAACAGGCTATCTGCAAGATCCGAATACCGGATATCTGATAGACCCGGAAACAGGAGCAGTAGTCAACCTCGGCAATCTGGTGACCGAAGAAGACGGCAGTCTGCCGGCAGACGGCATCGGGGAACCGCCGGAAGATAATACTCCGGAAGAAGACGATAACTTGGGGCCATAAGATGAAGTTTAGACGAATAACCTCATAAAAACGGTAATAAATTATATTAATACCTTTTTATGAGGTTTTCCTGCCAAATGAAAGAAGCGGACAATATTCATAAAACTTTTCATAGAAACAAGACGGTAACGGTGATGTTTGCCTGTGTGGCAATCTTTTTGATACTGATCGCCAGACTGGTCTATCTCATGGTCTTCCAGTCGGAATATTACATAGAAAAAGCGAAAGAACTGCACGAGCGCGAGCGGACTATCAAGGCGGCACGAGGCAGGATCATAGATGCCAACGGGGAGATTCTGGCCGATAATAAGACTGTATGTACCATATCGGTCATCCATAACCAGATCGAAGACGCCGAGACCGTTATTAAAGTGCTGGCCAAAGAACTGGATCTTTCGGAAGAATATGTGCGGAAACGGGTGGAAAAATATTCTTCCATAGAAAAGATAAAGAGTAACGTGGAGAAATCTGTCGGGGATATCATCAGAAACTATGAACTGGCGGGCGTCAAAGTGGATGAAGATTATAAAAGATATTATCCATATGATTCGCTGGCCTCTAAAGTACTGGGCTTTACAGGCGGGGACAATCAGGGGATCATTGGTCTGGAAGTGGTCTATGACGAATATCTGCAGGGCGAGGCGGGAAGAATCTTAACAGTAACGGATGCCAAGGGGGTGGAGGTCTCAGAGGCGGGTGAAGAGCGCATAGAACCGGTAAACGGCAAAGACTTGTATATCAGTCTGGATATGAATATCCAAAGCTACGCGACACAGCTTGCCATACAGACGATGGAGACCAAACAGGCCGAGAGCGTTTCCATTATCGTTATGAATCCGCGAAACGGTGAACTGATGGCAATGGTGAATGTGCCGGAATTTGATTTAAATAACCCATACACACTTCCTGACGAGGCGGGAGAGGCCGATCTTGAGGAAGAAGAAAAACAAGTGTTATTAAATGCTATGTGGCGTAACGGCTGTATCAATGATACTTATGAACCGGGATCTACTTTTAAGACTGTCACAGCGGCCGCGGCTCTGGAAGAAGGCGTCGTGACGACGAAGGATACCTTTAGCTGTCCGGGATATGTGATGGTGGGCGACAGACGTATCAGATGCCATAAGACAACAGGCCATGGAGCCGAAGATTTCGTGCAGGCCACGATGAACTCCTGCAATCCGGTCTTTGTCACGGTGGGACTGCGGCTTGGCGTAGATAATTATTATAAATATTTTGAACAGTTCGGTCTGCTCGATAAGACCGGCATCGACTTACCGGGTGAGGCAAGGACTATCATGCACAGGAAAGAGAATATCGGGCAGGTGGAACTGGCCACGATCTCTTTCGGCCAGTCTTTTCAGATCACACCGATCCAGCTGGCAGTCACAGCGGCTTCTCTGGTCAACGGCGGCAGGCGCATAACGCCGCATTTTGCTCTGCGGGCGGTAAGCGCGGATGGAAACAGTATAGAGTCCTTTACTTATCCGGTCAAGGAAAATATTGTATCGGAGGAGACTTCGGCCACCATGCGCTATATATTGGAGCAGGTAGTTGAAAACGGCGGCGGCCAGAAAGCCTATATAGAGGGATACCGGATAGGCGGCAAGACCGCAACGAGCCAGACGCTGCCGAGAGGGAGCGGAAAATATATCGCTTCTTTTCTGGGATTTGCGCCGGCAGACGATCCTGCGGTACTGGCCGTCTGCATCATCAATCATCCGCAGGGGGTCTATTATGGCGGGCAGATCGCGGCGCCGGTCGTCAGACAGCTTTTTGAAAATATTCTTCCTTATTTGGAAAAGATGGATTATAATAACAGAAGCGGGGACTGAAAAGAGGAACCGTGGACGATAAAGGAGTACAGTATAGATGGATGCTACGATTTTGATGGCGGTATTGATATCATTTGCGATCAGCGTGCTTTTGGGGCCGGTAGTGATCCCTTTCCTGAAGCGGCTGAAAGTCGGCCAGACTGTCCGGGACGAAGGGCCGGAGGCGCATTTAAAAAAGAACGGTACGCCGACTATGGGCGGTATCCTGATCTTAATAAGCGTTGTTGTCACCTCGATTCTTTATGTAAAAGAATATCCCCGTATCATCCCGATCCTTTTCGTGACCATGGGATTCGGGCTGATCGGTTTTCTGGATGATTATATCAAAGTGGTGTTAAAACGTTCCATGGGACTGCGGGCCTGGCAGAAAATGGCTCTGCAGATTCTGGTAACAGGTGTTTTTGCATATTATATCACGCACTATACGGATGTGTCTTTAGCTATGCGGATCCCCTTTATGCCGGAGACTTATCTGGATTTGGGTATCTTTAATATCCCTGTCCTGTTTTTTATCGTGATCGGTACGGTAAACGGCGCGAATTTTACGGATGGGCTGGACGGTCTGGCGAGTTCCGTGACTGTGCTGATCGCCACGTTTTTTACGGTAGTGGCCATCGGTTTACAGAGCGGGATAGAACCTGTCACCTGCGCGGTAGTCGGGGCGCTGCTTGGCTTTTTATTGTTCAATGTATATCCGGCGAGCGTTTTCATGGGAGATACCGGTTCGCTCGCACTCGGCGGTTTCGTGGCGGCTACGGCTTATATGATGCAGATGCCGGTCTTTCTGGCGATCGTGGCCTTTATTTATGTAATAGAAGTGTTGTCCGTGGTCATACAGGTATCGTACTTTAAGATGACGGGAGGAAAGCGTATCTTTAAAATGGCGCCGATCCATCATCATTTTGAATTGTGCGGCTGGCCGGAGACGCGGGTCGTGGCGGTCTTTTCCATTGTGACGGCGCTGCTGTGTCTGGTGGGGTTAATGGCCATATGACAGGCATTCTCCACACAATTTTGAGATAGAATCATGAGGGGTTTTGTATGAAAACAGACTTGCAGAATAAAAAGATACTGGTAGTAGGCAGCGGCATCAGCGGTATAGGAGCCGTAGATCTGCTTAGTAAGACAGGAGCCTGCCCGGTCTTATATGATGAAAATGAGAAGATTTCTCCGGAAGAAATCCGCGCAAAACTTCCCCCGGACTGCCAGACCCAGATCATAACGGGTGTTTTGCCAAAGGAGATAAAAGATAAAATAGAACTTGTTATTTTAAGTCCCGGCGTTCCCGTGGATACGGCGTTTGCAGACAGTTTCCGTGAGCGCGGCGTTACGATATGGGGTGAGATAGAACTGGCTTATGAGCTGGGCAGGGGAAAGCTGATCGCCATTACCGGCACCAACGGTAAAACTACGACGACAACGTTAGTCGGCGAGATCATGAAAGCATATTATGAGAGCGTCTTTGTGGTGGGTAATATCGGCAATCCCTATACGGAGACGGTACTTTTATCAAAAGAGGAGACAGTTACGGTTGCCGAGATCAGCAGTTTTCAGTTAGAGACCATTGAATCGTTCCATCCGCAGGTGTCGGCGCTGTTAAATATCACGCCGGATCATCTGAACAGGCATCATACGATGGAAAATTATATCAGGATTAAAGAAAGTATATCCTTAAATCAGACAAAGGAAGATGTCTGTGTACTCAATTATGAGAACGAATATACAAGGGCTTTTGGGGACAGATGCCCGGCGCAGGTTGTCTGGTTTTCTTCGACCCGCAGATTAAATAACGGGTATTATTTTGAAAATGAAGAGATATATTATGCACATGACGGGCAGACGCAGAAACTAATGAACATTCATGAGATGAATCTGGTCGGTATCTGCAATGTGGAGAACGTGATGGCGGCCATTGCCATGGCGCAGGCCATGCAGGTGCCCTTAGAGGTGATCTTAAAGACCGTGAGAGCGTTTAAGGCAGTCGAACACCGGATAGAGTTCGTGGCCACTAAGGGCGGGGTGGATTACTATAATGATTCCAAGGCGACCAACCCCGACGCCGCGATCCAGGGGATCCGGGCGATGTCTAAGCCGACGGTGCTGATCGGCGGCGGTTATGATAAGCAGAGCGAGTATGACGAATGGATTGAAGCGTTTGATAATAAAGTAAAGTGTCTGGTTCTGATAGGCCAGACCAGGGAAAAGATTGAAGCCTGTGCCAGAAAACACGGGATAGAGAATATTATATGCGCTGAAAGTTTCAAAGAAGCGTTTGATATCTGTGTACGAAGCGCACAGCCCGGAGATGCCGTATTGCTTTCTCCCGCCTGCGCAAGCTGGGGGATGTTCCCCAATTATGAAGTAAGAGGCAGAGAGTTTAAAGAATTTGTAGAGCAGTTGAAGGAGTCGTAGGCGTGGCGGAAAGAGCAGCAGCACGTAAAAAATCGAATAGCATAGCCAATTACATGGATTACAGCCTGTTATTTATCGTTATTTTCCTGCTGGGATTCGGACTGGTAATGGTGTATTCCACGAGTTCTTATGAGGCGAATCTGCAGTTTGACGGGGATTCCGCCTGGTATCTGCGCAAACAGTTGTGGGCGACGATCCTCGGACTCGTGGCCATGATGGTAGTAGCCAATATCCCCTATCATTTCTGGGAGCGGTTTGCGATGTTAGCCTATATCGTTTCGGCGGCGCTCATCATTTTAGTCATTCCTTTTGGGCGTACCTCACACGGCGCGAGAAGGTGGATCTATATCGGCGGCGTTTCTTTCCAGCCGGCGGAGGCTGCCAAACTCGGCATGATCCTTTTTCTGGCCAGTATGATATGCAGCATGGGCAAAAAGATACGCGAACGGAAGGGCTTTTATCTGGCGCTGGCCGTACCGATGCCGATTGCGGTGATGTTATGGCAGATCACGAACAATTTAAGTTCCGCCATTATCGTTATGGGAATCGCGGTTTTGATGTTGTTTGTATCCTGCCCGGATTATAAGCGGTTCATCATTCTGGGGCTCCTTGCGCTGGCCGGGGCGGCGCTTGTCGTCTTTATCATTGTGAAAATGGCTGAATCGGGAGCGGATGAACTGGAGTTCAGAGGGGCGCGTATCTTAGCCTGGCTCGACCCGGAGGCTTTTGCCAGCGGCAAAGGATTCCAGACGCTGCAGGGACTTTATGCAATTGGTTCCGGCGGTATTTTAGGTAAAGGACTGGGGGCCAGCAAGCAGAAACTCGGATTTATCCCCGAAGCGCAGAATGATATGATCTTTTCCATTATCTGTGAAGAACTTGGACTTTTCGGCGCGATCGCCGTCATACTGATGTTTATCATGCTGATCTGGCGTTTTATGATAATTGCCAATAATGCGCCCGATCTTTTCGGCGCCCTGTTGGTCGTAGGGGTGCTCGGACATATTGCCATACAGGTCATTTTGAACATAGCGGTTGTGACCAATACGATTCCTAATACGGGAATTTCCCTGCCGTTTATCAGTTACGGAGGAACATCTGTTATGTTTTTATTGATAGAGATCGGTCTTGTTTTGAGCGTGGCCAGAGGAATCCATCTGAAAGATTTGTAAACAGACTTTCCATAGACAGAACTTTTTGCTGTTTTTTCCATATAGATAAAGTAGGTCATATATTATCTGCTTTGAGGTTTTGCTATGGATGCGATTCAGATATATGGTGGAAACTGTCCGGAGGGCCAGATCAAGATACAGGGTTCCAAGAATGCAGCGCTGCCGATCCTGGCAGCTACGCTTTTGATAGACGGTATTTGTGAGATAGAGAATTGTCCGCGCATCAGCGACGTGCATCATATGCTGCGTCTGCTGGAGAGTCTGTGCTGCAATGTAGTCAGAGACGGACATATTGTAAAAATTGATACGACATGCCTTTCAAGATGCGACATGCCCTCTGATTCCGTCAGTGTGATGCGTTCTTCTATCATGCTGTTAGGGGCTTTGTTAGCGAGGATGGGCAGCGTCAGTCTGCAATATCCCGGCGGCTGCGTGATCGGACGAAGGCCGATCGACCTGCATTTACAGGGACTGCGGAAGATGGGCGTCACGATCGAAGAAAGAGACGACGGATTCAGCGCGGAGACTGCAGGGCTTACGGGAGCCGTGCATAAACTGCCTTTTGCCAGTGTGGGGGCAACGGAAAATCTTGTCCTGGCGGCGGTACTGGCAAAGGGGGATACACTCATCGAGAATGCGGCCAGAGAACCGGAAATTTTTTCTTTATGCGACTTTTTAAATTGTGCAGGCGCAGATATAAAAGGTGCGGGGACAGGTAAGATACTCATCCACGGCGTGAAAAAACTGCATGCGGTCTCTTATAAGATTCCGGCTGACCGGATCGTGGCGGGTACTTATCTGGCCGCCTGTCTGTGCAGCGGCGGTGAGATTTTCTTAAAAGAAGCGCCTTATAAACAAATAACATCTGTTATTAAAACGGCTTCCGCTATGGGAGCAAAGATCTACGAGAGCGAAGACGGTTTACAGGTCATATGCCGGGAAAGAAGAAAAATGCTCTCCGATCTGCGGACAGAGACATATCCGGGATTTCCTACGGATCTGCAGTCGGCCTTTCTGGCGGCAATGACACTGGCTAAAGGGGAAGGCGTACTGCGGGAGACTATTTTTGAGAATCGTTTCCGCATCGTGCCGCAGCTTCAGAAGATGGGAGCCGATATTACATGCCGTGATAACATGGTCTGTGTGCGGGGATGTGAAAAACTGCACGGGGCCATCGTGTCGGCCGAAGAACTGCGGGGCGGTGCAGCGCTGGTGTTGGCCGGCGGCGCAGCGGAAGGAAAAAGCGTTGTGCAGAATGCACATTTTATCGAAAGAGGATACGAAGACATCTGTAAAGATTTAAGCGGGGTCGGTATCAGATGTGAGAAGACCGTGCAGATACAGAGTAAATAAGATTGGAAAATCATTATGAGCAGCAGGAATGTCGTAAAAAAAGGAAATAAAAGAGCCACGAATCTGCGGCTTGTCAGGAATAATACGGCAAAAGGAAAGCAGAAAGAACAGAAGGTCCGTTTCAGTAAAGCCAAGCGGATCGCCGTTCTTTCCGCAATCTGCTGCATCCTTGCCGTTTCGGCGGCCGGAGCCTATGTTTATATCATGGACAATTATACGATCACCACAGTTTATGTGGATGGCAATATCCATTATACCAATGAAGAGATCATGGAGATGGTAATGAATGGAAAGTATGGGAACAATTCTTTGTTTTTGTCGTTAAAATACCGGGATAAAGGAGTGGAGGACATTCCTTTTATCGAGACTATGGATGTGACGATCGAAGCGAAGGATACCGTGCGGATCACCGTATATGAAAAGGCGATAGCCGGGTATGTGGCGTATCTGGGACGGTATATGTATTTCGATAAAGACGGTATCATCGTAGAGACTTCCGAGGAAAAAACGCCGGGGATCCCGCAGGTGACAGGACTGGTCTTTGACCGTATCATCCTGCATGAAGCGCTTCCGGTGGATAATCCGGCGGTTTTTCAGGATATCCTTACGATCACGCAGTTATTGGACAAGTATTCCCTGCCGGTGGACAAGATCTATTTTTCTTCTGATTATCAGGTGACGTTAATCTTTGGAGATGTAAAGGCAGCGCTGGGCAACAGCGGCGATATTGATGAAAAGATCATGCAGTTACAGTATATGCTGCCGAGTTTGGAGGGCCGGAAGGGCACATTGGATATGCGTGAATATACGGAGGATACAAAATTGACGAGTTTTGAGCAGGATTAACTGGAAATTCGTGTCAATTTGGCATGAAAGTGCAAAAATCGAAAAAATGGGGTTGCTAAATTAAAGAAATAATTATATGATAATCTATATATGAGTTTATTTTGTAATAAAAGGAGGTACTACCTTGCTTGAGATTAAGACAAACGATGCTGAATCCGCAGCAAAGATCATAGTCATTGGCGTCGGCGGTGCGGGTAATAATGCTGTTAATAGAATGATCGACGAAAGTATTGACGGAGTGGATTTTATCGGGATCAATACCGATAAACAGGCGTTGCAGCTTTGTAAAGCGCCTAAACTGCTGCAGATTGGCGAGAAGCTGACCAAAGGTCTGGGAGCGGGAGCCAAACCGGAGATCGGTGAGAAAGCAGCCGAAGAGAGTGAAGAAGAGATTGAAGCGGCTTTAAAAGGTGCGGATATGGTATTCGTAACATGCGGTATGGGAGGCGGAACCGGTACGGGCGCGGCCCCGGTGGTTGCCAAACTTGCCAAAGACATGGGGATACTGACAGTGGGCGTTGTTACCAAGCCCTTCCGTTTCGAGGCAAAGGCCCGTATGGTCAATGCGATGGGCGGTATTGAGAAGATCAAGGATAACGTGGATACGCTGATCGTCATCCCTAATGATAAGCTGTTAGAGATCGTTGACAGAAGGACAACCATGCCGGACGCCCTGAAGAAAGCGGATGAGGTATTACAGCAGTCGGTACAGGGTATCACAGACCTTATCAATGTGCCTGCGGTCATCAACCTTGACTTTGCAGATGTGCAGACTGTCATGAAAGATAAAGGCATTGCCCACATTGGTATCGGTGCAGGCAAAGGAGAGGACAAAGCGAGTGAAGCCGTTAAAATGGCGGTAGAGAGTCCGCTTCTGGAAACGAATATTTCCGGCGCAACACATGTTATTATTAATGTCTCTGGAGATATATCCCTTGCAGACGCTTCTGATGCGGCGGATTATGTCAGGGATCTGACGGGAGATGATGTCAATATCATTTTCGGCGCCATGTATGACGCCAATATGACGGACACCTGTACGGTAACAATTATTGCGACTGGTATTGAAGAAAAGACCAACCAGATGAAGGGCATGGGCGGGCTCGGTTTTAAGTCTACATATATCACACCGACTTCCTTGCAGGGTAAAACAGCGGGAACAGGCGCAGCGGCCGGACATGTCGGCTTTGGTACGGCTAATCTGGGGATCAGACCATCCTCTTTGCCGGGAGGTGCGGCAGGAGCCGGACAGAATGCCGGACAAGCTGATGCCGTGAAGACGATAAACGGTATCAACCGTGCAACGGATATCAGAAGTTCCGTAGAAGAGAAATCTTTGAAGATACCGGAATTTTTACAAAAGAAATAGTCGGGAAATGATCTGTTATCATTATTATAAACCATTATGGAGCCGGAGTTTGAATCCCGGCTCTTTTCCTGTTATATAGGAAATTGCTGTAATCGTAGCGGGATTCAAGCAAGAATTTACGAAGTAAATTCTTGGAGCGCAAGCTGCGGAGCTTGCGCTTTTTCTTGTTGTCATAATCGGTCAGAAAATATTTCATAAATGCTCCGTAAATTTGACAAAATAATCACCTCTTTTTTCATATAATGAAGCAGGAAACAGGAGGTGGGTAGTGTATTACAAATTATATATTGACAGTGTTTTTTTCATTCAGTTTGTAATGAATCTGTATCTGTTGTCCACAACGGGGAAAATTCTGAAATGTACTGCCACGCATAGAAGAATTTTGTTCGGAGCCTTATTGGGAGCCGGTATGATATGTCTGGTCATAGCCGTACCGGCGGGAAGTCTGAGGATAAGGCTGTTCGTTGGCGCGATACCTGTCAGTATAGCCATGATCCGTGTCGTCTTTGCGATCCGGATGCCGAAGCTTCTTATAAAGAGCAGTATCGTCATGGCCGTCTGTGGTTTTTTTCTGGGGAGTATAGTGCTATGGCTGGAAAGATGCCTGGCCCGGATGGGGGGCAGACAGTATGGTATCTGGACTTTCGCTTTTTTCGGATTGGCGGGATATGTCTTTTTACGGTTCCTGATCCGGAGGCAGCAAAAGACAGAGGAAAATGATTTAAAGAAAGTCAGGATCCCTGTCGGGGAGGAAAACATTTATATGAATGCGCTGCTCGATACGGGAAATCATCTGACGGAGCCTTTAAGCGGGGCGCCAGTGTGTATCATCAGTGAAAGTGCCGCCATCGGTATCCAGCATTTTTTTTGGCCGGAACGCTATCATGCGATTCCCTATCAGAGCGTTGGCAGAAAGAAGGGGATTCTGGATGCCTATGAGATTCCGGAACTTTTTATTGAGGATACCTATCGCGAAATATGCTGCAAAAGGGTCATTGTGGCGGTTTGTAATACGGGAATATCACAAGACAGTATCTATCAGATGATACTGCATCCTGGGTTAATAGAAAACTAGGAGGAAAAGAAATGGTTTTTAAAGTGGCAATTCCCGGCAAAGTGCAGTTTAAAATGGTGCGTAAGGATACCAGATTCCTTATCCATAAGCAGGGAGATATACATTATATCGGCGGTGCGGAGGTGCTGCCGCCCCCGTTGGAAGTCGAAAAAGAGAACGAGATCATCGGGGATTTGGGAACAGAATTTGAGGGCGAGGCGAAAGCGCTTCTGATCGAGCATAATCTGCGTCTGGTCGTATACATAGCTAAAAAATTTGATAACACGGGAGTCGGTGTGGAAGATTTAATTTCTATCGGGACGATCGGGCTGATAAAATCCATCAATACCTTTAACCCGGAGAAAAATATCAAACTGGCGACCTATGCCTCCCGCTGTATCGAGAATGAAATATTGATGTATTTACGCAGAAACAGCAAACATAAAATGGAAGTCTCCATTGACGAGCCTTTAAATGTAGACTGGGATGGCAACGAACTGTTGCTTTCTGATATTTTAGGGACGGATGAAGACGTTATTTATCAGGATATTGAAAGCGAGGTGGAAAGGACGCTGCTTATCAAGGCAATATCCAAACTTTCCGAGCGGGAACAGACTATCATCCGCCTGCGTTTCGGTCTGGGCAATGCTGACGGTAAGGAACTGACCCAGAAGGAAGTCGCAGAACTGCTTGGTATCTCGCAGTCCTATATATCCAGACTGGAGAAAAAAATTATGCGCAGACTCAAAAAAGAGATCCTGCGCGAGACATGAGAAAACATGGACGCGTAGAAAAGCAATCGGGTATTTGTCAGATATCCGATTGCTTTTTATAGCAGGAAAAAGTATAATGATTAGAAAGGGATATAAAGTGGAACCTATGATAGCGGGGAGCGGAAGATGGAAACGAAGAAAACGATCCTGATGGTGGATGACGATAGAATGAATCTGGTAACGGCGCAGCAGCTTTTGAAAGAAGAATATAAAGTTGTGGGCGTCAATTCCGGAAAACAGGCTTTTAAATATCTGCGGCAGTATAAGCCTGATCTTATTTTGCTGGATATTTTCATGCCGGAGATCGGCGGTTTTGAAGTGATGCAGATCTTACAGGAAGACGCCGCGTGGCGCAAGATCCCTGTCATTTTCCTGACGGCTGACAGAAAGACGGAGACTGAGGCAGAGTGTTTCCGCGTAGGGGCCTACGATTTTATCACCAAACCATTCGATCCCAGGATCATGTTAAACCGTATCCGCCGCACGATCGAACTGGACGGCTACAGACGCGACCTGCAAAGAAGACTGGAAGAAAAAACGCGGGAAGTGGAACGCGTAACCATACAGGCCATTACCACGGTCGCCAATACCATCGACGCCAAAGACGATTATACCAAAGGACATTCTCTTCGTGTGGCCTATTATTCGGAGACGCTGGCCAGAAAGATCGGCTGGTCGGAGGAAGAGGTGCAGAATATCCATTATGTCGCGCTTTTGCATGATATCGGCAAGATCGGCGTGCCGGATTCGGTTCTGAACAAACCGTTTAAACTGACAAATGTGGAATTTGATCTCATCAAAAACCATACGATCATGGGGGCGGAGATCTTAAAAGATATCAAGATGTTCCCCAATGTCAGTATCGGTGCAAAGTATCATCATGAACGTTATGATGGCAAAGGATATCCGGATGGGCTAAAAGGTGAGGAGATTCCGCTTGTGGCCAGACTGATCGGCATCGTGGATTCTTATGACGCCATGACAAGCAACCGCGTATACCGCAAGCGCCTGCAGGATAAAACAGTCAGACAGGAACTGGAAAAGGGAAGAGGAACGCAGTTTGACCCTTATCTGGTCGATCAGTTCATGGAACTTCTGGAAGAAGGCAGTATGCAGCAGAACATTCCGGAAGAAGATATGGTCATGCCTATTTTTAACAGCGATAAGATTTATGGCGGCGTCACTAAGGAAGAGACCGGACTGGATTCCAAGCTGGATTACCTGACAGGTCTGCTTGGCAGAGAGCAGGGAGAAAAAGAGATCACCGAGAGTCTGCGCAACGGCAGCGGCTGCTTTATGATGATCGATCTGGACAACTTTAAACAGGTGAACGAAGACTACGGACACCTGACGGGCGACTATGTGCTGAAACTGGTCGCGGATATGCTAAAAGATGTTTCAGAGAAAGACATCGTCTGCCGCATGGGCGGGGACGAGTTCCTCTATTATGTCGAAGGGATAGGCAGACAGGAAGAAGCAGCAAGGAAGGCGGAGCAGATCCTGGCTATTTTTGAGGAAAAGAAAAAGGAAAATAAAATTATGCAGAACATATCGCTCTCTATCGGTATCAGCCTGTTCGGGCTCGATGGCGGCGATTTTGAAGAATTGTTACGGAAAGCGGATAAAGCTTTATATCATACGAAACTGAGCGGCGGAGATGAAAAATATCTCTTTTATCAGAGTGCCAGCATGGCCAAGACACTCGAACAATCCAGAGCCGACCTGCACAGACTGGTCGATATGGTGGAGAACAGAAAGTCCTATGAGGGAGCATTTCAGATTGATTATGAAGAATTCGGCCGTGTCTATGATTTCGTATTGCATTTTTCACAGCGGAACAAGCAGGCGGTACAGCTTATCCTGTTCACCCTTTATTCGGCGGATGGCAGCGATATCCGCTTAGAGCAGATGGAACAGGCGATGCAGTGCATGGAGCAGGCTATCGTGAAATCTCTGCGCGGCGTGGATGTAGGGACAAGATATAGCAGTTCGCAGTTTCTGGTCGTACTGCTGGGAGCCGAAAGAGGCGATATCCGCATCGTCACCGACCGGATCGTGCAGAATTATTTTAAATTATATGGCAAACGGGATATCACGCTCTCGTATGATATTGCGAATCTGAGCGGGGAAGAGTGAAGCTGGTTGAAATGATCCGAAAGGAGGCATTCCTGTGAAAAAGATATCTAAATATTTGATACCGGTCATTTTTCTTTTATCTATTTTCATAAACAGTCTTTCTTTTACACAATCTACTTCGTTAGCCGCGAACACGGACGAAATGCAGGTTCATTTTATAGATGTGGGACAGGGTGATTCGACCTTGGTTACATGCGGCGGACATGCGATGTTGATTGACGCAGGAGATGATTTTCAGGGAACTGCCATTCAGAACTATCTGCAAAAACAGGGCATTAAAAAACTGGACTATCTCATCCTGACGCACCCGGACTCCGATCATATCGGCGGCGCGCCTGTCATTATTACGAAATTTTCCATTGATAAAGTATTCGTATCCAATTATGAAAAAGACAATAAAACCTATCAGAAACTGATACAGGCACTGGATAATAAAGACCTTGGCTATTCGACACCAAAGCCGGGGACACAGTATACGCTCGGAACGGCGACGATAACGATTCTGGCGCCGGATGCGGAATACGATAATCCCAATGACGCCTCGCTCGCCTTGCGTATTAAGAACGGGAACAATACGTTTCTTTTTACCGGAGACGCCGGGGAAGATGCTGAAAAGGATATTTTGGCTAGTGGTTATGATATTTCCGCGGATGTTTATAAGGTGGGACATCATGGCAGCAAGTATTCGACTTCTGCGGATT
Source organism: Ruminococcus sp. (assembly GCA_023663085.1). Classification (GTDB taxonomy): domain Bacteria; phylum Bacillota; class Clostridia; order Lachnospirales; family Lachnospiraceae; genus UBA3282. Next base: position 6,224 of record JAMPIB010000023.1, on the reverse strand, counting down.
TTTTCAAGGCCGTTGCGCCCTCTTATGCGGTCATAAGCTGTGCAGAGGGCAATTCCTATGGTCATCCACACGCCGAGACGTTAAATACGCTTAGGATTAACGGAGTAAAAGTATACCGGACAGACGAAGACGGCACAATTATAGCTACGGCAGATGGCAGGCAGATAACCTTCAATGTACCTGCTTCGGAAACATGGAAAGCCGGCGAACCGACGGGCTCCCAGCAGGCTGATACGCCGCAGTCGAAAGCCGATAAGGGGAATGCAGGCGCACAGGTGGTAACAGAAGAGGTACCAAAGGCAGATAATACGGTTACGACGGAAATTACTTATGTGCTGAATACCAAGACAATGAAGTTCCACAAGCCATCCTGTTCTTCGCTGCCGACCGTCAACAGGAAAGATACCTCACAGAGCAGGGACAGTATTATCGCACAGGGGTATGTGCCTTGTAAGAGGTGTAATCCTTAGAGGGATGGACAGAGCAAAAAGAGTATATGAGGGCGGCGTCAATACAGGAGATTGCCGCTTACTTTCACTCTTAATCTTCAGGCCGTCAAATAATTGCGCATTACTTTAAGGGCATTTTTTTCCAGGCGCGAAACCTGCGCCTGGGAGATGCCGATTTTTTCAGCGACTTCCATCTGCGTTTTTCCTTCAAAGAAACGCAGCGTAATGATCTCATACTCCCGTTCGGAGAGTTTTTTCATGGCTTCACTTAAAGAAATATGTTCGACCCAGATTTCCTCTTTATTTTTTTTATCGCTGATCTGATCCATGACATAGAGCGTATCGCCGCCGTCGGTATAGATCGGCTCGTACAGGCTCATGGGACTCTGGATGGCGTCTAACGCGTAGACGATATCTTCCTGCGGGATGCCGATCTCGTTGGCAATTTCGTTTATTGTTGGTTCCTGCGCATTTTTCCGGGTAAGGTTTTCTTTGGCATAAATGGCTTTATAAGCGGTATCTTTCAAGGATCTCGAGACGCGGATGCTGTTGGAATCACGTAAATATCTTCTTATTTCTCCGACTATCATGGGTACAGCATAAGTGGAAAATTTTACCATCAGAGTAGGGTCAAAGTTGTCGATCGCCTTAATCAGACCGATGCAGCCGATCTGAAAAAGGTCGTCCACATTTTCATTGCTGGAGTGAAAACGTTTGATGACACTGAGGACGAGACGAAGGTTTCCTTTGATATATTCTTTTCTGGCATTGTCGTCGCCATCGCCGATCTTTTTAAAAAGTTCCTCCTTTTCCGCGTTTTTTAATAACGGAAGTTTGGCTGTATTGACGCCGCAGATCTCCACTTTTCCCTGAACCATAATTTCCCGCTCCTTTTTCTTGTTTTCTTTGTCTTTAAAAAGGATGTGCGAAAGCGCGGGAATTATTCATGTTTAAAACATATTTTCTTGTTTTACAAAGCGGCGCATATTTGGTATATTAATCATAGTTAAGACAAATGAGGTGGACGCCATGAAGTGTAAAAATTGTGGAGCCAGTCTGCTTGATACGGATAAATTCTGTAATCAGTGCGGCTGGAAAGTAGAAGAGAAAACAAAGTGCCCGGAGTGCGGCGCGGTTCTGCGCGAGGGGGCGAGATTTTGTCCCAAATGCGGCAGGATGATAGGAAAGGATTCGGCTGATGGTACGGTGTTTGTAAAAGATGCGGAAACGGATGATATGCCGATCGCCGAGATAGAGCAGAATATCGTTTCCATGACGGAGCGTGAGATGCGCAGCGTGAAAAAGCCAGTGTCTGCACCGGAACCGAAGAAAAGAAGCAATCCCGCACCAGAATCGAAGAAAAGAAGCAATCCCGCACCGGTCAGGAAAAAGGACTATCGGGAATGGGAAGATGACGATTGGGATGAGGAGGAAGACGACGAAGAGGATGAAGGCGGAAATATCATGATGATCGTTTCGGTCTGTATGGCCTTTTTAATCCTGGCAGTCGCGGCATTTCTTATTTTTACATTGATAAGAAAACAGCCTGTTAAAGATTACGGTAAGCGTACACAGGATACGGAAAATACAGTCAGTACAGAGGGTGATTCAGAAGAAGGGTCAGAGCAGTCCGGTATTGAGGGGCCGGCAGGAGAGACTGATGCCAGCATAGCGATAGAGGGAGCGGGCGGCATACAGCCGATTGGAACGATAGAGATCGTATCTAACGTGAATGTGCGGGATAATCCGACCACGGAGGGCAGCAATATCATCAAAGTGGCCAAAGAAGGAGAGACATATGGGTACACCGGCACGGCGGAAGATGGAAACTGGTATATCATCGTTTTAGAAGACGGCAGTACGGGATATGTTTTTGCAGAATATGTTTCAGTCCAGTAGGAACGATTTTTACTCTTTTGCATTAAATAATAAAAAGAGATGAATATCAGGGATCGTATGCTGTTTTCAGAATTTAAGAAAAAAGAAGTGATCAATCTAAAAAACTGCCAGAAACTCGGCAGGGTGGCGGATTTTGAATTTGATGAGTGTACGGGGCAGATCTTTAAGCTGATCGTACCGGGGAATAATAAGCTGTACGGCCTTTTTTGCAGTGATCCTGATTATGTGATCTGTTATAAGGATATCAAGCAGATCGGGCCGGATATTATCATCGTGGATATTTGCAGGAAGGGATGACCCTGCAGGGAGCTGCGCTGCCCTGGTAGGACGGGTAGTGCCTGAAAAAGAACTTTTTAGTTGACATAATTATTTTATTATGTGATAATAATAAAAGGACTTAAAGAAATATAGAAGCAGGGGGATAAAGGATGAAATGTCCATTTTGTGGTCATGAGAATACACGAGTGATCGACAGCAGACCGGCGGAGGAGAATAATTCCATTAGAAGAAGGCGTGTATGCGATGAGTGCGAGAAGCGCTTTACGACATACGAAAAGGTGGAGACGATTCCGCTTATTATCATCAAGAAAGACAATAACAGGGAGACTTATGACAGGAGCAAGATCGAGGCAGGCGTACTGCGGGCATGTCATAAGCGTCCGATCAGTGCCAACCGGATCAATCAGTTGATCGATGAAGTCGAGACGGAGATCTTTAACAGAGAAGAAAAAGAAATCCCCAGTCAGGTGATCGGTGAGCTTGTCATGAATAAGCTGAAGGACTTAGAGGCAGTAGCCTATGTCAGATTTGCTTCGGTTTATCGTGAATTTAAAGATATTAACACGTTTATGGATGAACTGAAAAAAGTGCTTGATACGTCGGAAGGCGCTATCTGACAGACAAGCCCATAAGTGATAGGAATAGAGTATAGGAGAGCTGGATAATATGACGAGTGAAGAAAAAGAGATTGTAGCCAAAGCCAGTGTACCGATGACGATAGCCAACGGTTTCCGATGGTTTTTTATGATAATTGCCCTGCTTTTGCTGTTATTCATTTTTTTTGGAGGCAAGATATGGGGCGGCGCGTCGTGGTATGAGGCGTTTACACAGAATGCTTACACGTTTTTATTCTGGGATATCCTGCTTATGTTTGGCGCTACCATCGTGAAGATCATTTTTACGGCGAGATACAATCATATCGTGAAGAATTTATGAAAAACATTTTACACCTTGCATACGTGCAGGGTGTTTTGTTAATATACACAGGGGCGCACAGCGGAATATGATACAAGGCAGCGTGCGCCCCGCGCGGCGAGCAGGAAAGACTTGTCTTCCCTGCTCGATTATAAAGATGTCTTATCATAGATTGGGAGGAATGGCTGTCAGTATGTTAGAACGTTTTTATCCGGATGTTTATCTGGATTCCGCATATGATATTGATTATGAGAAATTGTACGAGCAGGGATACCGGGGCATTATCTTTGATATTGATAATACGCTCGTTCCGCATGGCGCTCCGGCGGATGCGCGGAGTATAGCGCTCTTTGAGAGACTGCGCCGTATCGGCTATGAGAGTATGCTCTTATCGAATAATAAGGAACCGAGGGTGAAATCTTTTAACGATAAAGTAAAGAGCCGTTATATCTATAAGGCCAACAAGCCGTTCCCGGAAAGTTATTTAAGAGCCATGCAGGAGATGAAAACAACGCCGGAGAATACGCTGTTTGTCGGCGATCAGCTTTTTACGGATGTATGGGGGGCCAAAAAAGCGGGGATCAGGACATATCTGACAAAACCGATCCATCCGAAAGAAGAGATACAGATCGTGCTGAAACGGATATTGGAAAAGGTGGTTTTGTTTTTTTATAAAAGAAAATGCAAAAAAATGCTATCTGCGGGAGGAGAAAAATGATTACTGGAAAAACAAGAACCTGCGGACTGATCGGTAATCCGGTGGAGCATACACTGTCGCCGCTCATCCACAATACGCTGGCTGGGGATTGCGGACAGGATCTGGTCTATGTGCCTTTTCTGGTGGAAGAAGGAAAAGTGGAGGAGGCTGTGCGGGGCGCCTATGCGCTGCATATTCTGGGAGTGAATGTCACGGTACCCTATAAGAGCGAGGTGATGGCCGCGCTTGTGGAAGTGGATGGACTGGCCGCTAAGATCGGAGCGGTCAATACGTTAGTCCGCACGGAAGGTGGGTATAAAGGTTATAATACGGATATGAGCGGATTGTACCGTGCCATGACAGGCGAGGGTATCCGTCTGGAGGGCGAAGAAATCATCCTGCTCGGTGCGGGCGGCGCAGCGAGATCGGTCGCCTTTCTGTGCGGAGAGCAGAAGGCGGCGAAAGTATATTTATTAAACCGTTCCAGAGAAAAGGCCGTGCAGGTGGCCGGGGAAGTAAACGCCGCGTTTGGAAGAGATTTTATCATGCCGATGTCACTCTCCGAGCATCCGAAACTGCCGGATAAAAAATTTCTGGCGATTCAGGGGACTTCTGTCGGACTTTCGCCGCATGATGACGAGGTCATCATAGAGGATATGGCTTTTTACCAGAAGATACATACCGGTTTTGATCTGATCTACAGGCCGTTTACCACGAAGTTCATGAAACTGGTGGAAGATGCGGGCGGAAAGGCTTATAATGGATTAAAGATGCTGCTCTATCAGGGAATCGACGCCTATGAACTGTGGAATCAGGTAAAGATTGACGAAAAAGAAGCGGCGCTTGTCTATGAGAAGCTGCGGCAGGCTATGGGCCTGTAAATTATAGAAGCAGTTCTGGGACTTTGAGGCCGCCGCTTCAAAATACAAAAAGGAGAAGAATCAAGAAATGGACAATATCATTTTGATCGGTTTTATGGGCAGCGGCAAGTCTACGGTGGGCATCAAACTTTCCTACCGTCTGCGCCGCGCGATGGAAGATACGGATAAGCTGATAGAAAAAGAAGAGGGCAGAACAATTTCCGAAATTTTTGCCACTGACGGAGAGGCGTATTTCCGAAATCTGGAAACAGAATGCCTAAAGAAACTGCTTCGGACGGAGACTCATAAAATTATTTCCGCAGGAGGCGGTCTGCCGATCCGGGAAGAAAACCATGCGCTCCTTAGAAAACTCGGAACGGTCATTTATCTGCGCGCCAAGGCGGAAACTATTTATGAGCGGGTAAAACATGATACGTCGCGGCCGCTTCTGCAGGGAGACGACCCGCAGGGAAAGATACGAAGACTCATGTCGGAACGGACTGAAATATACGAAAAAACGTCCGATATTATAATTGATGTGGATGATAAGGATTTTGAGATAATCATAGAGGAAATTGTAGAAGCAATGGAAGAAAGGCAGGGGGATTAATATGAAAATACTGGTGATCAACGGCCCGAACCTGAATTTTCTGGGTATCCGGGAAAAAAGCGTATACGGAACGCAGGACTATGACTATCTTTTACGGATGATAGCCGATAAAGGTGAAAAGGAAGGCTGTGCGATAGAAGTTTTTCAGAGCAATCATGAAGGCGCGATCATTGACAGGATACAGGATGCTTATTTTGACGGCACGCAGGCCCTTGTTATCAATCCGGGCGCTTATACGCATTACAGCTATGCGATCCACGACGCGCTGGCCAGCATCACCATTCCCAAGGTGGAGATACATATTTCCAATATCATGGAGCGGGAAGATTTCAGAAAAGTTTCCGTGACCGCTCCGGCCTGCGATAAGCAGATCTATGGAAAAGGACTGGATGGCTATCTTATGGCGATAGACTTTGTGCTTGGAAAAGGGGAGGGCGCGATGGCGTAACGGGAGACGTCTGTAGTTACCATTCACGGGTTAACCTCTAGCCATTTTTAGCCCTTCTTTCGGGAGG
>JAMPIB010000022.1 GCA_023663085.1 Ruminococcus sp. | reverse complement strand
CTTAAATCTGAAACAGGTCTGATCTGTAACATATACATTCACTCCTTATCAAAATCTCTCCGTACACTTTGGCTGCTTTACTTTATCACAAAACTTATAAAAACTCTGTATGCAAACGTAAAGCCTTGGTTTATTCCATATTTACAAAAAAATCATATATACTATTTAATCCTATAAGTGTGTGTTCATCATTTATTGCAGGTCTTATATTGGTGTTATGGCTGTATACAGCCTCAGAGAAGTAATGTCAAGTGTGTTTGTAAAATATAATTCCATATACCTTTTGGCTCTATGCTAATTAGAATATTTTATATGCTGAAATATACTTTTCATACTTTCCATCTACAAATATCCCGTTAGTATGATTATCAGTTATAAGCATATAATTGTTTGATGACAATAATTCTATAATATTTTCTCGTTCTTGTTGTTTTAAACCCCAAGCTCCCAGTTCAGAAATTATTATCTTTGGACGTACTGTACAATAATCAATGTCACTAAGAACTTCCAAATCATATCCTTCAATATCAATGGAAAGTATATCTGGCACCTTTCCAATTCCTTTCAGTAATTCATTCATCGTAATTGTATCTACGTCATAGGTTTCAGTAATCGTAAAATAATCATACTGCTTACAAAAATCATTGTCTAATTTATCTATAGACAATGTAGATAATGTGGATGCTTTCATAGAATAGAAAGTGGTTTTTCCATGTTTTGATGAAACAGCTTTTCGTATCAAAGTATCCTGCGGTCTAGCCACTTGAATAATATTCCATAAATCACGATTAGGTTCAACTAAAACCCCTCTTGCACCTGCTCTGTATAAACCGTATGTGTTATTTAATTTGATTGGATGATTTGTACCTAAATCTAAATAAAATAGCTCCTTAAAATTATTAATATCTATTCCTATCAATTTAAGAATCAAAAACATAATAGCATCTTCATTTTTTTGAGAATAGAAAAATCCTCTTTTACTAAATTCGACATGTCTCAGTAATATTTTATCTTTTGGAATCTCTAAAACGTTAATAAGAAAATTTACCTTTTCCACATCTTGACTATCACAAATGAGAATATTGTCCCACACAACATTTTTTATCTCTGTCTTTAATATATAATTATCATAGTTTTTTCTATCATCTTTATTATCGCTTGTTACTGCTATAACTTCAAATTTTCTTCCTATCTCTTCTTTTGATTTTCCATATAACAGTCCCGAATCATATACAATTATTTTCTTCATAATCATAAACCTTTTACTTTATTTTCTTTAACAAATATAGAAAAATTTTTCTTAAATGCTATTATCTATTATTTCATTTACTCTTTCAAATACATCTTGCTTAGTTAAATAAGAAGTATCAAGAACTATTGTATTTTTATAATTCTGTATAAATTTTTTATGTGGCATATACCATTTTTCATACCATGTATCTTCTATTACTCTCTTTTTTACTGAATCACTTTCCCATCGTGCTTCAAGTACTTCTTTACATGCATCAAGATAAATAATCAAATCACTTTTGCAATTATCTATCTGTTTTAAAATATCCTGAAAATCAGAATCAATTTTCCAATTAAAATTATTTATAGATGGATAACTGGATATATAGAAGAGCAAATCTTCCATTCCGCGAACAAATACTGACACTTCTGATTTATTATTTGCTTCATTAAAATAATTCATTTTCTCTTCGCAATATATTTTTTCATTTTGCAAAAAACCATATTTTGTCCTAACGTCAAATCCCGTGTCTCTGTATACAAATTCCTCAATAATAGAAATTTTATTTCTCTCTGATTTCAATCTATGTGCAAGAAATGTTTTTCCAACACCTTTTGCTCCTGTAAGGTTAATAATCACATTAACACCTCATATTTTCGGTTCTTCTATTATAAATCAATTCGCTTCTGGATCTGAAATACGGTCATTTGAAAAAATTCGTCCACATCTATTACATGGTGCTAAATTGTAACACTCCTTTTCCCGCTGCAACTGTCTCATATAATTTATTTTTTCACCATTATATAATTCAATTAAATCATTCTCCATTACATTTCCAAGACAATATTCATTATTATAATCCCAACAACAGCATCCAACATTACCATCGCACAAAACTGTAATTAAACGAAAGGGGTCATTACATACACTCTTTTGTATAGATGTATCTATTTTATCAAAGCTTGACTTTCCCCCATCAAGATAACAGTGCATTTTTTTTAAATAAAATTCAACATCATATTTATCCCATAATTTTATAAAATTCTCTTTTTCATGTATATTATCTGCATCAATAATCATCTGCATAATAACTCTGATCTTGCTGGATAATCTTTCTCGCAATTTTAAAAAATAGGTAATATTTTTTTTTACAACATAATAATTACAATTAACTCTTATTCTATTATACGTTTCTGCAGATACACCATCTATACTAAAATAAATGGTATCAAGTCCGCTATTTAAAATATTCTGTGCCATATTTTCATCTAATAACATCGCATTTGTACTCATTCCAATCTTAGCATTGGTATTCTCTTTAGCAAACAATATTCTTCTTATAATATTTTTATCACATAGAGGTTCACCTTCTTTATGAATAAAAAGTTGTGTATTTTTTAAATTCACTTTACTAAGATCATTAATAACTTTTGAATAAATATTCTCCGTCATATCTGTAATGGGTCTTTTTAACAATTTATGAGGGCACATTATGCATGCTGCATTACATCTGTTGGTTGTTTCTATGTATATAACTTCCGGTATTTTCACTTTAACCACCTCCATTATAGTGTATTTATATATTCCTTTAACTCTTCTAAAATATATCCCTTTTTTGTAATATAGAATAAATTATCATCTCTTAACAAACAGGGTTGTATTGCCAAATCTGTTCTCAGCCGAATAGCACTTATTCCTTCGATACAATAATCTCTACAATTACATTCTTTACATGCATTTAAGAAGTTTTGTTTCCTTAATTGTGAGGTCTTTAAATTTACTTTAACCTCATTATTTAAAATTAACTGTGTCGAATCAAGACTATAATTATTATGAATTGTATTTTGTTCTTTTATTCCATATTTGCAATCCAAAAGAGCTTTGATTTCATCCATACTATACTGTACCGTTTTTTCATTTGTATTATCCGGTCCATATAAGTAATTAAGAATATCAATTTTTACTGTATTCTTATACTTTCCCATACCATCAATCATATCAAAAAGGTCATTTTCATTAATCCCTCGCTTTATAACATAATTCAGCTTAGTAACCATATTATGTTCAAGGAGCATCAGTAAGTTTTTTTTAAACTTATTTGAAATTTGTTTGTTTGATCCGGTATTTTTAATAAAGTACTCTTCATTCCAGCCATGTACAGAAATATTTAATCTGCTTAGTCCCTTTTCAAATAATAATTTATACAAATCAAATGCTCCTAATCCATTACTTATCATAGATAACTCAACATTGGGCTCCACATCTTTAACTGCGGATACAATCAGGTCAATTCCAAGACGTAATGTCGGTTCACCACCCATAAATTTAACTTTTTTTGTACCAGCATTGATGCATAATTTTATAGCTTCAATCACATCTTCATTAGATTTTAATTCATGTTCACTCTGTCCCTCTCCATGACACCCTTGGCAATTCAGATTACAGGCATGAGTCAATATAACACGTAAATAATCAATTTTCGAATTTGCATTTTCAAACCTATCGTTCAACTTTTGCATACTTTACATCTCCACTAAATATTTTTTCTAAGAAATATAAATTCGGTCCTATTGATTTTATAGCTATTGCAAATGGTATCATAAGCCAGTCTCTCAATCGTATCTTAGCATTTTTTCCTATTAGGTAAATCGAAAGCATTGGGAATATATATGAATATATAATAATGAGAACCAATAATACATAAAATACCACACTACATTCACACATACTTATTATAAGTGCAAGTATATATAAAGGGGTTGTCCATGCCCAACAGGCTTGACTCCAGTATCCATCTATCATCTGCCACTTAGATTTTATACCCATATTATTTTGTGTCCATTTATATGCACTATATAATTTCATACATCCACCGTACCATCGTTTATGCTGTTGTATTAAAGATTTTATATTTTGTGGAACATCATCTTGGCAAAATTCGGATAAAGCCATAATTTTACGATTAGACATTCCCATCCTATAACCGAGCTGTATTCCATCGGTTATTTCAAATTCTGGAAATTGAAAATCTGTGTATGTTTTGTATCTTAGAAATTCACCATGTCCTATAAGATACACATTTTTCTTATATTGTTTATCTTTTTTACTATGCCCTAATCCAATCCATGAGGGCAGTTCTCTGATAACTGTCCACATCGTTTGATATATCGCATTACCAATCAGCAGTGGATTCTTATTTTGAGATGCCATCCTGTTTGCCGCAGTAATAAACTCTACAGGTTGCTGGCAGGCTGAAATTTGTGGATTATCATTGAATATTTGCACTACTTCCATCAATGTCTCTGAAGATGGCAATGAATCCGCGTCATAAACTCCTATATAATCTAATTTACTATTTGGATGATGCTCAAAATGCAAATTAACAGCATAATTAAGCTGTGTAGCCCTGTCACCATTTACTTCATCAGCCTCAGAATAGATAACTTTGATATTCTCGGGAAATTTTCTTTCTTTAATCCATGTATTTACGACCTCTTTTGTACTTATCCCCTTAGTTCTACTCTCTCGAACTGTTCCTGCAACAACAATAAATAGTTCTAATCCACCTGTATTCATATTCATAAAATGATTCAATGTCTGAGAGATAACATTTTGCTCTCTTAAAACCGGAATTAATAATAAGATTTTCCTATTGTTTGGCATTGTATATTTTTTCTTTTTTGCTTTGCGTAAAAAAACTCCAACAACATAAAAGTTTCTCACATAACCTATCATTTTAATTATGGAAAGTGCCACTAAAATGTAACATATATATATCATAGATACTCCCTCACTGGAATACAATTCCGACATCTCCTACAACTCTTATTAAGTAATTTGCTTTTTTTGTGCAAATATCTAAACCATTTATATTCATTAGAATTCCAAACTGCTAAAATACCACCATCTTTAATATTTCCCATATTATTATCTTCATCTAAATATGCTCTACAAGGGTAACACTTTCCATCTGATAATACTGTCATACCTCGTACTGCAATATCACATAGTTCATAATCATAACATCGAGATAAATCAAAAATATTTTCTTGACTAATATATATATCTTGTATTCTTTCCACAATCTTAATTTTCGGAGCGACTTTTTTAATAATTTTTAAACTTTTGGAATAATTCTCAATTCTTAATGTATCACCATGCATAATAGGAACAATGTACTTAATACCTAACTGTGATGCTTCTAAGAGAATATTATAAAACAATTCATCTGGAATAATTGATTGTTGATCTCCTATATTAACGTTAATCTCAATTTCAATATATTCAGGATACATAGGTTCTTTTATTAAGCAGGTTCTTTTCCACTTATGAAAATCAATTACAAATATATTGCCATGCACATTAAAAAAATTATTATGTGTAAAATCATATGGCTCAATCTTAAGTTTATGGCACTTATTTATATAATCTGCAATTTGTTCTCCAAAAATATTACCATCACTGTCTATCGTTGCATAAAAGTCGTCCCATCCATCATTTACTACGTTGTCTACAACTGTAGCTAGATATACGCTACCTTGTGGATGAAAATATTCCTCACCAAGCCACTGTGTTTGATTCTCTGCTAGATTTTTAACAAGCACAATATCATAAATATCCTTAGCTAATCCATTCACAAACATGATCTTTTGGATATTCATTTCTTCTATCAATCTGAAATATTCATCCCTAAAATCATTGTATACAGGAAGTTTTACAATTTTTAATCCTTTACCCATCTGCAATCCTGTAACGGAACTTATCTTCTTATTGTATACTGGAATATACCATACAGTTTTTCCAATTCCGCCTTTTATCGTTTCTCCCCCTATCTTAATTAACCCATTTTCTTCATCCACACCAAAATCCATAACAAGCGTATTTAACTCGCTTTCTAAGCCAGCCAAAGCATTTTTGAACCATGAATAAACTATCATTTTAATTTCCAGCCTTTCAAAATTTTGTCACTACTGATACTGCACACCATCAAAATTTGCTATAAAAACAAGAAATTATCTACTTAGCAAAACACAAAAATATAATCATTTAAAGTTTCACCCATTCTAAAGGAATCATATTCTCAGGACCATATCTTTTTTGAGGAGTAATTATTATCTTTTTTTTATTATCATTAAGCCAAGCAGCCCACCAACTAAAAGTGCTATTGGCTGTGATAGCATTTTTACAATTTTTCATCAACTCAAACTCCAATAAATCCGCATTCTCATCAGATATAGCAACCACTTCACTATTACACGGTAACTCAATACTTCTTTCAACCCACTCCTTACTGTCTGTAAACACAAAATAATATGGATTCTCAATCATATGACTCATATAATCTAATGCCACTCTGTAATATTCCATACCAAGTAAATAGTGATTCCCAAATGGATGTAAAACTGATTCTGCAACATAATCTCCTCTCCTAATATGCACTGCCACACTATTTTTTTCATTAATACTTCTCATATAAGCGCTAAATTTAGGATGCTTAATATGTTTTACCTTAAACAAAGAAAGCAATTCTGTACGATAATTATCAAAAAATACAGGTGACTGAAAATATCCCCTTAAATAATAATTGTCATAATGCCCATGAAACTCATCTTTCGATATATTATTACTCATATCCGTTATAAATCCATTCCCATTTCTCTGGTTGTCTGTAGAATAAAACGCCTGCTTGTCTTTCGTATTAAATAAACTTGTATCCTCATCAACCATACAAATATCTGTAGCATATGTTCCATTCAACATAAAATTTCTGTCCAAATTATACTTGAACCAAGAAGTATCCAATACGAGAGATTGACCTTCTCTCTTTGAAAGTGAATATCCCATCGCAAATTGAAAAAATTGATTTCCAAGTCCATGTGTTATACAAACATATATCATTACCTCGGTTTATCCTCCATCTACTATAACAAACGGCTTCAGAAACTCTCTAACACTCTACTTTCCGATTTCTGTCCATACCGCTATTTTTTCTTTCCTCCCAATTTTGAAAAAATATGTCAGACTTTTACATAAATGCCTATCAACACAAATACATGTATACAAATTAATACGTCAATTATTAACAGGAATATCCTTTCTTGAAGCCAATACTCTATCTGATGTACCCGTTGCTCAAATCCAATACCGAGTTTATGATTTTACTGTCAAAAAGTATACTTTTATGCGAGTACTGCATTATTGCAAAAAGTTTCATGAATCCATACAAAAACTCTTGATTTTACATTGTTTTTTGTATATATTATTATTGTATGAAATGTAGCTAAATCATGCCGCATAAAAGTATACTTTGCCAATCTAATTTCTTCGCTTACCATTCGTTTGTTTCCAGTGTTTTCTTCATCTTCTGTCTAAACGTGCTTTCTGGCATTCCACATTCTTTTGAAGCTTTTAACACAGATATTTTTCCTTCCTTGCACATCTGACAATGCTCATTGAAATTATCTGGGAGGGGTTTTTCAGGTCTTCCGAACTTCACGCCTTTTGCCTTTGCCGCCGCAATCCCTTCAGCCTGTCGTTGTTTGATGCACATTCTTTCATTTTCACTGACATAGCTTAATAATGTTAATACCAAATCCGAAATAAATGTACCGAGCAGATTTTTTTCTCTCCTCGTATCCAGAATCGGCATGTCAATCACAACAATGTCTGCACCTTTTTCCTTCGTGATAACTCGCCACTGCTCCATGAGTTCCTGATAATTCCTACCAAGTCTGTCAATAGATTTGATATAAAGAACCATACCCGGCTTAAGTCTTCTTAACATTCGTTTATACTGTTTTCTTTCAAAGTCCTTGCCAGATTTCTTATCAACATAAATATTGCTTTCCGGCACTCCCATTTCATTCAATGCAATCCTTTGTCTATCCTCATTCTGATCTCGAGAAGAGACTCTCATATATCCGAGAATAATTGTTTCATTTGCCATAACCTTTTCAACCTCCATTTTTTAACTAGATACAAGATACGATAAGAAACAATAACAGAATGTCTGTTGCATCTTGTGTTTTTTACATTAACAACTTCTAAAAATAGATAGCAATTGCTAGCTGCACGCCTCTCTTTCTTTCACTTCCTGTCCTTTCTGCTGTAGCCTTTCCCTAATGCTCGTGATATCCGCTACCCTGCCACCATAAGTTTTTTCATATATCGCACAAGTCGCTTTATAATTGAGATATTCTCTTCTGACAGTATTAAATACCTTGTAGAATGCCTGTACAGAATCAAATCCGTATTTCTTCACGATATAGGGCACCCTCCTTTTCATATGGAAAATCTAGACATTGTTCCTCAATCTCCTACCGCATCTCCTTACATCTGCTGTTCTTAAAAATACCTGTACATTCAGACAATTCCTTTTTTGTCAGGGTCTAATTACTAATCCTCATTTCAAATGGGATATATATTTTATTCATTATGATTTGATTGATAAAGATACCCACGATCTGTACCGGCGAGGCATTTCTGCTTTCGATGGCATCTCCCCAGCTTACCAGATTGCACTATAAAAAGGAATTTTGCCGTCAGAGGTGTAAGAACCAGTTTAATGTCTACAAATCAAGGAAAAAGAAAGGAAGTAGGTAAGTCGGGTAAGTCTTTATGGCAGATTATTTGTTTCCACATCTTGTAAAACTTTGTTACTATGATACAATATAGATGGGTGTTACCAAAACGGGTAGCGGTTCGCCTTTTGCCAGAATGAGTACATTTTGAGAGCTTCCAGTACCGAAGGAGGGGATACATATGGAAAATAAAGGGAAAGGCAGGCACTATTGATGTTCGGAATAATTTTGGAGTTTGCTGGTATTGTAGTGACGATTATCAGCATCATCGTAACGGTGATCAGTATCCGGCAGGCCAAAAAAAATGAAAGACATCAAAAAAGCAACCGCTCCGACCAAAGTTAGGTTGCTTTTTTGATTTACACTTAACGGAGGCGAACCGTTGCTTTACGGTAGCACCTTTTCCTATAAAATATCTTAGCATTTACCAGCATTTCCGTCAACCATTTTTTCAAAATCCCCCTATTAGCATTCTTGATGCAATGGGGAATTTGTTCCCCTCATCTTTGGAATATGCATCCTCAAAAAGAATACTTTCTTCCCTACAGTTTCCCAAAGATCCGGCTGTATCCATATGTCAACGGCAGATCGGTCATCTTCGCCAGCTGCTTCTTCGTAGAAAAATCATCGGCCGTCCGGTTACTGCAATGTACGTTTCCGCAACCGATGCAGATCCCTTCACAACGGACATTTTTATCCTGCGTCAATTCCGCCACAAAAGCGACGCTCTTTTTGGGAATCATACAGAAAGCCTCGTTGCAGGTGACACGGCCGTTTGTCTTTTCCAGCAGATGCGGCAGCATCTGAAGCGGATAAGAATCCTCGCTGCCGGGAAAATGGTATCGGGCCACATGCCAATCCGTATTCTGCCCGATATAGCGGTTGTATGTGCCATAAGCCTGCATCAGTAATTCTCCGGCCAGAACTTCCAGCATATAGCTTTTCGATAACATTCCCTGCCGGCTGTACTGTTCCTGCAAAGAATCCAGACCCGCCCCCAGTGATATAACGACATCCGCATAGGAGTCTGTACAGGAGACATTCGTTGACTCTGCGCTTTCCCAGAAGGCTTCTTTTTGCATCAGGGGATACATCTTTCGTGCTACTTCCCGAAACTCTTTTTCCTGCGTCTCTCCATAATGAAATTTGTCACGCACCTTATCCAGAAAAGAAGGTGTCAAAAATTCCTCCAGTAAATCCGGAAAAAAAGCCGCCATAAAAACCATACCTTTCTCTCAGCCTGCGACATCTGCTGCCAACGCTGACAGCGTCCTGGCCCAATATTCACAAGACAAACAATAATCCTGTCCATTACAAAAGCGGCAAGGAGAACTCCCTGCCGCTTTCAATTAATTAAATGGATGTAACTCCCATGGAGGAACACCACCTATCCGCATATGACTCTGGACTAACTCAATACATTGACCAGTTTCTCAAGTGCTGCCAGTGCTTCATCGGGAAGTTTATCATATCCTTCTTTCTTGGATGCGAAGTCTTTTACAGCATTCACACGGGTTTCCATAGCAGCCTTTAACTGTGCCTTGTAATCGGAATCGCCAAGGTCAGCCTTGAAGTTCTTGAAGCCTTCTGTCTGGCCATCCCATGTGTTCATGATCTCGATATCGTCAAAAGGTCCCCACTGTTCAAAGTTTGCCTTGCCTTCTACGATCGTCTCCAGAATGCCAAGTGTATCAGCCGGTTTAACCTTTTCGCCCATGAAATCGCCTGTATTTACGATATAGCATGCTACGTTCTTCTCTTCAACCAGTTTCTTGAACTTCTCGTAGTCGTTTACTAACGGATAAGTTCTGAACGGATTAGCGTAAGGAACGATACGGATTGCATTCAGGTCTGTACCTGCCGCAACACGTTCTGCCGTAGATGTCTTGGTTGCCAGTGTAGCGCCCATAACGGATGCTAAAGCGGCACCTTTCAGTTTTACTACCGGCGGGATTGTAGGATCTTTCATGATCCAGAAGATTGCATTAACCGGAGCGTCAATCTTGTCCACACGATTAGGTGACCACAGTTTGGATTTGATCGCACGGCCGTTACCGTTTCTGATATCCTCCGTTACCAGCTGGATCTTGCCTTCGCTGTCCATTGTACAGGAGCAGTTCTGAGCAGATAACAGATATTCGTTATCGGGACATCCTGTCGGATAATCTGCTGTTTTATCGAAATAAGTAGGCTCTAACGCGATAGATGCACAGGTGTCGGAGTTGATGATGAAAGCATCGTCATGAAGAACTTTGATCTCATATTTCCCGCCGTGTTTTGCATGTGTCAGCGTAGATTTACCGGAGCCTGACAGACCGTATACGGATGCAACGAACTTGGAACCGTCAGCTAAAGTATACTCTTTCTGTCCGCCGTGGCAGGATGCGTAACCGTTTCTGTTGGCTAACGCCCATGCCATTGTCAGCGTGCCTTTCTTATGCTCGCCGAAGTATTTCATACCAAGGATCGCCGCACAGTTCTCATTGGTATCGAAATAGCAGAGTGTAAGCGGATCGCTTAAGCAACTGTAATCTACATCGGGAGCCTCGTGAGGTGCCCACTGAGGATCGGAGAAGATATAGATATCCGGCTCCTTGCCGTCTCCGATCGGCTGTGATTTCTTATACATCTTTACATATTCGTCAGACATATACTGGAAGTTGATCATCCAGTTGTACAGAAGGTTCTCTTCACCTTCCGGGATCAAAAGATGCGCTTTTGCCATGAATTCGGGATCAAGACCTACGAAACACTCTGCATGATACATTGTTTTCCAGCGTGTCTCATAAATAGCATCCATAACTACTTTGTCCAGTTTGGTCTCATCAACGCCCGGTTCGCCCTTGATACGACGAGCAGCAGCGTAACGGCCTGTTACGGCGCCATCGTTGAACAACAGCACTTTGGCATCTGCATCCAGACCAAATGTCTCGCCATCTTTGATCGGCATATCGGTAACGATCGTTCCCGGTGAATTTTTCGCTAAGTTATAAGCCTCTTTCAATGTGTTTACTTTCACTACGTTGTTACCGTAGAAAGCAGCTTCGATAATAGAACGTGTCTTGGAAAAACCGACTTTGCCCTTACCGATTTCGTCAATCTTGTAATTCGCTTTTGTTGACATGACATATCCTCCTTGAAAGTTATAATTTATGACAATAGAAAGCCTTCCTGAAAAACTTCCTACTTGTTCCAACATATCTTTAATATTATCTCAAAACCACTGTGAAAAGTCAATATTCAGAAAAATAATTTATTGATAATTTATATGAAATTTATACTTGCAATCTTTTTCCATTTCTGCTATTATACAAATGTTGTGTAAGTACAGAAAAAGAATCGATCTATTGTCAGGAGGTGCGAAGATGGCTAAATGTGATATTTGTGGTAAGGGCGCTCATTTTGGTAACAACGTCAGCCATTCTCATAGAAGATCAAACAGGATTTGGCATTCTAATGTTAAGAATGTAAAATGTAAAGTAAATGGAGCATCCAAGAGACTGCATGTCTGCACACAGTGTTTGAAATCCGGCAAAGTAGAAAGAGCATAGTCTAACCCTTTTGCTGGAAGTATCTGCAAACAGACCGGATGCAGACAGACGAAAAACAAAAGACCAATTACCATATGCGGTGACTGGTCTTTTCTTTATGCCCATTTCCCGGTATCATAATCCCGTTTGAGAATCTCATATTCCTTATTTATCATCTGGATGATCTCTTTATCTCCCGCCACATTGTCCGGATGAAAGATCTTGATCAGATCCTTATAGCGCTTTTTTAAGGCTAACGGATTCTTGACCCCGCTGAAAAAAGCGGACACATCGCGGCTTAACCCGTAAGAAGGCTCCTGCATGACCTCCTTGCGCGCCTCAAACTTCGCCCATTCCTTATCCAGACGTCTGCGATCCATATCAAGCTGGGTGAAGCCATCTTTTAAGATATCCATTTTTTTCTCAAAAAAAGCGTTATCGTCCTTCAGACGCTCTCTCTCCACAGATATCTTACGATTCCAGGATTTCATCTCCTCCTGGAACTGTTCTTTCTCCTGTCCGAACTGCGCTTTCTGTTCCTCAAACTGCTCCGTCTGCTCATCCAGTTCTTTTTGCGCCGTCATGATACGTATATTTTCACGAAACAGCCAAGATTTCAGTTTATTCAGTTCCTCGTCGGAACCCTGCATCAGTATTTCTTCAAAATTTTCCATAATCTCCTACCACTACTTAACTTAATCCTATTTTCAACAACGGAAGAATGCAGAGCATTCTTCTAATCACAACAGAAAAAATTATAACCGATCAATAATAATAAAATGATCAGTATCAAACCGATAAAACGGTTCGTCATAAAAAGCATAAACAGCATCCCCGCTCCGACACAGAGTGCCACAAGGCCGATCATTTTTTTCATAAAAAACTGCCTTTCTTAGAACCCGCTTATGCTCTCTCTCCATCATATGCAATTATCATCCATTTGTTTACGCGTTCTGATCCGCCTGCTTATTCTCGTCCGGAAAAGCAATATCCACCGCCGCGTCGTCCGCTATCATATCTTCCTTGGGCGCCGTAAACTTATCCACGATATCGGGGATCATGTCGATCACCTTGGTAATGGTATCCTGGTTCTTGATATTGACCAGTCTGGTCGAACCATTTTTGATCACCAGCACCGCGCTCGGACTCATCTTGGCCGAAAATCCGCCTGCGCCGCCGTTTTTCTTCTCCGCCGAACTGGCTCCGGCGCCAACGCCGAAAGTCACGTCTACCAGAGGAAGGATAATGGTATCCCCGATCTGCGTTGCGTCTCCTACTACCGTCTTTGTCGATAAAACAGCATTCATTCCTTTCATCAAAGATTCGATCACACCAGTAAAATTATTGTCCGCCATTTATACATCCTCCTTCATAAATAATCTGATCAGCCGCTTGATATCTTTATTAAAGTAAATACGGACCGCCGCTTTTATAAAAGTAAACATCCTGATCTTTCCTTTGATAAAAACAGTGCCCTCGATTCGTTTCTTATCAAAATCGGGAACAATAGTAACATGGTTTCCGATAAGCGGATATAGTATTCCATAATAAGAAAGAATTTTCGCCGTCGAAGCCGGGTCGTCCAGTCCGATCGCCAGATCCGCCTGTATCTTCCGCGGCCTGATATAGGAAAAGACCGTATGCAGTTCGTCTTTACACAGTTCGTAAGAACTTTTGAACGTATCGCTGCGCAAAATATCAAGATAATATTCTATATTCTCCCATATAGATTTTATTCTATCACATATTTTTCTTATTGTGTACCAGATATTTTGAAAGAACGCAGATATTTTTTTCCACAGTCCTTTCAGGGAAAATTTC
Organism: Ruminococcus sp.; assembly: GCA_023663085.1. Taxonomy (GTDB): domain Bacteria; phylum Bacillota; class Clostridia; order Lachnospirales; family Lachnospiraceae; genus UBA3282. Next base: position 36,337 of record JAMPIB010000022.1, on the reverse strand, counting down.
GGGGACCTGCGTTTTTTCTTTTTTTCCACTGACGGTGCGGGAAGTTCGGACTCTGCGGGCTGTTCCGCCGCGTCTGCTGCCGTCCCTGTCTCTGCCATCACAGCTGACGCGTTCTCCTCGCCAGCAGCCGTTCCTACATTCTCCGCTTTTCTTTCCTCCGCTCCGGCGTTTTCCTGCTCCGGCGGCGCTTTTTCTTTCTCCGCTCCGGCGTTTTCCAACTCCGGCGGCGCTTTTTCTTTCTCCGCTCCGGCGTTTTCCTGCTCCGGCCGTGCCTTTTCTTTTTTCGGCAGTCGGAATACAGTGATGAACAGTACCCGCGCCCGCAGCCACACTTCGGCAGGATAAGCGGCTTTGATATTGATGATATGGAGCAGCCAGCTGATCTTCGCCGTTACCTGTGCGGGCGGATTGCCCTCGCCTTCCGTCCGGGAGGCGTTTATAGTATAGCGCACGGGCACGAAAAGCACCAGTATGATACCCAGAAGCACGATCCCAAACAGCACACCGAGTATGATTCCTATGATTTTTAAGATCAACAACAATATATGTATCATTGTTTTTTACCTTTCTGCCGCTCCGGTTTCCGGAAACAGATATTTTTTCAGATCGGCGCTGCCGTTTTGCGCAAGCGCTTCTTCGGTAATACGGCAGACCAGGGCCACCGCTTCGTCATAACTGCCCGCGATACCGATGACATAGGGCGCGTTTTCCTTTTTTCTATAATAAGGCTGCCCAAGTATCATATTGTGGTATATCTCAAGCTGCCCGTCTCCTGCTGCCAGTGTGATGACGAATACTTTCAACGCTCTGGCATGACGTTTCAATTTTCTCTTTACTTTATCCGGCTTTTTAATCGTTTCGCCGATATATAGATTTTTATAAAATTTCATAGATCCCTCTATCGCTTTTTTTATCCGTTCATCTGCCGATGGGCCTTGTTGCCTCCCGCAGCCATGCGCGTTCGTCCTCTTCCAGATAAGGACTTATTTTTTCATATACCTTTTCATGATAAACGTTCAGGCGCTCAATGTCCACAGGCTGCATGTAAGAAATATCAATGGCCTCCAGATCGACAGGCACATAAGTCAGCGTGTCAAAATACATGAACTGCCCATCTCCGTTCTTTTCCCCGTTTCTGGCCACGATGATATTTTCCGTGCGGATGCCGTGGCTGCCCTCGATATAGACGCCCGGCTCGTTGGAGATCACCATGCCCGCCTCGATCACAGCCTCTCTCATCCCCTCGCTGTAACGCCAGCGGATACTCTGCGGCCCTTCGTGGACATTTAAGATATAACCGACGCCGTGACCCGTGCCGCATTTATAATCAATCCCCTGACTCCACAGCGCCTCCCTTGCCAGGATATCCAGATTCCTGCCGCTGCATCCATACAGGAAAGAAGCGTTCGTCAGCCGCAGCATCCCCACGGCCACCGCCGTAAAATGTTTCTTAATCGCTTCACTGATGGGGCCAAGCACGATAGTTCGGGTCACATCCGTCGTGCCGCCCATATATTGACCGCCGGAGTCAACAAGCAGCATTCCTTCCGCCGACAGTTCCTTATGGTCATTTTCCGTCGCCTCATAGTGCATCATCGCCGCATTTTCCTTATAACCGCAGATCGTCGGGAAAGACAGGTCGAGAAAACCGTCCAGCTTTCGTCTTAATCCGTCCAGATACATGGCCGCCGAATATTCGTTGAGCGGTATCCTGCCGACATTGGTCTTTAACCAATAGATAAATTTACACAAAGCGGCGCTGTCTTTTAAATATACTTTCTCCATGCAGGCTAATTCCGTCGGGTTCTTGACGGCTTTTAACAACTCGCTCGGATTCATATCCGCTATGATCTCCACTTTTTCCTGCAATATCCTGTACAGCGTATAATTGATATTCTTATTGTCTAACAGGACTTTACTCTCCGGCGCATTTTTTAAGAACGCTTCTATTTCACCGTAGTCTTTGAGCGTAATGTTCCATGTATCCGCATAGGTTTTCAGTTCCTCGCTCACCGCTTCTTTTTGCAGGAAAAAAAAGCAGTCCGTCATCGTCACATAACCGTAAGATAAAGCCACGGGGTTGCATTCTACGTCGCCGCCTCTGACATTTAGCAGCCACATCAGATCATCCAGTTTGCCAAGCAAGTGTGCGTCCGCGTTTTTTTCCTGCATCTTCGCTCTTATTCTGGCAAGTTTCTGCGCCGCACTCTCCCCGCAGATCTCCTCCGGTAAAATAATGACCGATTCACAGGGCAGCGCCGGGCGTTCCCTCCAGAGACTCCCCGCCAGATCTTTTTCATAGCGGAAAGAAATATTTTTACCGTTTAATGCCTTTTCCAGTTCCTTTCCATAAGAAGCGGTCACAACTCTGCCGTCGAAACCGAGCGTTTCCTTATCCTGCATCTTCCCGGTCAGATATTCTTTGATCGTCGGCACACCCTCTTCCTGCATACGGAAAAGCGTGATGCCCGTCCCGGCCAGTTCTTTTTCCGCCTGGATAAAATAGCGGCCATCCGTCCATAAGCCTGCCTCGTCCCGGCTTACCACCAACGTACCGTTAGAACCCGTAAACCCGGAAAAATATTCTCTGACCTTAAAATAATCGTTCACATACTCTGAATTGTGATAATCGGCGGTGGGAATCAGATAATAGTCGATCTGTTCTTCTTTCATCCGCTCCTGCAGCGCCCTGATCCTGTCTTTTATCTCCATGACTTTCATGCTCCTTTTCCTGTCTCTGTTTCCATGTCTGATCGCTATTCCTAATTTCTATTCCTAATTTCTATTCCTGCGCTTTATTCCTGTTCTTTCAACAATCCGACTGCCCTCGAAGTGCCGATCCTCTCACAGCCTTCCGCCAGATACGCCTCCATTTCCTCCCATGTGGAAATACCGCCGGCCGCTTTGATCTTCACCTCCGGCCCGATGTGTTCTTTAAAAAGTCTGATATCTTCCAGGCTGGCCCCGGCCGTACCGAATCCTGTAGAAGTCTTGATATAATCCGCTCCTGCCTTTGTGACCGCGCGGCACATGGCAATTTTTTCTTCTTCATTCAGATAACAAGTCTCGATAATGACTTTGAGGACGTGAAAGCCGCACGCCTCTTTTACCTGCCGTATCTCTTCCTCCACTTTATCATAAAGTCCGTTTTTTACATCATTGATATTGATGACCATGTCGATCTCATCGGCACCGTCTTCTATCGCCTGTAACGTTTCCTGCACTTTGACCTTCGTCACATGATAGCCCAGCGGAAAACCGATCACTGTACAGATCTTCAGTTCGCTGCCGTAAGTATCGTGTATCCTTTTTACATAGGAAGGCGGCACGCAGACAGACGCTGTCTGGTATAAAATAGCGTCATCGCATAAAGTCACGATATCCTCCCACGTCGCAAAAGCCTTTAACTGTGTATGATCCACATGTTTTAAGATTTCCTGTCTGTTCATTTTATTAACCATGCCTTTCTCTCAGCCTGTGAAAAATTTATTTTTCACACTCTGTTTCTTACTCTCTGTTTCTTATTTTAATACCTTTTTCCCGCATTCGCAATATACAATAGAATTGTCCAATATGTTAAAACTTTCTAAAATTTTTATTCATTTTTATCTTTTGAGACGATTTTCATGCTATAATAAACGCAGACTTGGCAGTCTGCGTTATAAGAATTACTATGCAACTCTTAATTGCAATGATTTACGCAGTTGCTTCTGTAATCGTAACTCGTAAACTACTTGAAAGGAGGCCGATATCATGTATATGATGGATCATAACAGCTATTCGGAAATTACACCAGAAATTTTTCGTCTTGCTAATATGAGTAAACAGGCAGGCGTTATTGATACGGAATTGTTCACCAAATATGATGTAAAGCGCGGACTGCGCGACTTAAACGGCAAAGGTGTGCTGGCAGGACTGACGAACATCTCCGATGTGCGCGCGAATAAAATAGTAGACGGCGTTCAGGTACCTACCCACGGACGACTTTTTTACAGGGGATATGATGTAAAGGACCTCGTTAATGGTTTTGACAAAGACTCTAACTTCGGCTATGAAGAAATTACTTACCTGTTACTTTTTGATAAACTGCCGGATGCAAAGGAACTGGAAATGTTTAAATCGCTTTTAGCCGGTTATCGTTCCCTTCCTACCAGCTTCGTGCGCGATATTATTATGAAAGCGCCCAGTAACGATATGATGAACACTCTGGCAAGGAGCGTGCTGACCCTGTATTCCTATGATGACAGGGCGGATGATACTTCTCTGCCCAACGTCCTCAGACAGTGTTTACAGCTCATCAGTCTGTTCCCTCTGCTTTCTATCTATGGTTATCAGGCATACAGCCACTATCATGATGGCAAGAGTCTGTTCATCCACCAGCCGAAACAGGAACTGTCCACTGCGGAAAATATCTTACATATCTTACGCCCCGACAGCGCCTATACGCCGTTAGAAGCCAAGATCCTGGATATTGCCCTTGTCCTGCATATGGAGCACGGCGGCGGTAACAACTCTACCTTTACGACCCATGTTGTCACTTCCTCTCTGACGGATACCTATTCCGTTATCGCGGCGGCGATCGGTTCCCTGAAAGGGCCGAGGCACGGCGGCGCCAACATCAAAGTCGTACAGATGTTTGACGATATGAAACAGCAGGTCTCCGACTGGACGAATGAAGGCATGGTTGCCGACTATCTGGCCAAACTGCTGCATAAAGACGCCTTCGACCACGCCGGACTGATCTACGGTGTCGGCCATGCCGTATATTCCAAATCCGATCCGAGGGCTGTCATCTTTAAATCTTTCGTGGAAAAATTGTCGGAAGAAAAAGGATTACAGGAAGAGTTTGCGCTCTACTCTCTCGTAGAACGTCTGGCTCCCGAAGTCATTTCCAAAGAGCGTCAGATTTATAAGGGCGTCAGCATCAACGTAGACTTTTACTCCGGTTTCGTTTACAGTATGCTGAATCTGCCGAAAGAACTCTATACGCCGATCTTTGCCATCGCCAGGATCGCCGGATGGAGCGCACACAGAATGGAAGAACTTGCCAACAACGGTAAGATCATCCGTCCGGCCTATAAGCCGATCTGTCAAGACCGTACTTATGTTCCGATGGAGGAACGTTAGAAATACACCGCAAAACAGGGGAACAGAGAAAAAAAGATTCTGCTGAAAGGCCCTTGAAAAACGCCAGTGGTTAGCAAGGTTCTTCACGAGCTTAGCACTGTTGCGATTTTTCACGGAGCGAGAGCGTGCCTTGAGGCAGAAACTTTTTTCTCTGTTCCCCTGCTTTCCTTACTTAGTTACAATACTTCTTCAGCGCCTTATTGACGAAAACGGCGTAGGCGATGATCGCCGCCAGGAATACAATGCCGGTGAGCGCGGAGGTGATCTTCGGCAGTCCCATATAACTGTCAAACAGACTGATGATTGCCGTTATCATAATGATCACTCCGATCAATATCAGTTTCAGATACAGATACCTGACAAAGCCTTCTTTATCACGGATAGAATTTTCATCCGTGTTTTTCCGCAGGACAACATATCCGACGATCTTCCCCTGTACCTTCATGACCAATCCCGTATAGAGCAGATAGGCCCCGCACAACATACATAAAATATCAATCGTATCGTTCATTTTGTTTCCCCTTCCGTATGTTCCTCTTTATTTTTATGTGTCAGATAAGTCTTGCGCTCTTCTCCCCTTATCAGGCGGCCAATATTCTCCCTGTGCTTATAGTAGGCCATAATGGTCAACAGCGCGGCGACCACATACATCTCATTCAGATGCGCCTGATCCATGAGGCCGAATATCCCTTTTTGTCCGAGTATCACCATCTCGATCATAAATCCCGCATAGACGAGCAGCGAACCGAGCGATACATAATGCGTGGTAAAAAATGCCCCGAAGAACAGTATCACGCCCATGGGGATAAAATACGGATGAAACGAAAGGATCAGTCCCGCCGTGGCCGCGATTCCCTTTCCTCCCTTAAAATGCAGATAAAAGGGAAAATTGTGTCCGAGTATGGCGCCTGCCGCCGCATAGATCTTTAGCAGATAAATGATATCCGCATGATTTTTCCCAAATAAAAGACCTGTGATGACAATGGCTAAAATACATTTGGCGATATCCCCGAATAAGACGATAAGGCCCGCTTTCGTACCGAGCACCCGCAGCGTATTCGTGGTGCCCGCATTTCCGCTGCCGTAATTGCGGATATCAATCCCGTGAAGTTTTCCATAAATATAAGCGGTCTGAAAAAGACCGAAAACATAACCGATCGCTAAACAAATAAGCCGTTCCACTTTACTTCCTTTCCTTTCTTTCCCTGATAAAAAATTTAAGCGGCGTCCCCTTGAAGCCGAAGGTTTCCCGAATCTGATTCTCTATATACCTTGTATAGGAAAAATGCATCAGTTCCTTATCGTTGACAAAAATGACGAATGTCGGCGGTTTCACAGCCACCTGCGTAATATAATACAGACGCAGTCTCTTTCCTTTATCGGAAGGCGGCTGCTGCATGGCCACCGCTTCCGCCATGATCTCGTTTAAAACGCCCGTCGCCACACGCATCGCATGGTTCTCATATACCGCGTCGATCAGTTCGTACAATTTAAAAAGCCGCTGTCCGGTCAGCGCCGAGATAAAAGTAACCTCCGCATATGTCATAAACGATAAGATCTGTCTGACTTTCTGTGTGAACTGATTGACACTCTTGTCATTTTTTTCTATGGCATCCCATTTATTAACGGCAATAATGGTCGCCTTTCCTCTGTCGTGGGCAATCCCAGCTATTTTGGCGTCCTGCTCGGTCACGCCCTCCACCGCGTCGATCACCAGTACCACGATATCGGCCCGCTCTACCGCCGTGACGGTGCGGATTATCATATAACGCTCCAGTTCTTCCTTAATTTTATTCTTACGCCGCAGTCCTGCCGTGTCGATAAAGACATATTCTTTTCCGTGATAAGTAACTTCCGTATCTACGGCGTCGCGCGTCGTTCCGGCAATGTCGGAGACAATTACCCGATTTTCCCCGATCAGTTTATTAATGATAGAAGATTTGCCGACATTCGGTTTACCGACTACCGCGATCTTGATGCGATCATCCTCTTCCTCCACAGCCGTCTTTTTATCAAAATATGAAGCCACTTCGTCGAGCAGTTCGCCGAAACCGAGTTTATTGACCGAAGAAATGGCGAACGGTTCACCGATCCCCAGATTATAAAACTCATACACATCCGCCATATATTTATGAAAATCATCCACTTTATTGACCGCCAGTACAACAGGCTTTCCGGAACGTCGCAGCATATCCGCCACCTTGAAATCCGTATCCACAAGGCCCTGTTTGACATCCGTCATAAAAATAATGACGTCCGCGGTATCAATGGCGATCTGCGCCTGCTCACGCATCTGCCTCAAAATAACATCCTTGCTCTCCGGCTCGATACCGCCCGTATCAATCAATGTAAAATTCATATTCAGCCAGGAAACATCCGCATAAATTCTGTCTCTGGTAATTCCCGGCGTATCTTTGACAATAGATATCTTCTCTCCCGCCAAGGCGTTGAACAGCGTCGATTTCCCTACATTCGGTCTGCCTACCACCGCCACGATCGGCATGGATCTTTTCTTTCCCACTTGCAATCCTCCTATTCCTGTCTGGCCTGCAAGCCTGCGCTCTTTTTAAACTTCCGTTTCACGTTTCCTTTTTAATATTGTATCAACCAGATCATATCCGCTTGATTTTACAATATCTGCCTTCACTTGTAAAGTCTTTTCCAATTCAGAAATTGTAATATCATCCAGAAAATAATCTTCTCCGCTGCGCAATACATTCTGCGGTAAAAGGATGCGTTCTCCTAATTCTCTGCCCTGCAGCTGCCTGATGATATCCTGTCCTGTCAAAAGGCCGGAGACCGTGATGCGCTCGCCGAAAAAGTCGTTGGTAATGGCGTAAACATGTATCATAAGATGAGGAAAACGCTCCATCAGGCGCCCGGCCATCCGCTCCAGATACGGATACGCCAGTTTCCCTGTCACAATCGAGAGTTCCTCTGCACTTCCGGACTGCGCTGCCTCTTCGCTGTTTTCCAGACTGCCGCCCGCATCCGCCGGCAGTCTGCGCATGGCGTCCTCAAATTCATCCAGCAAAAGACGCAGCATCCCTACGCCGTTTTCCAGCTGTAAATATCCATCATAACGCTCCGCCTCCGGCAGTTCCTGCTTTGCCAGAATATACCACTCGTCAGAAGCATGTACAAAATGCGTGCCATAGCGCGGGAAGATTTTTTGCTGCCATTTATGGATACACGCAAGTACCTCGATGGCGTCTTCTTTTGCAAACGGTTCCAGCGGAAAAAGGCCGTCCCGATGTTTAGACAGGCCGACCGGCACGACCGACACGCTCTCTAAATGCGGCAGATAGGCCGTCAGATCGGAAATACTCCTTTCTAACTCTTCCCCGTCGTTTATACCTTTACACAGAACGATCTGCCCGTTCATGGTGATGCCCGCGTCATAAAGTTTCTGCACCTGCCCAAGCGCCTCTCCCGCAAAACGGTTATTCAACATCTTGCAGCGCAGTTCGGGATTGGTCGTCTGAAAGGAAATATTAATGGGCGATAAGTGATAGCGTATGACCCTTTCGATATCCTCGTCGGACATATTGGTCAGCGTCACATAATTTCCCTGTAAAAAAGACAATCGGGAATCGTCATCCTTAAAATATAACGTATCACGCATCCCCTTCGGCATCTGGTCGATAAAACAGAAAATACACTTATTATGACAGGAACGATAATCGTCCATAAGACCATTCTCAAATTCCACACCTAAATCTTCTTCATATTCTTTATCAATCTCCAAAAGCCACTCTTCCCCATCCGGCTTACGGATTAAAACTTCTATATATTCGTCCTGTACCAGATATTGATAATCAAAAATATCGGTGATATCCATACCGTTTATCTGCAATAAGATATCTCTGGGCGTAATGCCAAGTTCTTCGGCAATTGACGCGGCCTGTACAGTCTTGATGATATGAGCAGCGTGCTTCATGTTTTTTCAGTCTCCTTTGTCTATGCCATACCATAATCATAGTATAAATCCCTTGACGTGTCACTAGCATAATGATATAAAATAAGAGACGGATTTTTTACAGATTGGAGATCATTATGCCTAATATTGAACAACTAAAGACAGCAATGCCGGTCGCCCCGATCAAGATCATCACCACGGACGCCGCGTTACCTCTGGCCCATAGAATCAACAGCTATCTGGTGGAATTTCGCCAGAATCTGAACAACAGTTTTAAAAAAGACCCCGCCTTTTACGGCTATATGGAAGACGACTATCTGATCAAGATGGATTGTCCGCGCTTCGGGAGCGGTGAGGGCAAAGCCGTTTTAAATACTTCCGTCCGGGGAAAAGATATCTTTATCTTAACGGACGTCTGCAACCACAGCATCACCTATCAGATGAACGGTTTTACGAATCATATGTCGCCGGACGATCATTATCAGGACTTAAAGAGGATTATTTCCGCGATCAACGGCAAGGCGCACCGTATCAACGTCATCATGCCTTTTTTATACGAGGGAAGACAACATAAAAGAAACGGACGCGAATCTTTAGACTGCGCCTATGCGGTAGAAGAACTGATGAATATGGGCGTTGCCAACTTCATCACCTTTGACGCTCACGATCCGCGTGTACAAAACTCCGTTCCCTTAAAGGGATTTGATAACTATACGCCGCATTATCAGTTTATGCGTGCGCTTTTACATACCGCAGGCGACCTGCTGATCGACAAGGATCACACCATCGTCATCAGCCCGGATGAAGGCGCTCTCGACAGAGCCGTATACTTCGCCAACGTACTCGGCGTGGATACCGGTATGTTCTATAAAAGACGCGATTATTCCACAATTGTAAATGGCAAGAACCCTATCGTGGCTCATGAATTTCTGGGGGATAATGTCGATGGCAAGGATGTTATCGTCATCGACGATATGATCTCTTCGGGCGGCAGTATGATCGATACCGCCAAACAATTGAAAAAAATGAACGCCAAGCGTGTTTTTATCTGCTGTACGTTCGGCCTGTTCACAGATGGTCTGGATGCTTTTGACGAGGCTTATGAACACTGTTACTTCGACCGTATCATTACTACGAACCTGTGTTATCAGCCGCCGGAATTAAAAGACAAGCCCTATTATCAGGAAGCGGATATGAGCAAATTCATTGCTTCTATCATCAATTTCATGAACCATGACGCCTCCATGTCCAATATCTATACGCCTACGGAAAAAATACGGCATATTCTTGAAAAATATAATAACAGGGAAGAGGACGCGCTGGATAGCTAAGTATCACTTAGTTTATCCAGTGTCTCTTTTCGCTTCTGCCAGCACAACTTCCTTTAAAAACATCCTCCGCCCTCTTCTTTATTCCGATACAGGCCATCATTCAATTTCCTGACATTCCGCCTGCCGCTCACGAACATAATGACCCACACGATCACAAAAATAACCGCAAAAATACCGAAATAACTTAAAAATCCCGCTATACTGTGTTCCATCCAGTACGTAAGATACGCGATTGGCATCATGATAACGGAAACGATGAGAAAATAGATTCCTGTCTGTTTTACAATGCTCCACTCTTCCATCTCCCATATGATGCCGCTGATGCCGAAACCGACACCCAGCAGACCGCAGAGCAGCGCCTGTACCACAACCGCTTTGATCTCACTTCCCATGACTGTGACCAGTTCGGGAACACAGGGCGCATAATAGCCTTCCGCCCAGACCAGAGAAATAATGATCGTGATCAGATACCCTATTGTAATGCCGATCGGTAAGCCTAATACGCCGCGCATGATAATTTTCTTTTTCATAATCAAAACCTGCCTTTCTTTAACCATATTTCTTTAACCATATTTTTTTAACTATATTCCTAATATTTTTTTGATCCTGGAAACGTAACGTCTGGATACATAAGTCACGTCCCCATTTGTCATTTTTACACAAATTGTCCCCGTAAAACTCAGATCAAAATGATCTACCTTTTTCAGATTAATGATCTCCGAATTGGAGATACGGACGAAAGATTTTACATCCAGCCGTTCTTCCAGCTCATATAATCTGCGTCTTAAGGTATACTCCCCTTTTGTGGTAACTGCATAAACTTTTCCGGTGTTTGCATATATTCTGACCAAGTCGGTCAATTCGAGTACCTCGACTTTATCATCTTTTATCCCGGAAATGATCTGCGGTGCATCTTCTGATAATTTTTTCATAATATGCCGGATTTCTTCCGTCACCGCCGCCGTCATAATGATGATTTTCGGTTCGACGTAAGAATCATCGACCTTAATTTCAATCTGCATATCCTCACCTCTCTTTCCTTGTGCCCCCATTATAAAAAATCGTCGCTCGGCAGCGACGATTCAGAGAATGCTTCGCATTCTCTCTGAAATGTTTTACACTGTCGCCACTTCCTAATGATATAAAAAATATCATATGCTTTCAATCAATTGGCGACAGTCGGTCGATTCCGCCATATAAGCGGAAAAAGACCGCCCTCTTAACGATTATCGCTAAGCGGCAGTCTCTTTTTTACATATTTTCCATGTTCCACAATTACACACTTCAAACTAAACGGTCTGTTTTCGCCCCTTCATCAAAATGATCCCTGCCGCGATCCATAACGGAATCATGGCGATCAGTCCGATATAGGCAGGGCCGAGGATTGCGTATTTACTGTATTCTTCCTTTACCAGATACGGGAAAATCGTAGCAAACGCATTCACGGAACCATGCATCAATGCCGGAAACCAGATGCAGTCTGCTTTCTCATAGATATCATCCAGCAAGATTCCCATTGCAGTCGTACACAGGCAGAAAACAATCGGGCCAAGTACCGGTGCACCGATATATTCCGTTCCGTACTCGTAACCGAATAAGATCATGGCCGGCCAGTGCCATGCTCCCCAGATCAGCCCGCTCAAAAGGCGGCCTCTTACCACACCGAGTTTTTCTTTCAGGTACGGCGTCATCACGCCTCTCCAGCCCACTTCTTCACCCAAAGCCGCAAACATATTCAAAAACGGCGCAAATGTAAGCGCCTGCAGGGCACTGACGACCAGATACATCTGCACAGTCAATCCCTGCGCTTCTAACTGTTCCAGTACCTGCTCTCCTCCCTGTGAGATCAATATATTCGTAAAATAGGCCAAATCCGCATCAAAGGCTTTCGGAAACACACAGAAGAAAAGGATGGCGCCCACTACCATCAGCGCAGAATTAAGCCACAGCGCGACAAATATATACCTTATTTTTCCCTTGAGTTTCGGCCTCCACCCCATACCTTTTAACGGGATACCTGCGATCAGCGTTGCAGCCGCCGGAACAAACATTGTCACAACCAGCACTATCCGAAGCACCATCAAATTGCCCTGTCTGGCAAAAATACCTGCAATGATCTGTAAGATCCAGGCAATGGCAAATGCTGATATCATATAAATCGTAAACTGCTTCTTTGTCGTATTCATATTATTTGTCCTCCTTATCTTTTGTGAGGACTTTTTTCTGCCAGCTGTATTTTCCGCATGCAGGACATTTCATATATCTGGTCCTGCCTACATGCATGGCGAGATTGGCCTGCCAGTATGTGGGAACCTGCCTGTGTTGACAGTTCTGACACTCATAATACCCGGCCTTCTGCTCGATACCTACTGCTATAAATGCGACAGCAAATATCATCGTTATCGCAAATACGATCACAAAAGTCCGGATCCACACCGGCATATCGACATATGCCGCCAGTACGCACATAGCCAGCCCGGCAATCGTCGCCGGCGCTCCAATCCAGTATTCTGTCCGGAGCATCTGCCTGTTCTTTTCTTCCACTTCTTTTCTCATGGCGAGCAGATTTTCTTCCGCTCTCTTGTCATACGCTTCTGTCATAATTCTTTCGCCCGACAGGAGTTCATTGACATTGATCTGCAAAAGTTCGCACAGCTCCAGCATAATCCCTGAATCCGGCATGGACTTTCCGGTCTCCCATTTAGATACCGCCCGGTCGCTGATCCCAAGTTTTTCGGCAAGCGCTGCCTGAGTCATGCCCTGTTCCTTTCTGCAGGATGCTATAAATCTTCCTGTTTTGATCTGATCCATATCGGGCTCCTCCTTTCAGACATCAGCATATCCGAAGACAAAACAATTTTACACGAACCAGCGGTTGAATCACTGATTTTCAGGGACTCTACCGCTGGTTGAATCCTTTATTCCCCGCTTATCTGCATGACCGGAAACGTCAAGATCACTTTAAACAGGTCGCCGTCTAAAACAATTTCAAACGTACCGTTCTGTGCTTCTGTCAGGTTCTTGGCTATGGAAAGACCCAGCCCGCTGCCTTCCGTCGTCCGGGATTCATCTCCCCGGATAAAACGTTCCGTCAATTCCTCCGGACTACAATTAAGTTCCTTCGCCGAAATATTCTTAATGGATATTTCAACGACCTCCTTCTGTCCAGTCTCCTTTTTCCCAATTTCTTCTTTGCTCCGTCCGCAGATGGCAATATAAACTCTTGTACCTTCCAACGCATATTTATAAACGTTATTAAACAGATTCTCCATGATGCGCCAGGTACTTCTGCTGTCCGCCTCGATCATGGCGTTAGACGTATTGACATTGACCACGCTCGTCAGACATTTTTTCTCAAACCTTTCGGAAAATTCCCCGATCGTCTGATTGATCAGTTCCACCAGATTTATCTTCTCAAAATGCAGATTGATATTGCCGGAAGATATCTTGCTCGCTTCTACCAGATCGTCTGTCAGTTGTTTCAGACGCTGGGATTTTTCATCCAGTACTCTGATATAACTGCGCACACGCTCATTATCCACCTGCTCCCGCTTGATAAGATCCACGTAATTGATGATGGAAGTAAGCGGCGTCTTGATATCATGGGAGACATTCGTTATCAGATCGGCTTTCATCCGCTCATCTTTCATGCTGACTTCTACTGCATTCTTGATACCGTTGCCGATACTGTTGACAGATCTGGCCAGCACGAGATTATCCCCATGCAGATTATCCTGACTGATCTGATAGGAAAAGTCGCCTTCCGCAATCTTCTCAATCCCCTTTACAATATTCTGTCTCTCTCTCACATCCAGATACAGCATCCCGCCAACTATCAGATCTATGACAAGCGCGATAAGGGCGCTGACAATAGCCGGAAATCCGGTATAAAGCCCGAACATGAGCATCAGCATATTAAACGCCAGAAAGATCAGATAAGGCACCCATGTCCTGACAACAATATTGCCGTTATCATATACCTCTATGAGCAGTCTGGAGCATTTTTGCACAAGACGCTTTAAATAACTGTTCTTCCAGAGCGTCCTGGCCTTGATCCTTCTGACCAGACTATAGTAAAAGAAGCAAAAGACAACGTCGCTGAGCAGTACGATAACGCCTGCTGCTATCTTAAACCATGGAGTATACAGATCTTCCAGTTCCCAGAAAACGGAACCCCACACCAGACCGACGCCGTCAATGACACCGCTCCCCACTATTACGGTCGCTATCACCAACGCGCAGAATAGCCCTGCGATAAGCGCTCCTTCCGTCGGTACTTTATCAAATCCGTTCAATCTGATATACCTGTTGCCTTCTTCATCAACGTCTCTGCCGGCCGTATAAGTCAGATAAATAAGCAGTATCAGATACAGGATAGCGGAAACTACGGCTAACGCCACCCATTGCCAGAAATAAGGCAGATAATTCTGAAAACCGGCTTTTCCCTGGGCAAAGGCATCATTGACCGGATATGAGGGGTCTACCCCGATCCAGATCCTGATATTTTCCGGATACGCATAGTCATAATCATTTACGATATCGCGTATCGTGCTTTCCCGGATCACGGAATTACTTTCATATATCATTTCAGAAGGACTGTAATATAAATACTTTCCGCCTTTGTCTCCCGTGAACTTTCCTGCAAACAGTTCATTGAAAAAGTCGGCCATATCGGCAGTCTGCAAGCCTTCTTCCAGTTTTTGGGCGGAGATCATATCTTCCATATTGGTGAAATATTCCGTATGGTCTCCCACTGTTTTTTCAATGCAATATCGTATATTTGTATTCGTACTGTCATAGTATTCCTGAAAGTCCAGATATTCTTCATAATTATAAGCGAGGCTATGCATGGCCCTTTCCACACTGGCGCAGAGCCCGCTGTATGACTCCACATCCGCCGTATATTCTTCGATATTCTTACCCTCGACCGTTTTGTAGCGGTTCACCAGAACGTCAAGCTGGATTTTCTCCCCGTCCTCATACCACCAGCCGTCTTCATCACTGGGCAGCATATTGGAAGATACGTCATCGACAAATGTATAACTGCCGATATCCGATTTCATATAATTGGCGTCCGACGTATTATAATATTTGCTGTCCGGGTCTACTACGGTCAGCATGGTCTTATCAGCCAGAAAATCTTTCAGTTCTTCGGTAGTCATATAATCTACAGAATATTCCACGCCGTATTTCTGCCATTTCAACAGATCTTCCAGATAATATCTGGCCGTCACATACTGTTCCGGTATACCCTGGTCACGATAATTATAAGCCGTCACATCAATGATCTTACGGCCGTCAAATTTTCCATCCGTCTCCAACTGGCTCCTGATAACGCCAACCCTTATGATATCCGCTACCGCCCTGCCATAGATTGTCTGAAAAAGTTCCGATTCCTCGTATATCTTCTCCTGATCGGACGCATGCAGACTATAGCTCTGCGTCCCGTTCAATCCGTGTATCACCACTGTAGAGCCTGTTGTGATGACAAGAACCGCTACTACCGCCGCCCCGATCAGAACATGCTGTAATATCTGCAATAAACCTCTGATACCCCTGCCGCCTTTACCTTTCTTCTTATTTCCCATCCTCATTCATTCCCTTTCCGTTTCCTTTATTGTTTCTCGATCTTATATCCTACGCCCCACACTACTTTCAGATACCGGGGGTCTTTGGGATTTATCTCAATCTTTTCCCGGATATGTCTGATATGTACGGCTACCGTATTATCGGCCCCGATCGCCTCTTCATTCCAGATACTTTCATAGATCTGATCGATGGAGAAGACCCTGCCGCAGTTTTTTACAAGCAAAAGCAGGATGTTATACTCAATCGGCGTCAGCTTGACGCTCTCCCCGTCTACCGTGACTTCCTTCGTATCGTCGTCGATACATAGGCCGCCTACCTGGAACAGCGCGTTATTTTCCGTATTCAGATTCCCTAACATCGTATAGCGTCTGAGATTGGATTTCACCCTCGCCACCAGTTCCAGCGGATTAAAAGGCTTGGTCACATAATCATCCGCACCGATATTAAGGCCCAGTATCTTATCGCTGTCTTCCGACTTAGCGGAAAGAATAATGATGGGGATACTGGAATATTCCCGGATCTTCAAAGTTGCATGGATGCCATCCAGCTTCGGCATCATGACATCCAGGATCAGCAAATGGATCGTCGTCTCTTTCAGGACTCTGATCGCCTGCTCGCCGTCATATGCCTTATAAACCTCATAGCCTTCCTGTAACAGATAGATCTCGATCGCATCCACGATCTCCTTATCATCATCGCATACAAGAATGTTCGCCATCCGCTCCACCTCCTCTTTTACTTAATCTTATTGAAACATATAAAATGAAAGGAATATATGGGAAATTATTTAAGTTTTTCTTAATTTGCCGACAAAAGTCCCAGAAACGCACCTAAATTGCCACGTTTTCCCTGACTCGCCCTGTGGGAAAAAAGATACTGCGGATTACAGCCGGTGCAGATATCTGTTACCTCTATATTTTCCGGCCGCACCCCAGCTTCTTTTAAAACAATTTCGTTGGCCTTCCACAGATCCAGCTGATATTTGCCTCCTCCTTTTTCATCCAGAATCTCCTTATCCTGTCCCGGCCCCGAAAACTCCCGCCTGAAAGCCTGCGCCACATCTTCGTCCACCTCATAGCAGGCACGGCAGATAGAGGGGCCGATAGCCGCCTTCACATCCTCCGGCCTGGTTCCGTATGCTCTGGTCATGGCCTCTATCGTGCGCGCTCCCATCCGGCCGACCGTTCCCCGCCAGCCGGAATGCGACAGGCCGATGGCCCGCCTTTTACCATCCACGAAAAAAAGCGGCACACAATCCGCATAAAAAGTTGCTAACACGATTCCTTCCACATCGGTGACCAGTCCGTCGATATCCGTATAATCTCTGGGAAACAGAATCCCTTTGCCCCGGTCGGTTTCTTTCACGATCCGGATATTGATCGTATGCGTCTGATCGGAACAGACGATGTCCGACACCTCACAGGCCAGCGCCTCCGCAATCCTGCGGTAGTTTTCATCCACCGCTTCTTTTACATCGCCTCTCGTATAACTTAAGTTCATGGACGAAAATATCCCTTCGCTCACACCGCCCATTCTGGTTGAAAAAAGATGCCTGACAATCCCCGTTTCTTCCAAAAGCGGAAAGGTAAGATATTCGACCTTTCCGCTTTTATTTACCCGCATCTTCATGCCGTTTTCTTTTCTTTTTATATCCATCCGCGTATCTGACCTTTCTTAAAATTATACCGCCCACTATGTGCAAGCCCCGTCAGGCTTATCATACCGCCCGCATCACTGTCTGCCGCAGTAGGCAAACGCATTTCTGATCCATTCGATATGCTTATCGTCAATGGCTACCACGTCAAAACGTATGGCCGTATCCGCCGGACACTTATGCACCATCCGGTAATAATCGGCCACTTTACATATCTTTCGCTGTTTCGGAAGGCCCACCGCCTCCGCGGCACTTCCTCTGGCCATATCTTTTCTGTATTTTACCTCAAAAAAGACAAGATATCCGTCATCTTGACCAATTAAGTCAATCTCGCCCTGCCTGCACCGGAAATTCCGTTCTTTTATGCGGACGCCGCATTCCTCCAGATACCGGCAGGCACTTTCTTCCTGCTCCGTGCCGATACTTCTTGTATTCATCCTCTTTCCTGTCTGCTGCATCTGTCTTTATCCGTCGGCCTCCTATGCCTATTTATACAGTTTTGCCTTAATTTTATCCATGGCATCCACAAACACAAGGATCTCCGCCACCACCTCATATAACTCCGGCGGGATGGCTTCGCCGATATCCAGTCTCGATAAGGTCTCCGCCAGTTTATCATCCCGATGAACCGGCACATCCGCCTCTTTTGCCCGCTCTATGATCCGCTCCGCCAGAGCACCCTTTCCGGTCGCAATGACAATAGGAGCCTCATCATCCGGATCATACTCCAACGCAATGGCCTGCTTGACCTTCTTCTCATCATCTTTCCCCATCTTAATCCCTCCTGATCTCCCGCGAGTTTAGCCAAGGCGTGCCTACGCCTTTACAAACTCGCAGTTGAAAATCTACGATTTTCAACTTATGCACGCATATCAAACGAAGTCCTGCTCAACACGGAGATATTCTTATTCTGCTCCAGGATCTTTTGCATCATATTCGTTTCAGGCTCATTCTCGTCTTTTAACTGAAAATTGGCGTTCATGGAATAGCCGCGCTTTTCCAGACGCTCATCCAGAATATGGATATGGCTGGCGACCAGATCAAGCGCTTCTTCATCTTTTAAGGTAAAATTCGTACTGACTTTGTTCTGGCTCTTCTGCATGGCCACATAGACATCCAGCGGCCCCAGATGCTCCATATCCAGATGTAACAGGGCGCTAACATTGCCGTCTTTATTTGCCAGACTCTTTTTATTCGTATAGACATACAGATCGCCATGCGCCTGATTACCCGCCATTTTTAACGGTAACTGCACATAAGTGAACAGGTGGTTCATCTGATTCATAAAATCCACGTTGTTTTGCAGGTTCTGCACGCTCTTTGCTCCGGCGGCGTCCCCCTTATCCACCATCTGGAATGCCTCGCTTATTTTCGTCGTCTGTTCCCGGATGCGCTCATAAAGGCGTTCTACGTTCTCTTTATCCGCCACCTCTTCGGGTTTTATCAGCCACTGTCCGCTCATTTCGTTGCGTAACAGCGTCTGGAACGTCCGGCTGCCGAAAAGTTCCTTCACGGATTCCTGAAACCCTTCCCGTATCACATGGGAATGTTCCGCAAGCAGTTCGTTAACCTGCGACAACACGGCTCTGGGTGAAAGATTTCCCTTACTGATCTCGGCGGCAGTTTCCGCATCCGCTCCCATTTTTTGCAGTACATCGCCGAGTTTTGACCATGCTTCTTTGGAAAGGAGCGGTCTCTCCGTCTCCGCCGCTTCTTTCTTTACAATCTCTTCCGCGGGCGCAGCAGCTGCGGCGTCTCCCGCACCGCTCTTAGTAACCTCGTTCTGCGCGGACGCCGCCATATCAGAAGGCAGCCTACCTCCGGTTATATTTTCTTTACCTGTTATATCCGCCGGCTCCTCCGGCAGGCCGTTTTCCCCGGCCGCCTCTGTTGCGGTTTCTTTTATGCCTTCCGCGGACTCTCCTTCCAACAGCGCCTTTAAAATATTCTCATAGAAAGACACGGCGTCCATATCGCGGCCTTCCGCCAGCAGTTCCTGATAGGTCTGGGGAATTTCTTCCATGATCTGCGCAGCGCTCTCTATGATCTGATGCTCATAATTTTTATATAATGCAAACTGTTCTATATTGCTTTCCGTGACCGGCAGCCCCAGACGGATCATCTGCATGATAGACGATGGATCGGCGCCCGGAAAATCGACCAGCTGTCTGTTCACATAGGCGATGGAATCCCTGTCTATAGGCATCCCTTCTTTCATCATGGCCGCCACCATCTTCATATTATCCAGTGTTTCGGGAAGGCCCGCCGCAGACAGGGCCTTTAAAATAGTAGCCTCACCGGCCATATTGGCATATAACGGCGTCAGGGAAAGAAAAGAACCGTTATTGGCCTTCACTTCAAAACTCATGCTCTGTCCGAGCGCTATATTTAACTCTTTCTCTAATCTGGCCGTCAGAATGGTATCTGCATCCAGCGCAATCTGCACGGTATTGCCGTCTTTACCGACCACTTCTCCCTGCACGGTCTGCCCCAGCGCCAGATTCTTCATTTCACTTAAGATCCGGTAGTTTCTTTCTCCTACAGAGACCGCCCCGTTTGTCTGGGGACTTTCTGCCTGCTTGACCTGATTCGTTTGCGGCTGAAAAATATTTCTTAAATTCAATGTTATTCCTCCAATGGATCAACAAAGTGCGTGATAAAGGATTTTCTATGGATCGGACACGGCCCGTATTTTTTCAGCGCCTCGATATGCGTCTGCGCGCCATATCCTTTATTAGAAGCAAAATGATATTCCGGAAAGACACTGTCATATTCTACCATCAGCCGGTCTCTTGTCACTTTGGCTACGATACTGGCCGCACCGATAGAAATGCTCTTGGCGTCGCCTTTGATGATCGGCACCTGCCTCATCGGCAGTTCCGGTATGGTCACGGCATCATTTAATAACAGATCGGGTACGACCGTTAATTTAGCGACCGCTTCACGCATCGCCTCATAGGTCGCCTGCAAGATATTGATCTCGTCGATACGTTCCGGCGTACTGTATCCCAGCCCGACCGCTACAGCTTTTTCCATGATGATATCATAAAGCTCTTCTCTCTTTTTTTCGGATAGTTTCTTGGAATCATTGATATACAAAATATCACAATTTTGGGGTAAAATGACCGCCCCGGCCACTACCGGCCCGGCTAAAGGTCCTCTTCCCACTTCGTCGATACCGCATATCGCCGCATAAGAAGCGTACTTTTTCTCATACATCTTGAGATTTTCAGTCCGCTCCACTTCTTTTTCATAAGCCGCCAGACGTTTCCTGGCCTTCTCAATTTCATTGATAACGCCGTTTCGCGTATCCGTTTCATATAACTGAAATAATTCAGGCAGCCTTTTTATATCAGCTGCCTGTAATTTCTTTTTTATCTCCTGTATTGACTCCGCCATATACAGCCGCCTTTCTACCTGTGCTTGATAAAGCCGAATTTCTCCAGAGGCCAGATCCGCAGCCAGGCCCTGCCGATGATACTGTCCCTTTTCACATTGCCGACGGAAGGGTCTCTGCTGTCAGAACTGTTATTCCTGTTATCCCCCATGACAAAATACTCATCCTCTCCCAATGTGATCGGCTCATAGGCCCTGCCGGGTTCCTTGATGATCTCCCGTCCGTACCCGTCTTCCAGAAGTTCGTCATTGATATAGATATTACCTTCCCTGTCGATGTATATGGTCTCTCCCGGCAGTCCGATGATCCGCTTGATATAATAGGTATTCTCCTCATATTGAAAAGGAAAAACTATGATATCATAACGCTCCGGATCTTTGAACTGATAGGTGATCTTATCCACGATCAGGTTATCTTCATCACTCAGTTTCGGTTCCATCGAAGAGCCGCTCACCTGTGTCCTCTGCCCCACAAAATGAATGACCAGATATATTATGCACAGTACCACCAAAAGGTATAAACTCGTACTTAATATTTCCCGTAATACTTTTTTCATCGCATCTATAGCCTCAATTCTGTTCCTCGCAAGTTGTATTTTCAGGTCTTTCCAGGGAGATCCTGCCTATCCTGCCGCTCCTGAAATCGTCCAGAAAAAGAGACGCGCCTTTCTCATAGTCAGTCTCTCCGCCCTTTTTATAACATTTCCGTTCCTCACAGATATGCTCCAGAATCCGCAGCGGCGTATCCGTTTCTTCCGGGATGGCGTAACGCTCCCCAAGTTCCTTTTTATAGTGTACCATTAAACAGGTGAGTAAGTCTATCGCAAGTTCCGTCTTTTGCAAAATTTCATCATTCATGGAACCGATATAGGCCAGATTTCTGCCCACTTCCTGATCGGCGAACTTAGGCCATAAAATACCGGGCGTATCTAAAAGTTCCAGTTCCTTATTCAGCCGTATCCATTGTTTTCCTTTGGTAACGCCGGGTTTATTTCCTGTCTTTGTACAGGCTTTCCCGGCAAAAGAATTGATGAACGTGGATTTTCCCACATTGGGAATCCCCACGACGATCGCCCGTACCGGCCTGTTTACAATACCTCTTTTGCGGTCTCTCTCAATCTTCTCGCGGCAGGCTTCTTTGACCGCCGCATTCACATTTTTGATGCCGGCTCCGGTTCTGGCATTCATTTCCAGCACCTGAAAACCTTTTTGCTTAAAATATGCCATCCATTCTTTATTGCAGGCATCCTCGGCCAGATCCGCTTTATTTAACAGGATCAGACGGGATTTATTCTTCCCTAATTCATCAATATCCGGATTGCGGCTGCTTAAGGGAATCCTTGCATCCACAAGTTCTATGACCAGATCGATCAGTTTCATATTCTCCTGCATCATACGCTTCGCTTTCATCATATGACCCGGATACCACTGATAGTTCATGCCAATACCATGCCTTTCTCTTTGTCTACTCGATAAATCCCATTTGCCCTTCTTCGCTCTTTAAATGGAACCATGCCTTGCCGATGATCGTACTTTTCGCCACCGCACCAATATTGCCGGAACGGCTGTCCTCGCTGCTGTTACGGTTATCTCCAAGCACAAAATATTCGTCGTTTCCTAACGTGATCTCATTTTCGGCTATGCCCGGATCGCTGATCTTATCATACAGATCGTCCTCTTCAAGCATCTCTCCGTTTATGTAGAGTCTTCCGTTTGTGATCTGCAGCGTTTCACCGGGCAGTCCCACGATACGCTTGACGTAATAATGCGTATTCTGATTGCCGTTTGGTAAGAAAACGACCACATCTCCTCTTTTCGGGGAAGAAAGTCTGTAGATAAAACGGTTTATCAGTATTTCCTGTCCATTGTATAAAGCTGGCTCCATGGAATCCCCGACAACGCTCGTGCGCATACCGGCAAAATATGTCAGGGCCATTGCTACGAACAGTACGATAAAAGTCCCGGCTATCATCTCGAAAATATCCTTAACAAGCGCCGAATTAATTTTTTTTTCTTTCTGATAAAAATGCAGTCCTTTTTTTCTTGCCACAGGGGCACCTCTCTTCTGTTACGGAAAGTACTCTGTTTCTTATAATCTTAATATACAACAGTGCGCTGCGTATACTACTCCGCAGCGCACCTTCTCGTTACCCAGGAAATTACTCTTACTTTACCAGCTCTTTTACTTTCGCCTTCTTACCGACGCGTCCTCTTAAGTAGTTCAGTTTCGCACGTCTTACTTTACCTCTTCTTACTACTTCGATCTTTTCAACGTTCGGGGAATGCAGCGGCCATGTCTTCTCAACACCGATGCCGTTGGAGAGTTTTCTGACTGTAAAAGTCTCTCTGTTGCTTCCGCCCTGTCTCTTTAAAACAGTGCCTTCAAAAATCTGGATTCTTTCACGGTTACCCTCTTTGATCTTGCCGTATACTTTAACGGTATCGCCGACTCTGAAATCCGCTGTCTGCTCTTTTACCTGAGCCGCTTCAATTTCTCTGATAATCTCGTTCATATCTACCTCCTATATGGTATGGATGTTCTTAATACATACTGTAACAGAGGACCATCTATTTTCACAACATTAATAATTTATCATATTAAGACGGGAAATGCAAGTTTTATTTTTGTTCCCGTTCCCATTTTTCATACAGATCCGGACGCAGTCTCTTCGTCCGTTCTATGGACTGTGCCAGTCTCCACTCGTCTACTCTGGCATGATCTCCCGAAAGTAAAACTTCCGGCACCCGTTTTTCATGCCAGATCTCCGGTCTCGAATACTGAGGATATTCCAACAGATCGTTATCGAAGGACTCCGCCAGTGCGGACTCGTCATTGTGCAGCACGCCGGGAATGAGTCTGGCAATGGCGTCTATCATCACCATAGCCGGCAGTTCGCCGCCTGTCAGCACATAA
The DNA here is from genome assembly GCA_023663085.1 of Ruminococcus sp. Classification (GTDB taxonomy): domain Bacteria; phylum Bacillota; class Clostridia; order Lachnospirales; family Lachnospiraceae; genus UBA3282. The sequence goes on along the minus strand of JAMPIB010000022.1, from coordinate 12,407 downwards.
TCCCCAATGGAAACAGGATCTGTCACGATCTCCTCTATAACTCTTTCGTCGATTCCCTCATAATGCCCGCAGAGAAAGATAAGATCCTCTTCTTTCGCGAACTCTCTGGCCATCTGCTGGTGGAAAGTCCTGCCCTGGGGGGTAAGATATATCACTCTCGACGGTTTGTCATACAGACTCCCCTGCCCGGAAGTTATGGCATGACCCGATAAGGCGATCTCTTCCATCTTTCTTCTTCTGATAGCATTTACCACGGCCAGATACGCATCATAAACCGGCTGTGCCTGCATCAGCATACCAGCGCCGCCGCCATATGTGTAATCGTCTACTTTCCCGTGTTTATCAGTCGTATAGTCCCTGATATTGACAGCCTGTATGGAAATATAATGTTTTTCAATGGCCCTGCCCAGTATGCTGGTATGCAGTCCCTGCATGACCATTTCCGGGAAAAGCGTCATAATGTGAAAATTCATCGTTCGTTCTCCAATTCGCTGGCGTTATAGCAGTCCTTCCATGATATGGACCGTGATCACGGCCGTCTTCTGGTCAATTGCCAGAACACATTCTTTGATGGCGGGGAGGAGTACTTCTTTTTTTTCTCCGCTCTCCTTCTCCTGCGTCTCCACGACATATACATCATTGGCCCCCGTCTCCAGCACATCTTTGAGGATGCCGAAAGGCTCTCCATCTTCCGTCACCACACGCATACCGATCAGATCGGCGACAAAATACTCTCCCTTTTGCAGTTTCACCGCATTTTCTCTGGAAACGAACAGCTTCGCCCCTTTATATTTCTCGATATCGTTGATCGAATCATAGCCGTCAAATTTTAAGATCGCATACTGCTTAAAAAATTTGACGCCGGTTATCTTCATGGCCAGTCTTTCTTTCCCGTTATCCAGGATAACTTCTTTTAATTTTTTGAAACGATTTACATCATCCGTCGTCGGAAAAACCTTCACTTCCCCGCGGATCCCGTGCGTCTGTGTGATAACGCCGACCTGTAATTCTGATAACATATTTCCTCTCTTCCCCATGGCTGCTGCAACAGCCAAAACAGCCTCATGAATCATTCCATGAGGCCGTAAGGTTAAATAATTTCCACATCCACTCTCTTATTTTCTTTGGATGATGCTGCTTTGACTACAGAACGGATCGCTTTGGCGATACGGCCCTGCTTTCCGATCACTTTACCCATATCGGAGGATGCCACATGGAGTTCGACTACGACATTTTTACCATCTTCTTTCTCCGTTACCACAACCTCGTCCGGGTTATCAACAAGTGCTTTTGCAATTATCTCTACCAATTCTTTCATAATACACCTCCAAAAACGTAATGAACAAGTTGCTGATCTTATTTCTCAATGATGCCTGTGTTTTTGAAGATCTTGTATACGATTTCCGTAGGCTGCGCACCGTTTGCAAGCCATTTCTTAGCCGCTTCTTCATCCACCTTGTAAGTACTCGGATCTGTGTTCGGATCATAAGTTCCGATCTCCGCGATACATCTTCCATCTCTGGGTGATCTGGAATCTGCAACTACAATCCTGTAAAAAGGTGTTTTCTTCTTTCCCATTCTTCTTAATCTGATCTTTACTGCCATTTTTCTGCCTCCATTGTAAAAATATTATTTTTTGTTTTATTTGGAATCCCGTTAAAACGGGAGTTTACCCATGCCGCCGAACATGCCGCGTCCTTTTTTGCCGCCCATCATGCCGGGGAACTGTTTCATCATTTTCTGCGACTGTTCAAACTGTTTGATAAATTTATTCACTACGCTGATATCGACGCCCGAACCATTGGCGATACGGTGTTTTCTGCTGGGATTTAATAACTTGGGGTTCTGGCGTTCCTGCGGCGTCATACTGAGCACGATAGCCTCCATTCTGGCTAACTGTTTCTCATCCACCATGCTTTCGAGATCGCCCATCTGTTTACCCATACCCAACATTCCCAGTATACTGGAGATACCGCCCATATTGCGCATCTGTTTCATGCTTTCGAGATAATCTTCAAAATCAAACTTGCCCTTTTTCATACGGGCCGCCATCTGCTTTTCTTTCTCTTCGTCGATGTCGATATTCTGCTGGGCCTTTTCGATCAGGGTAAGCACATCGCCCATACCGAGTATGCGGTTGGCCATACGGTCTGGATAAAACTGCTCCAGATCCGAAAGTTTCTCACCCATGCCGACATAGAGGATCGGCTTGCCTGTTACGGCCTTGATAGACAATGCCGCACCGCCTCTGGAATCGCCATCCATTTTGGATAAGACCACGCCATCTATGCCGACTTTTTCATCAAAATCTTTGGCTACGTTGACCGCATCCTGCCCGGTCATGGCATCCACGACCAGAAGTGTCTGGTGTACTTCTACATTTTCTTTGATCTCCTGCAGTTCCGCCATCATTTCTTCGTCTATATGAAGACGGCCTGCCGTATCCAGAATGACCACATTGTGGCCGTTTTTTACTGCATGTTCCAACGCTGCTTTGGCAATATCCACAGGTTTATGGTTCTCGCCCATGGAAAAGACGTCCACCTGCTGTTTCTCACCGTTTACCTGTAATTGCTTAATGGCTGCGGGCCTGTATACGTCGCAGGCTGCGAGCAGCGGCTTTTTCCCTTTTAATTTCAGTTTCCCGGCAATTTTCGCCGTAGTGGTCGTTTTACCTGCGCCCTGTAGACCGCACATCATGATGACTGTGATCGCCTTGCCCGGCTGCATCTGGATCTCCGTTGTATCAGAGCCCATCAAAGAGACCATCTCTTCGTTTACAATTTTGATGACCATCTGACCGGGATTCAGACCGTTTAAAACATCCTGACCGATGGCCCGCTCTTCCACGGATTTGACAAACTGCTTAACGACTTTAAAATTAACGTCGGCCTCTAATAGCGCCATTTTTACTTCTTTTAAAGCAGTCTTCACATCGGCTTCTGTCAGACGGCCCTTGCTTCTTAAATTTTTGAAAACATTCTGCAATTTATCTGTCAAGCTTTCAAACGCCATAGAAAACCCTCATTCTATCAATCTGATAACGCTTTTTTGATCACAATTCTTTCAGGATCTCCGCCGACAGGCGCCTGAGTTTCCGGCAATAGGCCGCTTTGTCTCCTGCTTTATCCTGCTCATAATCCTCAGTCAGCGCATCAATCTCCCTGATGCGCTCCCTGATCTTCATGAAACGGGCGACCAGCTGCAGTTTTTCTTCGTAAGCTGACAGCGCCTTATCACAGCGCTTCACGATATCATGCACGCCCTGTCTGCTGATTCCCTGTTCTGTGGCGATCTCACCGAGAGAAAGATTCTCGTATACGATACCTTCATAAATCTGTTTTTGATGCTCTGTCAGCAGTTCTCCGTAAAAATCATACAACAAACCCTGTTCTACAATTTTTTCCATGATCTTTCTCCCGTCAGACTGTCTTTTTATTCTGACCTTTGCCATTTTACTATAATAAAACAAAGGTGTCAAGTATTTTTTCTTGACACCTTCTTTGAAACTTTCTTTACCGCAACATTCTTTCAACCTTTACCCGTTGAACTGATACGTATTGACATATGATATTTCTTCCATTACTTCCCCGGCATTATCATAATACTGCTCTTTCACATAATTCCCCAGGGCGTCATTTTCATATACAGCCTGTCGGTTCAGATTGCCGTAACCATCATATTCCTTATAGGCAATCCGACAACCCTTGTCATCATATTCAACCTCATTGTAACCATTTATTGTGCCATCTGAGTAAAAAGCTGCCGTTCCGGTAGGATTTCCATCCATATCATAATAGTATTCCTGCCAGCTGCTCACGCTGCCATCCGGATTATAACTGGTATCCCTGATCTGATTGCCATTCTGATCATAGTCGTATACCTTCCACCATTTTACGCCGTTTCTCAAAACCCTGTCCATACTGGAATTGATCGTCAGGCCCCTTGTTTCATAATATACTTTCCGATACATCGTGCCATCACCATTATATTCCGCAACATAAACATCCGTCATCTGGCTGGCCTTATCATAGGCCGCATACACATCCTCCGTGCCATCATCATGATAGGCAATTCCCCATTTCTGCACGCCGTTCTCATAATAATGCACCTGCGAGCGGATAACGCCATTGATATAAGTATACTCGCCCCATTCGGATACCCTTCCATTTCCATCATACTGATACTGGGCCGCTAGTGTCCCATCCGGATTATACTCCTGCACTTCGTTCAGTACACCATTATAATATTTTTCCTGTTTCACCAGAATGGTATGTTCTATCAGATAAGTCCTTCTTGTATCCAGCGTGATCTTGCCGGTCTGTACGATACCCTCATCCAATATGCCGACAGCGTTCATCAAGTCGTCTGTCTGCAAATAATACTCCGATTCCAGAAGATAGATTTCCTCATTATCCGGATTCAGTTGTCTTGCCTCTTCATAATAATAAAATGCTTCTTCATAATCGCCTTCGGCATACTTTGTCTTACCGTTCTCCAGCGCTTCTTCCGCTTTATCCTCCGGGTCTTCTTCCACCGTTTCCGGCTCTTCGGCCTTTTCGGGAACTACTTCCGCCACTTCTTCACGCATTTCCCCGATATCGTTGCTATCACTTGCAGCATTTATCAGCAGAATAATGATAAAGGCAATGAGCACGCCTGCCGCCGCTGCCAAGGCAATCCAATATTTTTGGCACAGTTCCCAGATCTTTGCTGCCGGCTTCGTCTGATCCATGGCCGCACCTGCCGCGCCTGTCCCCGTCGGGAAACCGGTCTGCGGCATATTCCCTGTCATCGTCTGCTGCGGCTGTGATACAGGTGCCTGTGAAGTCGTATCCGCGGGCATTCCCGCAGAAGTAAGCGCGGTCTGTTCCGGCACCGGCTGCATCGGTGCCGCCGTATACTGCATCCCCGCATAGATGGCGTTCATAAACTCGGCCATGGACTGATAGCGTTTCTCCGCATAGACTTCCATACCTTTTAATAACGCATTTTCCATCTGCGGATTCATGGGTACTCCTAATTCGCTGGGACGCTTTAACTCATCCTGCCGCATTCTCTCCATGGACTCCGGCGGTGTGACGCCCGTAACACATTTATAAATTGTGGCCGCAAAAGCGTAAACGTCCGACCACGGCCCTTGTTTTCCCTTCGTTCTGTACTGTTCTTCCGGCGCATATCCGGGTTTTAACATGACGGAAAGACTTTTTTCATCCTCAGAAGCATAATCCCTCGCCGCACCAAAATCAAGGAGTTTCATGGCCCCGCCCGGCAAAAGCATGATATTATCCGGACTGATATCCCGATGGATCAGCCCGTACTCATGTACTTTGGATAAAGATGCCATGACCGGCTCCAAAGATCTGAGCAGCGAGGTGATCTCCACCTTTCCGCCGTTAGCTTTCACATAGGATTTTAAGTTCATGCCATCCAGATATTCCATGACAATATAAGCGGTTCCGTTTTCTTCAAAAAAATCCTTTACGCCTACGATTCCCGATAAATGAGAACATTTGGCCAGCGTTCTGGCCTCACGGATGAAATTATTCTTCCACTTGGAGACTGCTTCGAGATTGGCCCCCTGATAAGCGCTGACCATACTGGTGACACCGCTCTCCCTCGTCACATAACCATTGGGATAAAATTCCTTGATGGCAACCGGCATTTCCAGATTCAGATCATATCCGATATAGGTGATACCGAAACCGCCCTCTCCAAGCACCCTGCCTACAAGATATTTTCCGTTCAATATCGTATATGGCCTTAAATAATGTCCTTCCGCACTTGCGCTATCCGCGCGATATCCGCAATGCGGGCAGACTCCCGGCTGTTTTAATTCCTTCATACAACCCATACATAATTTTTCAACATCCATCCTCTATAGCCTCACTTTCCAGACTTCTCCTGATATTCACAGATATATCCTATCCTGTCTGCATAATAATCCGAAACAGCGAGCAGATCGGCCGGCGCATCGTTCCAGACCCACTTCTCCAGTTCCTTTCTGTAAAAAAGCATCAGAAACTGCTCTTCCATTCCTTCGCTGCCGTAACTCGGTTCTCCGGGCAGCCAGTAATCCGCATACATTTCGTCTTCATTCAATATCGTGCCGCTTATCGTACCGCTCTCATCAATCCAGTAATAATCCCGGCCGCTGGAAAGGCGCGTCCCGCCGATCCAGAATATTTTATCCGTATATCCCTGTTCCGTAAGCTGTGTTGTCAGAATCTCATATTCTTCCTGCGATTCTATCGTCAGTAAATGACCTCCCCTGCGGACACAGTCTTCATACGCTTCATGCCAGGTGGCGTCATCAAAAAAGAATTCATACTGATAAGTGTTTACTTCTGTTTCTGTTACGGGTTCCGGCACATCCTGTTCCGGCTGTGCTATCGCAACCGTATCAGAGGTTCCGGCCACCGTTTCTTCTTTCGTTTCTTCTTTTGTTTCTTCTTTCGTTCCTTCTTTTATTCCTTCGCCGGCATTTCCACGGATGATCAGGACGATCGCCAGCAAAAAAACCGCTCCCAATGCGGCCGCCACAGCGTACAGTTTCTTATGTGGCGCCGTTTTCTTGTGCGGAGCCGGTTTCGCCGCCGTTTTGTTCTGCTTTGGGGAAACTTCCGCAGATGACAGTGTATGTGCCACCTGCTGCTGTCCCTGATATAATCCGCAGTAAAACTCTTCCATGGACTGATAGCGGTTTTCTGCATACACGCTCATTGCCTTTAATAACGCATTTTCCGCGTTCTGCGGCATCGCGATCCCGAATTCTCCCGGTCTTTTCAAAGTATCCTGCCGTATGCGCTCCATGGATTCCGGCGGCGTTGTTCCGGTGATACATTTATAAATAGTCGCCGCCATGGCATAAACATCCGACCACGGCCCCTGCTTTCCCTTTGTACGGTATTGTTCTTCCGGCGCATATCCGGGTTTTAATAACACGGAGATACTTTTCTCTTCCTCTTTTGTAAAATCTCTTGCCGCACCAAAATCCAGCAGTTTCATCCCGCCGCTATTGGTCAGCATGATATTATCCGGACTGATATCCCGATGGATCAGTCCTGCCTTATGTACCTGCGATAGTGAAGAAATGACCGGTTCCAGCAAGGCAAGCGCCTGTTCTGCCGGAATCCTGCCGCCCTGCCGCGCTATATAGTCCTTCAGCGTTATGCCTTCCAGATACTCCATGACGATATAAGCGGTATTATTTTCCTGAAAAAAATCTTTCACACCGACAATTCCCGGCAGATTTGCACACTTGGCAAGGCTTTTGGCTTCTTTCACAAAATTCTGCCGCCATTTATCAAATGCCTCCGCCTGCATACCGCCATAAGAAGTCACTTTATCCGTTGTGGCGATCTCTCTGCTGCAAAATCCATTCGGATAAAATTCTTTGATCGCAATCTTCATCTCCAGATTCAGATCAAAGCCGACATATGTGATACCGAAACCGCCTTCCCCGATCACATCCCCAACAAGATATTTCCCGCAAAGAATTGTATATGGCTTTAACTGATGGGTAAGCTGCATCTGTTTTTCCGCCCGATACCCACAATATGGACATGTTGTCTTTTGTCTGTCTTCCACTTCCCGCATACAGTGCGGACATAAATTATTATAGTTCATCTGTCAGTCAGGCCCTTTTTATTCCCATGTAATACGATATTCAAAGGAACCGATGAGCAGGATATCATCCATTTCCACCTTGTACTCTCCTACAATCGGTACACCGTTTATGAATGTTCCGTTCGTAGATTCCTCATCCTTCACATAAATATTATTATCCCTGTAAAGAATAGAACAATGTTTTCCCGAAAGCGCCGTATCATTATCCAGAGCAAGCTGACAGGTCTTATTACGTCCGATCGTCACCTTATCCTTGATAACAAGCTGGTGAACTTCCGCATTACCGGGGCCGATCTGATGCAGCGTTACTTTTACTTTATCTTTGCGGTTTTTCCCTTTGTTCGTATCATTCTGGACAGTTTCAGGAACAACAGCCGCCCCGGTATCTGTAGAGGCTATCGTCTTTTCACCATTCCAGCCGCCACCGCCCATGCCGGACAGACTGCTGCCCGTCCCGACGGGATATACTTCCTCTTCCGCCTCTTCTTCATCGGCTGACTTTCTCCGGCTCAACAGCAGAATAATGACAATGATAAGTACCAGAACTAAAAGCGCTATTCCTATAACGATCTGCTTATTGAGTTTAGCCGGCTCTTCCACCGGTTCCGGCTCTTCTGCCGGAGCCTGTTCCGTATTATCAATGACCGTCACAGTGACTTCTGCGCTCTTTCTGGCCTCTTCCAGCGCTTCTATGGCCTCCAGGATCTTTCCCGCCGGTACAGTGATACCGTCTGACGCTTTCTGCGTCCCATCAGATAAATCCACGCCGATGTATACCGTGTCGTCTCCTACTTCTTTGATATTTTCCAGATTGGCCGTTATGACCAGACTGCTCTTTAAACGTTTATTTACCTTTTCACAGATATCTTCATATTTACATCCTGTATCAAATGGCGGTGCGTAATGTTCTCCCCCCGCAGAGTTTCTGGCAAAACTGCCAAGGATCTTGGCGCTGCCTTCCGCATCATTGAGATTTTTCCCCGAAAGCACGACCGTAAAAACAGGAATATGATTTTCCTTCACGGCATCTTCCGCTTCTTTCTCGGTAATTCCCTTCTTCTGATCGTCTTCTCCATCCGAAAAAATTAAAAGGCAACGCTTCTTATGCACATTCTGATCTGTCTTTAATACATTGATAGCCTCCGTAACGCTGTAATAGAGATTCGTATCCTCCGTACTGATACGCGCTATCCCGTCTATCGCTTCTGACAGTTCTGCTGATCCTGTCAGGAAACCAGAAGAAGTCACATCGTTTCCCATCGTCGTGATACAGAAATTATCGTCCGCCTTTTTGGCCTCTGCAAACTGTCTCAATATCGCTTTCGTCTGTTCTATCCCTTCTTCTGTCATGGAGCCGGAAATATCGATCAGACACAGATACGTAACCGGTTCGCCCGCTTCTTCCAGACTTTTGATATCCTCAATGGTCAGAGTATTTTTACCAATAAAAAGTGTGCTGTCCGCAATAGAAGGACTAAACGCCTCATCGCCGTTCTGATTCACATAAATGAGGATCCTGCCCTCTTCCTCCATGACCTCATACTGGTCTATTCCAATCTGCAAAGTACTCTCCGCCAATACCGGCAGAATACTGCCGCTGCATAAGAGTAAGATCATCAGGACTATAGATACCGCCGTCCTTATTTTGCTTTTCTGTCTGTTTCGTTCTTTCATTGTCATCCTCCAGGTATCTTTATACTGTTTATCTCTGCTTCGTGACCCATATCGCGATCGCAGAGTTATTATCATTGCTTTCCCCCGCTCTTTGCTCAATATAGCCGCGCATCCTTTTCAACCAGTCCGCCGGTGATTCCGCCATTTGCAATGTCTTTTCCATTTCTTCTTCTGTGACATATTCCCAGAAACCGTCTGTACATAACAAAAAGGCGTGATCTTTCTCTCTATCCAGAATGATCTCTTCCGACTCGGCATCTACCGTCTCTGCTTTTCCCAATGCCTTGAGCAGTTTATTCCTGTCCACATGAAAACGGATATCATCCCACGCTATTTCTCCAGCCAGTACCGCCATTCTGGATACACTGTGGTCAAACGTACAAAATACGTACCTGCCCCCTTCAAAATGATAAATACGGCTGTCACCAAGATGCGCAAGATTCGCTTTCCCGGCTTTTTCATCAACATACAGAAAAGCAAGCGTCGTTTTCATCTTACACTCCGCCGTCTGCATTTCCACGATCTTCCGGTTCGCCTTATGAAACCATGTTTCTATCTCTTCTTTGGTAAGCTCTTTCTGCTCCGGCAGGTTCTGCATACATTCCTTTATCGTACTGACCGCTGTTTGTGAGGCGATATCGCCATTGCCATGACCGCCCAGCCCATCCGCTATAACGGCATAGCAGCAGTCATCCGCGATGCCCAACATGCCGGAATCTTCATTGTATTCCCGTCCGCCCCTGTTCGTATATCCTTTTCCTGTTATCATCCTGTCTTCTATCCGTTCTCAAATGCTGGTTTTTACTATGTTCACTCTTCTATTTCTATCAAAAGAGCCGTATAGTTATCCTGATTTTTCTTTCTTTTCCCCTCGACCTGCATCCCAAGGTGCATCATACTTCTCCCGGCAGGCATCTGCATGGATTCTATGATCTCTTCGTCTGTCAGCGTATTGTAGATGCCATCCGATACCAGCAGGATCCTGTCTCCTTCCAGCAAGGTAAGCGCCTCCTCGTTGTAGTCGATTTTTTCCAGCTGTATGATACCTATATAGCTTGTCAGCGCTTTTCTCTGCGGATCGCACAGCGCTTCTTCCTGCGTCAGTTCTCCCGCTTCTACCTTCTCCTGCAAGGCGGCCGCATAATTGTGATCCTTGTTGATCTGTGTCAGTTCTCCATCCCGATACAGATAAATATGGCTGTCACCGATTGATAACCAGAATAATCTCTTATCTTTTACATATGCCGCGATCAGTGTAGAACCGCAGGAACCGTCACTTTCTCCAAGGACTTCCTTTACCTCCACATTGGCATTTTCCGCCATGGAGACCAGAACGTCCGCATTGATTTCCTTTTTCTCTGCAACATATGTTTCAAAATAATTCAGGCAGGAAATAGTGGCTGCCATGCTGGCCTTTTCCCCATCGGAGAGGCCGCCCATGCCATCCGCCACGATTGCCAGAATACCGTTATTGCGTATATTTTCTTCCTTAAGTTCAGAAACTCCAAAAGAATCCTGCTGTTTACTCCTTCTGCCGATCCCGTGCACTTTACCGAGAAGCAGACCGCATCCTGCCGGCGTTTCTATCTGGTAGGTCTTTTCATATCCCAGATCAACGGTGACCTCTTTCTTTTTTCTTAAGAATTTTCTGTCTCGTCTTCCCATTTAAACTGTTCCCCGCATAAAGGCATAAATAAAAGTTCCGTCTTACCGATCATCAGTCTGTCATACGCCTGCAGCGTCATGGTCTGAAAAATCGCCTTATTGTTGACTCTGACGATGCTCCGGCCATCCCCGGAAGAAAAGTAATAACAGTTATCGTTGGTATCATAAGTGATGACCGCCTGATTTTCTCTGGAGATCGTCTCATCACCACGGATACAGATATCCATTTTCTCGCTCCGCCCGATATAATTATTATCCGAATGGATCATATAGCTTCTGCCCTTTTCTTTTCCGCTTACGCATACCAGCCAGCCGACTACGGGGTCTATCCCCATGTCGCTCTGGATCAGCGCTACCGTCCTTCCGTCGTCATCCCCGGCGGATTGCACGGCCTCGAAAAGGGGGCGGGTCACATTGGGCGCCTCATTTTCCACAGCACCCGCTGCTGGAGCAGATGGCGCCTCCATCATGCCGCCTACACCCATTGCCACAGTCTTATCGGTATCGCTTACATTTTTACAATATGGACAGCTCCCATGTATCGAAGCGTCATAGTAATGTCCTCTCTCACATCGTCTCATTTCCATTGTCATATCCTCCTTTTTCCCTACAGCCTGTTAAAATAGATACTAAAACAGATTCGTAATGCTGTCCCACAGAGTAGTACCATTTGAAAAGTCATCAACCATCCTTTCAAAAGTACTCTTCTGTGATTCCTGATAATAGGAATATCCCAATACACCGGCTACCGCAATGACTACGACCAGAAGGACTGCCACAACTGCGGTTGCGGGGGAATTCCTTCTTGCAGCGGCCGGGGCTGCAGATGCTGCCGCCTGATTCGTCTCCGGTCTGCCGCCCTGCGGCTTTGACCACCTTCCTCTTCTGCCTTCTTCAACTTCTTCCTCGATCACCAGATCAAAGAAATTTTCTCTGCTGCCGAGATAAAATCCCTGTCCGCTTGTCATTGTCCGGGGCATATCCGGTTCCAGTCTGGTTCCATCCTGAAAAAAAGTTCCGTTTGTCGAATTCAGATCGATCAGACAGACACGATCTCCTATTTCCTGTATCTTACAATGTACCCCGCTGATATTTTTTTCTGTTTTAGGATAGATCAGCTGACACATCTGCGGATCGCGCCCGATGATCAGTTCTCCCTCCAAAAGAAATTTTTCATTGGCATGTGTTCCTGACCTTCCTATCAAATACACTTTTCTCATATCCTGTTTTCCTCCGTGGATTTATTTTAATTAATTTTCAGATGCTTTTCCGAACATCTGTTATACCCTCAGACTCTGGATTCAGACACAACAAAAGGACAGTATCTCTTCGCCGGTAACGAAAAAACACTGTCCTTTCCCGATATTCCAAAAAAATTGATTAATGCTGTGCTGTGCTGTGCTGTGCTGTGCTGTGCTGTGCTGTGCTGTGCTGTGCTG
>JAMPIB010000021.1 GCA_023663085.1 Ruminococcus sp. | reverse complement strand
ATACAGGTTAATGTCGCAGGATACAAGCGTTGCAAATCCATCATTCGGGTTATAGGCTGAAATATCTGACGGAGTGGCGATGTTATCACCATGTTCCAATAATGTCAAAAGATAGCCGGTAAGGGATTCTTGTGCCATTTCCATTGTTTCAGGGATGGTGGAGCCGCTGCTATAACAGCCTTTTAAGTCCGGAAATTGTTTTGTTGTTTGTCGTGATCCGATTATAACATGTTGGAACTGTTTTTGTATTTTTTATCATACAGAAAAATACAGAAAAACGGAGAAATTCAAAGAAAAATGGGATTGACATTACGGAAAGCAAAAATTATAATGGTATGCGGAGTTGGAGAATTTTCTTTCCATATACAACATTTAAAAATATTGGCACGTATGTGTTGATAGATACCACGCTTGAAAACGAAGGAGGATTTAAAAATGAAGAAATTTTTAGCATTAAGCTGTGCTTTGGCTCTTACCTTCTCTACGACGGTATGTGCGGCAGAGACAGTGAAACCGGGGACGTCGTTGCCGAACTTTGGTCACCTGAGCGCAGAAGAGGAGAAGACTTCTGCCGAGTATTATTCCAATGCGATCAGCGGCAGCCATTACACGATTGGTGGCGCGTTTGAAGTAACGATTCCCGCAGTTGCATCCGGCAGCGATATGATTATCGGCGGCGTAGAGACCAACGCGACCTGTGTCGTGGATAAGCCGGGTCGTGAGCTTGCTTTGTACGGTGCGATGTATGGCATGAATAGTGGTGCACAGCCTCTGGTTTGTGCAAAGCTTACGGCTCCTGGTGTAGACCTGACGGATGCAGAGGTGAAGCTGTATGTTGAGAACGTGGCGGCAGGCGACGCGATCTCTGTTTACAAATGTGTCAAGGGCGAGTGGGAGCCTGTGACTGTTACGGCTGTGGGCGACAACTGCGTGCAGTTCGTATTTGATTATCAGGGCGGTTATCTGCTCATGAAGACTGTGCCTGCGAAGTAAGCTTGGACATCTTTATTCCCGCGGGCGGGGTATATTTGACTTGAAACGTGTGGTTTAAGCGGGACGGTCTGAAAAAGATCGGCCCGCCCGTTTTTTTGATTCCGGTTTGATTTTACCATTGTCAATATTCCCGGCTCACCCTCTCCCCGATCCTGCACAACAATTCATTGCTGATACTGTCCAGACGTTCCGCGACTTCGGGAGCGGACAGCGCCGTCCTGCCATCTGCACCGATCAGCGTGGCAATATCCCCGATGGAAACTCCTTCGATGTCCGTCACATCAACGGCAAGCTGATCCATGCAGACGCGCCCGACAACAGGCGCTTTTTGACCGCGGATCAGGACGTTTCCTACGCCGCAGGAGAGACTTCGCGGGAATCCGTCTGCGTAGCCGACAGGAAGTATGGCGAGGCGGCTTTTCCGGGAAGTGACAAAACTTCGGCCGTAACCAACGCTTTCTCCTTTTTCGAGCAAACGGATCAGAACAACGATGCTTTTAAAGGAAAGTACCGGGCGTAAGTCGAGATGCAGCACGGTTTCATCATGAGGTTTACATAATATTCCGTATAAGGCGATACCGCATCTTACATAATCACATTTTAAATCAGGATAATTCAAAAGGCCGTAGCTGCTCTGGATATGCAGTTTTGGTATTTTGATACCGGCTTTTTCCAGTTTATGGATCAGTGAATAGAAACGCTCGATCTGTCTGCGGGTAAAGGATATGTCATCGGGCAGCAGGTTGTCAGCACAGCACAGATGCGTATAAATACCACATACAAAGATGTTTTTCATGGCGAAAATTTTCTGTATGGAGAGGACGTCTTCTGTGGGAACGCCGAGTCTGTGCATACCGGTATCTATTTTCAGATGTGCTTTTACCTTAATATTCTGCCTGTTTAATGTCTGGGCATAGGTAAGGTCGATCAGGGTCTGCGTCAGGTCATATCGTTTCAGTTCGGCGGCCCGCTCAGGGGCGGTATAACCGAGGATAAGGATTTCTCCGCGGATACCGTGCTTTCTAAGGGCGATTCCTTCTTCGATGGCAGCAACGGCAAAAGCTTCTATACCGAGATGATTCAGGCATTTGGCAATGGCGATACTTCCATGGCCGTAGGCGTTGGCTTTGACAACAGCCATTAGACGGGTGTCAGGGGACATGGCTTTTTGCAAAACTTTTGCGTTATGCTCCAGGTTTTGCAAGTCGATTTCCACATAGGCGCGGTCAGGAACATGTTCAATCGGTTTATGTCTGTATAGTCTATGACCTTTTTGCTGCAGGACGCAGAGTATCAGGCCGCATAACAGGGATAAGATGCAGACGCTCAGATAATGCAGCAGGCTGTTTTCGATAAAAAGATATTCCAGATGCAGTACTTTGGCCAACAAGCGCACGAGCACGATCATCATAGGATGGACGATATAGATGGTCAGCGTGTATGTCCGCAGCCATGCGGAAGATTTTTCCCTAAAGAAATATTCGTTGAAGAAATATTTTTTTCCATAATATTTTTTGAAGCGATATCCGCTACAGGAAAGCAGAAGACGAAAAAGAAAGTATGTGCACAGCGGCAAAAAAAGGTACATGCTGTCATGACGCTGTACATGATAATAACGTAAAAGCAGAGCCTCGCCGGACATGAGGGACAAGGTTAAAGCCAATCTGCAAATGTTCTTTAGCATAACCGCCATACAAAGACCGTTTTCTTTGCTTTCTTCCGGGGTCAGCCGACAGCAGTCGGCCATGCGGGCACCAATGATAAAAAACAGCGGTGCAAAGAAAAGTCCGTTTCGCGTGTAGTCCATAACCTGAAAAAGAAGTGCATAGAAACTTTTTAAAACAGGAATGTTTTCGCTGATCCCGTAATAGCTGTCGCCGAAAAGTCCGATCCCGTAAAGCATAAACGATATGGCAAGCGCCTGTCCGCAGTGAAAGCGGTTCAAGAGGTATCTGGCGATATATGCACCGCTCAAAGCGGCGGGCAGATACCACAGATGATATAAAGTGCCGTCAAAAACAATATCTTTTAACAGATTCGGCAGAAGGTTATTCATGCGAAAATAGCCGTTATAGATATTGAGCGGCAGATAGAAAAGCATGGAAATGAGATAGATATATACGGTTTTACGTATGTATCTATGATACTTCCAGGAATTGCGCGCAGAGGCGGAGAGCACGAAAAACCCCGATATCATGAGAAAAAAGGGCACCGCGATACGGGCAATGCTCCGTGTCAATATAAAATCCGCTGTTTCATTATAAGAGGCAAGCGGCGAAGTATGGATGGCAATGACAAGCAGGGCGGCGGGCAGACGGAAAATGTCGATGCCCGGATATTGTTCTTTTTTACACATATAATCTTAAAAGCCTCTCTAACATTTCTGGAAAGAAAAGGCCGGCTCCTTTCATCATATTCGGATACCGGCTGTGGAGTGTAAAACCGGGGATGGTGTTGACTTCGTTAAAAACGATTTCCCCTTCCGGCGTCAGGAACATATCGACTCTGGCAAAGCCCGAACAGCCCAGGATACGGTAAATGGTTTTGGCGGTTGTCTGGATCTTTTTTTCCATCGCAGGATCTATCCTTGCGGGCATATAGATTCTGGAAGAGCGGAGCGTATACTTCTCGGTATAATCAAAAAAGCCGTCTGATAAGGCAATTTCATCGACCCGTCCGACAAACAGCTTGTCGATGCCAAGGATCGCGCATCCGCACTCAAAACCCGGGACGGATTCTTCCGCCGTCACCTGTGTATCATGCGTAAAAGCAAATTCTATGGCCTTTTCCAGTTCACTGGGACATGTTATCCTGCTGATACCAAAAGATGAACCGGAGCGCACGGGTTTGATAAAAAGCGGATACGATAAAGTTTCTGCAATTTTATTCAGGGCCGCTTTTTTATTAAAATGCGAAAAAGTGACTGCTTTGGGAACTGCGATTCCCGCCTGTTTTACCAGTTTATGCGCTCTGTCTTTATCCATGCAGAGAGCGCTGGAGAGCGCATTACAGCCGACAACGGGAACACCGGCCAGTTCAAACATTCCCTGTAGTGTGCCGTCTTCTCCGTTTTTACCATGTAATACAGGAAAGACCAGATCGACAGCAAGAAAGGAACCGTGTGCCTTTTCGTCGTATAGGAAATTCTGCGATACAGCGGAAGAATGCGAAGCATTCAGTATCAGGAATCCCTTTTTAGAAGGATTTAAGGAGACGGTCACTGGAAAAAGATCATCAGATTCCTGCTGCCATGTGTCGTCGGGAATTTTCCCGTATGAACCGGTGTAGTAGAACCATGTTCCGTCTCTGGTGATCCCGATGGGAATGACAGCGAAGTCGTCGGTGTTGATATTGTTCAAAACAGAGTAGGCAGATTGCAGCGATACCTCATACTCTGTAGAATGGCCGCCGAAAATGACAGCCAGATTTGTCAGGTTTTGCATAAAAATCATCCTTTCATTATCTGTTATTCTTCGATATAAATGGAATCCGGCAGGTTATAAGCAATCTCACATTGGTTTACATAAAGTAAAATATTTTTTTCGTTTTTACTGGTATGCAGCGTTTCATTTGATGACGTATCGAGCCTGTCTCTTTCTTTACGCCATACTTCGGCAGTCTGATATACTTTGCCGCTTTGCCGCCTATAGGAGACAGCGGCGTTATAGATTTCATATTCCGTCATGATCTCGTCATCCGTCAGAATCCTTCCATACACGTTTTTTTCATCAAAAGAGATGACGATCTGGAAGGTATGTTCCGTTTCGTTCCGTGCTTTTAAATCCAGCCAGCCTTCATGGATGGTGGCGTCGATACCACAGACCGGGCCGGTATCCGCGGGTGGAAAAGTGAGGGTCGTGTGTCCGTGGCGTTCGATGACTGTCAGAGGAGAGTGCAGAAATAGTATATACAGCAGGTTGCTTAGCTGGCAGAGACCGCCGCCGTAGGAGGCGATGAGTTTTCCGTTGACGAAGTTCAGGCCATCCTTATATTTTTCTTTTTTATCCGCCCTGCGGGCAAGCTGCCAGAAGGAAAAAACTTCACCGGGAGCAATGGTGATGCGGTTGAGTGTGCGGGCGGCCAGTTTCAGGTTATGGACTTTGTTAATCTGGTAGATTCTGTCTTGTCCGCTGTTTTCATTGATCAGGGCCATGGAAGTTTCATACAGCGTATAGGGCAGAAGAGTATCCGTGACGGTTCTGGCATAGCGGTTTTTATCAAACCGCATTTGCAGATAAAAGCATTTTTTCCTCTGCCATGTGCGCAGCGGTATTAAAAATGGGAAAAGTTGTGTGATCCTTTTTCTGGACATAAGAAAACCTCCTTGCTAAGGTATGGTCATCATACCAGAGACAGGAAGGTCTTTTCTTTGTTTCTGCTTATGATATTCTGTTTTTTTACTGATAAAATTCTTACGATTTTCTTACGAAAGCGGAAGTGTTACGATAAAGCATATCGTATCGTCGTTACTTGCGGCGCGGATAGAGCCGTGGTGGAGTTCAATGATCTGTCTGGCGATGGCAAGTCCGAGCCCGGAGCTGCCGTTTGCGCTGTTTCGGGAGTCGTCGAGTCGATAAAACTGTTCAAAGATCCGCTTCAATTTATCTTCCGGTATCGTGTCCCCGTGATTGGTAAAAGAAAGCGTTATCGTAGTGTCTGACACATCGGCTTTCATGGTGATCTCCGTATCAGGATAGCTGTAGATGACGGCGTTGCGTAATAGATTGTCAAATACGCGCGCTATTTTATCGGCATCGCATTGCAGGGAGACGTCGTTATCCATATGGAGTGTGCAGCGCAGTTTTTTCTCATTAAGCAGCGGTTGAAATTCGTATATGGTCTGCTCTAACAGGCGGGTTAAGTTAATCCTGCTGTATTGGAGCGTGATCGTCGAAAGATTAAATCTGGCGATTTCAAAAAATTCATTTATCAGGTCGTCTAAATGCTCCGCTTTGGCAAGGGTGATGGAAAGATATTTTTCACGGATATCGGGCGATATCAGCGCCTCGTCACGCAGCAGGTTCAGATAGCCGATCACAGAGGCCAGCGGCGTTTTTAAATCATGGGCGAGGTACATGATAAGATCGTTTTTGCGGGAGACTTCTTCTTTTAAAGTCTGCTCTTTGTGGCTGATGTCGGCTTTAATTTCCGCCATTTCCGCGGCAATCGGGGCACATGCGTCCGGAAAAACCGAAGAAGCGTCTATATCATGATGCACATACGTATTAATTTGATGACTGATTTCGGAGATAACCTGTTTTTTCGTGCGGTGTCTGGTGACAATAGTGGTAATGCGCAGTAGCAGCAACCAGAAAGCAATGCTAATCAGGATAAAATACAGTAAGTCTTTTTTTACACGCCATAAATTATAAGAGTATTGCGTGATATAGCCGTTTTGATCTACGAATTCCTCTGCCGGATAAGTGTGCGGGATAAGATAACGGCTTTCGAGTAAGCCTCCGGCGATGCCTATTTCATCCAACAGGTGAAAAAGCAGGAAACACGCGGTGAGTCCCATGATGATGATAAAAAACGTTTTGCCAAGTTGTTTCATATTATTTTTCAATCTGATACCCCACTCCCCATACGGTTTTGATAAATTTTGGGTGTCTGGACGTTTCGCCAAGTTTCTCGCGGAGCCTGCCGATATGCGCCATTACCGTATTGTTATTATCGAGGAACTTTTCGCCCCATACGTTTTCAAATAATTCTTCCGAAGGAACGACCGTGCCTTTATGGGAACACAGATACCAGAGAATGGAAAACTCAATCGGCGTCAGGGCAATGTCCTTGCCGTATAATGAACATTTGTGCGTGTTTTTATTGATGATAAGTCCTCTGATATCGTATTCGGCGGCGGCTACGGGCGCATCTGCGGAATGTCCGGCGTTGTTATAGCGTACATAGCGTCGTAACTGCGTCTTTACTCTGGCCAGTACTTCCAGCGGATTAAACGGTTTAGTGATATAATCATCCGCGCCGATGGTCAGGCCCATGATCTTGTCGCCGTCTTCTACTTTGGCCGTCAGCATGATGACCGGGAAGAAAAACTTCTCCCGGATTTTCTGACAGAGGTGAAAACCGTCAAGACCGGGCAGCATGACGTCCAGTATGGCCAGATCAAGAGCCGTTTGTTCGATACATTTAAGCGCGTCCATGCCGTTATAGAATTTATAGACTGTAAACCCGTCGTTGGTCAGGTACACTTCGAGTAAGTCGGCAATTTCCTTTTCATCATCCACGACTAAGATAGTTCCGTTTGTTTTGCTGTCCATACTAACCTCCATAATTCCGCTTTGCGCAATCTCAAATCTGTATCCGGCCTTTCTTTACGATTGGCTATAGTATAGTGTGCTTTATGAGAAAATGCAATCTTTTTTTGGTTGGCGGATAGCGGGCGGACTGATATAATAAAGTAAGCGGCCGCGAAGCATCAGGGCAGGCCGACAGAGGGGAAAGAAAGGTATGGGTATTATGAAAAGAAGCATGAAAGAAATGATAGTGCGGGTCGTTATTTTGCTCATCGGGCTTACAATCGCGCATCTGGGAGTGACGTTATTTTTACTGGCGGATCTGGGGGCAGACCCGTTTAACGTATTGGTACAGGGGGTGTTCAGGACACTTGCCGGATGGACGGGATGGGAGAAATTGACGCACGGTTATACGCATATTGCCATATGTTTTCTCATCATTCTGGTCCTGCTGGCCGTCGATAAGAGTTATATCAAGATCGGAACGATACTCTGTATGATCTGTGGCGGGCCGATCATAGACTTTTTTACTTATATACTGGGATTTCTGTTTGCAGGAGAAAGGAGTATCTGGTTTAAGATACCGGTGCTGGCCGCAGGCTGTATCATTCTGGCGTTTGGCATGACTATCGTTATCAAATCTGATGCGGGGACGGGGCCGAACGATCTGGTGGCGCTTGTGATCAGCGACAAGTCACATGTAAGATTCAGCATTATGCGTGTGATCGTGGATGTTTCGTTTGTCGTTATCGGCTTTTTTATGGGCGGTATCTTCGGAGTCGGGACGATTATCTGCGCCTGTCTGGTCGGTCCGACGGCGGGACTTTGTATGCCGGTCAGTGAAAAGATCGTGGGAAAGGTGCTGGCGTTATGTCTGGATAATTAAATAGACAATGCACTTGGATTGTGATATACTGTACTCACTCGGAGAGTTGGATGCCATAGAGGAGGAGATGGTAATATGGCATTAACAAATGATGATCTGCAGGCTATAGCATATTTGCTGGATAGCAGACTGCAACCAATCAGTGTACGTCTTGATAAGACGGAAACCAGACTGCAAACAATTGAGGATTGTCTTGACAAGACGGACATCAGACTGCAAACGATTGAGGAGCACCTTGATAAGACGGACGTCAGACTGCAAACAATCGAAGAACGTCTTGATAAGACGGAAACCAGACTGCAAACGATTGAGGAGCATCTTGATAAGACGGATGCCAGACTGCAAACAATTGAGGATTGTCTTGACAAGACGGACATCAGACTGCAAACGATTGAGGAGCACCTTGATAAGACGGACGTCAGGCTGCAAACAATCGAGGAGCATCTTGATAAGACGGACGTCAGATTGCAGACGATTGAGGAGCACCTTGACAAGACGGACGTCAGACTGCAAACAATCGAGGAGCATCTTGATAAGACAGATGCCAGGTTGCAAACGATTGAGGAGCACCTTGATAAGACGGACGTTAAACTCCAAATGATAATTGTCCGGCTTGATAAACTTGAGTCAGAGGTATCTGCGGTGAAATCTAATCAGTTAGAATTGAAAAAAGAAGTCAGAGAAACAAAGAACAAAGTTATTGTGACTTACGAGCTTGCATTGGAGGCTTGGGGGACAAGTACAGAAAACAGAAGGTGGCTGGAAAAAGATAAATTGAAAGCATGACAACCGGATAGGTATATGATGTAAAATGAAGTGTAAAGTCTTTGATTGTTAAGACTTTGCACTTTATGATATTATGTGTGTAAAAATGGAGGATTGCCATGAAAAAGTTAAACAAATATGGAATATATGCTTTAGGTTTATCCGCGCTTCTGGGACTTACGGGGTGCGGCGGCCATGCGCCGGAAAACATACAGGAAATGCCGCAGACTACTGATACAGAACAAACAGATACGCCGGCAGGAGTGCAGGAGACGCCGGATGGCGGTCGGGAAAACGAGGCGGGAAATAATACCGCAAATACCGCAGAGAATGGACAGGATGCTGCGGAGAGTCCGCAGGCGGCACTTTCGGGGAATAAAAACGCAGTCTACAGTCAGGATGATCTGTATATGTCTGTCGCTATCCCGACTGATTGGGATTGCCATATTAAGACGAAAGAAGAGTTTGAAAAAGAAGATGGCATGAGGTTATGTGAGATCACTTTCTGGCCAGAAAATAACGCGGATACGGTTTTTGAACTGTCATATGAAACCTCTTTCGGCATTTGCGGCACGGGGGTGACAATAGAAGAATTTACTCTGTCAAACGGACTGAGCGGACATCGTTATACGGAAGAAATAGAAGATACGCTCTGGCTTTCAATTACGTTACAGAATCCGTATACTGATGCAAGTGGAGGCACGTATCTGATTTCGGCTTCTCCAGAATTATCCGTATGGGAGAGCATACAGCCGCAGTTTGAAGAGATTCTGCAATCCATATGGGTAGGAAGTTTCCCAGGCGGCCAGTCTGCGGCAGGAGCGGCAGAAACGCCGATGGGCGGTCAGACAGCAGGAGAGACTGGGAGTGTGACATCCTCACAGAGACCGAATGCGGCCGTAACCGAGTATATCACTCTGGAAGAGGCCAAAAGTGTGGCACTTGACAATGCTTGGCTGGTAGCGGCTGATGTGACTTTTTTGAAAGAGAAATTAGATTATGATGATGGAGTCGCTGAATACGAGATTGAGTTTGTTACGGATACAACCAAGTATGAATATGAGATCAATGCTAAAGATGGTTCTGTTTTGAGTATGTCGAAGGAAGAAATTGATAGAACGAATGTTATACAGGTTCAGGATGGAATTACCATAGAAGAAGCAAAGCAGATTGCGCTCGATCATGCCGGATTCAGTGCAGGTGAGGTAAAGTTC
The DNA here is from genome assembly GCA_023663085.1 of Ruminococcus sp. Lineage (GTDB taxonomy): Bacteria > Bacillota > Clostridia > Lachnospirales > Lachnospiraceae > UBA3282. The sequence goes on along the minus strand of JAMPIB010000021.1, from coordinate 42,575 downwards.
TCCAAAGCCGAAACGGATTTTGATGATGGCATTGTCGAATATGAGATTGAATTTTACGTCGGCCAAAAAGAATACAGCTATACGATTGATGCGGCTGCCGGAACGATACTGGAAACAGAGATAGATGTGGATTGACCGGAATATGGTCTGGGATGCCTGTTACGGCTGGCATGTTGAGAAAAGGACATAGTATCAATATGAAATACAAGATTGCAATATGCGATGATGAGACGGCGCAGCTTACTTTTTTATCTTCTCTTGTGAAAAAATGGGCGCTTGTCGGGAAAAACACGGCGGAAATTTTCACTTTTGAAAGTGCAGAGGTTTTTTTGTTCCGTTATGCGGAGGATAAAGATTTTGATATCCTGTTATTGGATATCGAGATGGGAGATATGGATGGCGTGGAACTGGCCAGACACATCCGTGCGGAGAATGACACGATACAGATTCTTTTTATTACGGCTTACCCGGATTTTATGGCGGAAGGATATGAGGTGTCAGCCCTGCATTATCTGATGAAACCGATAGAAGAAGCAAAGCTGTCCTCGGTACTGGACAGGGCAGTTGCCAATCTGCAAAAAGTGGAGCCTGTGCAGATATTTTATGTCGATGGGGAGGCACTGCGTATTCCGCCTGGCGAAATTGTGAGTGTGGAAGCGTTTGCCCATGCGGTCGTAGTTACCACGATCAGAGACAGTTACCGGATAAACGAGACGATTTCTACAATAGAAGAACTTTTGGGCGATGGTTTCGTGCGATGCCATCGCTCTTATCTTGCGGCCGTAAAATATATGAAAAAAATCACCAAAACAGAGATCGTCATGGATAACGACAGCGTGATACCGTTATCCCGCAGGAGATACGATATGGTTAATCAGGCGTTTATCCGCTATTTTATGGAAGTATAAGGAAAAGGAGCAGTTATGGGAGCATTTTCTTTCTTATTTGGCAGAGCGATCGACAAGCGTATCGCGGCCTACCAGAATGAACTGATCACGAAGCACTGTGATGAGGTACAGAATATATATAAGATGATGCGTGGCTGGCGTCATGATTATCATAATCATATCCAGGTCATGAAGGCGCTCACCGCACAGATGCGGGAGACAGGAGAAGGCGGCGGAACGTTGGAGCAGCTGGAGGAATATCTGGATAAACTCAATGCCGATCTGACCACGGTAGATACGGTGGTAAAGACAGGAAACGTTATGGTAGATGCTATTTTAAACAGCAAACTTTCTCTGATAAAAGCCAAGAATCTTCCGGTCAAAGTCAAGGCCGCCGTTCCTGAGACGTTCAGCGTTTCGGAGGTGGATCTGTGCGCTGTGATCGGGAATCTGCTCGATAACGCTATGGAGGCCTGCGAGAAACAGCCGGAAGATACAGGTCGTTTTATCCGTGTCTATATCGGTGTTTTGAAACAGCAGTTATATGTATCCGTTTCCAATTCCGCCTATGGTGAAGTCAGAAAAGACGGGAAAAGATATCTGTCCACCAAAAGGAGTGCGAATCACGGATACGGCCTGATGCGTATCGACAGGATCATAGATAAGTATCATGGTTATGTAAACCGCCAGAATGAGGAAGGCGTGTTCGTTACGGAAGTCATGCTGCCGCTTTAGGATGATTGTTTCAGGATTCTCAGGATTTCGTTCTATGAAAATACCATTCGTGTTTCTGAGGCTGCCGTTCGTGCAGAAAATCACACATTCCAATAAAATATGAGAAAATCAGTTTAACCTGTAAGGAAAGGAGAAACGGATGAAAAAGAAAGAAAAGGCGGCCGTATACTCTACGGTCAGCAATATCATATTTTTGTTAAAAGATATCAGACAGATACATCCGACGCTATTTGTATTGATTCTGATACAGGGTGTATGTTCGGTGATCAGTCCGGTGTTTGGTATTTATTTTCCCAAAGTGGCGGTAGAAATGGCCGTAGAAGGAACGGAAACTTTAGATATCGTTGTAAGATTAGGCGGTCTGGGACTGCTCATGGCTCTTAGCATGGCGCTTGCCGCCATGGCGCAGAAGGGGAAATATCTCATGTTAAACGATATGCGCAGTCATTACTACAGGCGGATCTATATGAAGTCTCTGTACTGCGATTATTCCCAGATAGAAAGCGTGGAAGGACAAAGACGGTATATACGTGCCGTCTCGGTATCGGACTATGGAGATGCGTCCGCGTCCACGGTCATGATAGAGGCGCTAATTGCCATCTTTATCAACGTATCGGGTTTCATTGTGTATTCGGCGATCATATCCACCCTGAATATTGCGGTGATCGTACTGCTGGCCGCGCTTTCACTGGTCAATTATTTTGCGGTAAAAAACGCCCAGACTTATCAATATGAAAAGCAGGATGAGGCGGCCGGCATCAGGACTAAAATAGATTATATCGAGCGGACGGCCGAAGATGTGCAGTATGGAAAAGATATCCGGCTCTATGGGATGAAAAACTGGTTTTTTGATCTACAGGATAAAACATTGGACGTTTATATGGCGCTTAGAGCAAAGATCAGAAACCGCTATTTCGGCGCGGGATGCGTCAATGCGGCGACGCTGCTTATCCGCGATGGTGCAGCCTATGCGTATCTGATCTACAGCGTGACACAAGGAAAGATCGGCACAGGGGATTTCGTACTGTATTTCGGAGCGGTAACCGGGTTTTCTGATTTTGTCGGCAATATCATTGATAAAATAAACGAGATGCACAAAGCCAATTTACAGATGAATGATCTACGTGCTTTTCTGGATGTAGAATCGGATAAAACGGGAAAAGAAATAAAAACTATACCACAGGGTGAGGGTATGGAGATAGACTTTGAACATGTGACGTTTTCTTATGATGAGCAGTCGGGGCCGATCCTCTTGGACTTTAACCTCCATATCGGCAAAGGAGAGAAAATCGCTCTGGTGGGTGTAAACGGCGCAGGAAAAACCAGTGTGGTAAAACTGCTCTGCGGTTTCTACAGACCCGACGCCGGACGGATCCTAATTAACGGAACGGATATCAGAGAGTATCGGCGGGACGATCTGCCCGTGTTGTTTTCAGCGGTCTTTCAGGATATTTTTATTCCGCCTTTCAGTGTGGCCGAGAATGTAGCCATGCAGTTTGAACAGGACGCGGATATGGAGAGGGCAGCCGCTTGTCTGAAACAGTCCGGTCTTTATGATAAGATCTGTGAATATCCGCAGGGAATCCATTCCCATATGACGAAAGTCGTCGAAGATGGTATCGTGCTTTCCGGCGGCGAACAGCAGAAGCTTCTGATGGCCAGAGCGTTATATAAGGATGCCCCCATACTGATTCTGGATGAACCGACGGCGGCGCTCGACCCGATTGCGGAAAGTGAAACTTATGAGAATTTCCATCAGTTTTCACAGGGAAAGACGGCTATCTATATTTCCCACCGTCTGGCGAGCACACGATTCTGTGACCGTATCGTCTTTTTACAGGATGGCAGGATCGCTGAAAGCGGTACGCATGAGGAACTGATGGCTCTCGGAAAAGAGTACGCTAAAATGTATGAAATACAGAGCAGGTATTATCAGACGGGCAAAGCACAGATGCCGCAGGCTGAAAGAAGAGAAAGGTATGGTGATTAGGTTGGCTGCGATGAAGAAAAATGTTACGGACGCCCTGAAGATGATGTGGCAGCTGGACCGGGTGGTCGGTATCGTATCGGTATTGCGGGCCATCATAGAAGGAGCGCTCCCCTTTATAGGGATTTATCTTTCGGCGTATATACTGGATGGATTGCAAAGGGGGACTGACGGCAGGACGCTTTTTTATACGGCGTTTATAGCGGTGGCGCTTGTTTTTGCGCTGACAGTTTTAGACAGTTACCTGGAAAAGATTTTTGCACTCCATGCTTATAGTTGTTCGCAGAAATTTGAAATGCAGTTAGGCAGACGGACGTTAGATATGGACTATGAATTATTGGAGAGTCCGCGTGTCAATGAGATTCGCACGCGCATACACAGCGACCATAACTGGGGTTCGGGGTTTTATTCGGTCATATGGGATTTTCATCAGGTCATAAGCAGTATAGCGGGATTAGGGATTTCCATCGGCATCATGACGCCGCTTTTGCTGGAAAGTAATATATTTAGCGAACCTTTTGTGCTGCTGCTGATATTCGCTTTTGTGGGAACAATTGTTTTTTCGACCCGCTACTTATCTGGGAAGCAGAAGAGTATCAACAAAGTGATGGATCAGGCGGCACAGATGCGTACCTATGAAGAATATTTTCTTACCAGACGGGCGGAATACAGAGAAGGTAAGGATATCCGGACATATAGGGCACAGAGACTGATAGAGGATTATCTTGGAAAAAACGATGGTCAGATCAATATATGGATGAAGGAACTTACGAGCGATGGATGCCGGAGCGGGTTTATGAATGGATTTTCAATGGGCCTGCTGCAGACGCTTGCTTATCTGTTCGTGGTGTTCCGCGCGGTATCGGGGGCGCTGACCATTGGTCTTGTGTTAAAATATGCGGCTACGATCTATCGTTTCAGCACCTCGTTATTAACGGCCTGTTCGACAGTATCGGAGTTTGCGGTTTCTGCCAGACGCCAGCAGTCCATGCTGGATTATCAGAACGTGGAGAGTGTTTTATATAAGGGCAGTCTGCCTGTGGAAAAACGTTTTTTCTGTGAGGAGCGGGATAATGATTATGAAGTGGAATTTCGCAATGTCAGTTTCCGGTATCCGGGGTCTGAACAGTATGCGTTATGGAATTTCTCTTTCCGTTTCAAAAAAGGCGGGCGGCTGGCCGTCGTAGGCAGGAACGGGAGCGGGAAAACAACATTTATCAAATTGTTATGCCGTCTGTATGACCCTGACGAGGGAGAGATCCTGTTAAACGGCATCAATATCAAAAAATATGATTACGAGGAATACCAGTCGATCTTCTCGGTGGTTTTTCAGGATTTTAAGATATTTTCTTTTTCCATTGCGGAGAATGTGGCGGCGTCCTTAACATATGATGAAAACAGGGTAAATGCCTGCCTTGTCAAAGCTGGATTCGGAGAGCGGCTTTTGGAGATGCCGGAAGGAGCACATACTTTTTTGTATCATCATTTTGACACGGACGGTGTCGAAATTTCAGGCGGTGAGGCGCAGAAGATCGCACTGGCCAGAGCGCTCTATAAAGACGCGCCGTTTATCATTTTAGACGAACCGACGGCGGCGCTCGACCCGATCGCCGAATATGATGTTTACAGCAGATTTAACGAGATCATAGAGAATAAAACAGCCGTTTATATCAGTCACAGGCTTTCTTCCTGCCGTTTCTGCGACGATATTGCGGTCTTTGACAAAGGGCGGCTCGTGCAACGAGGAAGTCATGAGCAGCTGTTGGCGGAGAAGAACGGAAAATATTATGAGTTGTGGCAGGCACAGGCGCAGTATTATGAAGGGAAAGATGTGGAAGGAAATTGACGCAGGGGTAAGGAACAGTTCCTAAGTATGAGATTGTGAGCGGGAGGAAAGAGAGAAATGCGGATACGGTAAAACGTGTAAAAATATCTGAAAAAGATACACTTTTCTTCATTTCCCTTATTGAACATAAGACAAAAGTGGATTACAATGTAAGTATGCAGATGCTCCGATATATGGTCTATATATGGGAGGATTATGAGAAAGAAATGGAAAGGACGATTTAAAATATTCCGGACGGGCAGGAGAAAAAGACTAAGAATGGAGGATATCCATGCACAATGAATTAACACAGAAAGATATTGAAAAAATGCGGGAAGAGATAGAGTATCGCAAGCTGGTCGTGCGTAAAGCTGCTTTGGAAGATGTAAAAGAGGCGAGAGCGCAGGGGGACTTAAGTGAGAATTTTGAGTACCATGCGGCCAAGAAGGTGAAAAACCAGAACGAAAGCCGCATCCGCTATTTGGAAAGGATGATAAAAACAGCGGTCATTGTTTCCGATGAATCTGCGGAAGACGAAGTAGGGATGAATAACACGGTAGAACTTTATTTTGAAGAGGACGGGACTACGGAGAGATATAAGCTGGTGACGACCGTCCGCGGCAATTCGTTAAAGGGGCTGATCAGTACGGAATCTCCGCTTGGCAGCGCGCTTCTGGGACATAAGGCCGGGGAGCGTGTTTATGTTGCAGTCAGTGCGGACTATGGCTATTATGTTGTGATCAGATCCATTGAAAATACGGTAGATGACGGGAGTGACAAATTGAGTAGTTTTTAGGTTTCCGAAGGCGGCATAACTTTTTTGGAACAAGCATAATATATTGTGAAGAGTTGAGGCTTGGGAGGAAAAGGTTATGTATGAAATGAAAACGGCGGCGGAGACGGTCAGACTGTTGCAGTCCGACAGCGGGAAGGGATTGGACAGGCGGGAGGTTTTCGCAAGAAGAGCAAAGCAGGGAGCGAATCGTTTAAAGGAGCAGGAGACAAAGAGTATCGGGCAGATGATATTGGGGCAGTTGAACGATCCGCTCATTCTGATCCTGATCGCGGCTATGGCAATCTCTATTTTACTCGGGGAGGTCGGAGACGCGGCAATTATTGTTACGGTGGTAGTCCTCAATGCGGTGATCGGTGTCATTCAGGAGGGAAAAGCCGGCAAAGCGGTAGAAGCGCTGAAAAAAATATCCTGTCCGCAGGCGGTCGTCATCCGGGAAGGAAAAAGTATAAAAATATCTGCCGAAGAGCTGGTCACGGGCGATATCGTACTTTTAGAAGCCGGGAATATGGTTCCGGCGGATCTTCGCCTGCTTGAAACTCAGGGAATCCAGATTGAAGAGTCTGCCCTAACAGGAGAGTCTGTGCCGGTAGAGAAGAATGCAGATCATATAGAGGCCGGACAGGGAGACAACAGTTGTGAAAATATGGCATATATGTCTACCTATGTAACAAGGGGAAGGGGGAAAGGTATCGTAACAGATATTGGTATGGATACCAAAATCGGCCATATAGCAGGTATGCTGCATGAGACCGGAGAGAAACTGACGCCGTTACAGATCAAACTGGGAGAACTCGGTAAGGTGCTCAGTATTCTGGCCGTTTCTATCTGCGCCCTGCTTTTTTTTATTGCGGTCATGCAGAAGCGGAATGTCGGCGAGATGTTATTGACATCCGTGTCTTTGACAGTTGCGGCTGTACCGGAAGGGCTTCCTGCCATCGTAACGATTGTCTTAGCCCTAAGCGTATCGCGCATGGTGCGGGCCAGAACAATAGTGAGAAAACTCTCCTCCGTGGAGACACTTGGAGCGGTGGATGTTGTCTGTTCAGACAAGACAGGTACTCTGACACAGAATAAAATGACGGTAACGGAATGTTATATTGACGGCAGGATGATAGAAGAAGAGAAGATACCGCTTTTTTTTACGGATCAGATACTGGCGGAAAACGGCTGGCATAGGAGCGCTAAAGCTCATTTTCTCTTAGGCTGTATTTTATGTAACGATGGCGCATCTTCGGCAGAGGGGGACTTGGGCGACCCTACGGAAATGGCGCTTGTCCACATGGCGCAGAAATGTGGTCTGGATATAGACGCCTTCAGAAGGCGTTTTGCAAGAAAAAAAGAAAACGGTTTTGATTCCGAAAGAAAGATGATGACGACGCTGCATCAGATCGGACAGGACTCCGACAGCCGTCTGATTGCTTATTCAAAAGGAGCGGCGGAGAAGATTCTGGAGCGCTGCGCTTATTATTATCAGAACGGACGCAAATGTAAGCTAGGTGAAAATGACAGGACATCCTTAAATAATGTCTTGGAACAGTTGATGAATGAAGGCAGAAGAGTGCTGGCTCTGGCTATGGATCCGGAGGGCGGTATGAGTGAAGAAGATATGGTCTTTCTGGGGCTTGTCAGTATGCAGGATCCGGTCAGGCCGGAAGCTGTAGAAGCGGTGGGGGAATTTAAGAAGGCCGGCGTGGAAACGGTCATGATCACGGGCGATCATCAGAATACGGCTTTTTCCATAGCCAAAGAACTGGGGATTGCCTCAAAGTCTTCACAATGCATCTCCGGCAGGGAATTGGACGGTATGGAGGAGCATGTTTTTCTGAAAAAATTATCGACACTTAAAGTTTTTGCCAGAGTGACGCCGGAGCATAAAGTGAAGATTGTAGAGGGCTTTAAAAAACTGGATAAGACAGTGGCCATGACGGGAGATGGCGTCAATGACGCGCCATCCTTACAGGCGGCGGATATCGGTATCGCCATGGGTAAAAATGGGACGGACGTCGCCAGAAACGCCGCGGATTTTGTACTGATGGACGATAATTTTGCCACTATACATCTGGCTATCAAAGAGGGCCGTGGTATCTATGAAAATATCAGAAAATCCGTGTTGTTCCTGCTTTCCTCTAATCTGGGGGAGATCATGACAATGCTTGTTACGATCATTGCCGGATTTCCGAGTCCTTTAAAGGCGAGCTTTATCCTCTGGATCAATCTGATCACGGATTCATTGCCCGCGCTGGCACTGGGAGTGGATGATAACGAGACGGATCTGCTGATGAAAGAGCCGCCCAGAAGGAAGGGCGAGTCGCTTTTTGCCAAAGGAGGACTCTTGTGCGTGCTCTGCTATGGCTTTGTAATTGGCGGGGTGAGTCTGGCGGCTTTTTTAAAAGTGCCATATGACAGGTTAGTGGCTGAACAGCTGCCTGTTAGTTTACATAACATCATAGAAAGCTATCGGATTTCAGCAGTATTATTAAAAGCGCAGACACATGCTTTTACAGTACTTGGTATCAGTCAGCTTTTTCATGCGGTTGGTATGCGGGATGTAAACCGTTCCATTTTCCGCATGAATCACCGGAAAAATCCGTATATGATACTGGCGCTTGTGGTCGGTCTTCTTTTACAGTTTGCAGTAACGGAAATCGAACCGCTCATCGTATTGTTCGGCACGATGCGGCTTGCATGGATGGAGTGGCTGCAGCTGCTCGCGCTTTCGCTTACACCGGTAATTGTGCATGAACTTCTGGTGGCCGTTTATTATGGCGCCGGACAAAAAGAAACTAAAGGAGCGTACATAGCGCCAGCAACAGAAGAAACAGTCCGCTGAGCCAGGAAAGGTCAAAGGAAAATTTTCCGGATATGAACAGACCGAGCAGATAGCCGGCGGCAAAAAGCAGAAAGTGAAACAATACCGCTAACAGGAAAAAGAAAAGCAGGGAGGGTACCTGACAGGAAAAGGCCATACTGGCTAAAATACTGTCCAAAGACAGGGCAAGGCTTAAAAGCAGCGCTTCTTTGGCGTTTAAGACCTGGACATCCTGTTTGTTGGCATCTTCCGGTGAAAAATAAATGGTAAAGATAATGTTGACCTGTTTGATCTTATATGCCCAGTTGCCGACGTTGTGCGGGTATTTTTCGGCCAAATGGCGGATCAGGCTCTCTAACAGCTTCTCACAGGCGAGAAAAAAGAGCAGAAGAAACGAAAGAACCGTAAAAACGTGAGCCGGAATAAAGGAAAAAAGCAGCGTACCGATCTTTGTCATCAGGGTAATGGAAACAGCGGGGATAAATACGAGAAAAACAGCGGAAAGCGGCTGGATACGGACTCTGGAAGCGCCGTAAGAAAATCCTGCGCTCAAAGAATCGACAGAGACGGCGAGCATAAAGAGCAGCACAGGCATGATCGCAAAAAACATAGTGCTACCTCGTGTCGTATTTTGTTATCTTTTCTTTATCATATGTAAATCTTTGTAAATTGACTGTACGGCAATTTAGAAAAATGCTATTATATAATGGTAAAGGAGGTATGTGTATGGAACTAATGTTTATCGGAGCGGATCATGAGGTGACGGGGAGCTGCCATTATCTGCGTGTTGGTGATAAGAATATTTTGGTTGATTACGGAATGGAACAGGGGCTGCATGTATTTGAGAACAGTCCGCTGCCTGTCGATGCTGCGCTGATCGATTATGTTTTTTTAACACATGCGCATATCGACCATTCAGGACTGCTGCCGCTTTTATATGCGAGAGGATTCCGGGGAAATGTCTATGCGACCGATGCGACGGCGGATCTGTGCAGTATCATGCTGCGCGACAGTGCGCATATCCAGATGCAGGAGGCGGAATGGAAGAACCGCAAGGCTAAAAGGACTGCGGATAACGCGCTGATGGAACCTCTTTATAAGATGGAAGACGCGGACGGTCTGATTAAAAGACTGGTTCCCTGCGATTATGATAAAAAGATAGAAGTATGTCCGGGCGTTACGATACGTTTTACGGATATTGGACATCTGCTTGGTTCGTCCAGTATCGAGGTCTGGGCAAGTGAAGCAGGGATTACAAAGAAACTTGTTTTTTCCGGGGATATCGGCAATATGAACCAGCCGCTCATCAAAGACCCTGAGATCACCAAAGAGGCTGACTATGTGATCATGGAGTCAACTTACGGCGACAGGTATCATAGTGAGACGAAGATAGATTATGTAGGAGAACTGGTAAAGATATTGCAATCGACTTTCGATGCGGGCGGCAATGTCGTCATCCCTTCTTTTGCAGTAGGGAGAACGCAGGAAATGTTGTATTTTTTACGGCAGATCAAAGAAGAGAGGCTCGTAAAAGGGCATGAAGATTTTCCAGTCTATGTCGATAGTCCTTTAGCTGTGGAGGCGACCGGGATATTCCAGAGAAACAGTGTGGACTGCTTTGACGAAGAGGCGCTGGCGCTTGTAAGAAAAGGTGTTAATCCGCTGACTTTTCCGGGACTGCATCTGGCGATCACCAGCGATGAATCCAGAGCCATCAATTTCGAGCATACGCCGAAAGTCATTATTTCCGCCTCCGGTATGTGCGAGGCCGGACGTATCAGACATCATCTGAAACATAATCTCTGGCGGCAGGAATGTACGGTGCTTTTCGTCGGGTATCAGGCCAACGGGACGCTGGGCAGGGCCATTGTAGAGGGCGCTAATGAAGTGAAACTCTTCGGTGAGACAATCGAGATCCGCGCAAAGATCGCGAAACTGGTCGGCATGAGCGGACATGCTGATAAAGCGGGACTGCTGCGCTGGATAGAAGGGTTTGAGACAAAGCCGGAGAGAGTCTTTGTCGTGCACGGAGAAGACAGCGTCTGCAAACTTTTTACGGAGTGCTTAAAGATTGAGCGCGGCCTCAAAGCGTATGCGCCGTACAGCGGGACACGTTTTGATCTGCTGGAAAATAGATTTATTTACGAAGCGGAACCTGTGGTCATCAAGAAGAAAGCGCATGGTATTTCGGATGTCTTTGCAAGACTCGTGGCGGCCGGACAGCGTCTTGTGGCGGTCATCTATAAGAACGAAGGCAGCGCCAATAAAGATCTGGCGCGGTTTGCCGATCAGATCAATGCGCTCTGCGATAAATATGATAAGTAAAAGCTGGGCGGAGACAGAACCATAGTAAATACAGCGAGGAGAAAAACAACTGGAAATTAAAAAGGAGTGCTAAAGCAAAAATGAGTTTGGCGGATAATATTTTTATCAATATGTGTAAAGATATCATAGAAAACGGGACAAGCACGGAGGGAGAAAAGGTCAGACCGCACTGGGAGGACGGCACGCCCGCTTATACCATTAAAAAATTCGGCGTTGTCAACAGATACGACCTTTCCAAAGAGTTTCCTATCATCACGCTGCGGAAGACGGCACTTAAGAGCGCGACCGATGAAATGCTCTGGATCTGGCAGGCCAAGTCCAACAATATCCACGATCTGCACAGTCATATATGGGACGCCTGGGCGGATGAGGAAGGCTCTATCGGCAAGGCATACGGATATCAGATGGGCGTAAAACACCAGTACAAAGAAGGTATGATGGATCAGGTGGACAGGGTGATCTACGATCTGAAAAACAATCCGTTCAGCAGGCGTATCATGACGAATCTTTATGTGCATCAGGACTTGCATGAGATGAGGCTCTATCCCTGCGCTTACAGTATGACATTTAATGTGACACAGAAAAAAGGCGGGGAGAAACTCGTTTTGAATGCGGTCTTAAATCAGCGTTCGCAGGATGTACTGGCGGCCAATAACTGGAATGTGGTGCAGTATGCGGTACTCGTCCACATGCTCGCACAGGTATGCGATATGCAGCCGGGAGAACTTGTGCATGTGATCGCCGACGCGCATATTTACGACAGGCATATCCCTATCATTAAGGAGTTGATCGAAAGACCTGTTTATGACGCGCCGACATTCTGTCTGAATCCGGATGTCAGGGATTTTTATCAGTTTACCAGAAATGATGTACGGGTGGATAACTATGTGACCGGGCCGCAGATCGAAAAGATACCGGTAGCGATATAAGGCACAGGTAAGCCGCATGTCATAGCAGTATCCGGTCTGTAGATTCGCAGGTCGAGGGGGAGAAAATAGATAAGGAAGGGACAGATAAGATGAATTTAATTGTTGCGGTAGACAGTAACTGGGCGATCGGTTCTAAGGGGGGGCTTCTTGTGCGTATCCCTAACGATCATAAGATGTTCAGGCAGGAAACTATGGGAAAAGTCGTTGTTTTAGGCAGAAAGACGTTGGAGACTTTTCCGCAGGGACTGCCTCTTAGCGGCCGGACGAATATCATCCTTTCATCGAATCCGCATTATAAGGTCAAAGACGCCATCATCGCACACAGCAAAGAAGAACTGTTAGAGAAACTGCGTCAGTACAAAGATGAGGATATCTATATCATCGGCGGGGAGAGTGTTTATCGTATGATGCTGCCGTATTGTGATGTGGCGCATGTGACGAAGATCGAGCATGGCTATGAAGCGGACGCCTATTTTCCCGATCTGGATCAGATGGAAGAATGGGAGATCACAGCGGACAGCGAAGAACAGACCTATTTTGATATCGCTTACCGCTTTGTGAAGTATGAACGGAAAAGTAAGAAGGGAGGTATCGCAGCGCATGAGCAGTCAGAAAAATAATCAGGGACAGGAAGAAAAAGAGCAGGAGAAAAAGAGCGGATTTACTTCTAAATTAGAGAAGCAGGCGGTTTCTTTACTGCTTGCGAAGGATGAACTGGAAAAAAAGAATATAGAACTGGAAAACGCCATGCTGGACGCCAGGAAAGCGACGCGGGCCAGGGATCTTTTTCTTTCTAATATGTCCCACGAGATCAGGACACCCATCAATACCATTATGGGGCTTAACGAATTAATTCTGCGGGAGAGTCAGGATGAGACGATCAGAGGATACGCGCTGGATATCAAGCAGGCGGGCGATATTTTAATCTCCCTTGTCAGCGATATCCTGGATTTCTCCAAAATCCAGTCCGGCAAAATGGAGATTATGGAGGGAACTTACGATATCAGTTCGCTGTTAAACGATCTGATCAACAGCATCTCTATCCCGCTGCGGAAAAAGAAGCTGCGTCTGGCGCTCGATATCGCCTCGGATGTTCCTTATAAATTATCGGGAGATGAGATCCATCTGCGTCAGATCATCGGCAATCTTTTATCCAATGCCGTTAAATATACGAAATCCGGCACGGTGACGCTGCATCTTTCCTGGAAAGAGGATATAGAAGACAGGATCATTCTAAAGGTTGCGGTGGAAGACACCGGAGTCGGCGTGAAAAAGAAAGATATCGCCAGGATATTTGAAACTTTTAACAGACTGGATATGGAGGCGAGCCGTACCGAAGAAGGGAGCGGCCTCGGACTGGCGATCACGAATCATCTTGTCAGGATGATGGGCGGTATACTGGAAGTAGAGAGCGAGTTTGGCAAAGGTTCTGTCTTTTCTTTTGAAATTCCGCAAAAGATCGTCAACCGGGAACCGCTGGGTGATTTTCAGGAACAATATGACAGGAGTGTCAGAAACTCTATCAGTTATAAAGAAAAATTCATTGCGCCGCTGGCCAAGATACTTGTCGTGGATGACAATGCCATGAATCTGGCGGTAGCGCAGGATCTTCTGCGAAAGACCAAATTGCAGATCGACGTGGCGTCCAGCGGTGAAGAGTGTCTGGAAATGTTAAAGCGCAAAGAATATCACTTAATCTGCATGGATCATATGATGCCTGTTATGGATGGCGTGCAGACGCTGCAGGCTATCCGGGCTATGGAGGGGAATCCGTCCAGAGATATTCCGGTCATTGCGCTGACGGCCAATGCGGTCGTCGGGGCAAAAGAGTTTTATCTCGACGCCGGATTTGAAGATTATCTCTCCAAACCCATTGAACCGGAGAAACTGGAAGAGATGCTGATCACTTATCTGCCCAAAGAACTTGTCTATCTGACGGAAGAGACAGGCGATCCCGTGGCCGAGGCGGAGAGTTTACAGGCCATCAACGAAGAAAGCCTTATTGATATGGGCATCAACGCGGCGCAGGGACTCAAATACATGGGCGGGAGCCGTTTTCTGTATGAAAAGGTTCTGCGGGATTTCCGCGAGATACTGTTGGAAAAAGAAGAACAGTTAAAGATCATGCTGAGTAAAGAGGACGTATCGGGATATGCTATCATCGTGCATGCGCTGAAAGGAAACGCACGTAACATCGGAGCGGACGAACTGGCGGATGAAGCCTTTGAACTGGAGAAAAAGAGCAAGGCCGGCAGCCTGGAAGAAGTAGAGGTGCGCTCGCCTATCCTTTTTAGCATGATGCACACGCTGGGCGAGAATCTGGACAGATATCTGACATCCCATGTTTCCATAAAAGAGGAGCCGGAAGAGAAGCCGCAGGAAAAAGGCGCGCTTTCACAGGAAGAGTGGAAACAGAAACTGCATCAGCTGAATCAATATCTGGATGACTTTGATAGCGAGGGTATCGCACAGTGTCTGGAAGAACTGAAACAGTTCACCTTATCGGAGGAGAACGCTAAATTACTGCGGATGTGTGAGAAGGCAGTCAATGATTTTGCCTATGATGTGGCTATGGATATCGTGGCCTCCGCTCTGTAGTATTGACTTTTTGTGGTAAAAGTTTATAATGTGAGAAGAATTTCATATTTATTGTGCGGCGTAAGGCGTTGTTTACGGAATGAGGAAGGAGAATAGGAAAACATGGAAAAGAAAAATATAGATTGGGCAAATCTCGGATTTGGCTATCATGAGACGGATAAGAGGTATGTGTCGGATTATAAAAACGGCGCATGGGATGAGGGGGCGCTTATTGCGGATGCGTCTATCACCATCAATGAATGTGCGGGCGTCTTCCAGTATGCGCAGACCTGTTTTGAAGGGATGAAAGCCTATACGACAGAGGATGGTCGTATCGTTACCTTCCGTCCGGACTTAAATGCCAGACGTATGTCGGATTCCTGTAAGAGACTGGAAATGCCTGTATTTCCGGAAGAGCGTTTCATAGAGGCGGTCACACAGACAGTGGCGGCCAACGAGGCTTATGTACCGCCCTACGGTTCCGGGGCAACCTTATATATCCGCCCTTATATGTTCGGCAGTTCATCCGTGATCGGTGTAAAACCTGCGGATGAGTATCAGTTCAGAGTTTTTACGACTCCTGTAGGGCCTTACTTTAAAGGCGGCGCAAAACCGCTTACTATCAAAGTCAGCGATTTCGACCGTGCGGCGCCGCATGGAACGGGACATATCAAAGCGGGACTCAACTATGCGATGAGCCTTCATGCCATTGTGAGCGCGCATGAAGAAGGATACGATGAGAATATGTATCTTGACGCGGCGACAAGAACGTATGTAGAAGAAACAGGCGGCGCGAATTTCCTGTTTGTTACAAAAGACAATAAAGTCGTAACGCCCAAGTCCGACAGCATCCTGCCTTCTATCACACGCCGTTCTTTGATGACCGTAGCCAAAGATTATCTGGGACTGGAAGTAGAGGAAAGACCGGTTGCCCTGGAAGAGGTAAAAGATTTCGCAGAGTGCGGCCTGTGCGGTACGGCGGCGGTTATTTCCCCTGTCGGCAAAGTGGTCGATCACGGGAAAGAAATCGTGTTTGCAAGCGGCATGAATGAGATGGGGCCTGTTACCAGAAAACTCTACGATACGCTGACCGGCATCCAGATGGGACGCATCGAAGCGCCCGAAGGCTGGATCCATGTAATCAAATAATATTTTACGGCCGGATTTTCCGGAGAGGTAAGGTGCAGGAATGTCTGATAAGATCAGAGAAGAATATCCATATTTATACGAAACGCACCTGCATACCGCGGAAGGGAGCGCCTGCGCCCGCAATACGGGACGGGAAATGGCGAGAGCCTGCAAAGAATACGGTTATACGGGTATTTTCGTAACAGATCATAACTGGGGCGGCAATACGGCGGTAGATAGGAGCCTGCCGTGGGAGGAATGGGTAGATACGTTCGCTAAAGGCTATGAAGGAGCCAAAGAAGAGGGCGACAGGATCGGTCTGGACGTCTTTTTCGGATACGAGGCGGGATTTGACGCAACGGAATTTTTATTATACGGTATTGATAAGGAATGGATGTTAAAAAATCCGGCGATCCGTCATGCGGATATCGAAGAGCAGTACCGTCTGGTTCATCAAAACGGCGGCATGGTCATTCATGCGCATCCGTACAGGGAAGCCGGTTATATTCCGGCTATACGCCTTTTCCCTGAGTGGGTGGATGGCGTGGAAGGGATCAATGCCGCGCATTCTAATTCGAGAAGTATGGGACATTCTAATAAGATTTTTGATGAAAGGGCGGTCGCCTATGCCGGCCAACATCATCTGCCTCTGACGGCGGGTTCCGATATCCATCATACGGCTCTCTTAGGCGGCGGTATGGCCTTTAAAAGAAAACTGACTTCGGCCGCGGATTATATCAGGGCTGTTTTATCAGAGGAAGATTATGTACTGACAAACGGTGAGAACTGGTATAATAAAAAAGGAGAACAACTGGACTGCAAGAAAGACTGAAGGGTTTCATAAATATATGACGAAAATAAAAAATATTTTGGCATGTCTGTTACTGCTCTGTCTGTTTACTTCTGTCCTTACCGGATGTGGCACAGGGGATGTCGATGGCGTTAAGGTGGTACTGACGACCGGCTTTGAAAAAGATGAGATATTCCGCATAGAGACCATGTCCTGCAAACTGCCGGAGATCATGGTCTATCTGACCAATATCCAGAATCAGTACGAAAGCGCTTACGGGACGGAAATCTGGAATATCAATCTGGGCGACGTGACGCTGGAACAGAATGTAAAAGATATCGCGCTGGCACAGATCGCACAGATCAAGACGATGAATCTGATGGCGAAGCAGTATCAGGTGGAACTGACGGAAGAAGAAAAGGCGCAGGCAAAAGAGGCCGCCAAAACGTATTATGCCCTGTTGAATGCGGCAGAGATCGAAGAAATGGGAGTCGATGAGGCAACGATCGAAACCCTTTACAGAGAATATGCTATTGCAGAAAAAGTTTATCGTTATATCATCAAAGACATCAATCCGGAGATCAGCGATGACGAGGCGAGGACTATTACCGTACAGCATATCCTCATCAAGACGTATGCCTTGGACGGTACCGGCAAAAAAATAGAGTATACGCAAAAGGCCAGGGAAGACGCCTATAAAACGGCGGTGGAAGTGTGTGAGAAAGCGCAGGCGGGGGAGGATTTCGACGAACTGATCCGACATTACAGCGAGGATGAAAAGAGCACCTATTCTTTCGGAAAAGGCGAAATGGATCCTGCTTTTGAAAAGGCGGCTTTTAACCTTGGAACGAATGAGTGCAGCGATATCGTGGAAACGGATTCGGGATACCATATCATCAAGTGCATCAGTACGTTTGATAAAGAAGAAACCGACAGCAATAAAGTCAAAATCGTCGAGCAGCGCAGGGAAGAAGTGTTCGGACAGGAGTATGACGCCTTTGTCAAGACCCTTACCAGAAAACTGAATGAGGAACTGTGGGAGAGTGTCAGCTTTATCCATAACGAGGACGTGACTTCGGCGAATTTCTTTGATATTTATCATGCCTGCTTTGACGCATAGAGCGCAGTATTGTAATGACCAATAATATGTGATATGATGGGAACAACAAAACGGTTAAAGGAGGAAAAGCTGATATGGGATATATGCCCACACCTATGCAGGATCCGATGCGTAATGCGGGACTCAGTTCACAGTTTATGAAGCATGAACAGGACTGGGAAAAAGAAAATGCAGCCGTTTCCGGGAAAAAGAAAAAGGCAGCTTATGTGGCCATGGGGATCGCAGCCGTTTTTATCCTGGCGATGGTTGTGCTGTTTTTTGTTATGTGACTTCCAGTTTAGAAAAAATTTAGAAATCGGAAAGCCTTGTAAATACAGGGGTCTTCAAGAATTGTTAGCACTCAAACCTATTGAGTGCTAATTTTTTCTTGACTTTTACAGGCAAGGGCATTAAACTGTTTTCTAGGTTAGCGTTTTGTAGATAATTTTAGAAAAATTTTTATACAAAAAAGAAAGGAAAGTGATAAAAATGGCTGCAAAGCATGGTAATTTATCTATTAACAGCGACAATATCTTCCCGATCATCAAAAAGTGGTTGTATTCGGATCACGACATTTTTTTCCGGGAACTGATATCCAACGGCTGTGATGCGATCACGAAACTGAAAAAACTGGACATGATGGGCGAATACACTCTGCCGGATGATTATAAGGCCAAGATCCAGATCATTGTGAATCCGGAAGAAAAAACCCTGAAAGTCATTGATAACGGAATCGGTATGACGGCTGAAGAAGTTGAAGAGTATATCAATCAGATCGCTTTTTCAGGGGCAACGGATTTCATCGAAAAATATAAAGACAAGACAAACGAAGATCAGATCATCGGACACTTCGGCCTCGGATTCTATTCCGCATTTATGGTGGCTGATGAAGTGCAGATTGATTCCCTTTCCTATAAAGAGGGTGCAAAAGCCGTTCACTGGACATGTGATGGCGGTACGGAATTTGACATGGACGAGGGCACAAGAAGCGAAGTCGGTACAGAGATCACGCTTTTTATCAATGAAGACTGTCTGGAGTTCTGCAATGAATATAAGGCGAGAGAGGTCATCAAGAAATATTGTTCCTTCATGCCGATGGAGATTTATCTGTCCAAAGCCAATACCACGGAGACACAGATCATCACAGAAGCCGAGAAACTGGATACGGATACTGTCGTAGAAGAGATCAAGAAAGAAAAAGAAGAGGACGAGCAGAAGTTAAAGATAACCAAACGTCCCGAACTTCTGAACGAGACACAGCCTCTGTGGGCGAAACACCCCAATGAGTGTACGAAAGAAGAGTATCTGGAATTTTACAGAAAAGTATTCCAGGACTACAAAGAGCCGCTTTTCTGGATCCATCTGAATATGGATTATCCTTTTAATTTAAAGGGCATCCTGTACTTCCCGAAGATCAACATGGAATATGAGTCCATTGAGGGAACGATTAAATTATATAATAACCAGGTGTTTATCGCGGATAATATCAAAGAAGTCATACCAGAGTTTCTGATGCTCTTAAAGGGCGTTATCGACTGCCCCGACCTGCCGCTTAATGTATCCAGAAGCGCGCTGCAGAACGACGGCTTTGTGAAGAAGATCAACGAGTATATTACGAAAAAAGTGGCGGATAAACTTTCCGGCATGTGCAAGACCGAGAAAGAAGAATACGAGAAGTACTGGGATGATATCAGTCCGTTTATCAAGTTCGGCTGCCTGAAAGACGATAAGTTCTGTGAGAAGATGACGGATTACATCCTTTTCAAAAACTTAGACGGTAACTATATGACGCTGCCCGAATGTCTGGAAGTTAATAAAATAGACCCGGACGAGGCGGAGGCCGTAGATGAGAACGGCGAAAAAGTCGAAGCCGAAGTTGTCGATGAAGGCGGTGAAAAAGCCGGGACGGGAGCTGTAGGCGAGAACGGTGAAAAAGTCGAGGCCGAAGTCGTAGACGAAAACGGCGAGACTGTTTCCGGAGAGGATGCAGAAGACGAAAAGAAAGAAAAAGTCATCTATTACGTAACGGATGAAAAGCAGCAGAGCCAGTACATCAATATGTTCAAGGCCGCGAAAATGGATGCCGTTATCCTCACCCATAATATCGACCAGCCTTTTGTTTCCCAACTGGAGGCGAAAAACGAAGGCATCAAGTTCCAGAGGATCGACGCCGACCTGACCGATACCTTTAAAGCCAAGACGACTAAAAAGGCCGAGAAGGAAATGGAAGAGCAGGCCGAAGAGATCGCCAAACTGATGAAGAAAGTCCTGAAAAAAGACGCGATCACCGTTAAGGTGGAAAAACTCAAAAACAAGAAGATTTCATCTATGATAACCTTATCCGAAGAAAGCAGAAGAATGCAGGATATGATGAAGATGTATTCCATGCCGGGTATGGATGCGGGCATGTTTGGCAACAAAGAAGGCGAAACGCTGATCTTAAACGCCAATCATCCGCTGGTACAGTATGTGCTGGAAAACAAAGAGGGCGAGAATGTCAAGATGATCTGCGAACAGCTCTACGACCTCGCGCTTTTGCAGCAGGCGCCGCTTGAGCCGGAGGCAATGACCAAGTTCGTGGCTAGAAGCAATGACATTATGATGATGCTGACGAAATAGGTAAAAAGACAAAGTGACATAAGGGCTTTCCTTCTGTATGGATCTGCGTGGATGATATACGGGATGGAAGTCCTTTTGTTATGGAAAAATAATGGATATTAAGTCGAAGTAGTGGTATTATACTTATGTAAGTAAAATTTCAATCGCTTACTATCAATAATAAAACCCTTCCCGCCGCAATAATTTGACAAATTCAAAAATCTGTTTTCCTTCTGTATCAAACGGAAACAGAAAAGAAAATCCAATTTCCTTTTCGTCAGAATCCCGGATATTATCTTTTAATTCCTGCAGCGTCTGCCCTGTATGGTAGAAATCGGCAAGATAGTCTTCAACGCCATAGGCTTCGAATTTGTATTTCAACATTTTATCAAAAGAATAGGATAAGGCGGTATCTCTTTTCAGTTTCGTTGATACTGATATTTTATCAAACTGAATTTCAATATCGCAGAAATGTAACACACTGATTACGGGAATCGGGTAAGATTCCCTGTACCAGCCGCTGGATTCCTCTTTATGGTAATGACCGTTGTACCAGCCGGAGTCCAGTTCAAATATTCTATGAAACAGGGCGCTGATCAGTTCGGCTTTCTTCATTTCCAATCGGGAATATGCCGTATTGAGTTCTGATAAAAAATCTTTTGTGACCATATAAATTTACCTTTCTGCTTTTTTGTTGGTATGATTATATCCTATTTTTTCCGGTTACACAATTCTGAAAAACTTTCTGGTGAAAATCTTTTCATCAGTAAAGTAATTGCATGATAGAACAGAAAGTAATAAAATAAAAAGGAACGTGCAGCAGCCTGTTCTATGAGGAGAGAAAAACGATGAAAAAGAATATCATGATAAAAATACTGCCCTTACTGTTACTGCCAATGCTGCTAGCGGGTTGCGAGAGCGAGTACGGGCGTAAGATTTCCGATATGAAGAAAGCAGATCCGGGCGTATCATCGGAGAAGCCGGTAGAAGAAATTGAGACTTATACGCCCGGAAAGGCAATAGAACCTTATGTTTCGGGCGGCGCCAAATACTATTTCAGGGCCGAAGATCAATATCTGAGTGTATATAACGGGAGCGAGTTTGAAGAGATTTATGTAAAGGGCGTCAATCTGGGTCTTGGCAAGCCGGGGCATTTTCCGGGAGAGACGGCTATTACCAAGGAGGAGTATGCCAGATGGCTTGAGCAGATCAGTGAGATGAACGCCAACTGTATCAGAGTATATACGGTTCAGCCGCCGGCTTTTTACGAGGCTTTTTATGAGTATAATGAAAATGCAGACGAGCCGCTCTATCTGTTCCACGGGACATGGTATGACGAGACAAGACTGACGGAAACGGCGGATGCGTTTGATGAAGAACTGCAGAACTATCTGTATAAGGATATGGAAGATATCGTCGATTTAATTCACGGCAATTGTAGGATTGCGGAGCATCCCGGCAAGGCGTCGGGACTTTATCAATACGATATTTCACCTTATGTCATCGGTTGGATCCTTGGGATTGAGTCGGATGCGGATTTTGTTACGGTCACGGATGAAAATAATCCACAGATTACCTCCTATGAAGGAACGTACCTGTGCGCGGAGAACCTGGAGCCGTTCGAGGTTTTCTGGGCGCAGACGGGCGACTATATCCTTTCCTATGAAATGGATAAATATGGTATGCAGAGGCCGCTAAGCTATTCTAACTGGCCGACGGCCGATATTTTAGAGCATCCCAGTGAAACAATGGCGGAAGAATACAGTGTGGACTTAAATGTGGAGAATTTAGAGCCGACAGAGGCTTTCCAGTGTGGGTTGTTTGCCTCTTATCATATTTATCCCTATTATCCGAATTTTTTATATACGGAACTGGAATATTCCAATTACCGTGATGAAGACGGTAATATCAATACCTACAAAGCCTATCTGGAAGATATGATCCAGATACATGATATGCCAGTCTTAGTGGCGGAGTTCGGCATCCCGGTTTCCAGAGGGGTGACACATGCCAATATCTACACCGGTTTTAACCAGGGAAATAAGACGGAGAAAGAACAGGGAGAGATGCTGGCCTCGATGATGGAGGATATTTATGATACGGGTTATGCAGGCGGCCTTGTTTTTACCTGGCAGGATGAATGGTTTAAAAGAACGTGGAATACCGAGGAGTATACCGACCCCAACCGCAGGGCTTACTGGTATGATGTGATGACATGTGAACAGCATTTTGGACTGCTTGATTTCATACCGGAGGGCAGCGTTATTCTGGACGGTCGTGCCGATGAATGGAGTGCGGACGATATTTTTCTGGAAACTGAAGATACGGTTTTATCTGTAAAATATGACTGCGCGTATCTTTATCTGATGATACAGAAAGAAAATGCGGATTATGATGAGGAAAAAATCTGGATACCGTTCGATATCACGCCTAATTCGGGCAGTATGGTCTATGAGGGCCTGCGCTTTGATAAGCCGGTCGATTTTGTGATGGTGCTGGATGGTCAGGAAAATTCACAGCTTCTCGTGCAGAGTTATTATGACAGGTATCAGTACGAATATGACAAATATGATAAGGAAATTCAGACAACAAGCGAGATGAAACAGCCGGATAATACACTTTTCCAGCCGATTTATTTCCTGATGGAGCGCGAACTGGTCTTACAGGACCGCATAGAGGTGATTCCCTTACAAAAGTTTGCGGCGGGAAAACTGGTCTTTGGCACCAATGATTTTGATACGGAGGAATATAATTCGCTTGCGGATTTCTATTATGAAGGAGATATATTGGAAGTGCGGATTCCCTGGCTGATGTTGAATTTCAGAGACCCTTCCAGCAAAGAGATTGAGGATGATTTCTGGAAACACAGGTATTTTTCGGGGATCAATATAGAAGAGATCAGCATAGGACTTTCCACCGAAGAGGCGGGAAGTGTGAAGATGGAGGAATATCAGTGGGAAAATTGGGATTATTATCCCTATAGCGAAAGACTGCGGAAAGGGTATTATGTATTGCAGGAGCAGTTTGCCGCGCTGCCGTAAAGTTGGATTCCATACCAGTGACCGCTTCCCGATATCTGCATATGATAATTAGAAAGATATTAAGGTTGAAGCAGGTAAATATATGGACGTAAAAACGTTTAGAAGCGCGCAGACGGAAGGAGAGCAGACCGGCGGATTACAGATCAATGTGACATCGAATATCGGATTGATACCGATCCAGAATGCCGTGATCTCCATCGCCGGCACGGGAACGCCTGAGACAACACTCGAAACGCTGCAAACGGATATTTCCGGGCAGGCGGAGGAAATACAGCTTTTGGCGCCGCCGCTTTCCTACAGCCTGACGCCGGAATCTCCGATGCCTTATGCGGAATATAATGTGACCGTAGAGGCGCCGGGGTATGAACCGGTAGTGATTTCCGGTGTGGAAGTATTGCCGGATGTGACGGCTGTGCAGAATATTCAGATGATACCGACAGAGACAGCGCAGGAATCAGAAGAGATAATCATCATTCCCGATCATACGCTCTATGGCGAGTATCCGCCGAAGATTCCGGAAGATGAGATCAAGCCGGTAGATGAGACTGGAGAGATTGTTTTGAGCAGGGTCGTGATCCCGGAATATATCGTAGTACACGACGGTGTTCCATCCGACAGCAGCGCACCGAACTATTATGTACGGTATAAAGATTATATTAAAAATGTGGCCTCTTCCGAGATCTATGCGACCTGGCCGGAGAGTTCGATCTATGCCAATATTCTGGCGATTCAGTCTTTTACGCTCAACAGAGTGTATACGGAATGGTAGGGAAATCACCAGAAATTTATAATCGCTGATGACTTTTGCTGATTGACATGATATAATAACCGCAGAAGAAAAACAAGCGGCTGCGAAGCAGACATTTGTTTTTCTGCGGTTATTAACGAGCAAATGCCCGATGAAATCGGGCGTAGAGCGCTGAAAGCGCGGATTTGCGAGTTTAGATAATATAATCTGGCAGTCTGTAGGTCTGCCGTATTGATTACAGGATGAGGAGAAGAAGTATGAGAAACGTAAGAAAAGTGATGATGGCAGTATTGGCTGCCGTTGTTTGTGTATTGGCCGCAGGCAGTACGAATCTGACGAAAGATGACATGGCGCATGTAGAAGCCGCAGGGCGTCCGGTAAGGATCAGTTCCTGTCTGATATCGGGTTCTGATGTGGTCTGTCAGCTCAGTGCGGGCAGTATTCCGGCGAGTGATGATGGGAAGTTCTATGTCTATGCCGATGAAGTATATCAGGATGGCGCGACAGGGAGCGTTGTAGCGACAGTGAATGCAGGTACTTCAGTTTCGGTTAGTTTTCCTTTGCAATATAATACGGCAGAGTCTAATTTGAGTCGTAAATTTCTGATCGCGGTAAAGCAGAACGGACAAATGGTGCAGGTGAGCGATGAACATTATATTACCAATCCTGAAGCACTTGCCGCTTATACGTCGGCGCGTCATGATGAGGGGATCAAAGGGATACTGCCTGATCTTACCAAGGCATCAAACGGTGAATTGCAGGCGCTCGGTATTAAGCAGATCGTATATAATATGGCGGTAGATGAGATATGCGCCGATGCCTCGCTGCCCGGTGCGATTCCCTTTAACTATAACGGAACGACCTATTATTTTAACGGCGGGCGTATCGCACAGTTTGATTCGATGATAAAAAGTTTTAACAGCTATGGGATACAGGTGACAATGGTGCTTTTAAACCGTGGCGATGGACTTTATTCACAGGATCTGGTACATCCGAAAGCCGTAGGAGGAGACTGTCCGGGATATGCGTTGAATGTAGATGACGCGGCCGGGACAAATCATCTGAAAGCGGTAGGTGCATTCCTCGGTCAGCGTTATTCGGGACAGTGCGGCTGCGGACAGATAGATAACTGGATCGTGGGCAATGAAGTCAATGCAAGGACTTCATGGTGGTATACCGAATCCACTTCGCTTGATTTTAATGTGAATATTTATGTAAAAGCGTTCCGTATCCTTTATAATGAATTAAAAAGTATGAATGCCAATGTGCGGGTCTATAATTCCATCGATCAGGAATGGAACAGAAAATCCAACCCCGGCAGCTTTTTATCCAAAGACTATCTGGATACGTTTAATTACTATATCAACAGAGAAGGAAATATAGACTGGGGACTTTCCTTCCATCCGTATAACTCCCCGTTATATGATCCATATGCGTGGAACGGCCCGGCTGTATGGGTAAAGGACAGTATCACTTCACCCTATATTACCATGCAGAATATTGATATTCTCATCAATTATATGCACCAGAGTAACTTTTTAAATCCGGCGGGAGAGGTCAGGAGCATTTCCATTGCGGAGATCGGCTATACGTCCAGTTTCGGGACTGCACAGCAGGAAGCCTCGGTAGCGTATGGTTATCTGAAAGCTGCTTCGATTCCCGATATCGACGCCTTCATGCTGTTTCGGCAGACGGATGAGGCCAGTGAAATGGAGAGCAATCTGGCTCTTGGGCTGTATGACTTAAACGGCAATAAGAAACCGGCTTATGAGATTTATAAAAATCTCGGTACAGCGAATGAGGGGGTTGCCAAAGCCAGAGCATCGGAAATCATCGGTATGGATATCGATCAGATGATAAGCCAGAATATCATCTGGACGCGCGGCGGCAGCGGAGTCGTGGAATAGGATTGACTTTATGTAAATCTAATAATAAATTTTGTTTACGTAATTATGAAACGCAGGCCAGACGGTCTGCGTTTTTGTATATTAATAGGAAAAAGAAGCATATCAGCCGACTTTTTTGGGAAAAAATAATAAAATTCGCATTTTTTTGTAGAAGAAGGCATTGCTTTTTAGTGATATATATTGTATGATAGATTTACATAATATATAAAAAAGAATGGTTAAACTGGTTACCATAATATAGGAGGGGTAAAGATGAAAAAATACAGGCACTTAAAATTATGGACAGCACTCGGCCTTGTATTTTGTATGCTCATGATGCCCATGGTGCAGATGGATGTACGGGCAGCGGAAGTCATTGCAACAGTACAGGGAACCGTAATGACGGGAACAACGTCGGAACTGATAAAATTGTCCACCAAAGAAGGCGAGATGCAGATCAAATTAGACAGTACGACGGATACGAGCGGTTGTAAGATCTTACTGCCGGATCAGAAGATAAGTGTTTCCGTTTCGCATGGCTCCGACGGATATCTGCATGCAGTCAGCATCACGAGTGGTTCGCAGACAATAGGCGTTACGCTGGATAACTCAAAAACCGCCACGGTAACGGGAACAATAAGCGAGAAGACGAAGGGAGACGTTCTTTACTTTAATACATCGGCAGGCGAGATGCAGATCAAGCTGGATTCTTCCACGAATATGAGCGGCTGCAGCGTGCTGGTGGCTAATAAAAGTTACACAATAACCTGTGTACGCGGTTCTGATGCTTATATGCACGCAGTCAGTATCTCCGATTCATCGGCGGCAGCGATCGGTACATCGGGTATGACAGGATATACGCCTGCACCGGCAGGAGCAGTCAACGCTTCGACCACAGTGGTTACGGGGACAGTGGGAAATAATACCAAGGAGAATCTTCTGTATCTGGCAACGTCCAGTGGTGAGATGCAGATCGTAATAGATGGCAATACGGATTCCCGGAACGGATTGATGCTCATTCCGGGACGGGCGCTGACGGTATCTGTTTACAGAGGTTCCGATGCTTATATGCACGCGGCGGCGATCGCGGGTGTGAAAGATTATGTGCAGCCGGCGACAGTGACGGGATCTTATTCCACGGTGACCGGAACCGTAAACAGCAAGTCTACTGAGAATATCCTTTACCTGTCAACGAGCGCAGGAGAAATGGAACTCAAACTGGATACCTTAAACAGTGTCAGTAACTGCAAAGTGCTGGTAAACGGCAAAAAGATCACCGTGACCTGTGCCCGCGGTTCAGACGCTTACATGCACGCGATATCCATCACGGGAAACTGATGAGCTGAAAACATATAAAGACAATAAGAAAATACATATATGACAGAGGCAGCGGAGAAAATCTGCTGCCTCTGTTTCTGGGAGAAAAATAATGGAATATTTATATCACGGGAGCAGCATAAAATGCGAAGTTTTAGTGCCGCATCAGGCGATTGACACAGGTTTTGCAGAAGGCTGCCAGAATGCCGTATATGCCACATCCGATAAAAATATGGCGCTGGCGTTTGCATTGGGAGCCAGACCGGATGAAAACGGTGAGCTGGAAAGAGTCATGCTGCCCGAATATGGCAATATCATGGTATTTGAAAAAGGAACGCCGGATTATGGCGGGAAGGGCTATCTGTATATTCTGGATAAAGCGGGCTTTCAACATGCGCTGGGAACCCAGTGGGTCAGTTTTAAGGCGGTAAAACCGATTAAGATCATAGAGATCAACGTGGACGATCATCTGGATCTGTGTATGGTAAAAGAGAAGAAGAAAATAGATATTCCGTCTGCCTCGAATCACCCTGTATGAATTGGTACCGGAACCAGGGCTACAACTTTACCATTACTTCCTCCACGGCTTATGACCAGAAGTGGATTCAGGGAAGGAACACATACGAAAATATCGACAGACTGGTGGACAGTATTTTTGCCAATTATCTGTCCAGACCGGGTGTCAGACAGCCAATCTTTACTTCTTACTGTGACGGACAGAGAGTGACCTGCAACGGACTCAGCCAGTGGGGATCGAAATATTTAGGAGACGAAGGGTATTCAGCGATCGAGATCATCCGCTACTATTATGGCAGCGATATGTATATCAACACCGCCGTCAGCGTAGCCGGCGTACCTTCGTCATGGCCGGGTTATAACCTGACGATCGGCGCGTCCGGAGATAAAGTCAGACAACTGCAGCAGCAGCTCAACCGCATTGCGCAGAATTATCCGGCGATCCCCACTGTGACAGCCGATGGCATATACGGACAGAGGACTGCCGAAGCCGTGCGTGTTTTCCAGAGAGTATTCGGCCTGCCGCAGAGTGGGATAACAGATTACCCGACGTGGTATGAGATCTCAGATATTTATGTAGGTGTCAGCCGCATATCAGAACCGGGTTAAAACATCCGGGCGGAAGATATACTGATAAAAGGTGCCGGGGGATTTATCCTTCGGCACGTTTATGCCTTGCAGAGAAGCACTGTTGAATGGTATAATAAACACAGGCTCAGCAGCCTGTGTTGCAAGAATTGCAGGCAATTCTTGAGCGAGGAACGAAATGCTGTGGCATTATAGGTGCACGGGAGACAGGCTCGGCAGAAGGCAGCCGGCGCTCTGTCGCGAAATACAAATGAAGTGTGGTGTGGAAAGTGAAGCAGATTATTCAGGAAATACTGGCTGGAAATTTTATGTATGATAACGGTTCCCTGGATTTTTCATGCCCGCAGATAGAATTGTCCGCACAGGCGGGAGAGGTTTTGGAAGGTTCGTTTACAATTTATGGGCCGGAGGGTGTTTTGACGGAAGGCAGCGTAGTGTCCTCCGATCTGCGGATGGAATGTATGACGCCGACATTTGCAGGCAGTCAGGACGAGATCTTTTATCGGCTGGATACCTTTGAAATGGAGGCGGGGACTGAGATAAAAGGCGCTTTTCATATCGTGTCAAATCAGGGAGAATATTATCTCCCTTTTTCTGTCAGCATAAAACCGTCCGAGATCGACTCCAGTCTTGGAATCATTAAAAATCTCTTTCATTTCACGAATCTGGCCAAGAGCAGTTGGGATGAGGCGGTGAAGTTATTTTACTCCAAGGAGTTTGAACAGGTTTTTAAAGGCAATGACAGGCAGCATTATACGGCCTACAGAGGGCTTTCTGCACATAGCGGCAACGAACACAACGTGGAAGAATTTCTGATAGAGATCAATAAAAAGAAGGCAGTAGAGTTTATCCCCGAACAGACGCAGATAAAAATCGAAAATCCTGCTCCACTGTCGCGCTATACGTTAGTCATTAACCGGAACGGCTGGGGATATACGAACCTGCGCATTAAGACCGAGGGGGATTTTCTGGAAATTCATGAGGAGGTCGTTACAGATGACGCTTTTCTGGGGAATCTGTACCGCCTGTACTATTATATCAAAGAGGAAGGGCTTCATGCCGGGAACAATTATGGCGCAATCCGGCTGAGCGGCTATGATAAGAGTGTGACGGTGCCGGTAACGGTGAGTGTCCATGCGCGGGACGACCGCAGAAAGGCCGGTCTTTATAAAGAAAAGAAGCGCATCATTGCACAGCTTATGCAGTTTTATCAGGCTTTCCGCTTAAAAAAGATCAGCGTGAAGACCTGGATGGAAGAGACCGGGAAACTGACGGAACGTTTACAGGAGATCGATGGTAAAGATGCAGCGGCAGCCTTATTTCAGGCACAGCTTTTGATGACGAGGGAGCGTTTTCATGAAGCACAGTGGATACTGGAGCAGAACAGGGAACAGATCGAGGCCATGCAGGATGAAAAACCGGAACTCTGGTGTTATTATCTGTATCTGACAACGCTGCATGGCAGAAATGACGCCTATATTGATGAAGTGTCACGAATCATCACGCGCTATTATGAGAGAAACCGGGGAAACTGGCGGATCGCCTGGCTTTTGTTATTCGTATCGGAAGAATACGGGCGCAGCGCCTCTGTGAAATGGGCGCTTTTGGAGGAACTTTTTACTTACCGATGCAGAAGCCCGCTCATGTATATCGAGGCATGGAATCTGCTTTGTATGAATCCGGCCATGCTCCTGAAACTCGGAGATTTTGAATTACAGGTTTTAAATTACGCGATCAAGAGCGAAGTGATGAAAGATGATATCATCATCCAGCTTTT
The DNA here is from genome assembly GCA_023663085.1 of Ruminococcus sp. Taxonomy (GTDB): domain Bacteria; phylum Bacillota; class Clostridia; order Lachnospirales; family Lachnospiraceae; genus UBA3282. Next base: position 12,217 of record JAMPIB010000021.1, on the reverse strand, counting down.
GTATCTGGCGCAGAAGCAGAAGGGATATTCGCCCCTTTTACTCCGTATTCTGGCGGCCTGCTATGACACGCATCCCCAGAATGATATCCTGCATGCGATCTGTACGACTTTAATTAAAGGCAATAAATACGGCATCGATTATTTTGAATGGTATCGGGCGGGCGTGGAGCAGAATCTGCGCATCACCAGACTGTATGAGTACTATATGATGTCGGTCACGCTGGATGATGCGAGAGTATTGCCGAAAATGGTACTGATGTATTTTTCCTACCAGAGCGACCTGAATTATGAGATCACGGCCTGGCTTTATGCCTATGTATTAAAACATCAGGAAGAGATACCGGATGTTTATCTGAATTATCTGCCGGCCATGGAACGCTTTGTGACAGAACAGATCAGGAAAGGCAGGATCAATAAAAATCTGGCCTATCTTTACCGCAATGTCCTCACGAAATCCATGGTGGATGAAGAAGTCGCGCAGAAGCTGATGGATCTGTTATTTATGCGTGATATCGAGATAGAAGATGATTCCATAAGGCAGGTTATCCTTGTTTATCCGTACGGTACGGGCGAGATGGCTTATCCGACGGCCGGGGGGTGCGCGCAGGTGCCTGTTTTTGATGAGGAATGCAGGATCATTCTGGAAGACGCAGACCATAACCGTTATACGAAGAGTATTCCCTATCGGATGGAGCATCTGAACACAACCGGCAAGCTGATCCTGATGGCGGCGCCGTATGTCAGGGAGCATCCTGGTTACGATCTGTATGTCTGTTTCGATCATAAAGACGTTCTTGCCATACAGGAAGATACCATCGGGCGCTTTAAGCGGCTGGCGGACTCGGATTTTATGTCGGAGCAGATACGCCGGGAGATCCGCATAAAACTCATGCAGTTTTATTATGAAAAAGACAGGATGTGGGAACTGGACGAGTATCTTTATGCACTAAAACCGGAGCAGATTGCGGCGGGAGACCGCAAAGAGGTCGTGCGGACTATGGTACTGCGGGGCATGTATCAGGAGGCTTATGAGTGGATACGCTATACCGGCCCGTACGGGATAGATGTTAAGACTCTCGTCAAACTGTGCAGCAGGCTGTTAGGGTCAGAAGAGTTTGAACCGCAGCGGTTGATGACGGGCATCCTTCTTTATGTGCTGAAAAAAGGAAAATATGACGAACAGATATTACAGTATCTGGTACGCTATTATAACGGCAGTATCAAGGATATGCGCGATATCTGGAAAGCGGCCCATGATTTCGGCGTGGATACTTATGAGATGAGCGAGAGGATACTGGTGCAGATGCTCTATACAGGCGCCTATATCGGCGAAAGCATGGAGATATTGCATTCTTATAGGAAAGAGAGTGGAAAAGAAGAGGTGGTACTGGCCTTTTTGTCACAGTGCTGTTACGATCATGTGATAAAAGAAAAAATTGCCGAACCGCTGTTATTTGAGGATATCCTGCGTCTGTACCGGGAAAAGGCCGACCTGCATCTCGTATGCCGGATCGCCTATTTAAAATATTATGCGGAGAATCCCAAAGAGATCACGGAAGAGATAAAAGAGGTCATCCGCGCCTTTTTGCGGGAACTGTTAAAAAAGCAGATCGTACTGCCTTTATTTAATACGTATCAGGGATACCTGCCGGAACTGGACGCGCTGCAGGATAAAGTGATCTTAGAGTACCGGGCGCAGCCGGGACATCGTGTGATGATACACTATCTGATCCAGAAAGAGGGCGGCGATAAACAGGATTACAATAAGGAAGTCATGAAAGACATGTTTTCCGGTATCTGTGTAAAAGAATTTATCCTCTTTTTCGGGGAGCGGCTGCAATATTATATTACGGAAGAAGCGGACGGCAAAGAGCAGGTGACGCAGAGCGGCGCCATCAGCAAAAACGACAGCCGCGATGATGCGCCTTCTTCCAGTCGTTTCAGTCTCTTAAACGATATTATGATCGGCAGGACCCTGCAGGATTATGATACGGTAGATAAATTATTGGAAGAATATTATAAAAAAGATTTTATGGTGGACAGACTCTTTACAGTTATATGAGCCTGTATGGCCGAACCGGGGGAGCAGTATGTTCTTTGATAAAAAAAACGAGGAAAAAGTGCATAAAGGCAGCGTACTTGCGGGATATGACTTAAATAACGATTTTTCCCAGATCAGTTATTGCGTCTACGGGGAAAACGAGGTGGAGAGCGTAGCGACCGTCATGGGTACGAGGCAGTATAATATCCCCACGGTGCTGTGGAAACGTAAGGGTACGGGACAATGGCTGTATGGCAAAGAAGCGCTCAAAACAAGTGCGCTCGAAGAAGGATTTCTGGTAACGGGTCTTTTAGACCTTGCAAGAAAAGGAGAAATGGTTACAATAGAGGAAGAGGAATTTGATCCGGCCGCACTTCTGACACTTTTTATCAAAAAAAGCCTGGTGCTGATGAATTTTATCACAACGCCGGAAAATATAGGTGCGTTCATGTTCACGGTCGAGAATCTGGATGATAAGATGGTGGACATACTGACGAAAGCGGCTGCGAATCTGGCCTTGAAAAATACGCGGATGTATTTCCAGTCCCACACGGAAAGCCTGTATTATTTCATCCTGCACCAGCCGGAAGAATTGTGGAATCATCAGGTGTTGGTCTGTGAGCACAACGGTACGCGCTTAAAGACCTACCGGCTGGAACGCAACCGCAAAACGACGCCTATCGTGGTACTGATCGAAGAGCAGGCTTATGCTTCGTTTATGCTGCCGGACGAGCAGGAGGCGGAGGAGATTAAAAATGACAGCTATGCTCTGGCGGATGAAAAATTTCTGGACATTTTGCAGAAACTATGTGCGGAGAGGATCATTTCTTCGGTCTATCTGTTAGGAGACGGTTTCCGGGATGGCTGGGCCAAAGAGTCGCTGCGTTTTCTGTGCAGGAACCGCAGAGCCTTTCAGGGAAATAATCTTTTCTGTAAGGGCGCATGTTTCGGCCTCTTAGAGAAGATAGAGCCGGGAGAAGCCGGAAAGACGCATATCTTTTTGGGGCCGGATAAATTGAAATCCAATGTGGGGATGAATGTCCTGCGCCGCGGCAAGGAGTCCTATTTTGCGCTTCTGGACGCGGGGGAAAACTGGTATGAGGTGCATAAGGAATGCGAAGTCCTTTTGCCGGGAGAAGAAAATATTCTTTCGTTTCTGATCACACCGCTTACGGGAAAACGTGCGAAGTCGCAGGATATCATTTTAGAAGATGCACCGGTCAGGGAAGGGGCTTTTAGCAGATACGCGATAGAAATGAAAATGCTCTCCGCGGAATGCGTGGAGGCGAAGATCGAGGATATCGGCTTTGGAGATTTTTTTCCGGCCAGCAAAAGAACGTGGAAGAAACAGTTTATGGTCACATAACAGACTGACTGAAAGAGAAAGGCGGGCGCTTATGAGCCGCATTATATTGAGTACAGGCAATTATGCCGAAATACCTTATTTTTTTGAAAAAACTTATGTAAACCTATATTCGATGGAAGAACTCTGTTATACGTTAGTGGAGAATGTGGAATTACTGGATCAGGATATTGTGAGTGAGAAAATGGCGCGCTGGATCGACGAACAGTGCGGTTTGCCGAAACTGGCTCATGCGCTTTACGGCCTGATCAACCAGAAGTGTTCGGCCAGCGCTTATGTGGGAACAATATTAGAATACATAGGGTTATATCCGGCCGATACGATAGCGCATATTGAAACTGTCATAAAAGACAGCGCCGGTATGAACCCTTTCGAGCGGCAGAAAGCCAAGGGTGATTATATGCTGCAAAATAAGCGTTATACAGTGGCGATCGAGAGATATGACGAACTGCTGGAGAGACTGCCTGATGAGGAAAAAGAGGTGCGTGCAAAGGCGCTCCATAACAGAGGCGTCGCCAATGCCAGACTTTTTCTGTTCGCCCATGCACAGGAGGATTTTATGGAGGCGTACCGCATAAGCAGCAATAAAGAGAGTTTAAAACAGTTTCTGGCGGCGCGCAGGATGCAGGATAATGATAAGGATTATGTGGAATACATTGCGGAACATCCCAATCTGCATGAGGCGTCTTTGCAGGTGGAAAGACTGGTTGAGCAGGCGGCGGGCGCCTTTGAGATGACCGACGAGAACAGGATGCTTTTTACCCTGCGTGTATGCAAGGAGGAAGAAAGTGCGGCAGGCGGCGTGATACCGTATTATAATGAGATAGAGAAATTAACGGCTGCGCTCAAGGATGCTTACAGGGAGTGTGTGGCAAGATAAATATAATGGCTGTTTATACAGGAGTGGGAGATTCAGATGAATATTTTTAAGAAGATTTTCAACAGGTGGAGACGGGACGCGGACGAAGAGGATTATGACGAGGTAGACTGGGAAAGCGAAGAGGAAGAGGCGAAAGAGTCCGTCGATTTTGATAATAAAGAGGTGCGGGAGGCTTATGTCCGCAACTGTCTGGATAAGATGGCGGAGGCCACGAAGGAACTGGAAAACCTGACATTTGAATATGACATGGTCACTTCTTATCTGAAAGATATGGAGGAGATCGAAGCGCTGCCGGAAGAAGAAGCGGAGGAACTGCAGACCTGTGCCAAGAAAGTCGAACTTCTGCAAAACAGCCGGGACGATTACATGGGCCGGAAACGCCGCATGAGCGACGATCGTTTCCGGCAGATCGAGCGTATGCTCGACGAGATCGAAGAAGGCTGTGAGAAGATAAAAGAGGCGGAGCAGTATCAGGAACTTGTCAAGAAGGACTTAAGCCGCTTAGAAGGTGAAAAACACGCCTATCTGTACCGCAAGAACGAACTCACGGGCGCCATAGCAGATACGAGAGGCATGGCGATCATTTCCGTTACGGCGCTGGGACTTTGTTTTGCCCTGCTTTTGTTTTTGCAGTTTTTCCTGGAGATGGATACCAAGGCCGGCTATCTGATCACCGCCGGGGTAGCGGCCTTTGCCATTACGCTTATCTATGTGAAGCATTCGGAGGCCAGACGCGATCTGCGGAGAGTGGAGCTCAGCATCAATAAGATCATTCTTTTGCAGAATAAGGTCAAGATCAGATATGTGAACAATACCAATCTGTTAGACTATCTGTACCTGAAATACAATGTAACGAGCGCGGAAGAGCTGGAAAACGCCTGGAACCTGTATTTTCAGGAAAAAGAAGAGCGGGAGAAATGCCGGAGAGCAGAGCTGGATCTGGACTATAACCAGCAGGAGCTTCTGCGTATCTTAAGGCGGTATCAGGTAAAAGACCCGGCAGTCTGGCTGCATCAGACAGAGGCCATTCTGGATCATAAGGAGATGGTGGAGATAAGACACGGTCTGATCATCCGAAGGCAGTCGTTAAGGCGTCGGATGGATTACAATAAAGAAGTGGTAGCGGGCGGCGCACAGAAGGAGATCAAAGAACTTGTGCACCGTTACCCGAAATACACGAAGGAAATCATCCAGACTGTTGAAAAGTATGAGAAAAAAATGTAAAATGGTACTGCAAGAGAGTAACAAAGGAGGAGCATTATGCAGAAATTAGAACAGCTTTATGAAGGCAAGGCCAAGAAGGTTTTTAAGACGGAAGATCCCGATATTTTAATTGTGGATTATAAAGACGACGCGACGGCCTTTAACGGAGAGAAGAAAGGAACCATTGTCGGTAAGGGCGTGATCAATAACAGGATGACGAACCATGTTTTTCAGATCCTGGAAAAAGAAGGTGTTCCCACTCATTTTGTAGAAGAGTTGAGCGACAGGGAGACAGCGGTCAAAAAAGTGGAGATCGTACCGCTTGAGGTTATCATCCGTAATGTGGCGGCGGGCAGTTTTTCCAAGAGACTGGGCGTGCCGGAGGGAACGCCGTTCGAGGAGCCGACGATTGAGTTCAGTTATAAGAACGACGAACTGGGCGACCCGCTCATCAACAGCTACTTTGCAGTAGCCATGAAACTGGCAACATGGGAAGAAATTGAGACTATCAAAAAATACGCTTTTAAAGTAAATGAAGTATTGAAAAGTTATTTCTTGCAGGCGGATATCAAACTGATTGATTTTAAGATCGAGTTTGGCCGTTATCACGGGCAGATCATTCTGGCCGACGAGACAAGTCCTGACACTTGCAGACTGTGGGATGTCCATACCAATGAGAAACTGGATAAAGACCGTTTCCGCAGAGATCTGGGCAATGTGGAAGAAGCCTATAACGAAGTATTCAAGCGGCTGGGACTTTAAGTATGTGCGGTGTTTTTGGTATCTATGATTTTGACGGAAATGATGTGGCTTCTACGATTTATTACGGCCTGTTTGCCTTACAGCACAGAGGTCAGGAAAGCTGCGGTATCGCGGTCAGCGATACGAACGGCCCCAAGGGAAAAGTATTAAGCGCTAAGGAAATGGGGCTTTTAAATGAAAATTTTACACCGGAGACGCTGGAGAAATTAAAAGGCGATATCGGTGTGGGGCATGTCCGCTATTCTACGGCAGGCAGCAGTACAAGAGAGAATGCGCAGCCGCTTGTACTTAATTATGTAAAAGGAACGCTGGCCCTGGCGCATAACGGAAATCTGATTAATGCGCCCACGCTGCGCCATGAACTGGAATATTCCGGCGCAATTTTTCAGACGACGATAGACTCCGAGGTGATCGCCTATCATGTGGCAAGGGAGCGGCTTAACTGCGGTACTGTGGAAGAGGCCGTAGGACGCGCCATGCTAAAGATCAAGGGCGCATATTCCTTAATTATCATGTCGCCGCGTAAACTGATCGGCGCCAGAGATCCATACGGTTTCCGGCCGCTTTGTATCGGTAAGCGCGACAATGCGTATATTCTGGCTTCGGAGACCTGTGCGCTCGATACGATTGGCGCGGAATATATCCGGGATGTGGAACCGGGGGAGATCGTCACGATATCACCGGATAAAGGAATCGAGTCCGACAAAAGACTCTGTATTGCAAAAGAGAAACATGCAAGATGTGTCTTTGAGTATATTTACTTTGCCAGACCGGACAGTCATATCGATGGCGTGAGCGTTTATGACTCCCGTATCCTTGCCGGAAAGTATCTCGCCATAGACTCTCCCATAGAGGCAGACTTAGTGGTCGGCGTGCCGGAATCGGGAAACTGCGCGGCGCTCGGTTATTCCATGCAGTCCGGAATCCCATATGGACAGGCATTTGTGAAAAACACCTATGTCGGACGCACCTTTATCAAACCGAAACAGAAAAACCGGGAGAGCAGCGTGCAGGTGAAACTGAACGCCATCAAAGAAGCCGTATGCGGCAAACGCATCATCATGATAGACGATTCTATCGTGCGCGGCACGACATCTGACCGGATCGTGCGGATGTTACGCGAAGCGGGAGCGAAAGAAGTACATATGCGTGTCAGTTCGCCGCCGTTTCTCTGGCCATGTTATTTCGGCACCGATGTGCCGGCCAGAGAGCAGTTAATAGCCTATGGCCGTTCCGTGGAGGAGATACGCGAGGTGATCGGCGCGGATTCTCTGGCCTATCTGCGGATAGAACGTCTGGAAGAAATCGCAGGGCACCTTGGTATCTGTAGAGGTTGTTTTACCGGGAATTACCCGATGCAACCCCCAAAAGATGACATTAGGGGAGAGTTTGAGGCGTGATTTGGAAGTATGGCCTGCTGTGAGCATACAGAAAGGATTGTTTAGAGAACTTATAAAGGAGATTATAGAATAGATGAGTACAGACAGATATGTGAGTCCCTTATCGGAGAGATATGCCAGCAAGGAGATGCAGTATATCTTTTCACCGGATATGAAATTCAAAACCTGGAGAAAACTCTGGATTGCTCTGGCCGAGACGGAGATGGAACTGGGACTTTCCAGAAACGGCGAACCTGTTATTACCAAAGAACAGATCGACGAACTGAAAGCACATGCGGAAGATATCAATTATGATGTTGCCAGAGCCAGAGAAAAGGAAGTCCGCCACGACGTTATGAGCCATGTTTACGCATATGGACAACAGTGCCCGAAAGCCGCGGGCATCATTCATTTGGGAGCGACATCCTGTTACGTCGGCGACAACACGGATATCATCGTGATGACGCAGGCATTGAAGCTGGTGAAAAAGAAACTGGTCAATGTTATTGACAAGCTGGCGAAATTTGCCGATCAGTATAAGCAGCTGCCGACGCTGGCCTTTACCCATTTCCAGCCGGCACAGCCTACGACTGTAGGAAAGAGGGCCACACTCTGGGCGCAGGAGTTTTGTCTGGATCTGGAAGATCTTGACTATGTAATTTCCACCATGAAACTTCTCGGTTCAAAAGGCACAACCGGTACGCAGGCTTCTTTTCTGGAACTATTTGACGGCGATCAGGAGACTATTGATAAGATTGATCCGATGATCGCGGAAAAGATGGGCTTTGCCAGATGCTGCCCGGTCTCCGGACAGACTTATTCCCGTAAGGTGGATACCAGAGTATGTAACGTGCTGGCCGGTATCGCGGCCTCTGCACATAAGATGTCCAACGATATCAGACTGCTGCAGCATTTAAAAGAAGTGGAAGAGCCTTTTGAAAAAAGCCAGATTGGTTCCTCTGCCATGGCTTATAAGAGAAATCCTATGCGGAGTGAAAGGATAGCTTCGCTTTCCCGCTTCGTGATGGTGGATGCGCTGAACCCGGCCATTACCTCCGCGACACAGTGGTTTGAGAGGACGTTGGACGATTCCGCCAACAAACGTCTCTCCATACCCGAAGCGTTTCTGGCCATCGACGGTATCCTTGATCTGTGCCTGAACGTTGTGGATGGACTGGTCGTATATGATAAAGTCATTACCAGACATCTTTTGAGCGAACTGCCGTTCATGGCGACCGAGAACATTATGATGGACGCCGTAAAAGCAGGCGGTAACAGACAGGAACTGCATGAGAAGATCCGCGAACTTTCCATGGTTGCCGGAGCGAATGTCAAAAAAGAAGGCAAAGAGAACAATCTGTTGGAATTAATTGCAGAAGATCCCGCTTTCAATATGAGTCTGGAAGAACTGCAAAAGACGATGGAACCTTCCCGTTATGTCGGGAGAGCTCCTTTGCAGGTTGAGAAGTTCATCAAAGAAGTGGTGGAGCCGATCCTGGCGGAGAATAAAGAACTGCTCGGCGTCAAGGCGGAGATCAATGTGTAAGGAGCAGGAATGACGTCCGGATATTGGATTCTCCGTTTGTTATTGTTCGCTTTGCGGCGCATGTTTTTGATTTGCATAGACTAACACTGGCATTTACAGACATATTATAATCCGAGATTATAACATATATAAACAATATTGATTTTACTTATGCCCGCGAATGCTATATAATCATAAAGTAAGTATTGCAGGAACAAAAATGAAAATTGGAGGAATTCATTATGGTAAAAGCAATAGTGGGCGCCAACTGGGGCGATGAAGGAAAAGGAAAGATCACGGATATGCTGGCTAAAGAAGCCGATATCGTTATCCGTTTTCAGGGAGGCGCCAATGCGGGACACACGATCGTAAATAATTACGGAAAATTTGCGCTCCATACATTACCGTCAGGGGTTTTTTATGACCATGTCACAAGCATCATCGGCAACGGGGTCGCACTGAATATCCCGATTCTCTTTAACGAGATCAAATCCATTACAGACCGAAACGTACCGAAGCCGAAAATTCTGGTATCTGACAGGTGCCAGATTGTTATGCCCTATCACATCTTATTTGACCAATATGAGGAAGAAAGGCTTGGCGGCAAATCCTTCGGTTCCACCAAATCGGGGATTGCGCCGTTTTATTCCGATAAATATGCCAAGATCGGTTTTCAGGTCAGCGAGCTTTTCGACGAGGAACTGTTAAAAGAAAAAGTAGAAAGGATCTGCGAAACAAAAAATGTTTTGTTGGAGCACTTATATCATAAACCGCTGATACAACCGAAAGAACTGCTGGAGACGCTGCGTGGATATAAAGAAATGATAGAGCCTTATGTATGCGATGTTTCTTCTTATCTGCATCAGGCGCTGAAAGACAATAAGACCATTCTTTTGGAAGGACAGCTTGGTACGCTCAAAGACCCTGACCACGGCATTTATCCGATGGTCACCTCTTCTTCCACGTTAGCGGCTTACGGCGCTATTGGAGCAGGACTGCCGCCTTATGAGATCAAACAGATCGTGACAGTATGTAAGGCATATTCTTCCGCAGTCGGAGCGGGCGCTTTCGTATCGGAGATATTCGGTGATGAAGCCGACGAACTCAGACGCCGCGGCGGCGATGGCGGCGAGTTTGGCGCAACAACAGGACGTCCGCGCCGTATGGGCTGGTTTGACTGCGTTGCTTCTAAATACGGATGCCGCTTACAGGGAACGACGGACGTAGCCTTTACGGTATTAGACGTACTTGGCTATCTGGACGAGATTCCGGTCTGTGTCGGCTATGAGATTGACGGCGAAGTAACCACTGAATTTCCGGTTACTGCGAAACTGGAAAAAGCAAAACCGGTTCTGAAAAAGATGCCCGGCTGGAAATGCGAGATACGCGGTATCAAAAAATATGAAGACCTGCCGGAAAACTGCCGCAGCTATGTGGAGTTCATCGAAGGACAGATCGGTTACCCGATCACGATGGTTTCTAACGGCCCTGGACGCGAGGATATCATTTATCGTAAGAGTCCGCTTCAGTAAGCAGGATGTACAGAGTCAGATGTCACGATAATATCGGTTGGTATCTGGCTCTTTTTGTGTCTCACAACGTTCTCTGCATCTCCACAATACGATATTCTTTTGCCTGCGTAATCCTGCCTGTCGGCACAAACCCGTTTTTACGCCAGAAATGTTCGGCCTGTTTATTCCCTTCCACAACTCCGAGCCGGATAAAAGAAAACTGTTCTTTCAGATAATCACAGGCTTCTTCGATGATCTTAGACCCAATCCCTTTCTCCTGCATGTCCATATCCATCATAAAAAAGCCGATAAATGCCGTTTCTTTATCGGGATATGCCATAATCAGGTCCATAACGGCGATCAGGCGCGTATCATTCCAAAAACCAAGATAATATTTATCCGCAGCTGGCTTTCCTTCCGGAAGGGCCTGCATATCATTTCGTATGCTTTCGTCGCTGACCGCAGGCGGACAATATCTGTAATACTGCGGATTCTTCTGACAAAGTGAAAGAATCGTTGGAATATCCGATTCTGACAGTACAGATACTTTATAAGCGGTAGACAGTTTATGTATTTCCATTTGGAGGACTCCTTGATTTACGGTGTCTTCCAATAAAGATAGTTCGATTTGTTCTGCCAGACCTTGTGGAAGACATTTTTTCGTAATTGCCAGATTCTTGCTTTTGTAGGTTAGCTGTGTATATAGACTGTTTTTCACAGGCTTTTTGAAAATGGCATATATTTTTCCCGGTGGTTTAGGTACAATGGAGCGAATATCCTCACTTAACACACTATTAGGAATGTAACAGTTACCTTTTTCGATCAGTCCGAGACAGGCTGTGGTAGTGCCAGTTACTTTTTCGGTATAAAGATCTAAATGAGGACCGATATATTTGCCTATCATTCTGGCACTTGTATCAATATTCATGACAGTATCAAGGGCTTTAAGTTTTAATTCAGTTGTGTGGTTATTTTTAAAAGAAAAATCTTTTTCGTTTAAACGGTTATTTAAAGCGAATCGGTAAAAGTCATTAGCACTTAATCCTTTTCGGGGAGATACACCGGTAAAATGTAAAAAGTTATAAGAACGAAATTTGACTTCTATATAATTGGAATGGTTATTTTCATCTCGATATACGAAAACAACCTGATAACCATCTAAGTAGTTTTTATATTTTTTTGCACATTTGCTGATAATGTTGATTGCTTCTGATTTGTTCATATTGAAATCCTTGCGTAAGTATATTGGGAATTAAAAAGGAAGGTTCGCCTGCCGTAGCAGATGACACCTTCCTTTTGTGACTGATTTTTCTGTTGTCCGCCAACTGATCGGCACCCGAAGTCCGATAAGCAATACTGGTTTTACCGTTGCCAGTCAACTGTCCGGCACCCGAAGTCCGGAAAGAATTTCGGATTTTATGTGTCAGTCCACATGACAGGCATATAGCCCATCTACTAACTATAGTATACACAAATACATTGGGTTATGCAATGATTTTAGTTAGTGTATAATTAAAGTTGGCAAAAAGGGAAGCAGGGACTAAATCCCTACT
>JAMPIB010000020.1 GCA_023663085.1 Ruminococcus sp. | reverse complement strand
TTTGGCATAATCGTGTAATCTTTGACTTTCTTTACTCTGAATACTGGCATAATAGACTTGTCCTTTCTTTTCGCGCGAAAGCGTAAGTACACCGCTTTGAGGAAAGTGGGTATGCGTCTTAGTGATTGTTTTTTCTGTGTTCCGATTTACTACAATCTTCCCTGTTTGCTTCACCGAACCTCTGGAAATGCACAACTTCTCTTGCGCGCAGGAACTTGATCGGTTCGCAGACATCCGGGTCGTCGCGTACAAGACGCAGAATGTTATCATAAGTCAGGCGCGCTTTCTGTTCCGCAGCCATGTCTTCCGTCAAATCTGTAATGATATCCCCTGTAGACTGAAACTCTGCGGCACTGAACGGGAATCCGCCTGCGGACTGCGGCCAGACGCCAATCGTATGGTCAACATAGTAGTTGACAAAGCCGGATTTTTCGATTTCTTCCATAGAAAGATTTTTAGTAAGCTGGTGTATGATAGTAGCTACGATCTCCAGGTGTGCCAGTTCCTCTGTACCGATATCAGTAAGCACAGCCGCCACTTCTCTGTAAGGCGCGGAATAGCGCTGCGACAGATATCTCATTGAAGCGCCCATTTCTCCATCGGGGCCGCCGTACTGACTGATGATCGCCTGTGCCAGCATAGCATTCGGTGCGCTGATGTTTACCGGAAATTCCAATCTTTTTTCATAATTCCACATTAGTTACATCCTCCTTCCCACGGCATAGGTGATGTTGCCCAGATCCATTCTTTACAAGAAGAGGCGTCTGCGGTCGCCATAGTGAGCGGCTCATATTTAGAAGCATATTCGCGCATTGCCTGATTCTTCATGCGTACATAGTGTTTCAGATAGTCGATGGCTTCTGTATCGTCCGGATGTGTATCCAGATACTCGTTCATCTCTACGATGACGAATCCCATAAGGTCGATGTTGTGGAGCAGTTTTTCCTGCTCGTTACGAAAATTTCTGGTCATTGGCAGCATCTCCTTCCTGTGAACGGTTTATTTAACTCCGGAAAGATGGTTCCGTTTAACAGCGCTTCGTCCAGATCTTCATAGATATTAGTCAGATGCTGCCAGGGCACATAAGCCATAGCGATTGGGAATCTGTCGAAATCGTCGTTGAAACTATAGTTTTTCATTTTCATGGATTTCCTTTCAAAAAAGATTCATAATGATTTTAATACTATAATATGATATAATTGGATTCGTGTGTTTTGAAAATATAAAACAGTACATACTTATTTCACATTTCAGAAAAGGAATGCACACATTAAAGGCTTGCGAAGGGAGGAATATCTCTTGATAAAAGTAGAGAATCTGGTGAAAATGTACGGCGGACATGCCGCGGTGGATGATCTGTCTTTTGAGGTGGAAAAAGGACAGATATACGGTTTTTTAGGCCCTAACGGAGCGGGAAAGACGACCACCATGAATATCATGACGGGGTATCTGGCGCCCACGGAAGGGAAAGTCATGATTAATTCTTATGATATGGCTACGCAGGCGGAGGCGGCGAAAAAGTGTATCGGTTATTTACCGGAGATTCCGCCGTTATATCCCGATATGACAGTATATGAATATCTGCGTTTTGTTTCGGAACTGAAAAAAGTGCCTAAAGATGAGCGGGAAGAGCAGATACGGGAAATCATGCAGATGGTGGAGATCATGGACGTAAGATCACGTCTGATCCGCAATCTTTCTAAGGGGTACAAGCAGAGAGTGGGGCTGGCGCAGGCCATTATCGGGTATCCGGAAGTCATTATTTTAGACGAGCCAATGGTCGGACTCGATCCCAGGCAGATCATGGAAACCAGAAGTGTTATAAAAAAGCTGGCTCAAAAACAGCATACCATTATTTTAAGTTCTCATATTTTATCAGAAATCAGTACGTTATGCGATCATATTATGATAATCGCATATGGCAGGCTGGCGGCCAGCGATTCGCCGGAAGGCCTGCAGAAACTTATGGTAAAAACCACGGAAATAGAAGTATGTGCACTTGGCAGCCGGGAAAAAGCAGAAGAGATATTGGCCGCGGTCAAACATATCCATTCTTATACTTTTGAGGAACCTTCAGAAGAAGAGAGCATCCGGATAAGGATCGTGACAGATGATGATACGGATATCCGGGGAGAAATATCCGTTGCCCTGACAAACGGAAATATGCCGGTTCTGTCCATGCAAAAAAAAGAAAAGTCTCTGGAAGATATTTTCCTGCAATTGACGCAATATGAGGAAGAGGAGGAGGTAGAAGCAGATGATGGCGATCTATAAAAAAGAAATACGTGCCTTTTTTCATTCTTTTATCGGCTGGCTTTTTCTGGCGGTGAACCTGTTCATGTTCGGCGTTTATTTTACGGTATATAATATGATCTCCGGTTATCCGGATATCGCTTATGTATTACAGAGCGTGGTCTTTTTATTTATGATACTGGTGCCTGTTCTTACGATGCGGGGATTTTCGGAAGAGCGGAAGTTAAAGACGGACCAGCTTATCCTCACGGCGCCTGTGGGCATCGGCAAAATTGTGCTGGGAAAATATCTGGCCTTACTGAGTGTGTTTGCCATTCCGGTGGTGATCATCGGCATCATGCCGCCTGTTTTATCGCTTTTCGGGGCTTTCCAGATGGGTTCGTCATATACGGCGTTATGCGGTTATTTTTTATACGGTGCGCTTGGACTGGCGATCGGTCTGTTTCTTTCTTCTCTGACAGAGAGTATCGTCGTATCGGCAGTGCTTATTTTTATCGTGATGTTTCTGGGTTATCTGATGTCTGGGATATGCAGTATTGTTTCGCAGACGGGAAATCTTGTGACGAAGTTTCTGGGCGCTTTTGATATGGTGGCCAGATTTGACGAGATGTTAAATGGGAATTTTTATGTGCCGTCGGTCGTATATTATCTTTCCGGTACGTTCCTGTTTCTGTTTGCCACGGTGCAGTCGATAAAAAAGCGCAGATACAGCATATCCGGCAGCGGCTTTAAAGAAGGTCTGATCAGTCTGGGTAAAATAGTCGTAGCAATAGAATTGACTATTACAGTCAATATATTGGCCGCTAAATTGCCGGAGAATATGTTGTCGATAGATGTTACTTCCAACAGGCTATATACGCTGACAGACGAGACGAAAGAGATGGTATCCGCCATAATGGAGGATATCACGCTTTATGTGCTTGTCGGTGAGGATTATAAAGATATCAATCTGGATAAAACGCTCAGGAAAATAGAGGAATTATCGGAACATATTACGGTTACTTATGTGGACCCGACGGTCAATCCGTATTTTTATTCCAATTATTCACTGGAAGAGCCGGCGGCCAACAGTATTATCGCAGTCGGGCCGGAAAGAAGCCGCATCATAGATTATGACAGTATCTACGAATATGAGATTTATTCGTATTATGAGTATCAGATCACGGGGTATGATGGCGAGGGACAGATCGTTTCCGCGCTGGCTTATGTGACAACGGATGAAATGCCGAAGATCTATGTGACAGGCGGGCATCAGGAACTGGAACTGGAAGAACGTTTCTTACAGGCCATACAGAAAGAAAATATTGTCTGTGAGCCGCTTTCTTTGATAAATGTAGAAGCGGTTCCGGAGGATGCGCAGGCTCTCATCATCAATGCACCGCTCAATGATTTTTCCACGGACGATACGGATAAAGTCCTGGCGTATCTGGAAAAGGGCGGTAACGCAGTCATCGTTCCTTCCTGGACGGAGGAAGAACTGCCCAACTTTGAGAAGATTCTGGCCTATTATGGTGTGGAGGTGGATAAAGGCATTATTATAGAAGGCGATACAGATAGATATTACCAGCAGATACCTTATCTGATCTTTCCGTATATCAACGAAACGCCGATAACAGACAGACTGCTGGATGTAGCGGTATTTTCCCCGTATGCACAGGGCCTGCTCTATGGCGGGATGGAAGGGGTGTATTATACGCCGCTTCTGGAAACCAGTGAAAGTTCGTACAGTAAATCCTACGAACAGTCGGAACTGGAGGTTGCTTCGGAGTTTAAGAAAGAAGACGGGGACAGCGGGGGGCCGTTTGTGATTGCGCTGCATGCCGAAAAAACAACGGAAAATGATGCGGTGTCTCATGCAGTTATCGTTGGCGTGGAATTTTTCTTTACCACGGATGCGGACAGTATCGTTCCCGGAAATAATGTGAAGTTTTTTGGAAGTGTGCTCAGTGCGCTTACCGATCATGAAAACTCCATATTAATACCGGTCAAACAGTACACGCAGCTGCTGGCCTTTTCCACGCGCACGGCGGCCATCGTCGGCGTGATCGCGATCGTCGTCATACCGTTATGCTGTCTGCTGGCAGGATTGGGCATCTGGCTTTATCGGAGAAGGAAATAGACATAAAACAGCTACTTGATTTCCCTGTCACTTTGTGCAAAAATAGTATTTAGGAATTTTCTTGTAAATACGAAAGGTTGTTGTTTGTATGAGAGGAATTGATACACAGGTACGCAAGAACAGACGGCGGATATTTAAGGAAGTGGCCGATCTGGCCTATCATTCGACGAATTTAAAGGATGATGTGGAGGCGCTGCCTTATAAGATTGTAGATTATGATGAATCGCAATATGAGAACATATATAGAGAGCGTGCGATCGTGCGCGAGAGGATCCGGCTGGCCATGGGATTGTCGCTGCGGCCGGAGAATCAGCCTGTTCATGTGACACAGGGGCTGGAAGAGAGCAATATCTCCGAGAAATATTATGAACCGCCGCTCATGCAGGTCATCCCTTCCGCATGTAACGCCTGCCCGGAGAATTGTTATCAGGTGACGGATAAGTGTATGGGGTGCGTGGCGCATCCGTGCCGGGAGGTCTGCCCGCGGGGGGCTATCTCCATGCAAAACGGCAGGTCTGTTATCGATCAGGAGAAATGTATCAGATGTGGTAAATGCAAAGCCATCTGTCCGTATGATGCAATTTCGCATCAGGTCAGGCCGTGTGCCGGAGCCTGCGGCGTGAATGCAATCAAAAACGACGCCAAGGGGCGCGCGGTCATCGACAGTGATCTCTGCGTATCCTGCGGACAGTGCATGGTGAATTGTCCGTTTGGCGCGATTGCCGATAAATCACAGATATTCCAGCTGATACGCGCCATGCAGTCGGGCCATAAGATCATTGCCCAGGTAGCGCCTGCCTTTGCGGGACAGTTCGGCCCTGATGTGACGCCGGATATGCTAAAGACTGCCTTAAAAGAACTTGGTTTTTATGATGTCTATGAAACGGCGGTCGGCGCCGATATGGGAGCGCTGGCGGAAGCGGAGCACTATGCGAAAGAGGTGGCGACGGGTCGTCTGCCTTTCAGCTTAACATCCTGTTGTCCGTCGTGGTCGGTATTGGCCAAGAAATTTTTCCCGGAGACGATTGATAAGATTTCCAATGCGCTGACGCCGATGGTGGCGACAGCCAGAGTCATCAAGGAGGAACATCCCGACGCCAAAGTGGTCTTTATCGGGCCCTGTGCGTCCAAGAAATTAGAGGCTTCCAGACGGACGATCCGCTCGGATGTGGATTTTGTCATTACCTTTGAAGAACTTACAGGGATGTTTGAAGCGGGAGGCATCTTATTACAGGAAATAGAAGCACTCGATACGCTTTCGGGCGCGACCGGGGCGGGCCGTGGATACGGTGTGGCAGGCGGCGTGGCCAGCGCGATTGAAGAATGTGTCAGGGAATATTATCCGGATGTGGAAGTTAATATCGAACATGCGGAGAGTCTTTCCGAATGTAAGAAGATGCTCATGCTGGCCAAGGCGGGCAAGAAGAACGGCTGCCTGATAGAGGGTATGGCCTGTCCGGGCGGCTGTGTGGCCGGAGCCGGCACGAATATTGCGATTCCGCAGGCGGCTAAGGCGGTAGCAGGCTTTAGGGCCTCGGCGGCGCAGAAGATTCCGGAGCCTAAACAGGCCGCAGAGTCATGATAACAGAATAATAAAAGAAACTGTTAATACAAAAAAGAAAGGCATGGAATATCATAATGCAGAAAATAAGAACCCGTTATGCGCCGAGTCCGACAGGGCGTATGCACGTAGGAAATTTAAGGACGGCGCTCTATGCGTATCTGATCGCCAAACATGAAGACGGCGATTTTATCTTAAGAATCGAAGATACCGATCAGGAACGTTATGTGGAAGGCGCGGTAGATATCATCAACCGCACGCTGGAAAAGACCGGCCTGATACCGGATGAAGGGCCCGATAATGATAAAGGTGCAGGCCCTTATGTGCAGAGCGAGAGACAGGCGCAGGGCATTTATTTAAAATATGCCAGAGAACTTATCGAGAAAAAAGAGGCTTATTATTGCTTTTGCGACAAAGAAAGGCTGGCATCGCTTACCAGAGAAGTGGCGGGCAAGGAAATCAATGTTTACGACAAACACTGTCTTGGCCTCTCGGAGGAGGAAATCGAAGCCAATTTAAAAGCAGGAAAGCCGTATGTGATCAGACAGAATAATCCGACGGAGGGGACGACTTCTTTTCATGACGATATCTATGGCGATATTACTGTGGATAATGCGGAATTAGACGATATGATCTTAATCAAATCGGACGGTTATCCGACTTATAATTTTGCCAACGTCGTGGACGACCATCTGATGGGAATCACCCATGTTGTCAGAGGAAATGAGTATCTTTCTTCCTCACCGAAATATAACCGTCTGTATGAGGCGTTTGGCTGGGAAATCCCTAAATATGTGCATTGTCCGCTCATTACGGATGAAGAGCATAAGAAATTATCCAAACGCTGCGGGCATTCTTCTTATGAAGATCTGATAGAACAGGGATTTTTATCCGAAGCAGTCGTTAACTTTGTGGCGCTGCTTGGCTGGTGCCCGGAGGGGACGGAAGAGATATTCAGTCTTAAGGAACTGGCAGCGCAGTTTGATTACCGCCATATCTCCAAATCGCCCGCCGTGTTTGACTATACGAAACTAAAGTGGATGAACGGCGAATATATGAAGGCCATGGATTTTGAGAGATTTTATCAGATGGCCGAGCCTTATCTGAAAGATGCACTCACAGGGGACTTAGACCTGCGTAAGATTGCGGCCATGGTCAAGACCAGGATTGAAATATTTCCGGATATCAAAGAAATGGTGGATTTCTTTAATGAATTGCCGGAATATGATGTCCAGATGTACGAGCATAAGAAGATGAAGACGAATAAAGAATCTTCTCTGGAAGTTTTAACAGAGTTACTTCCGGTATTGGAGGCGCAGGAAGATTACGGCAATGACGCTCTGTATGCGGCGCTTTGTGGATATGTGGAGAAGAAAGGCTGTAAGAACGGCTATGTGATGTGGCCTATCCGCACCGCGGTATCCGGCAAACAGATGACGCCCGCCGGAGCAACGGAGATCATGGAAGTGCTCGGTAAGGAAGAATCACTTAAGAGGATAAAGAAGGGAATCGAAAAGTTACAAAATGCCTGAAATCACCATAAATCCCATACAGAAACAAGCAATAGAGTCTGCCGCCGGCCCCTTACAGGTACTGGCGGGCCCCGGCAGCGGCAAGACTTTTGTGCTGACGAGGCGTATACGTTATCTGATAGAACATGATAAGGCAGATCCGGCCGCCATTCTGGTCATCACTTTTACGAAAGCGGCGGCCCTGGAGATGCAGCAACGCTTCGGCAGACTTATGAAAGAAAACTGCCCGCCCGTTTCCTTCGGTACGTTCCATGCAATCTTTTATCATATCTTAAAACAGAACGGACAATATCGGCAATATACCCTGATAACGGAAACCGAAAAAAGAAAACTCCTTTTACAGATCTTGAAGATGCCGCAGTCGGCTCTTTTATCCGGCAATGACAAGATAGAATACCTGCTGCGTGCGATCAGCCGGCTGAAAAATACGGAAACTATACAGGATAAGGAAACGGCGGAAACTGTGAAAAGCGGCAAAGAAAATCCGCAAACCTCCACAGACGGGCCATTCAGTGAAGAAGAACTGCATCGTATCTATGAAGAGTATGGGCGGTTCATGGAAGAGTTCCATAAGCTGGATTTTGACGATATGGCGCTGCATTGCCTGCGGATGTTTAAGGAATGTCCGCAGATCCTGACGCTCTGGCAGAAGCGCTATCAGTATATCATGGTGGATGAGTTTCAGGATATCAACCCGGTACAGTATGAGATTGTGAAACTTTTAGCCGCGCCGCAGGATAATCTTTTTATCGTCGGGGATGACGACCAGTCTATCTATGGATTCCGGGGGGCAAGGCCGGATATCATGCGGCGGTTTATGGTAGATTACCCGCAGGCCGGACAGTTATTGCTGGATGTCAATTACCGTTGTCATGAACAGATCGTCGAAAGTTCGCTAAAGGTCATAACAGAGAACCAGAACCGCTTTCCCAAAGCCATTCAGGCCGCGCACAGGGAAGGGGCGGGCCTTATCTTACAGCCTTTTGCAGACCGGGAACAGTTATATGAAGCGCTGCTGAATGAATTAAAGGACTATACGGATAAGACTGAACCGGAGCGGCTGGCTGAAACAGCGCTCATCTATCGCACGAATTATGAATGCTCGCTGTTGGCCGAGAAACTGCTCGTGTGCGGGATACCGTTCGTGATGAAAGAGCAGATCAAAAGTCGTTACGATCATTTCATCATCAAGGATATCCTGGCCTATCTGACATTTGCCGCCGGAGAGAGGCGCAGGGATATCTTTCATCTGTTCATGAACAGGCCGCTAAGGTATCTGCGCAAGGATTGTGCCACACACGATCCGGTAGATTTACGGGAACTGCTCGCTTATTATCAAGACGATACATCCATGCAGGAAGTCTCGCGCAGACTGTTCTATGATCTGGAGCGGCTGGCCGCCATGCGGCCCCATCTGGCAATCCGCTATATCAGAAAGGTTATCGGATACGATGATTTTTTAAAAGCAAACCATGAAAAAGAGACTTATGATAAACTTATGGAAATTGCTGATGATTTTCAGGCACAGGCCAAGCAGTTTGCGGGTTTTGAGGAACTAAATGACTATATCAGTCAATGCAGAACCCTCATCAGGAAAAAGACGGAAAACTTGAAATCTTTGTCGGAAAAAGAAAAAAACGGTATCCGGCTGATGACCATGCATGCCTCGAAAGGACTGGAATTTGACAGGGTCTATCTGCCGGATATCAATGAAGGAAAAGTGCCATCCAGAGCTTCTGTCACCAAAGACGCGGTAGAAGAGGAACGCCGGATGTTCTACGTGGCTATGACCAGAGCCAGAAAAGAACTGCACCTGTTATATTGTACGGGTGAAAACGGAAAGGACAGAGCCTCGCGTTTTTTAAGTCCGCTTTTATAAGTTATAAAGTTATTGCGTATCGTCTATCATTTCATCAAATTCGACGTTGTCCAGATATTCGTCGAAGGCGTCTCCGACGATCTCGTATTCTTCGTCGTCTTCGATATATTCTAAGACCGGCTCTTTATTGGGATCGGATTCATCCTCAAAGTAGCGGTAAAACCAGACTTCGCCGTCTTCGTTCCGGCCTTCTGCATTTAATGGCATCAGCGCAATGTAATCTTTGCCGGCGACGGGGAGAATGGTTACGACTGCACAGGTGACATGGCTTCCGTCATCTAAGTCCAGATCTACGGTCATTTCTTCAGAAGCGGCTTCTGATAACGGGCTTTCTGTTGCGGGAGCGTTTTTTTCACGGTTATTGGCATTTTTCATGGACAGGATTCCCCTTTCTTGTTCAGATCACTAAAAGTGTGTTGTTAAAGGTATTGTACAGAATATGGGCGGCGGATTCAATGGCTGTTTCAGAAAAAATTTTGGCAAAAACCGTTTTTTCAAATCTAAGGTGGCAAAGAAGCCCGTTCGGTGTTATAATAAATCTGTATGAGTAGGATGATGGCATGATATATTGTAACAGCAAAAGAAGATATCCGGAGGTTTTCATGCAGAGATCTTTTCATGTGACGGTTTCGTCAATTTACCCATTAGGCGTGTGCTTTATGCCGGAAGGGCTGCACATATCGGCAGTCTGTGCCCGTGGTACAGAGTGCGGCATTTTGTTGTTTGACAGGAAACATAAAAACGGCGTCAGGATACCTTTTTTGCCGGAGGGCAGGAGGGGCGGTATCTGTGCGATGATGCTGCAGGGCTATCAGGACAGAAACTGTTCGTATTTATTTTATTGCGGAGATGAACTTTTTCAGGATCCTTATGCCAAGGCACTTGTAGATGAACGAAAATACGGTGAAAAGAAAGAGATTCCGGCCCGCTGTAAGGTCTATGATTCCGGTTATGCGTGGGGGAATGACCGTGCGCTGACCATCCCTTTTGAGGAGAGCCTTTTTTACCTGCTGCATGTCAGAGGATATACGAAACACCGTTCTTCCGGTGTACAGGCCAGGGGAACTTATGCCGGTATCATCGAGAAGATTCCGTATTTAAAGGAACTTGGTATTACGGCGCTGCTTTTGATGCCGGCCTATGAATTTAACGAAGTATTGGAGAAAGAAAAGCAGCCCTTTAGCATGGAGCAGGCGATATCGGCCTATAAAGACCTGCCGCAGGAACAGGAAGAGTCTCCCTTACGCCTGAATTACTGGGGCTATCAGGAAGGACTGTATTTTGCACCCAAATATGCCTATGCCCGTTCAAAGGATGCGGTCACGGAGTTTAAGGATATGGTCAGGGCTCTGCACGAAAACGGCATCGAGGTGATGATGCAGTTTTATTTTCCGCCGACGGTAGACCATATGAAAATATTGTCCGTTCTCAAATTCTGGGTGCTGGAATATCATATCGACGGTTTTCAGTTAATGGGGGTCGATCTGCCCATGCAGATGTTATGTCAGGATCCTTTACTGGCTGAGACGAAACTGCTGGGGGAGAAAAATGCGGCGTTTTCTTCTTACGATGGCCAGATGACCGGAGAAGTTAAAAAATATCGTAATTACGGCGTGATGAACGAAGCCTTTTTGTATGATATCCGTAAGCTGTTAAAAGGCGATGCGGATATGATAAACAGTCTGATACGTCTGTGTCGTGAGAACGCGGCGGACAAAGGAATTGTGAATTATATTGCCAGACAGGATGGATTTCGTCTCTGCGATCTGGTCTCTTATGATAAAAAACATAACGAAGCCAACGGAGAGGATAATCAGGACGGGAGTCCATATAATTACAGCTGGAACTGTGGTATAGAAGGAAAGACCAGAAAGAAAAATATCTTAAGCCTGCGCCTTCGTCAGATGAAAAATGCCATGACCTATCTGCTGCTTTCCCAGGGGACGCCGCTTATTTACGGCGGCGATGAATTTGCCAATTCCCAGGAAGGAAACAATAACCCTTATTGTCAGGATAATGCGGTCTGCTGGATCAAATGGAATCAGGGCGGTATCGGAGCGGAGCTTTTGGAATATACCAGAGCGCTCATTCGTTTCCGGAAAGAACACGCCATTTTTCATATGGAAATGCCGCTGCGGGGAACGGATTATCTTTCCTGCGGCTATCCGGATATCTCGTTTCACGGCAAAGATGCCTGGCGTCCGGATACGGGGATGGACAGCAGGAGCATCGGCATTCTCTGCTGTGGACGGTATGCGAAATGGACGGATGCGCCGGAGGACGCGCTATTTTATATCGGTATCAATATGCACTGGGAGCCTTACGTGTTCGGACTGCCGCAGATGCCGAAAGGGAAAGAATGGGTGCGCCTTTTTTCCACGAATACGCAGGAATGGGAGCAGTTAGAACACGATACGGCGGACGGCGCCTGCAGTATCAAAGTACTGCCGCGGACAATCGTTGTATACGCTACAGGGAATCTGGCTGGAGATATGGCTGTAGAAAAAAAGAAGAAAAGAGGAAAGAACTTCCGTAAAACGGCGCAGACGGCCAGTCAGGAAAAAGGGTGAACAGATCATGAACAAAGCGTGGAGACACTTTAAGACCATCACCTATCACAAATATCTGGTGATGTGCGGATGTTTTAGAGTCGGTTTATACAAACAGGGACTTCTGCATGATCTCTCGAAATATTCTCCGGCGGAGTTTATCGTCGGAGCCAGATACTATCAGGGGAATCGGAGTCCTAATAATGCCGAACGGGAGGCAATCGGCTATTCTTCCGCCTGGCTGCACCATAAAGGCAGGAACAAGCACCACTACGAATACTGGATCGACTACAGTACGAAAGGGATTCCGGGCGGAATGGCGCCAGCGCCGATGCCGGATAAATATATTGTAGAGATGCTGATGGACCGGATTGCGGCCTGCAAGGTATACCGTGGTAAAGATTATACGGTAGAAGCACCCCTGCAATATTATGAATCGGGGAAAGTCAGACCGCCTCTGCACCCTGTCACCCGCAGAAAACTGGAATTTTTACTGCGGATGCTGGCCGGGCACGGAGAAGAATATACCTTCCGTTATATCCGCCGTAAAGTTCTCAGAAAACGATAACGAGTAGCAGAAAACTCCTTTTTGCATAGAATATCCTAGAGAAAAGGAGAGGAAACTGTTTTATGAACGCTTGGATCATTTTATTATTCTGTTTACTCGGCAATTCCGGCGGCAGGCAGGGAAATAATGGCTCCTGCCCGCAGGAGAATGAGAGCAGCTGCGGCTGTGGAAACGGACGTGAGACTAATTTCGGCCGCGGCCGTAACGATGACTGTGACTTTAATGATTTTAACGAGTCCAGATTCGAGCCGAGATTTGAGGCAAGACCGTTTGCAGAAAGAGAAACCTGCGGTTGTGAAGAGAATAGCGATCAGTAACGATAGGCATAAGGGCATTCGCGGGAACGCGGATGCCCTTTTACTGCTATGCCTTGCCGGCAGGAATCGTCCCCGCGCGCTTTTGGTTGACGAATGAAGAGGGCGGTGATAAACTAATCATTGGATAAGGGAGGCGTAAGATCATGATAGATGGTAAAAAAGTATTATTCAGTGGTATGCAGGCGACAGGGAATCTGACGCTGGGCAATTACCTGGGGGCTTTAAAGAACTGGCTGACGCTCAGCGACGAGTATCAGTGTTTTTATTCAGTGGTCGATCTGCATTCCATTACAATCAGACAGGATCCGACGGAATTACGCAGGCGCGCGAGGAGTCTGCTCACATTATATATCGCGGCGGGACTCGATCCTGAGAAAAACTGTATTTATTATCAGTCCCACGTGTCCGGGCATGCGGAATTGGCGTGGATCTTAAACTGTTTTACGTATATGGGTGAACTGAACCGTATGACGCAGTATAAAGATAAGGCGGCGAAGCATGCGGATAATATCAATGCCGGGTTATTTACCTATCCGGTACTGATGGCGGCGGATATCCTGCTGTATCAGGCGGATGTCGTACCGGTCGGCAAAGATCAGACGCAGCATCTGGAGATCACAAGAGATATCGCCCAGCGTTTTAACGCCATTTACGGGGATGTATTTACAGTCCCGGAGCCTTATATCGGTAAGGCGGAATCGGGCGCCAGTATCAAATCACTCCAGAATCCGGATAAAAAGATGTCCAAATCCGATGAGAATCCGAACGCGAGCATTTATCTGATGGACGATACGGATACCATCATCCGCAAATTCAAACGCGCCGTGACCGATTCGGAAGGCTGTGTACGTTATAGTGAAGGACAGCCGGGTATCCGGAACTTAATTGATATCTATTGCGCCTGCACGGGCAAAACGCCGCAGGAAACAGAACAGGAGTTCGAAGGCAAGGGCTACGGCGATTTCAAGCTGGCAGTCGGCGAATCTGTCGTCAGCATCTTAAAGCCTTTACAGGAGCGGTT
Organism: Ruminococcus sp.; assembly: GCA_023663085.1. Taxonomy (GTDB): domain Bacteria; phylum Bacillota; class Clostridia; order Lachnospirales; family Lachnospiraceae; genus UBA3282. Next base: position 42,020 of record JAMPIB010000020.1, on the reverse strand, counting down.
CGCCGAACTGGAGAAAGATAAAGCCTACATAGACGGCGTTATCAAGTCCAATGCGGAGAAAGCCGGTTACTATGCAGGCAAGACATTGCGCAAAGTACAGAAAAAAGTCGGTTTTCCGGAAAAAATCCACTGAAAGCAAAGCGCAGGCTGAGCAGACAGTTTAGAACGGGTAAAAATTTACCCGCCAAACGGCATGGTAAAATAACCGGCCGCGGAAACCGGTTCGCCGCCATCGTGCAGATGTCTGGTATCGCCCATGACCTGCGTACGGAATATGGCATTGCCGGGAATCCGTTCTTCGGCGGCCAGAATGGTTACAGAAGTCGGCGCCAGATAAAAACCATGAAAGAGGAGCACCGGCGAGATACCCAGCAGATGGCTCATCATGACACAGGTAACACCGAGATGACAGAAAAATACGAGCGTAGGCTCCGGCTTGTCCGGAGTCTTTGTATGTGTAGTCTGATAGTAATTGTGATATCTGTTGTAACCGTATCCGCGTAAAATATCATCCAGATTCGTGCAGACATTATCGTAAGCCGGGATCAGTTCCGGGTTGGAACGATAGATATCCGTCTTTTTCCAGTCATCTTTATCATACATCTGCCCGATCTGCGTCCAGTACTGCGGCATAAAATCCCAGGGAACACCGTGTCTGCCCGTGAGAGGATCGTCAATCCTGTAGTCAAATTCCCTTAACCAGGGATAGATGACGGCCTCCCGGCCCAGAACTTCTAAAGAGTAAGAGGCGGTTTCTCTGGCCCGTCCTAAAGGCGAGCAGTAGATGGCTGTGATATCTTCCCATGTTGCCACTCTTTTGGCCAATAATCCGGCTTCCCGGATGCCTTTTTTTGTTAAGGCGTCATTTTCATAATCGGGATCGCCGTGTCTGATAAATATGATCCTCATGATATATCCTCCGTTTTATCGTTTTTTTATATTTGTAAATTGATGTTTATATACTGTCGTACAAAGTTTACCAATTTTTTATTGGTGTTTCCTATCCGTTTGTTATATAATAACATAGTGTGCAGAATAAAAAAACAGAGTACGGGATAAAAAAGAAAATAAAAAATAGATTTAAGGAGGAAGAAATGTTCACTACAAGACAAAAAGGGCCTGAGATCAATAAAGCGCCATCCATGAATAAAGGAAGGGCATCGCTGGCTGCAAAGATCGTGATCGCAGTCATTGTGCTGTTATTCCTTGCAGGAAATTCTTATTATACGATCCAGGAGGAGGAACAGGCGGTGGTATGTACGTTTGGCTCGCCCAGAGCGGTCACGATGCCGGGCCTGCATTTTAAGATACCGTTTATCCAGACGGTCACTAAGGTGAATACGACGATCCAGGGATTCACCATTGGCTATACGTTAGAGAGCGAGAACATGACCGCGACGGACGATACGATGATGATCACCTCGGATTATAATTTCATCAATGTGGACTTTTATGCGGCATACCGCGTGACGGATCCGGTGAAAGCGCTGTATGCGTCGGAAGATCCCGTGGAAATCCTTAAAAATATCGCCCAGAACTGTATCCGTACAACCATTGGTTCCTATACGGTAGACAGTGTACTGACGACCGGCAAGAATGAGATACAGGCCAATATCACGCAGATGATCCTGGAAAAATTAGAGTCTTACGATATCGGGCTGCAGCTTGTCAATATAACGATACAGGATGCGGAGCCGCCGACAGAAGAGGTAAGCAATGCCTTCAAGGAAGTAGAGACGGCAAAACAGGGCAAGGAGACGGCCTTAAATAATGCCAACAAATACCGTAACGAGCAGATTCCGAATGCCGAGGCGAAATCCGATGAGATCTTACAGAATGCGGAGGCAGCCAAGCAGGAGCGTATCAACGAGGCCAACGGACAGGTAGCCAGATTCAATTCCATGTATGCGGAATATATCAAATACCCCGAAGTGACGAAGAAGAGAATGTTCTATGAGGCGATGGAAAATATTCTGCCGGGCGTGAAAGTCGTGATCCAGAGTTCGGACGGTACGACAAGCACCGTATTGCCGCTTGACAGTTTTGTGACTGACGAAGCCTCTTCTGTAAACGATAACGGTACAGACAGCAATAACAATAACAGAAGCAATGCGGGTGAAGACGGGGAGGAGGAGTAACATGATGGGAAATGAAAATCAGTCAAATGTGGAATATGAAAGATTCAATTCCGATGGCTCGAAAAAAGGCGCTCCGAAAAAGAAAAGATCGAAAAGCCCGATCATTATCATCCTGCTGGCACTCATCATCATTGTCGGTCTTAACGCTATGGTCGTGACCAGAGAAGACCAGTATAAGCTGATCCGTCAGTTCGGCCGCGTACAGCGCGTTATCTCGACTGCGGGATTAAGCTTTAAGATACCTTTTGTGGAATCCGTGGATACGATACCCAACGAACTGCTCTTATACGATCTGCCGGCTTCTGATGTCATTACCTCGGATAAAAAGTCGATGATCGTGGACAGCTATGTTTTATGGCAGATCACCGATCCCTTAAAATTTGCGCAGACGTTGAGCTGTTCCGTTTCCAATGCGGAGAGACGTATTGATACGATCGTATATAACGCGACAAAAAACACCATTTCCAATATGAAACAGGATGAAGTCATCATGAGCCGTGACGGTAAGATGACCATTACCGTGGAACAGACGGAGAGCGATGTTGTCAATAACGATCTGGAACTTCCGACAGAGAAAGAGGTCATCGAAATTACTTCTTTGACAGAAAAGATCATGGAGCAGATCAATCATGTGGAAGATCAGTACGGCATCGAAATTGTGACGGTTGAGGTGAAGAAACTCGATCTGCCGGATGACAATAAACAGGCTGTATATACCCGTATGATCTCCGAGAGAGAGAATATTGCCGCACAATATACGGCGGAGGGCGCATCACAGGCCAAGATGATTGAAAATACAACGGATAAGGAAGTCGCCATCATGATCTCTGACGCCGAGGCGCAGGCAGAAGCCATCATCGCCGAAGGCGAGGCGGAATATATGAGAATCCTTTCCGATGCCTACTCTGATCCGGAAAAAACAGATTTTTACTCCTTTGTCAGAGCCTTGGACGCGCTGGAAAACAGTATAACAGGAGATAATAAGACCATTATCTTATCCGACGATTCGCCGATCGCCCAGATCTTTAACGGGCAGTACTGATATTTTTTGATACTTGCAGGGAAGGAACGGCTATGGATGTAAATGCTTTTTTTGCCAAACTGGATAGTTTTTTTGCCGGGAACGAGATTGACAAGGTCGATCCGTTTCTGTGCGCGTCTTTGGAGCAGGCAAAAGAAGAAGAGGATTACGGTGCCTATATCACCATCTGCAATGAAATGATCGGCTTTTACAGGAGTATCTCTGCTTTTAAGAAAGCATATGACGCGGCGGAAGATGTACTGCTCCTGATGGAAGAACTGCAGCTTGATGGATCGGAACACTTTGCGACCACGCTCCTTAATACGGCGACGGCTTATCGGGCGGCAGGGGACTATAAACAGGCTTATGTATATTATGAACAGGCCCTGCGTATTTACGAGAGACTGATCCCGCCGGAGGATTACCGTTATGCGGGCCTGTATAATAATATGAGCATCCTGTTGGAAAAAATGGAGCGCAACGAAGAGGCTTATGCCTGTGCACAGAAAGCGCTCGCCATTATTGAAAAAATAGAAGGCGGGGCAATGGAAACGGCCACTACCTTGACGAATATGGGGCTGTTGTGTTTTAAGATGTCCGAGCATCAGAAAGCGCGGGAACTTCTGGAACGGGCCGTTGCCTTATTTGAACAAAATGAAGAAGCGACAGACGCGCATTACAGCGGCGCACTGGCAGGGATCGGAGAAGCCTGGTATCATATGCAGGAATATGGGAAGGCGCTGGCGGCCTATGAGAAAGCCTTACAGGAAGTGGAGAAGCATTTTGGCCGGAATATGAGTTATGCTGTTTTGTGCGAAAACTGCGCGGCCGTCTGCGGGCTTCTTGGCCAAACGCAGAAACAGCAGGCTTATCTGCAAAGCGCGGAACAGATCAAAGAAAAGACCGCCGCGGAAGGACCGCAGGACCGATAAAGAGAGCGATACAGGATATCAGGCAGGAGGCAAAAGCAGGATACGAGGTAAATTCATAAGATCAGGAAACTGGGAATGGGAAAAGAAAACATGAAAGGACTGGAACTGTCAAGAAAATATTATGAAGCCTACGGAAGAAAAATGCTGGCGCAGTTTCCCGGCTTAGCGGGTGAATTTGCCGCAGGTTTGGTCGGACGCGGCTCGGAATGTTTCGGTTTTGATGATGAATTTTCAAGGGACCATGATTATGGCCCTTCTTTTTGTGTCTGGCTCAGAAAAGAAACCTATGAACGTTTCGGCAAGGAACTGCAAAATGCCTATGACGCCATGCCGCGGGAATTTATGGGTTTTCCTGCGCGCGTTACGGAAAAAACGGGCGGCGGCAGGGTCGGGGTTTTATGTATAGAAGATTTTTATTACGGTCTTTTGGGCATCGATCATGTACCGGCTTCGCTTATGGAATGGCTTCGTCTGCGGGATGAGGATCTGGCGACGGCAACCAACGGGGAAGTCTTTGAAGACCGTCAGGGACTTTTTACACAGATCAGAAACGGCCTGCTTGCCTATTATCCGGAGGATGTGAGGATTAAGAAAATTGCGGCGCGTATGGCCGGGATGTCGCGGGCGGGGCAGTATAATTATGCCAGAGCCATGCTGCGGGGAGAACGGGTGGCTGCGGAGCTTTTTTTGCAGGAATTTATCAAAGAGTGTATGGAACTGGTGTATCTGCTCAACCGCCGCTATGCGCCTTTTATAAAATGGATGCACAGAGGGATAAGAGAACTTGGCACCTGCTTTGAGATCGGGGATATGACAGCGCTCTTTTATCAGACGGAGAAGATGGAGGACAGAGTGCTCATCATAGAAGCCATTTGCAATGTTATCGTGCAGGAACTGCATGCGCAGGGGTTATCGGAGTCAGAGAGTAATTTTTTGCAGGATCATCTGGAAGAGGTGATGGGGAAGATAACGGATGAGAGGCTGCGGGGGATGCAGGTGCTGGAAGGGTAGTGTGCCGGAAGTAGTGTGCTGGGGTTCCAGCCAGAGGTCGCGGGCGTACTGCCGGAACTTGTAAGTTGAGAAGATGTGAGAAACAGGGTTGAAACATATGTTCGATTGTGGTATGATGAAATCGGGAGAAAAGCGTTTGCTGACGAAGGCGGATATACTGCTGATTATCGGAGTGGCTGCTGCGGCTCTGGTGATATGGCTGGTTATGAATCTGGGCCGGGAGCCGGGGAAGTATGTGCGGATTTCCTGTGATGGGGAGCAGATAGAGGAGATATTACTTCCGGAAACGGGGGAGAAATATTATCTCATCATGGAAGATGCGAAAGAGGATGGAGTCGGAATCGTGCGGGAACTGTCAGCGGAAGCATGGGAGAAGTGGAGTCAGGAGAGTGGACAGGAAGGCGCGGCGTTTACGGAGAATGCGGCTTTACGCTATGAGGCTTATAATATACTGGTGTGCCGGGAAGGAGAAGTCAGCGTGATAGCGGCGGACTGCCCGGATCAGATCTGTGTGCATCATACGCCGGTTTCAAAAGCGGGGGAGAATATCATCTGCCTGCCGCATAAAGTGGTGGTGGAAATTGTTGCTGATAAAGCGATTGGCGGCAATGGAGATAACAGCGGCGAAAATGAACTCGACGGAGTGATATATTGATGAGAAAAAAGACCGTGGTACTTGGTTTTTTACTGGCGGTATCCATGATATTGTCCTATATAGAATCGCTTCTGCCTTTTGGCATAGGAATCCCCGGTGTGAAACTGGGCCTGCCGAATCTGGCGGTTGTCTTAGTGCTTTATACTTACGGCGGCAGGGAGGCGCTTACGGTGAATGGCCTGCGGATTCTGCTGACAGGATTTTTGTTCGGGAATCTGGCTTCGATACTATACGCTGTATCGGGGGCGCTTTGCAGTTTCGGGATCATGTGTCTGCTGCGGAAGACGGGACGTTTTTCCATCGCAGGAGTCAGTATCGGCGGCGGTATTTTCCATAATATCGGACAGAGCGTGGTGGCCATGCTGGTCGTAGAAACTTTTGCACCGGCCTTTTATCTGCCATTTCTGCTGATCGCGGGGCTTGTTACGGGATTTGTCATCGGTATCGTGAGTGCGCGTATCCTGCCTTATGTGGAACGTCTGCGCGCCCATATGTCATAAGACAAACGCGGCTGTGGGAAGTTTTCATAGAATATCGGCTATTTACAGGGAAACGGAGGAATTGCGGAACGTATGTACGCTTATTTGAAAGGGACGATAGAAGAAATCGCAGAAGATAATCTGGTACTGGAAGTGGGACAGATCGGCTATAATGTAAAAGTATCGGCAAGGACAATAAATGCTGTGGGAGGGATCGGCAGTTTTGTCAAGATCTATACTTATACGCTGGTCAGGGAAGATGCTTTTTGGTTATATGGCTTTTTAACAAGGGACGATCTGGAGATTTTCAAGAAGCTTATTACGGTAAACGGCATCGGGCCCAAGGGCGGACTGGCGATCCTTTCCGTTATGAGTGCGGACGAACTGCGTTTTGCCATCGTTTCCGGGGATGCCAAAGCGATAGCTAAAGCCCCCGGCGTAGGCGCTAAGACGGCGGAGAGGGTCATTCTGGATCTGAAAGATAAGATTTCGTTGGATGATGTTCTATCATCCGGTGAAGCGGATGTCATGGTATCGCTTGATGGTGAAGATATCGGCAATAGCAGGAATGAAGCCATCGAAGCGCTGACGGCGCTTGGTTATTCGGGCACGGAGGCTCTGCGGGCGGTCAAACAGGTAGAGGCGGCGGATTCCATGAGCGTGGAAGAAATCTTAAAAGCGGCGTTAAAATTTATTTTATAAGAGAGGCTGAAAATGGCAAACAGGGTAATCGAGACGAGTCTCATGGAGGAAGATGTCAAAATAGAGGGTTCATTGAGGCCGCAGACACTTAATGACTATATTGGTCAATCCAAGATCAAGGACAATCTGCGCATTTATATCGAAGCGGCCAGACAGAGGCAGGATTCGCTGGATCATGTATTATTTTATGGGCCGCCCGGTCTGGGAAAGACGACGCTGGCGGGGATCATTGCCAATGAGATGGGCGTCAACATGAAAGTGACAAGCGGCCCGGCGATAGAAAAACCCGGCGAAATGGCGGCAATCTTAAATAATCTGCAGGCCGGGGATCTTTTGTTTGTGGATGAAATACACAGGCTGAACAGGCAGGTGGAAGAAGTCCTGTATCCGGCCATGGAGGATTTTGCGATAGATATCATGATCGGGAAGGGCGCTTCGGCGCGGTCGATCCGTCTGGAACTGCCGCATTTTACGTTAGTCGGCGCTACAACGCGGGCCGGACTTTTGAGCGCCCCGCTTAGAGACCGTTTCGGGGTGATCCACCATCTGGAATTTTATTCGATAGAGGAACTGAAACTGATCATACAGCATTCGGCGCAGGTTTTAGGCGTATCTATAGAAGAAAAAGGCGCGCTTGAACTGGCCAGAAGGAGCCGTGGCACGCCGCGTCTGGCCAACCGCATCTTAAAGCGTGTGCGCGACTTTGCGCAGGTAAAATATGACGGTGTTATTACAGAAAAGGTTGCCTGCATAGCCTTAGACCTTCTGGAAGTCGATAAGATGGGCTTAGACCATATCGACAGAAATATTTTAATGACTATGATCGACAAATTCAAGGGCGGCCCGGTCGGGCTTGATACGCTGGCGGCGGCGATCGGTGAAGATGCGGGAACTTTAGAGGATGTATATGAACCGTATCTGTTAAAAAGCGGCTTTTTAAACAGGACGCCGAGGGGACGTGTCGTAACAGATACAGCATATCATCATTTAGGGCTTGAAATTCCTTCGTAAGCTATATATAATAGATATTGTATAAGAAAATTTGTATGAGCGGCATATTTTGTATTTGAAGGGAGAAGTCCAATGTCAGCGAAAACGGATACGGAAGTCATTATCGGAGGAAAGGTCTTTACTTTGAGCGGTTATGAGAGTGAAGAGTACTTACAGAAAGTGGCTTCGTATATTAACAATAAGGTAACTGAATATGGTAAGGTCGATAGTTTCAGAAGACAGCCGCTGGATACACAGAACGTACTGATGCAGCTTAATATTGCGGACGATTATTTTAAGGCGAGACAGCAGATCAATCTGCTGGAGGAAGAACTGAAGAATAAGGAAAAAGAAATGTATGACTTAAAGCATGAACTGATCGCCTCGCAGATCAAACTGGAAAATACGGAGAAAAACGTTAAGAACCTTCAGCTTGAGGCGAATGAGAATGCTAAGAAGATGGTTCGATTGGAAACAGAATTAAAAGAGTTGAAAAAGTAGGACGAATGGCTGTCTTTTTAAGACAGCCTTTTCTGCTTAGAAGCAGCATTGCTGACATTTCTATTAGATGTTTTCAGCCATTGCTGACAATTCTATTAAGAAAGGCGGCGTTCATGAAAAAAAGAGTGGAGTTACTGGCACCGGCGGGGAATTATCAGGCGTTTATCGGCGCAATCAATGCAGGTGCGGACGCCGTATATCTGGGCGGAGAGAAGTTCGGGGCACGCGCTTTTGCAGATAATTTTACATCGGAAGAGATCTGCAGGGCACTCCGTTACGCACATATTTTCGGCAAAAAAATATATCTTACTGTGAATACACTGATAAAAGAAAAAGAATTTACCCAGCTTTACGATTATATCAGTCCCTTTTATGAAGAAGGACTCGATGGCGTTATTATTCAGGATCTGGGCGTATGGCAGTATATAAAGGAAACTTTTCCCGATATGGCGCTCCATGCCAGTACGCAGATGGCCATCACCGGAGAGATGGGAGCCTCTTTATTAAAAGAAAACGGTGCCTCGCGGATCGTGCCGGCCAGAGAACTTTCTCTGGAGGAAGTCAAGAACATAAAGAAAGCCACCGGTCTGGAAATAGAATGTTTTGTTCATGGGGCGATGTGCTATTCTTATTCCGGTCAGTGCCTTTTCAGCAGTATCTTAGGCGGCCGCAGCGGCAACCGCGGACGGTGTGCGCAGCCGTGCAGACTTCCGTACCATGTTTATGATCCGCAGAGGATGAGTACTTCAAGAGAACTGTATCTGCTCAGTTTAAAGGATATATGCACGGTAGAATTTATTCCGGCGCTGATCGAGGCGGGGATTGACTCTTTTAAAATAGAAGGCAGAATGAAAAGACCGGAGTATGCTGCCGGTGTTACCTCTGTTTACAGGAAATATATCGACCTGTATTACCAGTACGGTAAAAAGTCCTGTCAGGTCAGGAAAAATGATATGGACAAGTTAAAAAAGTTATATATCCGAAGTGCTCTGGAAACCGGTTATTATGAACGGACAAACGGCAAGGAAATGATAACCTATATAGAAACGGGTTATCTTAACGCGGATGAGGATCTGTGCCGGGAGATTTCCGATAAATATCTGAGTACGGAGAAGAAGTGCCCGGTAACCATAAAGGCTGTTGTCCATACGGGAGAAGCGGCGTGCCTGCAGATAGAAGGCGGCGGCGTAAAAGTATCTGTCTGTGGGGAGATCGTGGCCAGAGCATTGAAGAAACCGATGGATAAAGAAACGGTGTTTAAACATCTTGGCAAGGTCGGCAATTCCCATGTACAGATCAATTCCGCTGAAATTATACTGGATAATGATTCTTTCTTGCCGGTAGGGCAATTAAATGAACTGCGAAGAACGGCTGTCAGAGAATTTGAAGACAGATTGATAATAAAACATAAATTGACGTTAAAACGTCATATGTTTTTGCAGGATACCTTGCAAAAAACGCCTTTTTCAGAGAAAAAGTCATTTGAACGGCCGCAACTCCATGTTTTGGTGCAGAGTGACGAACAATTACAGGCAGTATGCCAATATACATGTGATAGATTGTATTTTGACAGCGACTACTATATGTCGGAAATTGACCATATTAGTCGATGCCTGGAAGAACATCCGGAATTTGCAATTTATCTTGCATTGCCCTATGTGATCCGGGCGAAGGATATGTTCTATTTTCGCAGACTTTTGTCTATTTTAGATGGCGCGGTCAATATAAAAGGATTCCTTGTAAGGAATCTGGAATCGCTTTCCTGGGTGCGTTCGCTGCGCCGTGAGTATGATATTGTGACAGATGCGGGACTCTATTGTTATAATTCTAAAGCGATGGACTTTTTATTCCATTATGGCAGGGAATGTTATCTGCCCTATGAGTTAAACGGCAAGGAATGCAGGAATGTATTAGAACAGGGCGGACAGCGTTTCCAGACAGAAAATATCAAAGATGCTGAAAAGGTATCCATGATCGTTTACGGGACGATTCCCATGATGATCTCCGCCAACTGTTTAAAGAAAACTTCACAGGGCTGCCCGAATAGTACTGAAACGCAGACGTTGTATCTGATAGACAGATATCGTGAAAAATTTCCCGTTTTCTGTAATTGCAGACACTGTTATAATGTGATCTATAATTCTCTGCCGTATTCGCTGCATCAGAGAAAAAAAGAGATTGATAAACTGGGGATTTTTGCAAAGCGGCTGGATTTCGTAGGTGAAACGGGAGAGCAGACCGCAGCCATCCTTGCCTATTATACCGGAAAGAGCGATACGTTTCCGGCAGGAGATTACACAACAGGGCATTATAAAAGGGGCGTAGATTAATTTTATGGAACTTTATATTACAGAGATTTCCAAGTATTTAATTACATTACTGCTCGCATTATATACATTAGAATGCTTTTTGTGCTTTCGTTTTCCGGAGGAGGACAGAGGGAGCGGCTTATATATCAGACAGAACTTTTTGATGTTTTTTGTACATTTTTCCTGCTTTATGGTCATCTGTTTTCAGACGGGAAAAGTGGATTATCTGTTTTTTTATATTTTTCAGCAGATCCTTTTGTTTGCGACGGTCATGCTCTTCCATATGATCTATCCGAGGGGCAACAGGCTCTTAGTCAACAATATGTGCATGTTACTCAGCGTGGGATTTGTTATTTTGACAAGGCTTTCTTATGAGAAGGCGATCAAGCAGTTTTTTATCGTGACGGTGTCGATTGCCATCGGTATGGCGATCCCCTATTTTTTGCAGCGTTTTAAGTTCCTGCGAAAACTTACCTGGGTGTATGCCATGGTCGGGGTCTGTGCACTGGGAATCGTGCTGGCGCTCGGTTCCGTGACGCATGGCTCGAAGATTTCGTATTCCATTGGCGGCGTTACCTTTCAGCCCTCGGAGTTTGTAAAGATTCTGTTTGTTTTTTTTCTGGCGGGGGCGCTTTATGAGGCCAACGATCTGCTGCGCGTTACGCTGACGGCAATCGTGGCCGGCATCCATGTGCTTATTTTAGTCGCTTCCAAGGATCTGGGCAGCGCGCTGATCTTTTTTATCGTGTACGTGTTTATGGTATTTATCGCCTCCGGCAAAGTCATCTATCTGTTGCTTGGCACGGCGGGAGGCTGCGGGGCGGCCATTGTCGCTTATCAGTTTTTTACACATGTACAGGTGCGTGTACAGGCGTGGAAAGATCCCTGGAGTTGTATTGATGATGCGGGATATCAGATCACGCAGTCGTTATTTGCCATAAGCAGCGGCGGCTGGTTCGGGCTGGGACTTTTCGGAGGAAACCCGACGGCGATCCCTTTCGTGGAGGCTGACTTTGTCTTTTCGGCCGTGGCGGAAGAACTGGGTATCCTTTTTGCCATGTGTGTGATCTTAATAAGCATCAGCAGTTTTATCATGGTCATGCGCATTGCCATGAAACTGCGGGACAGATTTTATCAGCTGATCGCTTTCGGTCTGGGTATCACCTATATTTTTCAGGTTTTTCTGACCATTGGCGGCGGTACGAAGTTCGTGCCGATGACCGGTATTACCCTGCCGTTTATCAGTTATGGCGGAAGTTCCGTATTGACTACGTTGGTCATGTTTTTTATTATAGAAGGTCTTTATATCATCCAGCAGAACGAAGGAGCGAAAAGTGTCAGAAGGAAAAAAGAGAAAGCAGCGGGAAGACGAAGCGCTTCTTATGCGAGAACAGACGCGAAGACAGATAAGAGAAGAGAAGAAGAAGGCCAGACAGAAGACGAATAGGCAGATCGGCTTTGTCACGGGTGTTTTTGTCGCGCTTTTTGCCTCGATGATGGGGTATACCTGTTATTATGCCATGAACCATAAGCAGGAGATGATAAATAACAGCTATAACAGCAGACAGGAAATGCTGATCACCCAGAATACGAGAGGGACGATCTATGCAGGCGATGGACAGGTGCTGGCACAGACCGTGACGGATGATGCCGGGCAGGAGTCCAGAAAATATCCGTATGAAAATATGTTTGCCCATGTCGTAGGATATGCTTCTCACGGCCGGTTCGGCATAGAGGCGCAGAGTAATTATTATCTGATCCAGTCCAATGCCAGACTTTCCGATAAGGTGGCGAGCGAAGTATCCGGTGAGAAATATCCGGGTGATAATGTGTATACGAATCTGAATGTCGCCCTGCAGGAGGTTGCCTATCAGTCGCTTGGCGTATACAAAGGTGCTGTCATAGTAACGGAACCGTCTACCGGTAAGATACTGGCGATGGTTTCCAAGCCGGATTTTGATCCCAACCAGATTGAAAGTATATGGGATGAATTACTGGAAGATAACGACAGCGGTGTTCTCTTAAACAGGGCGACACAGGGCCTGTATCCGCCCGGTTCCACGTTTAAAATTGTGACGGCGCTGGAATATATCAGGGAAAATCCCGACACTTATCAGAATTATTCTTATCAGTGCGGCGGCAGATTTACAAGAGGAGAAGACGTTATCAACTGTTTTCACGGGACGGCGCATGGCGGCGAGGATTTTACGAAATCTTTTGCCAAGTCCTGTAATGCTTCTTTTGCCAATATCAGTATGTTGTTAGACCGGACTTCCTATGAGGATACGCTGACGGATCTGTTATTTAACTGTGAACTGCCGGTTTCTTTTGCCTATAATAAAAGCAGGGTCATCGTGGACGAGACGGTTTCCGATTCCGATGTGATGCAGGCGTCCATCGGGCAGGGGATGGATCAGATCACGCCGCTTCATATGAACATGATAACTTCGGCTATAGCGAATAACGGCGTTCTGATGAAACCCTATCTGATCGACCGCGTGGAGAATTATAACGGCAATATCCTCAAGCAGTTTACGCCGGAGCCATACGGGAGCCTGATGACCGGGGCGGAGGCGGAAGTTTTAAAGACGCTGATGACAGAAGTGGTACAGAGCGGTACGGCCACCAGATTACAGGGTTTTGGCTATACGGCGGCCGGTAAGACCGGTTCAGCGGAATACAACAGTGATAAAAGTGATTCCCACGCCTGGTTTACCGGTTTTGCTCCGGTGGAGGATCCGCAGATCTGTGTGACGATCATTATCGAAGGCGCCGGTTCGGGCGGTGATTATGCGGTTCCCATCGCCAGAAGGATTTTCAGCGCTTATCTGGATGCCGGAACAGGAGGAACGTGATATGATTGAAGCGGTAAGCTGCGGAGGCGTAGTCATTTTCCGCGGGAAAATACTTCTTTTATACAAAAACTACCATAATAAGTCCGAAGGCTGGGTGCTGCCCAAAGGCACGGTAGAAGAAGGCGAAGAACATAAAGAGACCGCGGTGCGGGAGGTCTTTGAAGAATCCGGTGCCAGAGCGAGGATCATCAAATACATCGGGACGAGCGAATATACGTTCAATGTGCCGGAGGATGTGGTGGAAAAAGAGGTGCACTGGTATCTGATGACGGCGGACAGTTACTTTACCAAACCGCAGAGAGAGGAATATTTCATGGATTCCGGCTATTATAAATATCATGAGGCCGCACATCTGTTAAAGTTTGCCAATGAGAGACAGATCCTGGAGAAAGCCTACAGCGAATATACAGAACTGAAAAGAAATAATCTCTGGGGAAACCGGAAATATTAGTCTGGAGTCATATGTTTGGAAATATATGTTTCTTTTTTGGAAATAAAAGGTTATAATACGAATATATGTTTAAAATAATGTAAGGAGGTATTCTGATGAGAGCTTCTTCAATGGATACACATATGGGGAATATTTCGATCGATCATGAAGTGATCGCACAATATGCCGGCAGCGTGGCAATGGAATGCTTTGGCATCATCGGCATGGCGGGTATGAGTGTAAAAGACGGACTTGTAAAACTGCTGAAAAAAGAAAGCATGACCCGTGGCATACAGGTCATCTTAAAGAATAACAAACTGATACTGGACTTTCATGTTATCGTATCTTACGGCGTCAGTATTCTGGCGGTAGCAGATAATCTGATCGACAGCGTAAAGTATAAGGTGGAAGAGTTTACCGGAGTAGAAATTGAAAAGATCAACATCTTCGTAGAAGGTGTGAGAGCGATTGACTAAGGGAGGACGTAAGGTGGCTTCAAATAAAATAGACGCTAAGATGTTTGCAAAAATGTTTCTGGCAGGCGCAAAGAATCTTGAAAGCAAAAAAGAATGGATCAATGAACTGAATGTATTTCCGGTGCCGGATGGCGATACCGGAACGAACATGACGCTGACGATCATGTCCGCGGCTAAAGAAGTAGCTGTATTATATGATATGAAGACAATCGACATGCCCTCTTTGTGCAAGGCCATTTCTTCCGGTTCCCTGCGCGGTGCCAGAGGAAATTCCGGCGTTATCTTATCCCAGCTTTTCCGGGGCTTTACCAAAGGCGTCAAGGCTTATTCGGAAATAACGGTTCCGGTACTGGCGGATGCCTTTGAAAAGGCAGTAGAGACAGCCTATAAGGCGGTCATGAAACCAAAGGAAGGCACGATCTTGACAGTAGCCAAAGGCGGCGCGGAGAAAGCAAGGGAACTGGCGGATGCAGGCGTTACGGATATGACGGAATTTCTCGATCAGGTCATCCGTCATGCGGATGAAGTCTTAAGCCAGACGCCGGAACTTCTTCCTGTGTTAAAGCAGGCGGGCGTTGTTGACTCTGGTGGTCAAGGACTGATGCAGGTATTAAAGGGCGCTTATGATGCCTATCTTGGCAAGGAGATTGATTTTACCATGTCTGCTGAAGCGGCATCACACGCGGCCTCCAATATGAAAATTAATATTGACGTGCAGGCGAACGCCGATATCAAATTCGGTTATTGTACGGAATTTATCATTATGCTCAATAAAGTCTTTAATATCAAGATGGAAATGGATTTTAAGGAATATCTGGAATCTATCGGAGATTCTATCGTGGTAGTGGCGGATGATGACGTGGTAAAGGTGCACGTACATACCAATGATCCCGGTCTGGCTATCCAGAAGGCATTGAAGTACGGCGCGCTTTCCAACATGAAGATAGACAATATGAGACTGGAACATCAGGAGAAACTCTTTAAGATGTCCGGTGGACAGGAAGTCGAAGAGATAAAGCCGCAGGCAGAGGAACCGAGAAAAGAAATCGGGTTTATTGCAGTTTCTGTAGGTGAGGGCATCAACGAGATCTTTACAGGACTCGGTGTGGACTATATCATCGAGGGCGGGCAGACGATGAATCCGAGTACGGAAGATATGCTCAACGCTATAGAAAAAGTCAATGCGGACAATATCTTCATCCTGCCGAATAATAAAAATATCATTCTGGCGGCGAATCAGGCCCAGACGCTTGTGGAAGATAAAAATATCATAGTGATCCCCACGAAGACTGTTCCGCAGGGAATTACGGCGGTTATCAATTATGTGCCCGATCTGTCCATTGAAGAGAATGAACAGACCATGACGCAGGAGATAGGAAATGTAAAGACCGGTCAGGTCACCTACGCGGTCAGAGATACCAAAATTGACGATAAAGAAATTAAACAGGGCGATTTCATGGGTATTGGCGATAAGGGTATCCTTTCGGTGGGCAGTTCCATGAAAGAAGTGGCTTTGGCGATGATCGACGAGATGATGACCGAGGAAATGGAACTGATCAGTATCTATTACGGCACTGACGTAACGGAGGCCGACGCGGGAGAACTCCGCGACGAGGTAGAGAAGAAATACGGCAGCTGCGACATTGAACTGCAAAACGGCGGACAGCCGATCTATTATTATATCGTATCTGTGGAATAGGATAATATATGAACATCACGGCGTTAAAGGGAATCGGGGAAAAGAGTGCCGCATTATTCGCCAGACTGGGCATTACGACGACGGAAGAACTGCTGCACTACTATCCGAAAGATTATGAGCAGTTTCGGGCACCATACGCGATCGCACAGGCGCCCGTTGGCGAGCGTGTGGCTATCCGCGGCGTCATTACCGGAAATATGACGCTCAGGCACGTAAGGAATCTGAATATTTTGAATTTTACGGTACAGGATGCCACAGGTACGCTGCAGATGACTTATTTTAATATGCCGTATCTTAAAAATTCCTTAAAAAAAGGCACTTTTTATGTTTTTCACGGCCTGTTGCAAAAAAAAGGAAACAGGCTCGTCATGGAACAGGCTAAGACCTACAAGCCCGATGAGTATGAGGCGCTTACAGACCGTCTGCTCCCGAAATATATGCTGACCAAAGGCTTAAGCAACCACGCTGTAACCAAAGCGGTGACGCAGGCTTTTGCGATGCAGGTAGAAAAAGAAGACTTTCTGCCCGAAAAACTGTTAAAACGTTATCAGTTTATGCCCAGACAGGATGCGGTATACCAGATGCACTTTCCGGCGGATAGGGAAGTGCTGTTACAGGCCAGAAAAAGACTGGTGTTTGATGAGTTTTTTCTGTTTATCCTGATGTTACGCAGACACAGAGCCGACAATAACGCGCTGCCGAACCGTTATCGGATGATGGAGACTGCTGATACCGTGCGGCTTATAGAAGCATTGCCTTACGAACTGACGAAAGCCCAGATAAAAGTCTGGCGGGAGATCGTCTCTGATCTGGGCGGCGATCTGGCGATGAACAGGCTCATACAGGGTGATGTAGGCTCCGGCAAGACGATTTTAGCCTTTCTTTCGCTTATCATGTGTGCGGCCAACGGCTGTCAGGGTGCGATGATGGCACCCACGGAAGTACTGGCCAGACAGCATTTTGAGGCGCTCATATCCCTGAAAAAGAAATACGGACTCCGTATAGAGCCGGTACTGCTTACCGGGTCTACTACCGCAAAAGACCGCAGACAGATTTATGAGCAGATAGAAAGCGGCGGAGCGGATATTATTATCGGCACTCATGCTTTAATTCAGGAAAAAGTAAAGTATCATAAACTGGCGCTTGTCATTACCGATGAACAGCACCGTTTCGGTGTCAGACAAAGAGAAGCGCTGGCAGAAAAGGGATTTGACGCCCATGTGCTCGTTATGAGCGCTACGCCGATCCCGCGGACTCTGGCTATTATTTTATATGGCGATCTGCATATTTCCGTGCTGGATGAACTGCCGGCAAAGCGGCTGCCCATTAAAAACTGCGTCGTAGGGCCATCTTATCGTGATACGGCCTACCGCTTTATTGAAAAAGAAGTGCGAGCGGGCAGGCAGGCTTATGTGATCTGTCCAATGGTAGAGGCGGGCGAAATGGAAGACTTAGAGGACGTCGTTTCTTATACCGCCAGGTTAAAAGCGACCCTTGCGCCTTCCATACAGGTCGCTTCTTTACACGGCAGGATGAAAGCGGCCGAGAAAAACCGCATCATGGAACAGTTTGAAGCGCACCATATCGACGTGCTGGTATCAACGACGGTAGTGGAAGTCGGCATCAACGTGCCAAACGCCACGGTCATGATGGTAGAAAACGCGGAACGCTTCGGACTGGCCGGTCTGCATCAGTTACGCGGGCGGGTCGGACGCGGAGAATATCAGTCTTACTGTATTTTTATCAGTACATCCGAAAATAAAGTGACATTAGAGCGTTTAAAAATATTAAACGAATCCAATGACGGGTTTTATATATCTTCGCAGGATTTAAAGCTGCGTGGGCCGGGAGACCTTTTCGGTGTCAGGCAGAGCGGTATGATGGAGTTTGAGTTGGGAGATGTTTTTACAGATGCCTCCATTTTACAGCAGGCAAGTGATGAGGCGGATGCAATTCTGACAGAGGACCCCGGTCTGAGTGCTCCGGCACATAGTGCATTGCACAGGTTTTTAGAAGAAACTGAGGCGGATTCAGTTGATTTTCGCTCAATTTAATAGCAGGAGGAATAACAATAACATGGCAAAAGTTGCAATCGTTACGGACAGTAACAGCGGGATCACGCAAAAGCAGGCGAAAGAGATGGGAATATCCGTTCTGCCGATGCCTTTTATGATCGATGAGGAGACCTATTATGAGGACATCACGCTCTCGCAGGCGGAATTTTATGAGAAACTTGCGGCCGGCGCCAATGTGGTGACAAGCCAGCCCACGCCGGAATCGGTCATGAATCTGTGGGATGAACTGTTAAAAGAATATGACCAGATCGTGCATATTCCGATGTCCAGCGGTCTGAGCGGTTCCTGCCAGAGCGCGCTCATGCTGGCCGAAGATTATGGGGGCAGAGTACAGGTAGTCAATAACCAGCGTATCTCCGTTACGCAGAGACAGTCCGTTCTGGATGCCCTGGCGCTGATCGGCCGCGGCATGGATGCGGCGCAGATCAGGGATTTTCTGGAAGAAGATAAATTTAATTCCAGCATTTATATCATGCTGGATACGTTGTATTATCTGAAAAAAGGCGGACGCATCACCCCTGCCGCGGCGGCGCTCGGTACGATCCTGCGTTTAAAACCTGTATTGCAGATACAGGGAGAGAAACTGGATGCCTTTGCCAAGGCCCGTACAGCTTCGCAGGGAAAGACCATGATGATAAACGCCGTCCGAAACGATATGAATAACCGTTTCGGAGGATGCAGCCCCGATAATATCCATCTGGCAATGGCCTATACCTATGATCTGGAGAGTGCAAATCAGTTTAAATCGGAAGTCGCGGCGGCGTTTCCGGGATTTGACATTCATATGGATCCGCTTTCATTAAGCGTGTCCTGCCATATCGGCCCCGGTGCGCTGGCCGTGACCTGTTGTAAAAAAATATAGAATATTGTCCGGGATAGTGAATAGAATATAATATGGCATTGACTTTTGTTGTACGTATTGCTATAATTATTTTAACGGCAAAACAAAATACTTGGAAATATAAAATAAATGGAGGAAACCAATTTTATAAATGAACCGCTGGCTCAGTTTATAAAATTGGTTTTTTGCTTTACAGGGCGATGGAGTCTGTGAAAAATGGGCGGATGAAGGAAAGGAGAAGGTAGATGAAACTTTTTCAGAATCTATTCGGCAGGGATGGCGGCATTATGATAGCAGCGCCGCTATCGGGCAGGTTAGTAAGCATCAAAGAGGTGAGCGACCCTACATTCAGCGAAGAAGTATTGGGCAGAGGCGCGGCCATCATACCGGCGGATGGTAAGGTATGCGCTCCGGCGGACGGGGTAGTCAATACTGTATTTCCGACCGGTCACGCCGCGGCGATGACCAGTAACGAGGGCGTGGAAATCCTGATCCATGTGGGACTCGATACGGTGAAACTGAATGGAAAGCATTTCACAATTCATGCGGCTGAGGGACAGGAAGTGAAAAAGGGCGATCTGCTTATAGAGGCTGATATCGAACAGATCAAAGCGGAAGGGTATGATATCATCACGCCGGTCATCATCTGTAATTCCGGTGATTTTAGCGATTTTCAGATGGCGGAGTCCGGTGATGTGGCGATCGGAGACGATATCCTGACTATACGAAAATGATGACCGGATGAGTCAATGGTCCGCTGACTATGCAAGAAGGAGGTCCTGCATGGAAAAATATATTGGAAAAAGCGTACTGAAAGGAATCGCCATAGGAAGGATATACCATTATCAAAAAGCCGGGTATCGGGTCGTAAAAACAAAGATTGACGATGCAGAGGCGGAGAAAAAGCGTTTTCTGGACGCCGTGGAAACGGCAAAAACCCAGTTAGGCGTACTTTATGAAAAAACGCTTGCCGAGGTCGGAGAAGACCATGCGATGATCTTCGACGTACATAAAATGATGTTGGAAGACGAAGATTATCTTGACGCGGCCAGAACTGTTATGGAAGAAGGGTACAATGCCGAATATGCGGTAGAGACGGCGAAAGAACAGTTTGTGGAACTGTTCGCCTCCATGGATGATGATTATATGCGGGCGAGGGCGGTCGATATCAAAGATATTTCCGCCAGAGTCATCCGTATACTGGCCGGCATACCGGAAGACGGCATACAGGCGGAGGAACCGGTCATTGTGGTGGCGGATGATCTGACACCGAGCGAGACGGTCAAAATGGATAAAAATAAAATACTGGCCTTTGTAACGCTGCGCGGTTCCGCCAATTCGCATACGGCAATCCTGGCCAGAAGCATGAATCTGCCTGCGTTAGTAAATACCGGGATGACGATCACGGACGATATCGCCGGCAAGGCAGGCGTGGTTGACGGCTTCAGTGGTGAATTTATAATCGAACCGGATCAGGATACATTAGAGGAGAAGATACGTCTGAAAAATCAGTGGATAGCCGATCTGGAAGAGTTAGAACTGTTAAAAGGGCAGGACAATGTCACAGGCGACGGCAGACGCCTTGATGTTTTTGGCAATATTGGCAAAGTGGAAGATGTAGAAGGGATTCTGGCGGCGGATGCCGGCGGGATCGGCCTGTTCCGCAGCGAGTTCCTCTACCTTGGAAGAAACGGCTTTCCGAGTGAAGAAGAACAGTTTGCAAGTTATAAGGCCGTACTGGAAAAAATGGGCGGTAAGAAAGTTGTGATCCGCACACTGGATATCGGCGCCGATAAGAAAGTGGACTATTTTAATCTGGAGACGGAAGAAAATCCCGCTCTGGGATTTCGGGCCATCAGGATCTGTCTGGACAGACCGGAAATTTTCATGACACAGCTTCGGGCGATCTATCGTGCCTCTGCATACGGCAGGGCGGCCATTATGTTCCCTATGGTGGTATCCGTGGCCGAAGTAAAACGCATCAAAGAGATTGTCGAACAGGTCAGGGCGGCTCTGCGAAAAGAAGGGCATCCGATAGCCGAAGTGGAACTGGGCATTATGATAGAAACACCTGCAGCAGCCTTAATTTCCGAAGAACTGGCGAAAGAGGTCGATTTTTTCAGTATCGGTACAAATGATCTCACACAGTATACGTTAGCGGTAGACCGTCAGAACCAGAAACTGGAGAGCACCTGTGATACGCATCATCCCGCGGTACTTAAACTGATAAAGATGACGGTGGAAAATGCGCACAAGGCCGGAATCTGGGCCGGTATCTGCGGAGAACTGGCGGCGGATACGCTGCTTACGGAAACGTTTGTGGATATGGGAGTGGATGAACTGAGTGTATCCGCTTCTTCGGTATTAAAGGTGCGTAAGGCCATAAGAGATATAAAACGAAAGGAGAGTGTATGATCTATGAAAGAATTTCAGTATGTTATCACAGATCCGGTCGGACTGCATGCAAGACCCGCAGGTCTTCTGGTAAAGCAGGCGGTTGCTGTTAAAAGTAAGGTGACGATAAGCAGTAACGGTAAGAGCGCTGATGCGAAAAAACTGATCATGCTGATGAGTCTTGGTATCAAACAGGGGATGGAAGTTACCTGCCAGATAGAGGGCGAAGACGAAGAGGCGGCGTTTGATACGTTAGAACGTTTTTTTAAGGAAAATCTGTAAGGTGATCTATGGTGTTCATGAGCGGTAAGCTCATTGAATATAGAAACAAAAGTCGGTTTCGCGGCCAGGGCGGAACTTCAAAATTATGATAAGGGGGTAGATATTTATGATGAAATATTTACAGAAGCTGGGTAAAGCTTTGATGCTGCCGGTAGCATGTCTGCCAATCTGCGGTATCCTGATGGGTATCGGATACGCGTTGTGTCCGGCGACCATGCAGGGCGGAGAAATAACCGGTTTTTTACATTTGCTGGGATTTTTCCTGGTAAAGGCAGGCGGCGCACTGATCGACAATATGGCCATCCTGTTCGTTATCGGTGTCGGCGTCGGCATGGCGGACGATCATGACGGTACTGCAGGACTTGCGGCACTGGCTTCATGGCTGATGATCACCAACCTGCTTTCAGTGGGTACGGTGACAACACTGATGCCGTCTATTGCGGAAAACGCCAATAAGTCATTGGCTTTCTCGGCGATATCCAATCCGTTTATCGGTATTTTATCCGGTATCATCGGAGCAACCTGTTACAATAAATTCAAGAATACAAAACTGCCGGAATGGTTGTCTTTTTTCAGCGGCAAACGCTGTGTGGCGATTGTTTCCGGTGTCGTAGCAATCGTGGTATCGGCGATCCTGTTAGTCGTATGGCCCATTATCTACGGCGCACTCTTAGCGTTAGGTCAGGGAATCGTAAGTCTTGGCGCGGTTGGCGCAGGTATTTACGCATTCTTAAACAGACTGCTCATTCCGACAGGCTTACATCACGCGCTGAACAATGTATTCTGGTTTGATACGGTAGGTCTTGGCGATCTGTCCCACTTCTGGGCAGGCGATACCAGTGCGGATGTTTCCTGGAGTCTGGGTATGTATATGTCCGGTTTCTTCCCGTGTATGATGTTCGGTATTCCGGGCGCGGCTCTGGCGATGATCCATACGGCGAAGAGCGGTAAGAAGAAAGTAGCCATCGGTCTGGTAGCCTCCGCAGCACTCTGTGCATTTGTCTGCGGTGTTACAGAACCTTTTGAATTTGGTTTCATGTTCCTTGCACCGGCGCTGTATCTGATCTATGCTTTGTTATACGGCATTTTCACAGTTATCGCGACTTTAGTCGGATTCCGGGCAGGTTTCAGCTTCTCGGCGGGCGCGACGGATCTTGTTTTTTCAGCGTCTTTACCGGCGGCACAGAATACATGGATGATCCTTCCGCTCGGTATAGCGGCCTTCATAGTATTTTATGTGGTATTCCGTTTTGCTATTGTGAAATTTGATCTTAAGACACCCGGACGGGAAGATGATGATGTAGAAGCAGAGAAAAAAGCGGTTCTTTTAAATGATGATTTCACAAAAGTAGCGTCAGTAATTCTCGAAGGTCTCGGCGGCAAGTCCAACGTTACTTCGCTGGATAACTGCATCACCAGACTTCGTCTGGAAATTAAAGACTATACGCTGATCGATGAGAAAAAGATAAAATCTGCGGGTGTTGCAGGGGTTATGAGACCGAGCAAGAACGCCGTTCAGGTTATTGTAGGTACGAAAGTGCAGTTTGTAGCTGATGAAATGAAGAAAATGTTATAGGTATTTTAAGCGATTAATGTACCGAACCACCTGGCAGAGCGGAGGCCTTCGGGACTCCGCTTTTTAAAGTGATAGGAGGGACTGTTAATGAAGATCATCAGAGCCAAAGACTATGCCGGAATGAGCAGGAAGGCAGCCAATATCATATCCGCGCAGATCATTATGGAACCAAAGTGCGTGCTGGGACTTGCTACCGGCTCAACGCCGATCGGCATATATGAACAGCTTGTGGCGTGGTATCAGAAAGGCGATCTGGATTTTTCCGGCGTGACGAGCATCAATCTGGATGAATATAAGGGGCTGACCAAGGATAACGAGCAGAGTTATTATTATTTTATGAACAAACATTTGTTCGACAGGGTAAATATGGATAAAACCCGCATTTTTTTGCCCGATGGGATGCAGAGCGACAGTGATAAGGCATGTAGTGACTATGATAAAGTCATCAGGAATGTGGGCGGCATAGATCTGCTGCTTCTGGGGCTTGGCCATAACGGACATATCGGTTTCAATGAACCCGGAGAGGAGTTTGTGGCGCAGACACACTGTGTTGATCTGGCGCAGTCTACGATACAGGCCAATCAGAGATTTTTCGCGTCTATAGAGGAAGTACCCAGACAGGCATATACAATCGGTATCCAGACTATCATGCAGGCGAAAAAAGTCTTAGTGGTCGTAAGCGGCACAGAGAAAGCGGCTATTGTAAAAGAGGCTTTCTTCGGTAAGATCACGCCCAAAGTGCAGGCATCTATATTACAGCTTCACAGGGATGTTATCATAGTCGCGGATGAAGCGGCATTGTCCGCGATTTATAACGGGAACCGGGAAGGAGGCAGCCAGCATGATTATTAAAAATGCCAGCGTTTATACGGAAGATGGAATTTTTTTGACAAAAGATATTTATATGGAAAACGGTCTGTTCACGGATTCGGCGGATAAAGTCACGGACAGGGCCGAAATAGACGCTTCGGACTGTTATGCCATACCGGGACTGACAGATATCCATTTTCATGGCTGTATGGGATATGATCTTTGTGATGGCACAAGAGAGGCTGTGGATCGTATGGCGGCTTATGAAGCGTCTGTCGGCGTGACCAATATCGTACCGGCGACCATGACACTTTCAGAAGAAGAACTTCTGACGATCTGCAAGACGGCCGCAGGTTATGCGGAGGAAGGGTTTCAAAAAGGAAAAGCCAGATTTCACGGTATCAACATGGAAGGCCCTTTTGTTTCAGAAGCCAAAAAAGGTGCGCAGAACGGTGAATATATTCATAAACCGGATATCGCCATGTTTGATAAATTAAATGAGGCATCGGGGAAACGCATCAAACTCCTGGCCATAGCGCCGGAATGTGAGGGCGCCATGGAATTTATCAAAAAGCGGCATGAAGAAACAGTCATTTCACTGGCCCATACCTGCGCGGATTATGATACAGCCATCGAAGCCTTTGAAAAGGGAGCCAGTCATGTGACACATTTATATAATGCCATGAATCCCTATACGCACAGGGCGCCGGGGCTCATTGGGGCCGCAGCGGATAAGGGAAAAGCGGAAGTGGAGCTGATCTGTGATGGTGTGCATGTCCACCCGGCCGCAGTACGGACAACGTTTAAAATATTTGGAGACGGGCGTATTATCCTCATCAGCGACAGCATGCGTGCAACGGGACTTGCAGACGGCGATTATACGCTCGGCGGCCAGTATGTAAAGGTCACGGGCAATCTGGCGGCGCTGCGTGACGGAACGATAGCGGGTTCGGTTACAAATCTTCTGGACTGTATGCGGACGGCGGTACTGCAAATGGGTATCCCGCTTGCCTGCGCCATCAGATGTGCGGCGGTAAATCCTGCGAAATGTGTGGGGATCTATGATAAGCATGGCAGCATTTCACCCGGTAAATGTGCGGATGTGGTACTCTTAAAACGGGACGATCTTTCGAAAAAATTGGTTATTCTGGACGGGCAGCCTCTTTAAGGGCTGTCCTTTTTTGGTTGAAAAAAAAGCGGATTTGAAGTATAATATCAACGATTATTTTTTTGAAAGGCGACAGGATCAATCAGGAGAAATGGATAAAGAAACTGAGAGACAGTACTATTACATAAAAAAAGCAGCCGGATATGTGAAAGCGTTAGAAAAAAAGATCGGCCATCAGCCGCAATGTTTCGTTACAACGTTCGGCTGTCAGATGAATGCCCGCGACTCCGAGAAACTGGCCGGTATTTTATTACAGAGCGGATATTGTATGGCGGATTCGGAAGAAGAGGCGGATTTTGTCATCTATAATACCTGTACGGTCAGGGATAACGCCAATCAGAGAGTTTACGGCAGGCTCGGCGTTTTAAACAGTATGAAAAAGAAAAAGCCGCATCTTAAGATCGCCCTGTGCGGCTGTATGATGCAGGAAAAATCTGTTATCGAAAAAATACAGAAAAGTTATCGTTTTGTAGATTTAATCTTTGGTACCCATAATATCTATAAATTTGCAGAACTGCTCACGACCATGTTTGAAAGTGAGGAAAGTGCAGAGCAGGCGGGAAATCTGGAAAATACAGAAAACTCCGGGAAGACGAAACAACATCGCAGACACAATATGATCGTCGATATCTGGCAGGATACGGATAAGATCGTGGAAGACCTTCCCGTCAGCCGCAAATACCCATACAAATCGGGCATTAATATCATGTTCGGCTGTGATAATTTTTGCAGTTATTGTATCGTGCCTTATGTCAGAGGCCGCGAACGGAGCAGGCAGCCGAAGGAAATTCTGCGTGAGGTTGAGAGACTGGCAAAAGATGGCGTAGTAGAAGTGATGCTGCTTGGCCAGAACGTCAATTCCTATGGGAAAAATCTGGATCATCCAATGAGTTTCGCGCAGCTGTTACAGGAAATCGAACAGGTAGAGGGCATCAAAAGAATACGTTTCATGACCTCGCATCCGAAGGATCTATCGGACGAGCTGATTCAGGTCATGAAAGATTCTGAAAAAATATGCCATCATCTGCATCTGCCTCTGCAATCGGGTTCTGACAAAATCTTACTGGCCATGAACAGGCGTTATACGAAGGAGCAGTATCTGGCGCTTGTGGAAAAAATAAAGGCTGCCATTCCCGATATAGCCATTACTACGGATATTATCGTCGGATTCCCCGGCGAGACACCCGCGGACGTGGAAGAGACGATAGATGTGGTCAGAAAAGCCAGCTATGATAACGCTTTTACGTTTATTTATTCCAAAAGAACCGGAACACCTGCCGCGGCTATGGAAGATCAGGTGCCGGAAGAGGTGGTGAAACCATCTTTTGACAAACTGTTAAAAGTCGTGCAGGATACGGCGAAAGAAAGGGCGCTCTTATTAAAAGGCCGCGTTATGGAGGCCCTGGTGGAAGAGATAAACGAACAGGACGCATCCCTTGTCACGGGGCGGCTGTCGAACAATATGCTCGTGCATTTTCCGGGGGAAGTTTCCGATATCGGGAAACTGGTGAATGTCTCTTTGGATGAATGCCACGGCTTTTATTATACGGGACATGTGGTCGGAAGATAACGAAATAATATGACAAAGTAATATACGATGACTGCGAAAGCGCATAAAATACAGGAAAGATGGTAAGTAAGATGGCGGAAATGACTCCGATGATGCAAAAATATATGGAAACGAAGCAGGAATACCCCGATTGTATTCTTTTTTACCGTCTCGGCGATTTTTATGAGATGTTTTTCGAGGACGCCAAAACAGCTTCTAAGGAACTGGAGATCACGCTGACGGGGAAAAGCTGCGGTTTAGAGGAACGTGCGCCCATGTGCGGCATTCCTTATCATGCGGTGGATGGATATCTGAACAAGCTGGTATCGAAAGGCTATAAGGTCGCTATCTGCGAACAGGTGGAAGACCCCAAAGAAGCCAGGGGTCTTGTCAAAAGAGAAGTGATCCGTATCGTGACGCCCGGAACCAATCTGGATATCCAGGCCATAGACGATTCGCGCAATAATTATATTCTCTGCGTTTCTTATTTTTCGGAGACGATAGGTATTTCAGTTGCCGATGTGACGACCGGGGATTATTATCTGACGGAAGTGGAGGATATCCGGAAATTACAGGATGAAATTAATAAATACGCGCCTTCTGAAATTATCTGTAACGAGGCGTTTTTAGTCAGCGGCTTTGATATCGACGATATGAAGAACCGCTTGGGCGTGGCCGTCTATTCTCTGGCCAATCATTATTTTGATGAAGACCTCTGCCGGAAATGTCTGCTCAAACATTTTCATGTAAATTCGCTGGCCGGTCTGGGTATAGAGGAATTTCCCGCGGGCGTTATCGCCTCCGGCGCGCTGCTACAATATCTGCAGGAGATGCAGATGACATCTTTAGAGCATTTTACGCATCTGTATCCCTATCTGACAAGTAAATATATGCTGCTTGACGGGGCGACAAGAAGAAATCTGGAACTCATTGAGACGCTGCGCGAGAAACAGAAAAAAGGGTCTTTACTCGGTGTGCTGGATAAGACGAAAACGGCCATGGGCGGCAGGTTGTTACGCAAATATATCGAACAGCCTTTGATTAACAAAGAAGAAATTGAGAAGCGTCTGGATGCCGTAGAGGAACTGGTTAAAAAAAGTATGCTCCGGGACGAACTGCGGGAATACTTAAACCCGGTGTACGACTTGGAGCGGCTTTTAGGAAAAGTCAGCTACCGGACAGCCAATCCGCGCGATCTAATTGCTTTCCGTACCTCGTTGGAGATGCTGCCGTCTATTAAAACAGTCTTGCAGGATACGGACACAGCTTTGCTATCCGAAATTCAGACAGAAATAGACGATCTGTCGGATTTATTCCATCTGATAGACGACGCCATCATAGACGACCCGCCGATCATCATTAAAGAAGGAGGGCTCATCAAAGACGGTTTCCATGAGCATATCGACGAACTGCGCAGAGCCAAGACCGAAGGCAAGAACTGGCTGGCCGCACTGGAAAATGAGGATAAGGAACGAACAGGCATTAAAAACCTGCGCATTAAATTCAATAAAGTATTCGGCTATTATTTTGAAGTGACCAATTCCTATAAAAACCTTGTGCCGGAAGATTATATCAGAAAACAGACGCTGGCTAATGCAGAACGCTATACGACACCGCGTTTAAAAGAACTCGAAGATACGATACTAAATGCGGAGGACAAGCTGTGTTCGTTGGAATATGACCTCTTCTGCGAGGTCAGGGAGCAGATTGCGGCGCAGATAGAGCGGATTCAGAAGACGGCGAGAGCCATCGCCAGACTGGATGTGCTGGCTTCTTTTGCCTATGTGGCGGAGCGGAATCATTATATCAGGCCGGCGCTCAATGAGAAGGGTATCATCAATATTAAGGATGGCCGACATCCTGTCGTCGAGCAGATGATACAGAACGATATGTTTATCGCGAATGATACCTATCTGGATAATCATAAACACTGTATCGCCGTGATCACAGGCCCTAATATGGCCGGAAAATCAACTTATATGCGGCAGACGGCGCTGATTGTGCTTCTGGCGCAGATTGGCTGCTTTGTGCCTGCCAAAAAAGCGGATATCGGTATTGTGGACAGAATCTTTACGCGAGTCGGCGCTTCGGACGATCTGGCCAGCGGACAGTCTACTTTTATGGTGGAGATGAACGAGGTGGCCAACATCCTGCGCAATGCAACGAATAAAAGCCTGCTTGTTTTGGATGAAATCGGCCGTGGAACTTCCACGTTCGATGGTTTAAGCATTGCCTGGGCGGTCATCGAACATATCAGCAACCGTAAGATATTAGGGGCCAAGACGCTTTTTGCCACGCATTATCATGAACTGACAGAGTTAGAGGGTAAGATGGATAACGTCAACAACTATTGTATTGCCGTCAAGGAAAAAGGGGACGATATCGTTTTCCTGCGTAAGATCATCAAAGGCGGTGCGGATAAAAGTTACGGTATCCAGGTCGCCAAGCTGGCCGGAGTGCCCGATATGGTCATCGACAGGGCTAAAGAGATCGTCGGACAGCTTAGCGATAACGATATTACGCAGAAAGTACAGAGCATCGAAGTCAATATCAAAAACGATAAGGCCAGACCTGTAAAATATGATGAAGTAGACCTTACGCAGATGTCTTTATTTGATACGGTAAAAGACGAAGACGTGCTAAAAGAACTGGAAGAGATCGACATCACCAACCTGACGCCGATGGATGCCCTGAACACGCTGTACCGCCTGCAGAACCGACTAAAGAACCGCTGGCAGGTATAGTGCGACGTGCCGTCACAAGGCATTCTCCACATCGAGAGGAAAGGAAAGACCATGAAGATAAATGTGTTAGACCATCAGACGATAGATAAAATAGCCGCCGGTGAAGTGGTAGAGCGGCCTTCCAGCGTAGTCAAGGAACTCGTGGAGAATGCCATCGATTCCGGCGCGGACGCCGTTACTGTAGAAATAAAAGATGGCGGCATCTCATTTATCCGTGTGACCGATAACGGCGGCGGTATCGAGAAGACTCAGATACGCAATGCCTTTTTACGCCATGCGACCAGCAAGATCACTTCGGCAGATGATTTGACTGACTTGGTCAGTCTAGGGTTTCGCGGAGAGGCGCTGGCCAGTATCGCGGCGGTTTCCATGGTGGAGGCAATTTCCAGGACAGAAGAAGACTTAACGGGCGTCCGTTATGTGATAGAGGGCGGTATGGAGAAAGAATTGGAGGAGGTCGGCGCGCCGGGCGGTACGACGATTATCGTCAGGAATCTTTTTTATAACACGCTGCCACGTAAGAAGTTCTTAAAACAGCCGCAGACGGAAGGTTCTTATGTGGCTGACCTTATGGAGCATCTGGCGTTGTCGCATCCGCAGATTTCCTTTCATTTTATCATGAACGGCCAGAACCGTTTCCATACGTCGGGTAATAATGATTTAAAAGAGATCATATATCGTATTTACGGAAAAGATATTGCCAGAGAACTGGATGAGATCCATGTGGAAAAAGAAGATTTCTCGATTGATGGTTTTCTGGGACGGCCTGTTATCAACCGCGCCAACAGAAATTACGAACTTTTTTATATCAACGGCCGTTTTATCAAAAGTAATCTGCTTGGTAAGGCGGTGGAAGAAGGTTATAAAGAGTATCTGATGCAGCATAAATTTCCTTTCTGCGTGCTGCATTTTACGATAGATACCGGCAGGATTGACGTCAATGTCCATCCGACCAAGATGGAAGTGCGTATTGCCGGAGGACAGGAATTTTATGAGCGGGTGCGGGACGTTATTTTCGAGAGCCTGCACCAACGGGAGATGATACCGGAGGTGACGCTGCCTGCGCCGAAGATGCCGGGGAAGACGCCTGAAGCGGTAAGGGCCGCCGGGACAGCGGCTCAAAGTGCATCAAGTGCATCACAGGTTTCCATGAAACCGGAGCCTGTCAGAAAGGAAAAAGTCTCTGTCCCGGAACCATTTGAGACCAGAAGGATCAAGCAGGAAAAAGAAGCTGAACGGGCAAAAACACCAGCGCCAGAAGAACTGAAGAATACCGTACACGCACCTGAACCCTATATGGTTTCCCGACAGGCGGGCGCACCGGGACCCATCCAGCCTGCTGTGGCAGCCAGACCTTCCCAGATGGAGTTATTCGATGACAAACTCTTATCCAAAAAGGCCAGAGAGCACTATGAGATCATCGGGCAGTTATTTGAGACTTACTGGCTGATATCCTATCAGGATAAGCTGATGATAATCGACCAGCATGCGGCGCATGAAAAAGTAAAATATGAGCGTCTGATCAGACAGTTCCAGACGCACAGTATCGCGTCACAGAATCTGAATCCGCCGCTTATCGTGACTTTAAGCGGTAAGGAAAAAGACTGTCTGTTACAGAACCGGGAACATTTTCGCGCGCTCGGTTTCGAGATAGAAGAATTTGGCGGCAATGATTACGCCATCAGCAGCGTGCCCATGGACTTATACGGCTACCGTGAGGCGGAGTTTTTCTACGAACTGCTGGATGAACTGGCACAGGAGACATTATCGGGAACGCCTGACAGTATCCGTATGCGGATCGCGACAGCGGCCTGTAAAGCGGCGGTCAAAGGGAATATGCGCTTAAACCGCGCGGAGGCGGAGGCTTTGATAGACGAACTGCTTTCCTTAGACAATCCCTATAATTGTCCGCATGGCAGACCGACCATTATTTCCATGAGTAAATATGAACTGGAGAAAAAGTTTAAGCGCATAGGTTGAAAAATCAAAGATTTTTCAACCGCGAATTTGTGCCTGCGGCGCAAATATCGCAGGCTGTAAGAATGGAGGTTAATGTGGAAAATAAAAAACCATTGGTCATTGTAACGGGGCCGACGGCGGCGGGCAAGAGTGCGCTGGCCGTAGCGCTTGCGGGAAAGATAGGCGGCGAGATCATTTCCGCTGATTCCATGCAGGTATATAGGCATATGGATATCGGTTCGGCCAAGATCACGCGGGAGGAAATGGAAGGCATTGAACATTATCTGATCGACGTATTGGAACCTTCCGAGGATTTTCATGTGGTGAAGTTCAAAGAACTGGCCACAGAAGCGATGAAACGTATCTATGCGAAGGGGAAGATCCCCATTATCACAGGCGGCACGGGTTTTTATATCCAGTCGGTCTTATATGATATTGACTTTACGCAGACAGGCGAAGATATGGACATGCGGCTGGAACTGGAGCAGTTTGCCAGAGAAAACGGCAACGAAGCCCTGTTTGAGAGACTGCGCGCCATAGACCCGGACTCCTGCAAAATCCTGCATGCCAATAATATCAAGCGGGTCATCCGGGCCATTGAATTTTTTGAAAAGACAGGGAAACCTATTTCACAGCACAATGAAGAGCAGCGGGAAAAAGAATCGCCATATCGTTTCGCTTATTTTGTGTTGACCGATAAGCGGGAAAGGCTGTACGCGAAGATTGACGCCAGAGTTGATGAGATGTTAAAAAAGGGCCTTGTCGAAGAGGTAAAGGCGCTTAAAAATATGGGATGTACGAAAGATCAGGTTTCCATGCAGGGACTCGGTTATAAAGAGATACTGGAATATCTGGATAAGGAATGCTCGCTGGAAGATGCTATTTACCGCATCAAAAGGGATACCAGACATTTTGCCAAGAGGCAGTTGACCTGGTTTCGCCGGGAAAAAGAAGTCATCTGGATATCCAGAGAGGATTTTGCCAATGATGCCATAGAAGAGCAGAACATAGCGGAAGGACAGGATACACAGGACGCTCTGATCCTGGAACATATGCTGGAGATATTGACGGACAAAGAGGTGATTTCAGGTGGAAGAAACAGATAGAACAAAATTATATGCCGAAAATACAACAAACGGAGCACCGGCGCAAGAATTACTGACAGAAGCGCTAAAGGGGCAATACAGCCGTTTTGGGATTACGGAGCAGACATTTACGTTTGGCAGTAAGATCCTGGCTTCGTTGCAAGAGCGGTTTAAGCAGATAGACGAGATCGCGGAGTATAATCAGTTGAAGGTGATACGGGCCATGCAGGAATGCCGGGTGAGCGAAGCCTGCCTGTATGGTACGACGGGTTATGGCTATAACGATCTGGGCCGGGATACGCTGGAAGAAGTCTATGCAAAAGTTTTCCATGCGGAAGATGCGCTGGTACGCCCGCAGATCACCTGCGGCACACATGCGCTGGCGTTGGCGCTCATGAGTAATCTGCGGCCGGGAGACGAATTACTTTCCCCGGCCGGAAAACCGTATGATACGCTGGAAGAGGTCATCGGCATCCGTGAATCCAGAGGATCGTTAAAAGAATACGGTATTTCGTACAGGCAGGTCGATCTGCTCCCGGACGGCACCTTTGATTACGAAGAAATCAAAAAGGCCATCAACGATAAGACCAGAGTCGTCACCATCCAGCGTTCCAAAGGCTATCAGACAAGGCCGACATTTTCCGTAAGGCAGATCGGGGAACTGATTGCTTTTGTCAAACAGATCAAGCCTGACGTTATCTGTATGGTGGATAACTGTTACGGTGAGTTTGTGGAGACGATAGAACCCGGCGATGTGGGCGCGGATATGACGGTCGGGTCTTTAATTAAAAATCCGGGAGGCGGTCTGGCGCCGATCGGCGGATATATCGCGGGGCGAAAGGACTGTGTGGAGAATGCCGCTTACCGCCTGACTTCTCCGGGGCTCGGCAAAGAAGTAGGAGCTTCGCTGGGCGTGATGTCTTCTTTTTATCAGGGATTGTTCTTAGCGCCTACGGTCACGGCGGGTGCTCTGAAAGGAGCCATTTTTGCCGCCAATATCTATGAAAAAGCAGGTTTTCCCGTGATTCCGGATTCTACGGAGAGCAGACATGATATTATCCAGGCCGTGACTTTTGGCACCCCGGAGGGGGTTATTGCCTTTTGTCAGGGGATTCAGGCCGCGGCGGCCGTAGACAGTTTTGTAACGCCGCAGCCATGGGATATGCCGGGCTATGACTCGCAGGTTATCATGGCGGCGGGTGCTTTTGTTTCCGGTTCGTCCATTGAACTGAGTGCCGACGGCCCGATCACGGAGCCTTATGCGGTCTATTTTCAGGGCGGACTGACATGGCAGCACGCCAAGCTGGGGATTTTGAAATCTTTGCAGAATTTGATAGACGCCGGAATAGTCTCGGCGGATTTCCGGATCCGGTAAGGCCCGTCGTTTTGTCTTTGTCAGGCCATGCCTGCGGTCGTGAATTTTTAAAAAAATGGTAAATTTTGTATACATGAAAAAGGGATTGTGATAAAATATCCAGAGTGGGATTTTATGTGTATCTTACACCTGCGACCGTTTTTTCCTGACAGGACAGAGGGTTTTGGAGAGAATCCGCCATCGGGAAAGAGGTTGAATGAAATTAGTCAAGTATGAGAACAATGATAATGGTATGATGCAGAATCTTCCATATGAGAAATTTATTTCCTATGGAGCGGAATCGTTGACGGATGCTGAACTGCTGGCCATTATCCTACGCACGGGAACGCGCAGGATGAGCGCGAGGGAACTCGGTGAGGAAGTATTGAAGGCGGCCGGACGTTATGGCAACGGCCTGCTGGGGCTTTACCATATTCCATTGCAGGAACTTATGGAAGTAAAGGGAATCGGCAGGGTAAAAGCCGTGAAATTAAAGACGCTGGCCGAACTGTGTACCAGAATGGCACAGATGAAGGCGGGAGGAAAGTTGTCTTTTAAAAAGCCATATTCTGTGGCCGATTATTATATGGAGCGTTTCCGCCATGAAAAAGTAGAACATATCCTGCTGCTTTTGTTTGATTCCGGGATGTGTCTTCTGGAGGAACAGATATTATCGACCGGAACAGTCAATGCGTCGCTGTTATCACCCAGAGAAGTTTATATCAGCGCCTTTCGCCTGCAGGCGGCGCGTATCATGCTGCTGCACAATCATCCGGGCGGAGACCCGGTGCCGAGCAATAACGATATCTGCATTACCGAGAGGATAGCCGGCATCGGCAAAACGATAGATATACCTTTACTGGATCATATTATTATCGGGGATAATAAGTATTTCAGCTTTAAGGAAAGCGGACTGCTCAGTTAAAAAGAAAAGAAACACCTATGTGAAAGGAGTAATTTACCTTGGCAAATAACGCATTTGGAATCGATTTGGGGACAAGCAATATCAAGATATACAACCGCACGGATGACACTGTTTTTGTGGAAAAAAACATGATAGCCATTGAAAACAAGCATACACTGTTCGCATATGGCAATTCGGCTTTTGAAATGTATGAAAAGACGCCGGGCAACATCAATATCACGTATCCGTTGAGTAACGGCGTCATTGCAGACATACAGAACATGGAGACGCTCATAAAATATTTTATGATAGATCTGATGAAAGGCAATATCCGGCCGGCCGATTATTATATCGCGGTACCCTGGGATGTGACGGAAGTGGAAAAACGCGCTTTTAAGGATCTGGTAAAAGAATCCAATGTCAAGGCCAAAAAGGTCATGGTCGTGGATAAGGCGGTTGCCGACGGCTTAGGGCTTGGCATCGACGTCAAAAACTCACAGGGTGTTTTAGTAGTCAATGTCGGTTTTGATACGACGGAAATCTCCATCCTGTCGTTAGGCGGCATTGTTTTGAGCAAACTGGTGAAAGTCGGCGGCAGAAAGTTCGATGAAGCGATAAAAAGTGCGGTACGCCGGGAATACAGTCTGATCATCGGCGGGAAAACAGCCGAAAATGTAAAGATCGCGCTTACGGAACTGGAGGCGCAAAGAAGCGGCGCTGTGGTGTACGGCCGTGATATCGTGACCGGTCTGCCGGTGGAGAGAGAGATTCCGATCTCTCTGGTGGATGAATGTATGACAGAGCATTTTAATACGATCATCGACAATATCAAGGTCATTTTAGAGCGCACACCTCCGGAACTGGCGGCAGATATTTACAGACACGGCGTGTATCTGACCGGCGGAGCCTCTCAGGTGAACAAACTGGCGCAGCTTATGAGCAAGGGTACGGGACTTAAGGTGAATGTCTCTGAACATCCCGTGGAGAGCGTTGCGCTGGGACTGGCCAAGATCATCAATGAGGATAATTATAAATCAGTAGCTTATGCAATAGAAGGAATGAGTAAATGAGTCCAGTCGTTAAAAAGAAGGGAGAGAAATTTACTCTGCCGAGTAAATATCTTCTTTTTGTATTAACAATCCTATGTACCGGTATGGTGCTGCTCACTTTTAATACGACGATCTTCAGCGGGCCTTTAAGTTCGGTGGCCGGTTATACGATCGTTCCTTTTGAAGAAGGGATCAGCGCGGCCGGGAGTTTTCTGCGCAGCCGGTCGGAAGAACTGGGACAGATCAGGGATCTGATCGCGGAAAATGAAGCGCTGAAAGCGGAAATTGATGCGCTGACCATAGAAAATACCGGCTTACAGCAGGATCGTTATGAATTGACAAATCTGCGGGAACTGTACCAGTTGGATTCCCAATATGATGAATATGATAAGATCGGGGCCAGGATCATTGCCAGAGATTCCGGCAACTGGTTTTATTCTTTTGTCATCAATAAAGGGGCCGAGGATGGGCTGGCAGTCGATATGAATGTGATGGCCGGGAGCGGGCTGGTAGGAAGGATCGTGGATATCGGGCCGAACTGGGCCAAAGTAAAATCTATCATCGCGGATGACTCCAATGTCAGCGCCATGGTGCTTTCCAGTTCGGATAATATGATAGTGACCGGAGATCTGAAATTATATGCGTCCGGCGTGATTTCTTTTGAACAGCTTGTGGACAGTGCGGATGCGGTGGTGGAGGGCGATAAGATCGTCACTTCCAATATCAGTGATAAATATCTTCCAGGTATCCTGATCGGTTATATCAGTACGATCAACAGGGATGCCAACAACCTGACCAAGTCAGGGTACATTACGCCGGCTGTGGATTTCGAGCATCTGGAAGAGGTTCTGGTGATCCTTGAACTGAAGCAGACGGTAGAAGATTGAGCAAGATGACGAAAGGGATGGAAAACAGGCCGTATGAGACGTGTGATAGTCACAGCTTTCTTTATTTTCATATGTTTTCTGCTACAGTGCACTGTATTCAGGGCGCTCGCTTTTGGCGGCATCGTTCCCAATCTGCTCATTGTACTTACGGCATCTTTTGGTTTTATGCGCGGAGAAAAGACCGGACTTTTGATCGGCTTTTTTGGCGGTCTGTTAGTGGATATTTTTTTTGGTTCGGTAATCGGTTTTTATGCTCTGCTTTATATGTACATTGGTTATGCCAACGGGAAATTCAGCGCCATATTTTATCCCGAAGATATCAAGCTGCCGATCACGCTGATATTATGCAGCGATTTTTCTTATGGGATCATATGTTATCTGATCCTGTTCTTATTACGCGGGAAGTTTGATCTTAAGTATTATCTTGTGCACATCATCCTGCCGGAAATGGTCTATACGGTTGTGGTGACGTTGTTTTTATACCCCGTGATCCTGCGTATAAACCGTGCTCTGGAGTTAAGAGAGAAGAGAGGCGAGAAGAAGTTTGTTTGAGGAACTTTGGGAACATCTGAAAGAAAATATATTTAATATGGTGACTTCCAGACTGATCGTCCTTGTTATGGTGCTGCTTGGTTTAGGGGGGTATCTGATCTATACGATTTTCCAGCTGCAGATCGTAAACGGTGAGGAATATGCCGATAATTTCCAGTTGAAGATTACCAAAGAGCGGACGATCGCTTCGACCAGAGGCAATATCTACGCTGGGAACGGAGAATTGTTAGCCTATAATGAACTGGCGTATTCCGTTACGATAGAAGATGTTTATGAATCGGGACGTGATAAGAATAAAAATCTCAACAATACCATTTATCAGTTGATAAAATTGATAGAAGAAAACGGCGATCATATCATCAATGATTTTAATATTATACTGGATAGCAGTAACAATTATCAGTTTAATCTGGAGGGAACACAGCTTTTACGTTTTCTGGCTGATGTTTACGGACATGCCCTGATCGAAGATTTAAGGGAAGAGGAAAGAAGCGCTGCGCCGGATGAGGTGATCGAATATCTGTGCGGAACGTCACGTTACGGGATCGGTGACTATGAAGACGAAGAAGACCGCGACAGTTTCGTGGAAGGACTCGGCTATACGAAAGCGGAAGTCTTAAAGATCCTGACGATCCGTTATGCGATGAGCGCCAACAGTTTCCAGAAATATATCGCTACCACGGTCGCCAATAATGTTTCGCAGGAAACCGTGGCTGTCGTCATGGAAAACGAAGATATCCTGGATGGCGTGGATATTGCCGAAGGTACGATTCGTAAATATAACGACAGTATTTATTTTGCACAGATACTTGGCTATACGGGTAAAGTCTCCAACGAGGAGCTGAAGATATTGCAGGAGGAAAATCCGGATTATGACTTAAACGATACAGTAGGCAAATCCGGGATCGAGGCGTCAATGGAGACTTTGCTGCAGGGAACCAAAGGCTCCGAAACCGTTTATGTGGATAATGTCGGTAAGGTGATCGAAACGAGGGATCGCGTCGAACCGGTGGCCGGCAAGGATGTCTGGCTGACGATAGACCCGGAACTGCAAAAGGCCGCCTATCATATTCTGGAGGCCAATATCGCCAGTATCCTGTTAGACAAGATCCAGAATATCAAGGAATATGTACCCCCGGAAAATGCGGGCAGCAATAACATCATCATCCCTATTTATGATGTATACTTTGCCTGTATTGATAATAATGTCATCGACACGGATCATTTTTCTTCCCGCTATGCAGGAGAAACGGAAAGTGAAGTCTGGCAGGCGTATCTGGATAAGAAAGCCAGGATATTTGAAGAACTGAAACTGGAACTGACAACGGAATGTACGCCGTACAATGAACTTCCCAAAGAGTATCAGGTCTATGAAAGTTTTATTGTCGCCATGCTGTATGATGATAATGTCATCATGCAGGACGAAGTGGATAAAGATGATGAAACTTATATCGCCTGGACAAAAGAAGAGGTCATAAGCCTGAATGAATATCTGAATTATGTGATCGCCAGAAACTGGGTAGATGTATCCAGACTGGATATCGTATCGCAATATTCCGATTCTCAGGAGATTTATGCCAAGATCATCAGTTATATATTTGAAAAACTGGATCTGGATAAGGATTTTGACAAACGGATCTACCGTTATATGATAAATAATGATGAACTGAGCGGCAGGCAGATCTGTTCGCTTCTTTTGGAGCAGGATATCGTAAGCGTGGAAGAAGACGAACTGGCGCAGTTCGAGAGAGGTTCCCTGACGCCATATACCTTTATGCGCAACCGTATCGAATATCTGGATATCACGCCGGCGCAGCTTGCATTGGAGCCATATTCGGGATCTATCGTGATCACGGACGTCAATACGGGGGATGTGCTTGCGCTCGTATCCTATCCAAGTTATGATAATAATATGATGGCTAACGGTGTTGATGCTGATTATTTTGCCAGTATCCAGAATGACCTCTCGCGTCCTCTGTTAAACTATGCGACACAGCAGAGAACAGCTCCCGGTTCTACTTTTAAAATGGTATCGGCAACGGCCGGTCTGGTCGAAGGCGTTATCGGCCTGAGAGATACGATAACCTGTACCGGTACGTTTGATAAGATCACAGAGCCGCCCAGATGCTGGATCGCGGCAGGCGGCGGTGCGCACGGTTCCTTAAATGTTACCGGCGGTATACAGCATTCCTGCAACTGGTTTTTCTATGAAGTCGGATACCGGCTGGGTATTGTGGGAAATTCCTACAATAGTGAAGTCGGCTTGAATAAACTGGCCAAATACGCGGATATGTATGGTCTTTCAGAACCTTCCGGCGTGGAGATAGAAGAGTATGAACCGCAGATTTCCGATCTGGACTCCGTCCGTTCGGCGATCGGACAGGGTACGTATAACTTTACGTCGGTCGGACTCGCGCGATATGTTACAACTGTCGCCAACAGCGGAACATGTTATAATTTAACATTAATAGATAAAATTTCAGACCACAGCGGTGAAAATGTGGAAGAAAATCATGCAGAGGTGCGTAATCAGATCGACATGGACGCTTCTTACTGGGATGCCATCCACCTCGGTATGCGCAGAGTCGTGGAAGGAAAGAGTTATTACTCGGATCTGGGCGTCAATGTGGCCGGCAAGACCGGTACGGCGCAGGAGAGCACTTCCCACCCTAACCATGCGCTTTTTGTAAGTTATGCGCCATATGAAGATCCGGAGATCGGCGTGGTCGTGCGTGTTGCCAACGGTTATTCATCCGATTATGCGGCCCAGATCGCCAGAGAAGTCTATAAGTATTATTACGGACTGGCCGATGAAAGCGAGATCATCACCGGTACTGCCGGAACACTGGAAGGCGGTTCCATTAACGGTGACTAATTTAAGAATAAGCATGAAAATAAACATAGAGATAAGGAATGGAAAAAGGAGTTGCTATGAAGAATCCGGTCATTATTAAAAGTTTTCCCAATGGACTGTCTCTTTATCTGGATGAAGAGATGGAGTTTAAGAGCCTGCTTGAAGAAATCGCCTTAAAATTCAAAGAATCGGCACATTTTTTCAAGGATGCCAGAATGGGGCTTTCTTTTGAGGGCAGAAAGCTGTCTGAGGAAGAAGAAAGAGAAGTACTTGATGTTATATCGAATAATTCATCACTTAATATAGTCTGCATTATCGGGAAGGATGATGAAACGAATCAGGATTACATACGCGCCCTGCAGCAGCTTGATTTTCATCAGCGGGAAATGGAAAATACAGGGCAGTTTTATAAAGGTACGCTCAAGGATGGCCAGATGTTGGAGACGGACAACAGTATCATCGTTCTCGGAGACGTCTATCCGGGAGCCTGCATCATATCCGGCAAGGATATCGTGATCCTTGGCGGATTGTACGGACAGGCATATGCCGGCGGCAATGGTCTGGAGGGTCATTTTATCGTAGCGCTTGAAATGTCACCGGAGAAATTAAAAATAGGTGAATTCAAATACAAGACAGCAGAAAAACAGAGCAAATGGTCGATTAAACCTAAAATCCAGCCTAAGATTGCTTATGTAAAAGACGGCCGCGTGATCATGGATACCATTACCAAAGAATTACTGAATGCCCTGCCCATATAAGGCAAAACTGACATAAAGGGCATCCGGGGGACGATAACGATTCATTTTGGAGGTTTGAGCATGAGTGAAGTAATTGTCGTCACATCAGGGAAAGGCGGAGTAGGAAAGACCACTACTTCAGCAAACGTCGGTACGGGTCTGGCAGCTATGGGAAAGAAAGTGCTTCTGATCGATACGGATATCGGCCTGCGCAACTTAGACGTTGTGATGGGCTTAGAAAGCAGGATCGTCTACAATCTGGTGGATGTAGTAGAAGGAAACTGCCGTATCAAGCAGGCTCTTGTCAGGGACAAGCGTTATCCTACCCTGTTTTTGCTGCCTTCAGCGCAGACAAGGGATAAAAGTGCGGTCAATCCTGCGCAGATGGTCAAGATGATCGGTCATTTGAAAGAACAGTTTGATTATATCATTCTGGACTGTCCTGCCGGTATCGAGCAGGGATTCCAGAACGCCATTGCAGGCGCGGACAGGGCGCTTGTCGTTACTACGCCGGAAGTCTCTTCCATACGTGATGCAGACCGCATCATCGGCCTGTTAGAAGCCAATGAGATACAAAAAATTGATCTGATCATCAACAGAATACGCTATGATATGATAAAAAGAGGCGATATGATGTCCTCCGACGACGTAGTGGATATTTTATCCATTCCGCTGATCGGACTGGTGCCGGATGATGAAAACGTTGTCATAGCCACCAATCAGGGCGAGCCTTTAGTGGGCAGCAATACTCTTGCCGGAACGGCCTATCAGAATATCTGTTACAGAGTATGCGGAAAAGAAGTGCCTTTTCCCGATTTTGAGAGAGGTTTTTCTTTCTGGACCAGAATAACAGGTATTTTTCATCGCAGTTAGGGGGTAAAGAGGATTGTTCAAGAATATTTTAAAACGAAAAAGTTCCAGGGAAATAGCTAAAGACAGGTTAAAGATACTTTTGATCTCCGGCGAACAGTTTACCCTGAGATGATGGAAATGATAAAGAAC
>JAMPIB010000001.1 GCA_023663085.1 Ruminococcus sp. | reverse complement strand
CGCCCCTCTTGC
This sequence comes from Ruminococcus sp., assembly GCA_023663085.1. Lineage (GTDB taxonomy): Bacteria > Bacillota > Clostridia > Lachnospirales > Lachnospiraceae > UBA3282. The sequence continues at coordinate 194,820 of JAMPIB010000001.1, read as the reverse complement.
CGTTTGCAATGATGCGGTTCTGTATGCTCTCCATCATTACAAAAAAATATGTTCTCTAAATCTGCAAAATTTTTCTTTGGAAACATCCGTGATTTAAAGAAAAATTATATAAAACCTCTAAAGAAAAAGGAATGGCTGCCGTAAATTTCCCGCAAAAAACAGCAAGGCCAATAGGAATATCCACCAACATCTGTTCTTCATTTAAAAAAATTCATCCTCCGTTTGTAAGGAGGATGAATAAGATAATAAACAAATCTATTTCTGTGTATGGGTGTATGGAGCATATATCATATTACCCCAGATCAGGTTCGTCACACAGCGTGATCTCTCCCGGCGCTTTGCCTTCTGTTTCAAAGATCAGAATCCTGTTTTCCCCTTTATGAAGCAGGGGCGCCGGAATATAAAGGCGTTTCTGCGGGCCGATCTCCCAGAATCTTCCTATATTGAAATCGTTTACCAGCACAAAGCCTTTGCCCCAGCCTGCAAAATCCAGAAAGGTATCGCCGATTTCTTCTACGTTAAAGACAAACTCATAAAACCCCGGTTCACCGCTTCGGACCGGCTGCTCAAACGATAAAGCAGACAAATCTTCCATCGGCAGACAATACATATCCCAGTCAAAGTGCAAGTGTCCGTTGATCTGCACACTCTGATCGATTCCCTTACGCTGCTTTTCCAGGGCAGGGCCAAAATTCACACGTCCCATGTTTTCTACGAGAATAGACAATTTTTTCCCTTTTGTAACAGGCGGTTCAAACGTATGCTCTGTGAGCAGTTCCCTGTCGTACAATGTAAGGATTGGTCTTTCGTCCAGAAAAATATTAGCCCTGTCGTTTGCTCCGTGGAGCCGCAGCGTCATGAGATTGCTTTCTTTTTGCAAGGCACTCTCATAAAGGATATAACCATACCCCTGCCCTGACTTTTCCATGGAAAGAGGCAGCATATTGCTGACTTTCCTGGAAATATTTAATAAATTACCAAATAACCCGGTACTTCGTACCGCTTTCAAAGTTCCATAATGCTTTCTCTCAATCTGCATTGTCAGTTTAATATCGGGAATTGGGGCATATTTAGCAATCACTTCCCGAAAAGCTTCATATTTAGGTGTTATCCGGCCATCCTCTGTCAAAAGCGCATCGTAATCATAGGAAGTTACATCCGGCGTCAGCACATCATAGTAATTCGCTCCATTCATAAAGCCAAAATTGGTGCCTCCTATGAACATATAAATATTGACATGGCCTTCGGCAAGAATTTCCTCCAGATCTTTGACATGTTCCGCCAGATCACCCCTCTGGTGGCAGGAAACACCCCAGCTATCGAACCAGCCTACCCAGAATTCCATACACATCAGCGGTTTATCGCCTATTTTCCGTTTCATTAGAGCAAACTGCTGCCTGCCTTTTGAGCCAAAATTACCTGTCTGTAAAACGCCCTCCACTTTTCCGCAGTCAAAAGCGTCTCCAAACGGCCCATCGGAAGTCACAAGCGGTACCTCACAACCACAGTCGATCATCAATTTTTTCAGATATTCAAGATATTCTCCATTATCTCCATAATAACCATATTCATTTTCAATCTGCATGAAAATAACAGGGCCGCCCTGTGTGATCTGCAAAGGCCCGATCACCTGAAACAATTTCTCATAATACTCTTTTACATGCTTTAAATAAGGTTCATACATACAACGCAGCCGCATACCATCTTCCGCGAGCAGCCACCAGGGAAATCCACCGAACTCCCATTCTCCGCAGGTATATGGCGACGGACGCAGGATGACCCATAACCCGATTTCCTGTGCCGTTTTTACAAACGCACAGATATCCAGCATCCCCGTAAAATCAAATTTTCCTTTTTCTTTTTCATGGAGATTCCACGGAATGTATGTTTCTACCGTATTACAGCCGAGCGCTTTCAGCTTCTCCAGACGGTCTCGCCAATACTCAGGTATCATACGAAAATAATGAATGCCTCCCGAAATAATTTTTATTTTCTTCCCATTGAGATAAAAGTCTTCTTTTATTTCAAATCTGCCATTCATATATCTTTCCCCTTCTGTCCGCTGTTACAGACCTTTATTTTTTCAAGCGGGCGGGGAAAATATCCCCTTCCCGTGTGTAAAAAAAGAGGTAAGGATGCCTGTCCCTACCTCTTTTAGAGATGGGAAAGCGGCACACCGCTTTCTCATTTCTTATGATTTCTGAATCCTCTTATTTGTAAAGTTCATCAAACTGTCTCTGCAGTTCAGCCGTAACTTCATTAACGCCTGCTGCTTCGATAGCTGCCTGATACTCCGCAACGATATCTTCTGCGGAACCCGAATATTTACCAAAGGAAATCTGTTTCATATAGCTGTCATGGATCTCCTGAATGTTACGGATCTGTGCGTCAATTGCGTCGATATCAGCAACAAACTGACCATAAGGATATTCTATCTTGATCTTGTCATATTCATCATACAGAGCATTGATCTTATCCCAGTCGAAATTTGCGTCAGGAATTTCCAAGTCATCATTACGTCCCCACCAGAAATTGGTCGTTCCGTTGATGTTGTCTGTATCCTGATTGTAGCCTTCCGGTGTCGCTCTAAGGCCGTCAGCCGTGATCTCATAAGATACGCCTTCGATACCATAGCAGAACAGTCTGTAGCAATCCGGATCATTTCTCAGAAGATCATAAACCATCAATGCTCTTTCCGGATTTGCGCTTCCTGCAGAAATTGCCATTGCACCATGTGTAATGGAAAGGGCCGTTACGTTTCCTGTCTCCTCACCAAAATAGAAGAAACCTGTTTCTGCGTCCGGATTATCCGCGTAAATTGTATTTGCCGATGTAGGGCTTACGAGATCTGTCCATGTCTGTGTATGATGCTGTTCCGCTGCTACAGAACCAACTCTGTAATCATCACGGTTTGTTGAAGAACGGTTGTTCAATACGTCTGTCTGCCATACGCCGATCTCATCCCATTCTTTCATCATCTTAGCATATTCAACGAGAGAATCTGTTTCAGTCATGAACGGACAATAAACTGTGTAAAGGTCATCTCTTGTGCCGCCCCATAAACCGCCTGAGCTGATACCATCGATCGGTACAAAATCAGAGTGTGAAGCGATCCAGCCGCCTGCCATCTGTGACTGCTGTGTTCCGTCGGAATCCCATGGGATGATATCCGGATAAGCGCCTTTTACATAACGGAAATATTCTGTCAAGTCTTCCCAGCTATGCACACCATCCGCTAAGCCTGCTTCTTTGGCCCAGTCCAGACGATAGATGAATCCATGGTTGGTCCACTGTGCATAATTATCTTCCGGTATCAGGTAAATTTCACCATCATATTTGCAGAGTTCCCAGTTTTCTGCGGGTACACTGGCCCATGTCTTCGGTGCATAAGTCTTTAACATATCCTCGGATAATTCCAGAAATGCGCCGTTCTTGGCATTCGGCCACGCATCCAGCCAGTCGGATGCCGTACCTACCAGATCAACAGAGCCATCCATACGGGCCAGTGTCAGATTATAATTAGAAAGATAATCTGTCCAGGAAATAAAGTTGATGTCCAGTTCTGCATTGACTTTCTCAGTCAATATTGCATTCAATTCCGCCATCATTTCATCATATTTCTCTTTTGTGCCGGAAGGCGTATCCCCAGTCGTCATGTATGTAATCACTACATGCTCAGATGTGTCTACATTCGCCCACGGATCATCGGATGATGCCGTATCCTCTGCCGCCGCCCCGTCGGATGATGCCGTATCTTCCGCTTCACTGTCATCCGCAGGTGCAGAACTGTCGTCCGCTGCCGTCGATGCCGCGCTGTCGTCAGCTGAAGAAGCGCTGTTATCAGCCGGTGCATCGGAACCGCCGCCACAGGCTGTCAGACTGACAACCATAGACGCTGTTAATAATGCTGCGAGTAATTTCTTTTTCATATCATACCTCCATCTTTTTATTTTATATTGAACTCATTGGATGAGTATCAACCTTTTAGATATGTAGCAGTCTTTGGATACCTATCAGCCTTTCACAGCTCCAACCGTAATACCGCTGATAAAATACTTCTGCACGAACGGGTACAGGAGTACGATAGGGCCTGTAGCCAGAACCGCATTTGCCATTTTAACACTCTCCTGTGGAATATCGGAAATGTTTACAAACTGCCCCGCTACGGAGTTTTTCAGGGCATCAATCTTATTGACTACCTCATACAGGGTGAACTGCAAAGGTTTTACAGCTACTTTGGAACCCAGGAATAAAGAGGACTGATACCATTCATTCCAATAACCAAGCGCCAGGAAAAGTCCGATCGTCGCCAGCGCCGGCTTTAACATCGGCAGGATCAGGGAAACAAATATCCTCATATCTCCCGCCCCGTCTATTTTGCCGGATTCCGTAATCTCATGTGGAATGGCCTTGACAAAATTCTTCATCAGAATGACCAGCCACGGCGACATCATAAGCGGCAGCAGAACTGCCAGATAGCTGTCCTGTAAATGATAAGTCTGTGTCATCAACAGATAATACGGAGCCAGACCTGCTGAAAACAGACTGGTAAAGTATATATAGAAAGATATCGCATTTCTAAAATGAAAATCTTTTCTCTGCAAAGCGTAGCCTGTCATGGCAATAACGGACAGACCTATAGCGGTTCCTACCAGCGTCATCACAATTGTCAATATGTACGACTTCCAGATACCGCCGCTCTTTGTAACCATCTTATAGGCTTCCAGCGTAATATCCTTCGGGATAAGCTGAACGCCCTGCGCCCGGATCACCGCTTCGCTTGTAAAAGAAGAACTGACAATGATCAGAAAAGGAATAATACAGCAGACTGCATATAAGGTGATAAACGTATATCCAAATCCTCTGATGATCTTATCTGACGTACCAAGCCGTACTTTAGCTCCTGATTCCATTAAATCTTTATCTTTTTTCGCCATGATCTGCCTCCTTTTAGAATAATGAATAGTCCGGTTCAATCTTCTTTACGATCCAGTTGACTGTCATTACAATGACAAAACCTATGATCGACTGATACAGACCAACCGCGGACGCCGTTGAAAAGTTAAACGATACCATAGATGCGCGGTATACATAGGTTTCGATAATATCCGTCGTTGGATAAAGGATCGGGTTCGTTCCGACAATATTGTAGAACAGGCCGAAGTTACCTTTAACGATACCTCCCAGCGCGAATAACAGCAGAATTACGATCGTCGGCTTTAAGGAAGGAAGAATAATATAACGGATCCTCTGGAAACCGTTTGCCCCGTCTACCTTCGCTGCCTCCATCATTTCCCCGTCAATTCCCATAATGGATGCAAAATATACGACCGAGTTATAACCTGTCTGCTGCCATAAATAGATAATGACCAAAAGCACCGGCCATACATTCGGATCGGCGTACGGCTGCCATTTCTCTCTGCCAAGGCTGGTCAGGATACCGTTGACAAAACCCGTATCATAATTTAAGAGATTGAATACAAGAAGCCCTACCAATACCTGTGAGATAAAGTATGGCAGGAAAAGGATCGTCTGCGATACTTTCTTGAACATCCTGCTCTGCAATTCATTGAGCAAGATTGCTATGAATACTGCCAGCAGATTCCCCAAAAGGATAAACGCCAGATTATACAGGATCGTGTTGCGTGTCAGTGTGAACAGTTCACCGGACGTGACCAGAAATTTAAAATTATCCAGTCCGATAAACTTACTCCCGAAAATACCATCCCGGTAATTAAATTTGACGAATGCCGCATAAACCCCCGGCAACGGCATATAACTGAACAGGAAGAAAAACAAAATTGCCGGAATGCACATTACGATCAATGTTCTGTCTTTTACAATTTTCTGCCAAAAAGTCAAACCACCTTTACGTTTTTTCATCTTCTACCCCCATTTCCATGCGTTCTGTTTCTTTTTGCTGTTTCTTTATAACATTTGTTGCATTTTTTAGAATTGAAACCGGTTTCATTTTCTTTTTTTACTATACCATACCCCCCCCAATCCTGTCAATCTTTCTTTTGAAACCGGTTTCAATTTTGGTGAATATGGCGCTTTTGAAGCTGCTGTTTTGTGCAATTTGCTGTATAAAATTTATTCGTAAACGATTAAGTAATCACGCATATGTTTTCTTGACATCTGCCATAATTTTTCATATGATGAATTTATATCAGATAAATACTTATACCATAGGAATAAAATCACCTTAAGCGGGGTATATCATGCAGAATTCTTCAGACAACAGAAACGTTACCATATACGATATTGCCAGAGAAGCCGGCGTGTCCCCTTCGACGGTTTCCAGAGTCCTGACCAATAATGCCAATGTGCGGCAGGAAAAACGGGAAAAGATCCAGAGCCTTATTGAAAAATATAATTTTATGCCCAATGCTATGGCACGCGGCCTTTCAGACACGAAAAGCGGCGTTATCGGCATTCTGGCGGCTGACGTCCGAAACCCCTATTATGCCGAACTTTTTATATCCTGTGAGAACGCGGCCAGAGAAACTGGTTATACCTTGCTCTTATGCAATTCTCTGGGAGAAACAGAAAGGGAATTTTCCTATCTTGATATGTTGAAGCGCCAGCGCGTAGAGGCAGTCATCCAGTTAGGCGGCCGCGTAGACGATCTTGTCTCCAATGAAAGCTATGTAGAAAAAGTCAATCAGATGAGTCTCACAATCCCGATGGTCGTAACAGGCAAACTCGATGGTACACAATGTTATGAAGTGCAGATTGACGCAGAACGGGCGGCAGAACTCCTCATGGAGTATCTATACAATCTTGGCCATAGAAAGATCGCCCTGGTAGGCGGCCGGCAGAATGTTACTGCCACTTACGAAAAATATTGGAAATACGTCGATTTTCTGAAACAGCATCAGATAGAATACAGGGAAGAGTATGTCATCGATGGAAGTTATGATTATGAAACCGGATACTTTGGTATGAACCAGATTCTGGAACTGGAAGATATTCCCACGGCTGTCATAGCAATTAACGACTTTTCCGCTGCCGGAGCCGTACGCAGCGCAGCGGAGCACGGATATCGGATCCCGGAAGATATATCGATAGTCAGTTACGATAATACGCATCTTACAAATGTAATGATCCCCAAACTGACAAGCATCGATTATGATTATGTGACTTTTGGCAGAAAGCTGATAGATACGGCAATTGCCGCTGGACAGGGACGAAAGATACCAAGGCATCAAAAAGTTACTCCCTCTCTGGTCGTACGGGAGAGCAGCGCGCCTCCGCTCAACATACAGGGACAGGCGTCACACCGCCAAGAAGAAACGTCGTAATGGAATTTCCTTTCAGTCTGGCGGTAAAACCGGTTTCAGATGCGCAAATATTGTCCAGTCTTGCCCAACTTTCACCGTTTTCCATACTGCCGCTGGTACGCACCACCTCAACGCTCTTATCGGCAGTTTTCATATGCGATAGAGCAAAATGATATGTCCGCTCCGCTGCCAATCGGTTCAACGCAACGATCGTAAGCCGCTTCATTGCAGGATTGTACGCTGCAAGAGTATCGCTCCCACAGTGGATGATCGTATCCTGCGGACGGATGTATCTCGTGAATTGTCCAAGTCCATAATATTTTTGGGTCAAAATAATTTTCTTATTATCATGATCTGCAACAGCCACTCCCCAGAAACCGGCATTCACATCAACCATTCCCGAATCAGGATTACCATTCATGCCCCCGGCGGAAATATGGTTATCAATGACCTGCCACATTACCCAGGCCGACGGCGACAGGGAATTGATATCGGAAATGATCTTCTCACCGAGCCATAATGCCGCCCCCATCTCACCTGCGTTTTCACCGGCTGTGCCTTCGCCGTCCACCTCGCTCATCCAGAGATTCAGATTCCCGGTTCTGGCCAGTGCTCCAAGTTCCGAAATACCATCTGTATCATAAGTATGGGTACTTATTCTGTCGATTGTATCCCGCGCTTCTTTCGTATAGGAATGGTATGCTGTTATCTGTCTTTGCGGACTTGTTTCATCACTTCCTGCTATTTCGACGTCCTCAAGCCCGCATTCTGTAAATGCTCTGGCTGTTGCCACGATCATATCGGACTGAGATTGTCCCGGATCGAAATGGCAGCCTTCCTGTTTCCAGTTACCCGCCATCCAGTAATCCGTATTCGGCTCGTTCATAGGGGAAACACTGTCAACTTTTATACCCAGTTCATTGTTGATATATTGGGCGACACGGGCGAGATATTGGGCAAATTCACTATAACATTCCACTTTGAGATTGTCCTTATCGGCATCTGTATTTCCCGAAGAACAACCGCTTTGTGTCATAAAATAGGGCGGCGAATTTGAAAATACTTCCACATATGCGTCCTCTCCCGCCGCTTCGGCCGCGCGCTTCAACACGTTGAGCTGTCTGTGATCGGCATGATAATTGAAAATATAGCCGCCAGTTTCCTTATCATAAATGAGCCAGCCGGGAACCGCACTGTCGCTTCTGGTAATATGCGTATGAGAAGGGTCGTCGCCGCCTCCGATATTATAACGCATTATATTAAGCCGCAGACCGTCCCGGCCGAAGAACAGATCCGCGGCCTGCTGCGCAAGCTCGTCGGAATATCCCAGACGATTCGCCCACCAGCACAGGCTGGTACCCCAGCCCTGAAATTTTCCGCCGTTGGTCAGCGACGCGTTTCGCATGGAAATCTCTACACGCACCATACTCTTATACATCCTTCCCATAAATTTCTATCTGACTAAGCGCCGGAAACGGTGAGGGATCATCTGCTTTTAACAGCTTTTCCAACTTCACCCATGTAATCTTTTTACTTTCAAAAGTAAGAATATGCGGCAGGCTGCTTTTTTCCAGTTTCCAGTCTAAACCGCTTCCATCTGAAAAAGTAAGCGTTACCTGTCTCCACCAGTTATCATGTGGAAAATCCGAACGGGTGTACAATACAATCTTATCAACTTCCACCAATCGGCCAAACTCGACCGTCATTTCCGCATCGTCCTGCATATTGATTCCCCATGACTCGTAGGGCCATTCCCCGTGGGAACGGTTCTCGCATACTCCGTCAATGGCGTTGCGGGCCGCAAAAACAGATTCTCCTCTCGTCTCTACATTGGCCCACGCATGGGGATAACAGTGCGTATCGCCGTGCTGATCGCATACATTTAACGCCAGATTTCTATAAGCATAAATTTCTTCTCCGGCTGCGCATCTGGCATATAAATAATGCCTGTTCCCTGCAAAGGTCTTCGGTGAATAAGCAATCTTTTTTTCTCCAAACGGGATAGCATAAGAAAAATTATCCGTCAGATAACACAAAGACGCACCGAGCGCATCATCCACCTGTATCCAGACCGGAATCTTCTTCTCTGAAGTCTCCAATACGATCCTGTCTCCCTCCTGATACTCCGTAGTACATACCAGACTTACATGATCCTCTCCTCTGCTCACACAGATCGTTTTTCCGCTTTTATCCAGAACTTTCAGCGCCAATTCAGCCATACAAACGCCCCTCTCTTTCATTCTCTGATTTTCATATCTTTCTGCAGCCAACTACTCTGCTGTCACTTCTGTGACGATCTCATTTTTTCCCGGATGAATCTGATAGCAGATTGCCGGAATCCTGGTCATCGGATGCAGCAGGTTCGTATTGGGATCCGCTATAATGATTTCTCCCGCGCCTGTTCCTTCTATCCGCGACACCCTGCAGCGGCTGTAAAAATTCTTTGCCAGCGCAAAATCCCTTTCACATACCAGTTCTTCGCCCGCTATGTCAATCTCTACCGCAAATCCGCAGTCATAAGCCGTACACTCTCTGTCGCTCTCAATGACATGCTTTCTGATATGCCCCTTTTCACTCGGTATGATGGTGGTCTTTACAGTAATTCCTTCATAAGGAATCCATTTCGATACCACCTCTGTCTCCGATATCTGAAAATCTTCACATATCCTGCGTACATAAACATAACCGTTGATATAAAAGGCCAGCATACAGTCCGGCGCCGCTTCATGTACTTCCTGCGAAGATCTGGCCACATTAAAGGCAAATCTGGTATCATATACGAACTTGGCGTATTTGGCCGGCGTCTGTCCATGTCCTGCCGGACTGTATTTCCCCGGAACAAATGCCGACACATGTCCCGGATACCTGTGGATCAGCATATCGGCATAAGGCAGCGCTTTCTGCATTTCCAATTCCGGGAGCGGCTGCGGCTGCACCGCCCAAAACGGATGCTCATCCGGCAGCATGAGTACCGCAAACGTCTTTAAAGCCCAATAAGGCGAGCCCGGCCCATTATAACGCTCTCCCATGACCAGATTCGGATATCCATATCCTACCGTCAGAATATCGCTCCTGTCAAAAATCGGTTTTTTCATCCAGTCGCACAGATGTCTGACGATCAAACCTTTCATGACTCCAACGGAAAACGGCTCGGCACCTGCTATCAGACATGCGCTAAAAAAACTGACCTGCGCAAAGCGGTAAGTAAGCGACCTGCCAAACGGCAGCGCCCTTCCCTCTTCATCAAACCAATAAATAAACTGTCTACCGAACACTTCCGCTCTCTGCAAATATTTTCTGCATCTGTCCGGATCTTCCTCTTTCATGACCATTGCGTAAAAAAGGCAGTAAAAATGAATGGCAAAAGATACGTAGTAATCTTTTTGTCCGGAATCGCCATCCTGATACCAGCCATCGCCAAGATAAAAAGTTTCTATCCCTTCCAGATATTTTTCCAGTTTGTCCGCATCGTATTTCCTGTCCAGTTTTTTTAAAGCGATATTTACCAATACCGCGAATAAGATCCAGTTACAGACAGGCAGTTCATACTGGTTGATGCCATAAAGCCACTTTGCCAGATCATCTTTCGCCTTTTCTTCCAATGGGTTCCACAATTTGTCCGGTACAAGAATGAGTCCATAGGCGATGGCCGCCATTTCTACAAAGCGCTGGTCAAAAGCATGGAATCCGCCCCAATACTCCGGATTGTCGGGATCAGTCCCGCTCGCCAGCCCCTTTTGGTAAAGATGTTCAAAATCAGAGTTTTCGCCCCCTCCTGCCCAGAACGGCACCAGTCCCCACAGCGGCCTGGAAAAAGCCTCCAGACGAATCGCTTTCTGCCCATAGCTTGTGGCGTTTACGCCAAGGATCAATTCCGCGCCGCCCTTACTATAATAAGGACGCAGCGGACTAATGATTTCTATCAATAAGTTCCGGAAATCTTCTTTTGTATGTAATTGTCCTTTCCAATCCGTTTTCATATCCCTTCCCGCCTTCCTTTTTACCAATATAATTTCCAGTCCTTATGCAGTCTTGTAAGCGCCTCCATATAAAAATAATCCCCCCAGATATTGCACTCGTCCACACCATAATGATTACAGGTATTATAGGGCGAATGATTGGAGTAGGTGCTGTGAAGCACAAGGCCGTTGGAAACTTCCGGGTCTTTGACCGCATAATCATCATACAGCGACTTCATCAGCTTTCTCGCATAGCCCTCATAAATGACACTCTCGTCATTTTTCATATATCCGGCCATTTCCAGCATACCGCAGGCCGCAATAGATGCCGACGAAGAATCCCTCGGCTGATCGTCCCCATCGGTAAATTCCAGATCCCAGAAAGGAATCATATCCTGTGGAAGATGTTCCAGAAAATACTGTGTCACATGCCGGAACAGTTCCCTGTATTCTTCCCGCTTTGTATACTTATAGGCCAGAGCACAGCCGTAAATTCCCCATGCCTGCCCTCTTGCCCACGCGGAACCGTCACGATATCCCTGACAGGTGGCGCCATGATCGGGTGCGCCCGTCTTCATATCAAAGAAGAATGTATGCCATGTGGAATAATCTTCCCGCACCACATTTTTTACAGCAGTATGAATATGTTTCTCTGCAATCTGCCTGTAGCGCTCGTCACCGCTTTCCTCACTGGCCCAATAAAGCAGCGGCAGATTTAAAAGGCAGTCGATGATGAGCCGATAATTCTCCGGATCATCCATAGGCCCCCAAGCCTGTATGAACTCTCCCACCGGATGATATCTGGTGATCAGCTGTTCCGCCGCCAGAAGCGCCGTCTTCTTTGCGCTTTCATTGCCTGTCAGCTTATAAGCCGCCACACAGGAAGGTGAATACAGAAATCCCATATCATGATGATCGACTGCGATCTTCTTTTCCATTCTGTTACGGAAACTTTCTACCTGAATCTCACCTGCCTGACGCAGGGCTTTGGCCGCGTCGTTCTTTTTTTCCAGAGCGTATTCATAGGAAAGCCATATCTCACCCGTCCAGAAACCTGTTGTCCAGTCGGCATTGTCTATCGGTTGATAAAAATTATCTTCACTGTATGCTTTGGGAAATTTCTCTGTAAACATCGGCAGATTGCGCACAGTCTGATCCATAGAAAAGCGCAGCGCCTGTTCCACTTCATCGTCCGTTATCATTGGCATATCTTCATACATTGTTTTCATAAAAACCTCCTGTTTATTTTTTATTTCCAAGTATTCTTTTCTGTGCTAAAATTAAGAACAGACTCTGAACACAAAAACTATTCCAGATAAAAAGTGAGGAAAAACCATGTTTTACGAGCTTGCACAAACCTTTCCGTTACCTTTCCACAATTTTGCGCTTTATCCTGCATCCACAAACCGGGCGGCATGGGCGGCATTAAATGACGATTGGAAACAGAGCGCCCTGTCACTTGGACGTTCTTATCTCCATTATGACTATCCCCGGATTCTGGCCTCGGATTTTCTGGACTTCTCCATCACCGGGAACAGAGTCCGCTATGAAGATAAGTATTTTGCCAGACGGCGGGCCCTCTGCGCCCTTGTTCTGGCGGAATGTGTGGCTGATGAAGGCGAATTTCTCACCGATATCATCAACGGCATATTCTGTATCTGCGAAGAAAGCGGCTGGCAGCTGCCGCCGCACAATTCTTATACCCGTGATACGCCGCAGTTTTCTCTGCCCGATCATACCGCTCCGGTCCTGGATCTGTTTGCCTGTGAGACCGGCAGTATTTTAGCCGCCGTAAGCTATCTTCTGGGAGAAAAATTAGACCATTTTTCTCCTTTTATCCGCAAAAGAATTGCCCATGAACTTTCTGTACGGATTTACGAGCCTTATATCAACTGCCATTTCTGGTGGATGGGCAACGGAGAGGAACCGATGAACAACTGGACTATCTGGTGCACGCAGAATGTTCTGCTTTCCGTATTTCTCATACACAATGACGACGATCTGCGGCAAAAAGTCCTGTTAAAAGCCTGCCGGAGCACGGATTATTTTCTGAAGGATTACGGTGAAGATGGCTGCTGTGACGAGGGCGCTCTGTATTACCGTCATTCCGGCCTCTGCCTTTTTAATACGCTGGAAATTCTCAATGCTGTGACCAACGACCACTTTGCCGGTCTTTTTCAAGAACCTAAGATCAGAAACATCGCCTCCTATATCATGAATGTACATATACAGGACGAATATTATGTAAACTTCGCGGACTGTTCCTCCGTTGCCGGCAGATGCAGCGCCAGAGAATTTCTCTTCGCACGCCGCACAGAAAACGATAATATGATGCGCTTTGCATCCAGAGACTTTATGCAGGGACTCCCTGACACGCTCCTTCTGCCGTCGGAAAACAATCTATATTACAGGCTGCAGCATGCCTTCACGATCAATGAACTCTTTTCTTTTGCTGACACGGATCAGAAAAGTATCGCCTATCCCGATATCTTTTATCCCAGCACAGGACTCTTCCTTGCCAGAGACGCCGTTTATTTTCTGGCCGCCAAAGCAGGCGATAATGGAGATAGTCATAACCACAACGATACCGGAAGTTTCATCGTCTATAAAAACGGCCTTCCCTTTCTAATTGATGTAGGGGTAGAGACCTATACTAAAAAAACCTTCTCACCGCAGCGTTACGAAATCTGGACCATGCAGTCCGCCTATCATAATCTTCCCACTGTCAATGGACTGATGCAAAAAGATGGCGAATCCTTTGGCGCCGCGGATACAGCAGTATCCTTTACGGATTCTCTGTGCGAAATCCAAATGGATATCGCTCCGGCTTATCCGCCGGAAACCGGACTGGCGCACTATATCAGACAGGTTTCCCTGCAAAAAGGGACGGGCATCCGGATCCAGGATTCTTTCTCCTTTCAGGAAGAACACCGTGCCCCTGCCGGGAAACAGAATGTTATTCTCAGCTTTATGACCTATGAAGAGCCCGTCCTGCAAAAGAAAGCGGATATCCTCTCCTTTCAGGTTGGCCGGATCGGTTTTCTCGACATAGCAGGCGCGGAATTTCTCCAGACAGAATGTATCCCTGTTACCGACCAGCGCCTGAAAACCGCCTGGAAACATGATATCTACAGGATTCAGGTATCCGCTTCTACCGCGGATATTGCGATACACATTTACTAATAGTTTCTGCTTTACTGCGGCTGCTTTCCTATATAAGCCAGAATACCGCCATCCACATAAAGCACATGTCCGTTTACAAAATCAGAAGCTTCTGATGCCAGGAAAACAGCAGGGCCCTGCAGATCTTCGGTAACTCCCCAGCGGGCCGCCGGCGTCTTGGCAATGATAAACTGGTCAAAAGGATGCTTTGAGCCATCCGGCTGGATCTCTCTTAGCGGCGCCGTCTGCGGCGTTGCGATATATCCCGGTCCGATACCGTTACATTGGATATTAAATTCACCATATTCAGAAGCAATATTTCTTGTCAGCATTTTCAGTCCGCCTTTGGCCGCCGCATAAGCGGAAACCGTCTCGCGTCCTAACTCGCTCATCATGGAACAGATATTGATGATCTTCCCATGTCCTTTTTTTATCATACCGGGAATGACCGCTTTTGATACGATAAACGGTGCGTTCAGATCGACATCGATTACCTGACGGAACTCTTCCGCGCTCATCTCGCACATGGGAATACGCTTGATGATCCCGGCATTATTTACCAGAATATCAATTACCCCTACTTCCTTTTCAATTTGCGCAACTAAATTCTGCACCTGATCTTCTTTCGTAACATCACATACATAACCATGCGCTTTAATACCCTTTTCCTCATAGGCTGCAAGACCTTTATCCACCAGTTCCTGCCTGATATCGTTAAATACAATGGCTGCACCTGCCTCTGCATAAGCGGATGCAATCGCAAAACCAATCCCATATGACGCGCCTGTCACCAGCGCTACTTTTCCTTCGAGGGAAAATTTCTTCATAAAATCACTCATCTTTATAACCATGCTCCTTCCATTATCTCATATTCTATTATCTCAAATCTTTCATTGCAACATCATCCATGTCGCCAAACTCCTGATTTTCACCAACCATTCCCCATATAAAAGTGTATGCTCTTGTCCCGCAGCCTGCATGGATCGACCAGCTTGGAGAAATGACAGCCTCTTCATTTCTCATGACAATATGTCTCGTCTCATCAGGTTCGCCCATATAGTGCATGACAATAGCATCCTCTGGCATCTCGAAATAAAGATAAACTTCCATACGCCTGTCATGTGTATGGCAGGGCATGGTATTCCAGACACTTCCCGGAGCCAGTTTTGTCATACCCATAACAAGCTGACAGCTTTCTACCTGTCCCGGAAGAATATACTTACAGATCACTCTGTGATTGGCATCCTCCAAAGATCCTAGCTCCACCTTATTCTCATCTTTTACAATCACTACCCCTTCTCCCGGTTCACCTTCCGGTTTGATCAGGACGGTAGGATACGTTTTATGCGCAGGCGCACTGTTGATATAAAATTTGGCCGGAGCAGACTCATCCGCACTGTCAAAAACAATATCTTTTGCTCCCATACCGATATACATGCCTTCCTTATAACCCACTTCATAATTCTTTCCATCAATCGTAATGGTTCCTGCACCGCCTACATTGATGACTCCCATCTCTCTTCTCTGTAAAAAAAACTCCGCCCGCAGTTCATCACCCGCCGTAAGCGTCAACGGTTCCATCGGTACCGCCGCCCCTGTAATGATCCTGTCAACGTGGCTGTAGACCAGCTTGATCTTTCCGGGCTGAAATAAATCCTGGATCAGAAATTCCTCTCTTAATCTCTCTGTTGTATAATACTTCACATCTTTGGGTGAAACGGCTGTCCGCAATTCCATTTTCTCATCCATCCTTTCCCTGTTAAAATTTTTATAAATATTATTATATATAAACAAATTTACTATGTCCTTTCAAATTTTTCTATAAACATTGCATATCTTGAACTCTTCTTATATAATAAATCATATCTTAAATCATAACTATACTGGATTAACTGAACCGATTATGTCAGACAACTGTATCAGATAAAAAAAGAACGGAAAAAGAAAAATGAACGAATCATACTCATGCCAGCAGGCGATTGAACAATGTGCGGCAACCCGTACCTTTTCCATAGCACATTTATACAAAGAAGAAAAAACGATGGATATGCACATTCATGACTGCTATGAAATCTACTATTCCGTTTCCGGCGGAAAACAGTTTCTTATTGATAATAAGCTGTACACCATAGAACCCGGCGATCTTTTCATCATCAATCAATATGAAAGCCACAAGATCACACAGGTTGACAAAGCGGCGCATGAACGTATCGTAATATCTATTCATCCTGAATATCCTAAACGTCTTTCCTCTGTGGAAACAGATCTGGACGCCTGCTTTTCCTGTCGTTTGGAGACATTCAGCCACAGGATTTCTCTAAATAAAGAACAGCAGAAACGTTTTTTATACTATATCAATAAGATCACCGGGGCGCAGGGATACGGACATGACATTTACGAACAGACGGCCTTTATGGAATTATTGACCCTGATCAACAAACAGGCTCTCAATAATCATATGCCGGAGCCCGCCACAGACTGTATCTACAATCATCAGGTAGACAATATCCTATCTTTTATCAACATGAATATTGCCTCGCCTATTACCTTGAAACAACTTGCAGATCAATTTTATTTAAGCGAATCTTACATCTGCAAAATTTTTAAAGCCGCTACCGGCACCACCATCATGAAATATATAACTGCCCGAAGGATCAGCATTGCCAAATCTTCTTTAAATGATGGCGCCAGTGTCATGGAGGCTTATGAAAAAAGCGGCTTTACCGATTACAGCAACTTTTTTAAGGCATTTACCAAAGCTGTCGGTATTTCTCCCAAAAAATATGCGCAATGCAGCGTTCTTTAAAAATCAGATGCAAACGCTCCCTATCATCCGCAGCAGATTCCCAACCGCCTTTTCCAGTTCCTTTCTCGTTACCCGGCCTTCTTCCAGCCCCTTCATGATCTGCGCAATGACCGGAGGCCCGCCCGGCATCACGATATCGTTTCCGGCCGCCACGGCATCCGCGCCATCGACTACCACATCCATATCGCCCCAGTCGGTAACGACCGCGCCGCTAAATCCCCACTCGTCACGCAGTATCTTCGTACAGAGGTCATGGTTTCCGCATGCAAAAACACCGTTTATCTTATTAAAAGAAGTCATGATGCAGGAGACTTTTGCATCCTTTACCAGCATTTCAAAAGGTTTCAGATAAAGTTCTCTGGCCGCTTTTTCCTGTATGATAGAATCTACAGCGTCATAGTTTTTCTTCGCGCTGCCGCGTCGATATGTTTCCTGCTCATTGATGGCAAAATGTTTCGGACAGACTAAGACCGGATGGTTTTCCTGTACTCCCTTGGCAATCTCGCAGGCACAGATCCCCGTCAGATAAGGATCTTCCGAAAAATATTCAAAATTTCTTCCGCCCAGAGGATTTCTATGCAGATTCACCGCCGGAGCCAGCCAGATATCTACCTGCTGCCTCTCACATTCTTCTCCTGCCGCATTGCCGAACTGATACCACAATTCCCTGTTAAATGCACAGGCGATCAACATCTCTGTCGGCCATATCGTTTCACCAATCCCAGCCGGGCCATCTTTATAAAACACCGACCGGATACCTTCCTGCAGGATTGCCGGAGAAACATAACCGTTAAACCCTGCCGGATGACTGTTGGTCGTAACAGGCTTTCCCTCTTTATCCAAAATTGTCTCCGGGTCGCTCCCATCCCCGAAAGCTGAAAAAGGCGTTCCCGGCCCGTAGCCCACGCATAAGGCGGCAAGCTGTTCTATGGAGAGATTTTTTACTTTATCGTCTTCCGATCTATTGCAGATGTTTTCGCCGTAGGCATCTTTATCACAGGGGTCTTTGTCGTATGAGACATCTTCCTTTTCCAAAACCAGTTCCCACTTACGGGATGCCTCCCTCTCGCCATGCTCCTGCACCCGCATCTCCAATGACAAAAAAGAAATCTTCCCGGCATTGCAGGGACGGATTCCCAGACAATTCTGACACTGTTCGATCAAGATATCCTCTTCTACGCTCACACAGACGACAGGTTCTGTTTGCCGGGAACTATTTCCGACAGCCATGTCATATTTCCCCTTCCCGATCACATAAGCCGCCGTCGTTTCATCATAATGGGCAAACTCCCGAAACGGCACGAATAAAGTAATCCGTTCTTCTTCCTGCGGGGCGAGAAGTTTGGTCTTTGCAAATCCTTTCAGTTCCTGATAGGCACACGTTGCCCGAGCAGTTGTCTGCATAGTTCCCGCACGAAGATATAACTGCACGGTCTCTTTTCCCGCCGTATGCCCGATATTCTTTACCGATACTTCCAATCTGAATCCATCCTCTTCTTTCCTGACCTCTGCCGGTTCAATCGCAAACTCCGAATAGGATAATCCATATCCGAACGCAAACAGCGGTTCTTTACCAAAGGTATCAAAATAGCGGTATCCGGCAAAAATGCCTTCCTGATATACCGTGACCGGACTTTTCGCATATCCGGTACTGCCGTTTTCTTCCACGCTTAATCCATAGCTTTCATAGGTGAGCACTTCTTCCGGGTTCTCTTTATTCCATGTAAAATGTGCCGCCGAGGGATAGTCCTCATAATGTCTGGCAATGGTCACAGGAAGTTTCCCGGAAGGATTGACAAGACCGGTAAGGATATCAGCCAGCGCCGCCGCGCCTTCTTCTCCCGGAATCCCGATAAAAAGAATGCCTTTAAGACTTTCATAACTTTCCGTCCACGACAGATCGGTCAGACCGTTTATGTTCAAAATAAGAACTACTTTCGCAAATCTGCTGCATACTTTCTCCACCAGTATTTTTTCAGAGTTTGTCAGATAATAGTCCTCCTGCAGATGGCGGTCACACTCTTCCCCGCCCGCATTTCTGCCGATCACCAATACCGCCGTATCCGTAAAGGCGCTGGCCTGCGTAAGCTGTTCTTCCGATATCTCATACTCTTTCGCCGGAGCATTGTATCTGCCGAAGATTTCATACATGAGTCCACTGTTTACCGCTTCTCCCAATTTAGACCAGTCGAAATCATCTTTTTTATCTTTTGCTTCTTCTTTAACCCGTTTCTGATAATAGGCTTTTAATCCCGGCTCTGCGCAGATCCCCGCCCGTTCGCATTCTTCCAGAATATTCTTCGCCTTTTTGCCATGCGCGGCGCCGGAACCGTTTCCCGAATAAATAGTATCTATTTGCGTCCTGCCAAAAAATGCCGCCCGCTGCCCTTTGGAAAAAGGCAGTATCTGCTCTTCATTTTTTAACAATACAATAGATTCCGCTGCTATTTTTCTTGCAATCTCGCTTGTATTCATCTTATTTCTATTCCTTCCCCTTAGCACAGTTTTCCGTCAAAGCTCCGGCATAAAACGTCCTCTCCCTGCCTTTTATCCAGCCGGTTTCTTTTATTGCATATTCGCCCATCAGGCGGATATCCTCGGAAGAACTGCCGATTTCCACATCAACCGTTCCTTTCTCGATACGCCAGCGCATATCTTTATCCAGAAAAGCCATCTGGCTGGCGGACACTTCAAAGATAACTTTCTTTTGCTCTCCCGGCCTTAATGTTATCCTTTTAAATCCTGCCAGTTCTTTGACCGGTCTGGTCATGCTGGCAAACCGATCCCGCAGATAAAGCTGGACGACTTCGTCTCCTTCCCGCTCCCCGATATTAGAAATTACAGCCTCTATCCGCACTTTTTCCCCAGGACCGATCGCTTTTGGAAAAATCCGCAGATCAGAATAGGCAAAATCCGTATAGGAAAGCCCATGTCCGAAACAATATCTGGGCGTATGCGGAAGATCTACATAGTTCACAAAGCCGATACTTTCTCCCTGATGCCAGGCGGAGCCGTTAGGATGGTTATAATAAATAGGAATCTGTCCTGCATGATAAGCGACTGACAACGGCAGTTTTCCGCCCGGATCATTTTCCCCGGTAAGCGTGCTTACCACGGCCTGCGCTCCCATCTCCGAGGGATTCCATGCCTCTAATATTGCCCCCAGATATTTATCCGCCGCATCGGAAGAAATCGGCCTGCCGTTAAAATGTACCCCGACAAGCGGCGTTCCTGTCTCCGCCGCCCTGCGTATAAATTCATCCTGACAGACGGGCAGATTGATATCACCTGCATCCACGCCTTCACCCATAGAGGCCATAGAGCACGTCCCATGTTTTCCCCCCAGCGTCAAGATAGCAATATCCGCTTCTTTCACCAGTTGGAGCGCCTCTTCAAAATATCTTTTATCATCCCCCGCAATATGATAGCCATAAGAATAACTTATTTCTGCATCCGGCAGCTTCTCCCGCAGTTCCTGCAAAAGACTCCTGCAATCAGGTTTCTGCCTGCGCAGAATAGCATCAAAGACCTCTCCTTCATCCGACTGGATATTGGTTCCCGGAACTGTCTTTACTTCCAAATCCTCTCCGCTGTAACTTCCGTTTACCCCGGCGATGGAATTGGCGACCGCATAAGTGGATTCCATCATGCACAGATGGGTATAGCCTCCGAAAAATTTCCTCGCACAGTCCGCATGAGGCCCGATCAGCGCGATTTTTCTGATATTCCGCTTAATAGGAAGTACGCCGTTATTTTTTAAAAGAACCATAGATTCTCTGGCCGAGCGCAGGGAAATCTCACGGTCTTCCTGTCTGTTAAATTGTGCCGCCAGCTCCTCACCCTCAAGAGCGAACGGATGCTCGAAAAGGCCCATACGGAACTTGGCGGTAAGAACACGCAGTACCGCCCGGTCAAGGACTGCCATATCCGCCTGACCTCCTGCAAACATTTCTTTCAATTCTTCTCCATACCCGGCAACACTTGGCATCTCGACATCCATGCCCGCTCCCATGCACAAAAGCCCGGCTTCTCCCATTGTTTCTCCTACATGCTGGACATCATGCACGCCGCTTATCCCGCCATAATCGCTGATGCAAAGACCTTCAAATCCCATATCTTCCCGCAAAAGTTCCGTCAGCAGTCCATGTGACGCCGAAAGCGGTTCCCCGTTAATGGAACAGTAACAGGGCATGATGCCTTTTAATCCCGACTCGGCGATAGCGGCCTGAAACGGCTTGCCATAGATCTCCTGCAAAGGACGCGTCGGCGTATCGGAATGCGTTCCATGGATACCGCCCTGCGAATTATGGAAAGCCAGAAAATGTTTGGCCACACTCTCCGTTTTTCTCCCGGCAGTCTCATATTTCTGTATCCCCCTGGTATAAGCGCTGCCGAGCGCCGCCGCCAGTGCCGGGTCTTCTCCATATGTTTCTCCCTGCCGTCCCATGCGGGAATCTCTGGAAATATCCAGCACCGGAGCCAGCACATGCGTAATACCGCAGGCCGCCTCCTGTCTGCTCACAATCCTGGCGATTTTTTCTTCCAGTTCCGGATCAAAACCGGCTCCTCGGCCAATCCCGGATGGAAAGCTGGTACTGCCCTGTATGAACGCCCCGCATAAGCCTTCCATATGGAAGATTGCCGGAATATGATGCGGACTGTTAGCCATCACAATTTCCTGCACTTTTCTCTGCCACTGTGCCGCTTCTTCCAGCGTTTCAAACCTGCGCATTTCCAGCGTACTAACTTCGCCGATCCCCTTTCCTGTATGCCCGGAAATATAATCGAAATCCAGATAGACCACATCATACGGAAATACTGTGTTGACCTGCGCCATTTTTTCTTCCAGACTCATTTCTGAAAGGAGTATCCCGGCACGTTCTTCGGGGCCTAATGTTGTATCCATATAATCTCTGCTCATGATAAAATTCCTCCTCTCATTCCGTGTCAGCCGGAAAACAAAGCGCCAGTTTTGCAAAGAAATCCCCCAGTACCAGAGAAACATTCATCTTATGATAAACGCGGATCCTGCGGTATCCCGTATCATGGATATAGGTCATATCCGCGTAAAAACCGGGCGCCTCCTGCATGGTATACGCATAAATATCCTGATGCAAAAGAGCTCCCACCGTACAGTTATCGCCAAGACACCATGTCTCACCGGAAGTCCAGTGTGCATTCTTAGAATCATTAAACTGGACAAGCTGTTCAAACAGATAACGTCCTGTCTTTCCATATGGCCGGACTTTTTGCTCTAATTCTGCAATCCCGACCGCCATCTGTGCCACCACATCGGCTGGAATCTGCCAGATATCCAGCTTAGAACGCATCACAAGATTCGCCGCCAGAATATCATTACTCAGATTAAATTCTACTCCGCCAACAGGATACTGTCCACCTCCGTTCCAGATTGCCGTAACGCGTCCTTCGATCTCCGGATGCCGCAAAAGTGCGCACGCCATATCGGTGATCGGCCCCATAAAAAGAACATAAAGCGGCCGCGGGTCATCCAAAAGCGCCTCCCGCACGATCAGATCCGCTCCCTCCGAATACTCATAATCTGTTTCAGAACTGACCGCCCGTTCGGCGCCGTGATAAATATTTATAGCAATCCCCATACGCTCTCTTATCTGTACACACTCCTGATAGCTGTCAAGCATGGAATGCGCCGAATGAAAATTTCCAAAATGTGCCGCAACGATCCCGCGCACATCAAATTTCTGCGTCAGGAGCGCATGAACGATGGCATATTGGTCATCCGCTTCGTTTTTGGCATCTGTATCAATGATGACGCGGACTTTTTTATGTTCCGGTACATGGTAATGATAGTCCATTTGTTCTCCTCCGGCTCAATCCGCCTTATAGACTAATTATGTGCGTTTTCTTTTCTGCGCGCTTCAAGATCAGCGTGAATCTGCGGAAGTTTCTTTTCCAGATCAAACTGCGTAAAAATAGCAAACATGAGCAGATTTATAATCAAAGGCACATAATTTCCAAGCGCATAAATCGACATTCTCATAGAATCGGTTGCCGCCGCCAGAGTCGCATCATATCCGCCGATCGTCAGCAGTCCTGTCAGCAGAAGCGTACCAAGGCCGCCGCCTACCTTACTTCCAAAACCGATAGCACCCGAAGAAATTGCCAGAAGACGTTTGCCATATTTCCATTCATTATAGTCTACAGCCATTGCCAGCAAAACCCCATACAGGCACATAAGCGGGATCTGAACAAAACTGCCGATCAGACCAGTCACCATATACATATAAAAATTCGATGGTGCGATACAACGGATACCGGCCATAATTGCCGCTCCCAGAAGGCCAAAATAAATCGTATTACGTACGCCGATCTTATTAATGATAGGATTGGAAAGAACAAAGCCTATCACGGTCGCGATCATACCGCCTGCGCCAAGGATCGCTACAAGGTTATCATTGCCAAAAATCCATTTACAGTAATAAGTTCCTGCCGACCCGGTCAGCGAATTGGTGATCTGTGTGATCAGATTGAATAATAATACGATAACCCAATATTTGTTATGTATCAGCATGCCAAACGAATCTGCAAAAGATCCTGTTTCTTCTTCTGCGGCTTCTGCCTGACCCTCTGCTCCAACTTCATCTGCAAATTTTGCTTTTCTTAAATTATTCCAGCTTACTAAAAACAGAAGCAGGATCACCAGACCAAGGATCACACCATATTTGATCCAGGCACTCTGAACACCGCCCAAAGCATTTGTCAACGGTATCGTTGCGATGGCTATGATCATGCCCGCGCCATAATTCCCGACCGCACGGAAAACACCTATTTTATTGCGTTCATTCTGGCTGTTGGTACGGATGACCATGATCGCCGCATATGGCGTAGAAATAATTGTATAAATAACAGCCGTAAAAAGGATATTGGTTATGCAGACGTAAATGAGCGCCGGCAGACTTCCCATGGAACCCGGAACCGTAAAGAGCAGGACTGTGATGAGCGCCGCCGGGATTCCCATATAGATCAGCCATTTGTAATATTTCTCCTTACCGCCTTTCATACGGTCAATAAAGTGTCCGAAGATAATATCCGTAAAAGCATCTAATACCTTCGCAATCATCATGGCTACGCCGACGCCGCCAACCGCAAGTCCTACCTTATCCGTGTAAAAATACGTCAGCTGGCCTACCAGATTCCCCATAATACCAAGTGCAAGCTGGCCGCCCATATCGGCCATGTAGTCGCCTGTACGCATCATTTTCTGCGTACCGTCTGCATCCAGACCAAGTGTTTTTGCTTTTGCCATAACTTTTTTCCTCCTGATTTTTATTTTTCAATGCTAAGATGAAACATGATACCCTTCGATTCTTTCAAGTCAAAGGAAACCTCTTCTCCATTGGCCGTTCCCTCTACGGCATCAATGACTTCCCCGATGGGATTTAATGTCTCCAGTCTGGCTTTTTTCGCCTTAACCCTTAATACGCCTTCGATAGTTTCTGCAAAAAGTTTTCCCTTTATCGTCACGTTGGTAAAGGTTACTCCCATCATCTGCTGCCCCGCTTCATAAGTGGTTTCATCGCATCCCGTCTTACCCATGGCTGTTAAGATAAACTCTGCTGCCGTATCCAGCTCTTCCGCATCTTTTGCCATCACAGAAACAGACATTCTCTCATTCTGGATCTGCAAACTTATTTTATCCGTAAGATGAATCACTTCCCCCGGAGCGCCGGAAAAATATCCGCAGTACGGCGTATTTACTGCAAACTGCTTCTGATCCGGGTCAAAGCGGATCTCACCTGTATCCGACACCAGTCTGCCATCTACATAACCCGTCTTTTCATCCCAGAGGCCCCATTTCTTGAAGGCTTTATCCAGAACTTTCGCATATTCCGTGTAATTGCCGGTGCCTGCCAGATTATTGATGTCATTGATGACAAGCTGCTGCGCGCCCTGGTAAATGCCATCCCCGATTTCTTCCGCTCCTTCGGCCGCCAATATAAGACGCTTTTTATCTTCCGCTCTGCGGAAAGCATCCCTGTACTTCGACCAGGCATAATATACGCCGTGCTTTGCTTCGCTTAAGTCGCCGCCATTGAAAAATCCTGCATTAATGGCCACGTCTCCATCCCCGCGGTATTTGGATCCGCCATCGATAAAGACATTTCTAAGAGACGATATATATGGCACAAAGGTGTGGTTCATAGCCTGCCAGTTCGGAAGTGTCGTAAGATCGTCCTGTGTATAAACAATATCAATTTTATTTTTTGCCGTCTGCACCATTCCTTTCAAGAACATGGAGGCCATAAATCCCCACTGACAGGCAACCGCCGGATCATTATAAGCATCGAATACATTTAAGATTTCATCGGCAGGCTGGTCATCCCAGTTTTCCGAAGTCTGATAATTATACAGAATCAGCCCATCCCAGTCATTCAGACATGCGTAGGCAATCGTATGTACAAATGCCGTGGAATGAAAGGGATGCAGTCCGTATTCGTTCCACTCCGTGATCATAAAAGGTTTTTTGTCCACAACCGCTTCTGATGACAGAGAAAGAATCGTCGTTGCAATACTGCCCGCTCCGGTCTGCAGCGTCAGCGGATTGACACTGACATACTCCGTCGGCCCTGCAACCGTAAATGTCGTACCATGAAACGGCAGAAGCGGATGATTAAAATAAGCATTGTTCTCCATGATATCGCCGTCCGTATGTCCATAGACATCCGCCGCACCGCCGAGCAGATTGCTGGCTGCGATCGGAACTCTGACGCCAAGTGAGATCAGGAAATTCTTAAATCTCCTGTAGAACCGCCGGTTATTCGCAATGCCAAATTCCATAAAATCTGCATACCTTGCCGGTGAAGGCATCCAGTCGCTGCCTTTCCAGTCACCGTTCGGATCATTGACCGGCTGGACAAAGTTTCCCTGTACCCTGCGCACAGTATTTTTCACCGGGTCTTCATCATCATCCAGCGCGCATACGCCGTCCACTGTCCACGCTTCTTTCAGTTTTTCTCTGGTATCATATTTATTAAGCAGAAAAGCGTTAAACTTCCGAACTACTTCTTCCTCATAGGGAACAAGATCGGGATTGCTCTGTACTTCTCCAGTTCCTTTGATCGCAGATTCCTCGTTGTTGATCTGGACTACCACTACCGCCGGGTCATCGACCAGTGCAAGGCCGGTATAAGGATTGACATGCGTCAGCAATTTGCGCGCATATTCCATCTGCAATTGTATCAACCGTTCGTTTATCATCGGGAACATCTTCACACATTCCTGAAAAGAACCCGGATAATCCAGTCCGTCGCCGGGGATCATGCGTCTGGCAACCATCAGGTCAATATGCAGATAGATTCCCTTTTCCTTCAACTTTGCCGCAAAATAATCAAAGCGATCCAGTCCTTCTTTATTAAATTCTGTAGTAGTCCCGCTTTCATAGTCAAGCAGGGGGGCTTCTTTGGTCTGCGACCAGCTGCAGGGTTCTTCTCCGATCGGCGCATCAGCCGCATGAAGGCGGATTATATTGACACCCATCGTTGCAAAGCGTTCCGCCATTTTTTCAGCAGTCTCATGTGTCGGTGTCGCCGACCTTGTCGCCATGTTAAAACCCAGAAATCTGGCTCTGGTACCATCCGCAAAATAAAGATGGCCGTTCTGTTCTCTCACAAATCCATGTTTTCCGGCCGGAGCATCCAAAAGCCATGAATAATCCAATATTCCCTTGTTTGCTTCTGCTTTATGAATCCAAATACTCTGTTTCATTGCATCCTCCTTTTCAACTGTCCTGTCATATGTTTTTAATAATGATAAATCTTATTTTTGTTTTCATATTGTAATTTTCAAGATAATATTGTAACATTCTATATATATTGTATTTTCATGAAATATTCGATGGAGGAAGCTTTTATGGATTATATTGCTTTTTGCCGTTCCTATTATGTCGCGACCCAGATTCCAGTCTCTTTATTAGAAAAAGAACAGCCGGTCTATTCTTCGCTTGGTGAAGCTTTATCAATAGAGCTGCCTACGACTTTTGAGGTGTTTCCTCTCGAACACAATCCTACATTCTGTTCCTTATCCCAGGATATGGAATATGGGCGCGTTCATGTGGAAAACACAGATTATGATGTTATATTAGGCCCGATCTTCGGTTTTGCCGTGACGGATGATCTCGTGCGAAAATGTATGAAAGAAATGATGGTGCCCTTATCCGCCAAAGAACAGTTTGAAGAACTTCTTTACCAGATTCCTGCGCTAAGCCATTCCCAGCTTGGCAAGCACCTGCTGTTTCTCTTTGTTGCCCTAAACGGGCGGGAGGCGGACATCGAAGAACTTTATCCCATTTTCCCTGCTGAAGATGCCGAGCGCAAGAACTCCGCCGCCATAAATCGCATGGAAAAGCTGGAAAATGGCGACTATCACAACACCTATTTTTTTGAACAGACTATGTTGGAAAAAATAAAGAGCGGAAACCCGGCGTCCTTAAAAACATTCTTTGAAAATAATATGCACACCGTACTGAATGAAGGAACCCTCGCCGCCTCACCGCTGCGCCACGCGAAAAACCTCTTTATTTCCGCCGCTGTAAAAACCGGATTCGACGGAGCGATCCCCGGCGGTCTGGACATTGAAAAAACCTATCAGTTAGTCGATTACTACATTCAGGAATGCGAAAAACTGACAACCGTAGAGGCGATCGGAAATCTCATGTATGCCATGCAGTTTGATTTCTGTAAACGGGTCAGCGAGGCCAAAAAGCCGGAGGGAATCTCCTCCGACATTTATTTCTGCATGAATTTCATCCAGACGCACATTAACGAACATATTACACTGGAAGATGTTGCACGGCATATCCACCGGAGTTCCTCCTACGTGACCAAAAAATTCCAACAGGAACTCGGCATTCATGCCAG
This sequence comes from Ruminococcus sp., assembly GCA_023663085.1. GTDB lineage: Bacteria > Bacillota > Clostridia > Lachnospirales > Lachnospiraceae > UBA3282. Next base: position 166,715 of record JAMPIB010000001.1, on the reverse strand, counting down.
CGCTTATATTACCCGCTGCAAACTGGAAGAAGCCAGGAGTATGCTGGCTTTTACGAATAAATCTCTCTCCGAGATCAGCGCATATCTCTGCTTCTCCAGCCAGTCCTATTTTCAGAATCTTTTTAAGAAACAATACGGCATTACGCCCATGCAGTACCGGAAACAGAACGCGCCCCGGTAAATTATAGGATCACGCACACTTCATGCGCCTTGCCGTCACGGTAATCCGGAATCAAGTTGCCGTCAATCCGTCTGTTGTCCACGGTAACGGAAGAGCAGCCATGACTTTTGTGATCCGGATTACAGATAACGATATGATACCATGCTCCGCGAAACTGCCGCGTGATCTCCGCAGAATCCCACTCCTCCGGCATACAGGGTTCTAATTTAAGCCCGGCATAATCCCTTTTCACACCAAGGATGCCTTCCACCATACAGCGCAGAGACCACGCCGATGTGCCAGTCGTCCATGACTGATAAGATTTTCCATAATATTTGGGATGCGTTGCATAACAGTTTGTAAAAACATAAGGCTCCGCACCCGATCTCTCCGAAGGATTCTGGTCGCTGTCCGGCATGATCTTTTTCAGTGTCCGGATCGCTTCTTTGGCCCGTCCGAGTTTACAGTCTGCAAGCAGCTTAAAGGCAGAGGCATGGCAGTAGACACCGCCATTTTCAAATAATCCCGGCAGCATACCGGACATCCTTCCGGTTTCGGGAAGATAATGGTCATACGGCGGCAGGTTTAATGGAAAACCAAAATCCTGTTCCATACTGTCAATGGCCGTTTCCACCTGTTTCAGGCGGTCTTTTGGCACTACGTCACCAAGTATCCCCCACGTCTGGGCATTCAGATAAATATGACTTCCCCCACTGTCCTTACTTCCAATCCTGCCATCTTTTGTCAGAGCCCGGACATACCAGTCCCCATCCCACGCATGTTCGTTGATGGCCGCTTTTAAAATCTCATACTGCTCTTTTATGTAAGCGGCGTAACCGGCATCTCCCGCCATTTCCATCAATTTCGATAATTCCAGAAACCCCAGACAGGTCTGATGAGAGAGCATGACCGATTCCGCCTCCGCATCCGTCGTAATATTCAGAGCGTCATTCCAATCCGCAAAACGGATCTTAATAAGGCCGTTACGCCCTTTTTCAGCCAGCAGACAGGCAGCGGCGGCCTTTATATGCTCTAATACCGTGTCTTCTCCTCCATCCTGCCATGCAAGTTTTTGTTCCAGAATGGTAAAGTCTCCCGTCTCCTGAATCAAAGCGCAGACCGCCCATATGATCCAGAAGGGCTGGTCAGAGTAACGCGTATCATCATAAGGATACCATGTCAGCACAGTGTGCCCATCCTTGAATTGATGACGCAGACATTCCAGTATCTCCTCCTTTGCTTTCTCCGGCCTGTAATTTAACAGAGCGACTGCAATCTGTAAATTATCCCGCACGCCCTTTTTCCCGACGATGCAAAAGTCCACCTGCTTTTTAATCCATGAATTTAACTGCACACCCAGCTTCTCATCCGGTATGCGCAGCGAAAGTGCATTATATTTTTGCAAAACTGCCTCTTTTGTCCGCCGGTATTCTTTCCGGAAAGCCTCCTGATCAAGATAGTTTCTGGCAACTTCCACGGCTTCTTCTCTGGACTCGCAGACTCCAAAAGCCATATAAATTTCTTTTTCCTCACCCGCCGCCAGCGTAAACTTGTGCTGTAACACACCGCCCGGAATGAAAAGCGCTGCCTCAGACCCTGTACAATCCTTTCCCTCCGCCACGATCTCCGGCCGGACAAATAACGCCACCGGAGAAGTATCGAGGCGCGTCTGCGTCTGTGTCGGGCCGCAGAAGACCGTCAGATCGCCATCATAAGCAGCCACCTCTTCCGAGGACGCCAGATAGCCGTTATATCTTTTATGCGGGGCAAAAGGATGGCTGGACTGGCAGAACACCCCGTTCATCCGCTCGTCAAATCCCGTCTCCAGACAGCGGTACATCTCATAATAACGCGGATAAGAAAACCCTTCCAGTTCAAAGGAAACAGCCGCGAAAAGGCTGATCGTCCGCGCACTGGCATCCTCATTGCGCACTGTCAGTTTCCACATCTCATGATAAGCATCCTGCGGGACAAAAATCCGCCACTTTGCGTTTATTTTATCCCTGCCGGTTTCAATTACCGAATCCCATATACTGTGACTGCACTGATAGCTGTCCACCGGCTGGTCGGATGGGCCTTTGCCGATATTCCAGAATGCTCCGCTTTCCTCATCACGAAGATAGACAAACCGATTGTCCCCCTGATTGATGCGGCACATATTCGTTTTTTCGTCAATATAATAACTGCGTCCCTGCCCCGTCTGGGCAATCTGCGCACAATACCCGTTTTCATTCCATAAATAATTGTACCAGTACCGCGGCGTTCTGGGATCGGTGATCACACAGGTATTTCCGTCCTCTGAAAAATGATACAGTCTGCTCACAAAATCATGCCTCCTCAAGAAAAATTGTTTGCCACTATTGTGCTATTTGTTAGAAATCTACCATATTTTACTGTATCATTATTGTAAATTACTGTTTTATATTGCAAAATGGCGTTTTATATCTCTGGTTAAATCATCTTATCCAGTAAACGTTTCTCACAATCATAACAATTTAACCTTTGATCATGCCGTATTTTATAAAACTATACAGTATTTTACATTACATGATTACTTTTTTTCTGTATGCTCTTCTCAAAATTTAATTTTAAAACTGTTATCATGGGGGATGCACAAATGAGAAACCGTAATGTAATCGTAGAATTTGCCAGATTTTTGTTCAGTATTTTGGTTGTTGGTTATCATGTCCAGATGTCAATGAATAATTCGATTGCTGATTTTTTTGAAAACGGCGCTCTGGCAGTTGAGTTTTTCTTTTTAATTTCGGGATATTTTCTGGCAAAGTCGATAGAAAAAGTAAACGGCCGCCAGAACAGTAAGATTATGTCTGAAACCCTGCACTTTATGAAAAATAAAATAAAAGGCATATTACCGGCACATATCACGGCCACTATAGCCATACTGCTTGTTTTACTGGTTTTTGATCTGGGAAACTTCAGAACACTTGTTTTGAAAGGTCTGCCGGGCATATTTCTGGTACAAATGGCATTTTTTTGGACCAACTCTTATGAAACGATGTTGATCGTCCCCGAATGGTATCTGTCCGCCATGCTGATCTGTATGCTGTTTATGTTCCCCATTGCATTATTTCTGAGAAAGAAAATGCAGGGAAAAACTGTTGTCTTTGCTCTAGTGGGTATCCTTGTTATTATTCTGATGATCAGTGGAGTGGCTATGAACTGGACATTCCCGCAAAATCTGATCCAAAACATAAGAGCCTGGGGAGACATGTGTGTCGGTATGTTCGCCTATCATCTGTCTGCCGCTCTTTCCAGACTGGAACTGAAACATACGTCATCTACTGCCTTAAAAGTGACAGAAATCGTATGCTATGCCATTCCCATCATTTTCGGCTTTCTTCCTCTGGATCCGTCCATGATGGCCCTCTGCATGGTGATCACTGTTATCTGTGTATTTATTGCTATCTCCATCACTTTTGCAGATAAAGGCGTTAAGATCACCAATGAAATAACCGGAAATATTTTCTCTTATCTCGGAAGTATCTCCCTTGCCATTTACCTGTTCCACCCTGTGATAATCTCTCTGCTTGGCTATGTTGCCCCGGATTGCCCGGAATTGTCCAGAATGCTTATCATTTTTCCTGCAGCAATCATACTGGCAGTACTTTTCAATGCGATTGCTGGTTTACGAGTGGTTAGCAAAAAATAGAGCATATAGATCTCTGACACGTTTTCGGTCTTCTATATGCTCTATCGTTCTTTTCATCCACCTGCCCCTCGATGGCCTGCCATCTCTATTTACTATGTTTTGCTTCTAAATCAGCCATCATCTGCGGACGGATCTTATCCATCTTATAGGCCAGCGCCAGTACTAACATGATAATAAACAAGATCAGCGGAAACCAGTTAAAAAGAGTTACAATGGCTGTCATGGCAGAATCAGACTGCACCGCCAGTGTCCCATCATATCCTGCCGCTCCCATGATGAAACCGATGACTGCCGACATTGCACCGCCGCCAAGTTTGTTGGCAAAATTTGTGGTAGAGGCAATCAGACCTTCTACACGGACGCCTGTTTTCCACTCGCCATAATCCATACACTCAATCAAATAGTTATTGACCATCATACCAATAGGAACATTGGCAAGGGAAAGACCAACAGCGCCGATCATAATAGTGACCATGTTGGTCCCGCCGATAATACGAACAACCATACCAATAATCCCAGCAACCGAAAACACCCGCAGCACACCGGATGATCCCAGCTTACGATTGACCATCGGATAGACGATCAGAACAAACGGTGTGATCATGGAAGTAAGTGACATCAGTGACATCTGCCCGATATCGCCGATCACATATTTGAAATAATAAGTATTAACACTTCCGAGATTATTCAAAAGCGCGTAGAGAAACATGAGCGCAATAACAATTAAGGCATATTTATTCTTAAAGAGTGCGCCGACGCTTTCTTTCATACTGACAGCCTGCGTGGCTTCTTTCTTTTCCGGAGATTCTGTCACAATTTCTTTAACAAAGATAAAGCGCAGAATGCCGATTACTGCCATGGGGATGGCCAGCATTGCCACAAGTGATGTCCACGCGCCTTTGTCCGTTCCCGCGGAATCTATAAACTGCGGAACAATGATAGTAAATACAATACTAAGGATCATGACAAAGAACCCATTGATAGACATTGCTTTCATTCTGTTCTTTTCCGTTGAAAAAGCCCTCGCCATATATACGGAATCGGATGCGCCAAGTGCAGTATTACAGATGGCATTAATTAAAATATAAATGATAAATGTCCATGCGTACTGCAAAGTCGTTCCAAAATTCGGGGTTGCGAAAAGCATGATCGTCAGAATCCATTCACCGACAATAAAAACTTCATATGGCCTTGCTTTTCCAATACGTGTATGCGTTTTATCAATAATATATCCGGCACAGATATCTGTAATAGCATCTATCACTTTGGAACCCAAAAGCATCGTTCCGACAATCGTTGCGTTCAGACCGAGTACATCTGTACAATAAAAAGTGACATATGCGACAAGCATGACATTGATCGCCGCGGAAACGGCCCTGGAAGACCAGGTCAGACTGTACCAGAACGGCATTTTTTCACGGGCGCCGAAAGGCACGTTTTTTTCATTTATTTCATCTGTTTTCTTCATTTCTCTCTCCTTTTATTTTAAACCGTCCAGTTTGCTGATAAGCAGATCCCCCTGCTCTTCTGTCAAAACGCCAAAGCTGATCAGCGACTTGATGGGCATGGCCTCCATCATAGCCGTCATCATGGCAATTTCCTCCGGCGAAGAAATAGAGGCGGACTCTTTTGCAATGGAAGAATGCTTTAAGCCTTCTGCAATGATACTGTTGGCAAAATCACGTGAGCGGTCATCTTCTATCAGAGCCTTAAACGTAGTAGTCGAATCGACTCTCAGCGGCAGGCGTACGGAATTTTGATATTCTATCGTTCCGGAAAGGCGGATATCATCGCTGGCATGTGCGATATGTATGTCATAGTTTCCGCTGGATACATACCAGTCTTTGATGTCTTCGTTATAATAAGCCAGATCCTGCGCATTAATCTGGAATAGCACAGTTTTTGTTTCTCCCGGCTCAAGGGCAATCTTCCGGAATCCCCGCAGCGCCTTTTTCTCTCTTTCGACTGACTTTGTCTGGTCAGAAATATAAAGCTGGACAGTTTCTTTTCCTTTTACTGCTCCCGTGTTTTTTACATCTATTGATACAGATAGTACTTCATCATCCCGTAATACAGATGTAGAAAACCGCAAGTTTGAATACGCAAAATCCGTGTAGGAAAGTCCGTGTCCGAATGCCCATCTGACAGGGATTTCTTTGGCGTCATAATAGCGGTATCCTACATAAATGTCTTCCGCATAATTGGTCCGTCTTCCATTGCCGGGGAAATTAAGGTAACTTGGATTATCCTGCAAACGATAGGGGAAGGTTTCCGGCAATCTGCCGCTTGGGTTGGCATCTCCAAAAAGCAGACGGTCTGTTGCTTCGCCTACGCCCTGGCCGCCTAAATACATTTCCAGAATAGCCGCCACATCATCCGCCCACGGGCATTCGATACTGCTGCCATTATGAAGGACCACCACGGTATGAGGATTGATTGCGGCAATTTTTTTGATCACTTCATTCTGGACTGCCGGCATCTGCATACTGGTCCTGTCAACTCCTTCTGTTTCGTAGGAATCAGGCAGTCCCGCAAAAATCACCACTTTATCTGCACTTTTCGCTTCTTCATATACGCTCTCCATATCATATAATTCATCCGTTGTTCCGGAAAAACCCTTCCGATATGATATGTTGCGGCCTTTCTCTTTCGCTGATTCCAACGCGGAAGTAACTTTGCAGACATTGATATGGCTGGAACCACCTCCTTGAAATCTCGGATTTTCTGCATATTCCCCGACATATAATATTTTTTCAGAAGACTGTAAAGGCAGGACACCGTCGTTTTTCAAAAGAACCGCGCATTCCGCCGCGATATCTTCCGCGATTTTATGGTCTTTTTCCCTGTCAAATACAACAGACTCATCCACATGATCGACGTAAGAAAACAGTACCTTCAGCATTCTTTCAACAGCTCTGTCCAGAACCGTTTCCTCCAGACTTCCATCTTTCACCGCTTCTACAATCTTATTATCGCTTACACCACCAGAGGCAGGCATCTCCAGTTCCACACCGGCCTTAAGGCCTTTTATCCTGTCTGCTATTGCTCCCCAGTCTGTTACGACATAACCTTTGAATCCCCATTCTTTACGGAGAATCTGATTCAGAAGATATTCATTTTCAGAAGCGTAAACACCATTGATCTTATTGTAACTGCACATAACCGTTTTCGGCTGCGCCGTCTTAACGACCTCTTCAAAACCTCTCAGATAGATTTCCCGCAAAGCACGTTCAGAAAGATTGGAAGAAATGCTCATCCGGTTGGTTTCCTGATTGTTTACCGCAAAATGCTTCAGGCTCGTGCCAATATTTTTGGACTGTACACCCTTGACAAATGCAGAAGCAAGTTTACCGGCCAGATAAGGATCTTCAGAAAAATATTCAAAGTTCCGCCCGCAAAGAGGGCTCCTCTTAATATTCATGCCCGGCCCAAGAATAATTGACAGTTTCTCCGCCTGACATTCATTGCCGATCGTCTCCCCCATTTTTTCCAGAAGATCCGGATCAAAACTGGCGGCTGTAGCACAGGCGGCCGGAAAACAGACAGCTTTAATGCTTTCTTTCATCCCCAGATGGTCGGCTTCATTTTCCTGCTTACGCAGACCATGAGGGCCATCAGACATCATCACAGAAGGGATGCCAAGCCGTTCTACCGCTTTTGTATTCCAGAAATCAAACCCAGAACAAAGGCCCGCCTTCTCCTCCAATGTCATTTCCCTGATCATTGCTTTCATATCACGTTCCATATAAGAACTCCTTTCATGCTTGTTGTGAAAACTATAGCATTTTAAAAAGTTCTGCTATTGTACTTTTGTATTTTTTATTATATATTTGTATTATATTAGTTTATTATAGAGGATTGAGAATATTGCAGGCTGAGAGAAAGGCATGGCTATTGAGATGAATAATGAGCATGTGGTTCAGATAACAAATAAAATATATGAATCGATGGAAGATATGGACTACAATGAGTCTTATCATCTGGAACAGATGATATTTCATGCTGTAGAAAGAGGCGATCTGGATTATATCCAGAGTCTGATTCCCGAAAACACAGACTATAAAACAGGCGACTACGCGCCGGATGCTGTCCGGGCGCTGAAAAACAGCATTATTGTCACAACAACTCTGGCGACACGTTCCGCGATTGCCGGCGGACTTGATTTTGAAACCGCCTATCAGACATCGGATTATTATATATCCCTGGCAGAAAAAACAGATAATCAGATATTACTTAAAAATCTTCATATGACAATCCTGTCAGATTTTACACAGAAAGTACAGGCCAAACAAGTATCCCCCGCAGCAGATGGCGTCTGCCAGAAATCCATTCAGTATATACGCAGAAATATCAACCAGCCGCTTTCTGTTACAGACGTGGCCAGTTATGTCGGATTCAGCAGAACCTATTTTTCCAAATATTTTAAAGATATGCTGGGGTTTCCTGTAGGCGCATTCATCCTGCGGTGCCGATTGGAAGAAGCGAAAAACCTGCTGGCACATTCCGATAAGACACTGGCCCAGATCAGCAATTACCTGTGCTTTTCTTCCCAAAGCCATTTTCAAAAAGCATTTAAGAAACAGTTTGGCATAACACCGCTGCAGTATCGGACGGGGAGTACTGAATCGTGGATTCCCAGCGAAAGATTGTAACTGTCCATTACTTTGAAGGCAATATTATAAGCGTTCAATATCCTTTTGATTCCACTATCAAGGTCAATATCTACGAGGATCTGTTTATTAACTTTTCTGATTACAGCAAAAACGACAAAAAGAAGAACCGATTGGACTTTCTATCGGTTCTCCCTGTCTCATGCCGGCACTGTGCTCGTATGACCGGATATCTCCCTCACCGGCATCTATTTTTCAAAATCAACACTTTCCAGTAACTTCCCGGTGTACTCCCTGATCACGCCGACCGATTCCTTAAACCTTGCCAGTTCTCCCGGCGTCATATGGATTTCCAGGACATCCGCCACCCCGCTGCGGTTTAAGACCACGGGCACACCCGCATAAACATCTTTCTCGCCGTATTCGCCTTCCAACAATGTCGATACCGGGATGATGCGGTTTTCATCATTGAGAATTGCCTTGATGATCCCCGCGCAGGTAGTCGCAATCCCATAGTAGGTAGTTCCTTTCCGGTTCAGTATCTCCCATCCTTCCTGCGTAATCTTATAAAGCAGGTCTTCCAGATCAACCTCGCCGACCAGTTCTTTATTATCGGCCACCACATCATAAAAAGGTTTGCCCGCCACCGTCACGGTTGACCAGGGAACCATCTGCGAGTCGCCATGTTCGCCCATAGAATAGGCATGAACGCTTCTGGGGTCTACTTTGACAAGCTGGGCGATCATATTCTGCAATCTCGCGGAATCAATGGCCGTTCCTGTGCCGATTACCTGATTTTTCGGCAGTCCCGATAGAATTTTTACATAGTGTGTAATGATATCCACCGGATTGGAGATCACCAGAAAAATCCCGTCAAACCCGCTTTTCATAATAGGTTCGATAATGGATTTACAGATTTTCGCGCTGACTTCCAGAGTATCTAGCCTTGTCTGGCCCTGCTTCGGCGGCGCTCCGGCTGTTATCACAATGATGTCCACATCCCCGCAGTCGCTGTATTCTCCGGTCTTTACTTTCACATTGCGGTTAAGATACTCTATAGAGTCCTGCAGATCAAGCATTTCTCCATAGGCGCGTTCCTTATTGATATCAATCATCAGAACCTCGTCGCAGACTCCCTGCGTGATCAGACTGAATGCCGTAGTGGAACCCACCAGCCCACAGCCTACGATTGCAACTTTACTTCTTGAAATCTTCATAATAATCCCCCATTCTTATTCATTCTCTTTGTTCTCATCATTTTTTTAATTATTACGCGGCTTGACTCCATATTCAAAATACCGTTTCACCACATGTACTACTTTATCAACATCGCCTTCTTTCACGGTCACATTATAACGTCCCGGAATCGTCCCAAACGTAACTGTCTGATTCAAACCTGTTATTTTCTTCAAATATTCCATCATATTCTCTTTAGTCGCGTTCTTATTATAAATTTTCATATAATAGTATCCTGGATAATCTTTGGCTGCATACTTCAATATCTTTAATTCCTTGTCATAACCGCTTTTTTGTAACAGGCTGTAAAGATTTTCCACGGTCTGCTCTTTATCGAGAATCATAAAATAGACAACTTCCTCATCCGCCGGAAATTCTCTCTTTACGTAATTTCTAAAGGGTGACCTGCGCAAAGTCGCTACCAGTTCATTATACACCCTGTCAGGGCACTCTGCATAGTATATGACAAGCATGTCATCTACTATGACATTACTAAAACAGTTTGCCCCTGCTTCTCTGATTAGTGACAATACTTTCTGTGAAGTAGAGGCTGAAATCACATAGACTTTACGGTACATCTTTTCTTTCATATCATATAAGACTGCGCCATCCATAGCAATAACCGGAAGTTTTATCTGAATATCACGCACCGGTTCCATTAGGGATGCGGGCGTGCGCATCGTGGAAACGGTAAACTGAAGTCCTTCTTCTAACATCCGGTTCAGTTCTACCCGCGTATAGTCCGTCAGGTTACAGTTTTTATTTAAAAGTGTATCATCCAGTCCGGAGATAAACAAAATATCCTTCTTTTTTTTAATCGGCAGATAAAAGTCATTAACAGACACCCCTATCACAATGCCGATACAGGTATCCAAAAACCTGTTCCACACGAAAATATACGGATTGGCATCCGCCATATGATTCACCGCAATACTCAGGAATACGACACAGGAAAAATATGATGCCTGCTTCTGCCCCAGAAGCACCGTTGTATACAACACAATGATAATGAAAAAGGATACAAATACCGCCTGCAGAAAAAATTCTTTTGTCGTCGGCACGCCGCACCGCTCTATGAGCAATATGAATACCAAACCGTACAAAGCTCCGATTACGGTTCCGGACAGACGCTGTAACGCATTTTTTTTCGTATTCGTCCGATATCCCTGCATACACCACAGCGCAGACAGCAGAGAATAGAAAACGATGCCATTGCCCCTCCGGAAATAGGCCACAACAAAACAAAGCGCCGTGGCAATCCCGGATTTTATAATCCGCATCCCGATTCTCGGAATCGTTATATGTCCCATGCCATATTCAGCTTTTTCATGTTTCCTTTTATCTTTCAGCATAATGCCATTCTCACTACTCCACAAAGAATCTGCGCCGTTTTTTCAGCGCCGAAGCGTGAAGAATCAATCATGAAATCTCTATGGTCGAATACTTCTTTGACGCCCTCACAATAACGCAGTCTGTACAGTTCCCTTGCTCTGTCCACCTCGCGTATCATGTTTCTGGCCGTCTTTTCATCCATTCCCAGACTCTCCACACAATTTCTCAATCTGGCTTCATAGGGCGCATATATATAGATATTAAAAACGTTTGTATAGTCTTTCAACAACACATCCGCGCATCTTCCTACAATAATACAGGACTCTTTTTTCGCCAGATCTCTGATGATATTAGACTGTACGTGAAAGATTTCCTGTTTCATGCTGATAAGTCCCATACCAAGCGGATATTTCCTGTTGGCAAAGATAGATCCGGCCTTTTCTTCTTCTTTACTCACTTCCGGAATGGGCAGATGCATTCTCCTTGCCGTTTCTTCTACGATATCCCTGTCATAAAACCCAATACCCAGTTCTTTTGCCATATTTTTTCCAATCGTTCTCCCCAGGCTGGCAAACTGCCTGGATATGGTAATCACGTATTGCTTCGCACTCATAACCTGTTTCCTCTCTCCCAATCATGTCCTTCCGGCTATGCTTTCACGCGGATAGAACGGACTATGCATGATAGGGTAAAATTAATAATGAAATAAATGACCGCTGCTGCCCCGAACAAAACAAATACGTCCGATACATGGATAGAACCGGTTCCGTTGTACATCTGTGCAGAAGACAACAGTTTTTTTACTCTGGACATCAGCTCGATCACCGCTACATTTGCAAGATAAGATGAGTCTTTTACCGTAGTGATGACTTGGCTGAGCAAGGTCGGTACGATATTGTGATAGGCCTGCGGAAGTACAATATAGATCATAACCTGTACAATATGAAACCCCTGCGAATGCCCCGCCTCAAACTGACCGTGCGCCACAGAATTAAGCCCGCCCCTGACAATCTCTGCAATTACGGAAGAAGTAAATAAGATCAAAGCGACCGCCGCTTTAAATAAAAGTTTCATTTCCACTGTCGTCAGGCCAAACATTTTCCTTGCAAAAAAATCCGGGCAGGGACAGAATACCAGACAGATAAATATCCACAAAAGAAGCGGCGTATTCCGGAAAACTTCAATATAGGCTATGGCAAACCATTTCAATATCTTATTAGGCCCTTTGTTACAATAATTGCGAAAAAGCGCCAGTATTGAACCGATAACAATTCCAAAGAACACGGCGATTACCGAAATAATCAGCGTAAAGGCAACACCTTTTAAAATATAGATCCAGATAGGAGCCTGCGTCAAAATGGATAAACTTGCACCTAATGTATCCATAGCTACACCTTCCCTTCCAAAGCGGTCTTCTTCCTGACAACAATCCGCCGCTCTCTTTTCTTCAAAGAGTTCTCCCATACGCTCGCCAACGTGGAAAGCGGAAAGCAGATGAGGAAGAACAACATACCGCTCACCAGATAAGCAGGAGCGTAGGCGCCTCCTGTATTTTCTCCTGTCACAAAACTATAAGTAAGAGAAATCAAATCGGCACCTCCAATCAGGTACAGGCAGGAAGTATTTTTAATGATATTCACGACCTGATTGACTAATGGCGGCAATATGATTTTGATACTCTGCGGAATGATAATGTAATACATTCTCTGCACATAAGGAAAACCCTGTGATTTCGCTGCCTCAAACTGCCCTTTGGGAATCGACTCGATTCCTGCTCTGACCACCTCCGCGATATACGCGCCATGGTAGATTCCGAGCGAGATCATGCCTGAAAAAATAATACCCAGGCTGTGAGAGGAAAAGGCAAACGCGTAATACAAAAAACAAAGCTGCAATAAAAGCGGCGTATTTTGTATCACTTCTACATATACTCTTGCTATCGCTCTTAATATCTTTTTCTCACTTGTTGCCATAAGGCCAAAGACAATGCCCAAGACTAACGCCAATAAAAGTCCAAGAAAAGCTACTTTTACCGTATTTCCGAGTCCCAGCAGAAATGTCTGCCGAAACATCCATACTTTTTCCCACGCTCTGGAAGATAATAAACCCGACATATCCCACCTCGTTTCCGCTTTCTATACCGCCAAAAGCCGTTTGAACGGATGAAGTCAAATACCTCACAGCAAACTGCGGGGTATTTGACCTGTTTATTTCATCAGTTCAAGTCATTAATTCAGTCCGTAATCATTAATAAATCCATCGATTGTTCCGTCGGATAACCATCCCGTAACCAGTTCTTCAACATACGCTGACAACCCCGAATCTTTTTTCGTTGCCACACCGTATTCCTGCGGTGCAAACTCTTCGGCTATGTAAGAACGTCCATCCGTATTATAGATAGCCAGAATGGATTTATCTACACAGAAGGCATCCACCTCACCCGCGCTGAGCGCTGTTGATATCGTTGGATAATCTTCGTACTGCTTAAAAGATACTCCCGTTGTCCATGTCGCCGGATCAAATGTCTCCGCATCATAACCTTCTCCATCTACCAATCCGGCCTCGATCATCGCCTCTACCAGAGATTTTGCGGATGTGGAACCACTGGAAACGCCTACCGACTTATCTACAAGACCTGTAAGGTCTGTAATGCCGGAAACATCTTCAACAAGTACGCCGACATGGTCTGTAAAATACGGCGTTGTGAAATCCCAGCTCAGCTTTCTTTCATCCGTGATAGTAAAAGTTGCCAATACGCAGTCAATATCGCCGGAATCAAGAAGTTCTGTTCTGGTCGCCGCCGTAACAGTCGTAAATTCTACATCCACGCCGAGGCTCTCTGCGATCTTATTAGCAAGGTCAATCTCCATTCCGCTATATTCTCCCGTCAGCGGGTCTTCATAGCCAAAACCTACGACTGCGTTTTTAACGCCTACTCTTAACACACCTCTGTCAACGATTGCCTGTACATCTGTGGCCAGCGTTCCTTCGTTCTCTTCTGTGGAATCTGCTTCTGCAGCACCTGTTTCTTCCGGTACAGTTTCTCCCGTCGTTTCTTCTGTCTCTGGTGCTGATTCTTCTACTACCGGTTCTGCGGAAGATTCTGTGGCTTTCTCTCCGCCGCAGCCTGCTAACAGCGTCATACTCATAACCGCTGCTAATGTTAATGCCACCATTTTCTTTTTCATAACTCTTCTCCTCATTTCTGCGCTGCCGCTTCTGGCTTCCCCATGACATGCAAGCCTTCTTCCGGATTTATGTGCAGCGCCTACATAGATCCGTATTTATATAATAAGCCTTATGCCGTACCTGTCTGATTCCGGCATCCCGGACTTATTACCTGATAATTTTTCCGAGGAACTGTTTCACTCTCTCATTCGTCGGATTATCAAAGAAGTGATCCGGTGTTCCCTCTTCGACAATCTGTCCGTCAGCCATAAAAACGATACGGTCTGCAACCTGTCTGGCAAATCCCATTTCATGCGTAACCACTACCATAGTGATATTTTCTTTCGCCAGTTTTATCATGACATCCAAAACTTCCTGAATGGTCTCCGGGTCTAACGCTGATGTAGGCTCATCGAAAAGTATGATTTTCGTTTCCGCGCAAAGTGCTCTGGCGATCGCGATCCTCTGCTGCTGTCCGCCGGAGAGTGTCGTCGGATAAACATCCGCTTTATCCCGCAGTCCTACGACATCCAAATAGTGATAGGCCAGTTTTTCCGCTTCCTGTCTGGATTTATGATGCAGTTTCATAGGCGCCAGCGTGAGGTTTTTCATGACCGTCATATGTGGATACAGATTAAACTGCTGAAACACCATAGACGTTGTTTCCCTGACGATTGAAATTTTATTCCTGCTTGTCAGTTCCCGGCCATCGATATAGACATGTCCGCTTGTCGGTTCTTCCAGAAAATTCATGCAACGTACCGTCGTAGATTTTCCCGAACCGGAAGGCCCGATAATGACCAGTTTCTCTCCTTCCTCTACCGTCAGGTTCACATCTTTCAATACATGCAGATCGCCAAAATATTTATTCACATTTTCCAGTTTTATCATCTTACCACCTTTTTCTGACAAAAAAAGAAAGGTATCTGGAATCCATCCAAACACCTTTGTTTTTCGTCGCTTTTTATTTTCTTCCTTTATACCACTTGTCTTATTCGTTGTCAAGCAGAAGATTTTTTGCATCTATTTTTACATTCCCCTATATATCAGCTTAAACACCGCCGTATCCGCATAAGTCAGCGGCTCGTTATGGGCAAAGAACACAATCCCGTCCACTGGAGAATCTAAGACTGCCTTGACTTCGCCCTCGTAAGGGTCAAGGATTCTGGCCAGCAACTGCCCTTTTAAAACCTCATCGCCTACCTTGACCGCGGCCTCGAAGATACCCGATACGCCCGTGCGCACCGATACCATATCCGTATCCTCTACCACATGGGAAATATACCCTTCATGTCCATGATACTCGACAATCCCTTCCTTGGATAAAAAGGTCAGGATACTGCGGATTGCCGCGGACGCGCTTTCTTTATCAATGCTGACGGTCGTTGTCGTATAAAGGCTGAAAGCATGTGTCTCCCATATCTGCCAGTTATAATTTAAGGTAGTCGTATCATAAGGACGGGTATTTCTCACCACCACATAGGGCATACCGAATTTCCTGGCCAGTTCCACATCTTCAAATCCAGTCTTCATCATCCGCACATGAGGTGTGAAATTCCCCGGCATATAAAAAGAGGATAACTGAATACCATAAGTATATCCCTGAATTGCCTCAAAGATTCCCGCCGCGATCCGCTGTGTCGTCTCGCCTTTGTCATATCCCGGAAACATTCTGTTGATGTCCGTGTTATCCGTGGGCCAGAACCGCTTGCCGATATTCATGGAATAAGGGTTTGCGGAAGGGATTACCATGATCTGGCATCCTTCCGTGATCTTACCCGCCGCCTCCATTTCCTTTAAGCGTTTGACAAGCTGCGAGCAGACATATAACTGCTGTACCTCGTTGCCGCGGATATTTCCCAGGATACAGGCCGACTTTTCGCCCTGTCCGAACACATAGCCGCTCACCCGGAAATTATCTCTATATAAAGATTCCGTCTCGTATAAAACTGTCTTTTTCAATCTAATAACCATGCCTTTCTCTCAGCCTGCGATATTTGTGACTGAAAGGAACAAATTCGCGGTTGAAAAATCTTTGATTTTTCAACCTGGCCTCCATGATTCATTTTATCTGGGAAATTGCCATGTGACTGCACGCCGCATTTTCCGGCATGAAACTTAGAACTTCTTCTCACGCTCCGCCCGTAACAGTCTGCCGATCAACGACCCCGCGTCCACAATAGGGTACTCCCTGATGGTGAATAAAATGCCGTCGATAGGAGAAAGTATCTTATCTAATACGGCGCCTTTTAACGGGTCTATGATACTGCCGATGTGATCTCCCTTTTTCAACTTTTCCCAATGTTTCACATGCGGAATGAAAACCCCGGCCGTACTGGCGTTTAAAAAGCACACGTCCTCCGCATCCTCGGAAATAATGGGTACGCGGGGTTTCTTCGTCTCTCCCTGCCAGATTCCCATCTCCCGCATCAGGTTCATGATGCCATCCGTAAGCTGCTCGCAGTAACTCTGGGTAATGCGCATCCCTACGCCCATCTCCACGACTAACGTAGGCACATCCCTGCTGTTTAAGCTGTAGGCAAACGTAGATTCCAACACTGTACTGGCCCCATGCACCCAGATAAAATCCACATTCGTCATGGCCGCTAAAGGCACCAGTTTTTCTTTATGTAATTCATTGATACGGATCTGCGGGATTTCCGTCAGATAGATATTGCTGGCATGGATATCCACACACACATCGGAACCTTCGATATCCTCTATAATCTTCGCCGCCAGATATTCCGTCATATCCCCATCTTCATTGCCCGGAAAAAGACGGTTCATGTCCAGATCAAAAGCCGGAATCCCGCGGGTAATGGAATCAATTCCCAGCGGGTTCATCGCCGGATAGATATCCACGATACCCGTCAGTTTCTCTTTCTGCGCCTCTATTCTGCGGATCAGTTCAAAGCACACATACTGTCCTTCCAGTTCGTCTCCATGGATTCCCGTGACAATACTGATCCTTTTCTCTTTACCTGTTATTCCGCCATTCGGTATCAGGCGGTTCTTTTTTATCTGTAATGTTTCATCCACGGGAAGTCCCACGGATGCTATCGTCTGGATCATAATAATCTCTCATTCTCCCTTTTAAATGACAGTCGTGTCATTACTGCATTTCCGCTTTGTAAAGCATACTCTGGTATGAGTGTTAGAACTTCTTCTCACGTTACTTTTCCGTCACCTTCACGGTAACAGTCATATCCTGCCTGCCGCCGCCTTTCATGATGCCTCTGTTGATCATACAGTCTGCGGCGTCACGACCGCTGCCGATCTTGATATGTTCATCCTCCACGATCAAATCATTTGTCGGGTCTAACGCATACCATTTTCCTTCACTGAGGATTTCAATCCATGCGTGGCTGTAGCCTTCCCCGACCATCATGCCCGTTATATAGCGGGCCGGAATCCCCGCCAGACGACAGAGGGCTATGAGGATATGGGCATAATCCTGACAGACTCCTTTGCCGATATTCCAGGTTTCTTCCGCGGTAGTCTCCACACCCGTTACGCCTTTTTCATAAATAAAATCGTTATATAAACGGTGCATCATAAAGACCGCTTTCTCATAATCAGACATGCCTTCCGTAAAGACCAGACTCTCATAATAAGCTTTAAGACCTGTCCCCGGCGTCGTCAATTTAGAAGGATATTTATAAAGCGCCGTCTTTTCCTCTCCTGCCGCTTCTTCATACCCGCAAAGCCCTGTCTGCACCTCGCCCTGGATATGAAATACAAACGAGTCATGATCCGCATCCACCCGCCCGGTTATCAGCCGGTTGCCGAAAGAGTCCACTCCCAGCGTATGCTTATCTTCGGGCATGATCTCCATTTCCATCTGCACCAGCCGCTGGTTTTCAGTTGCCGCCGGAATACAGCGTATCGTATAATGGCATACGCCTACGGGCTCGGTATAGGAAATCCGCATCCTGTAATCAAAGAATAAATTTTTCAAGCTGACCGCCCCTTATCAAACATTGCAGACTGCTTCTACTTCGTCCACAATCTTATAATAATTGATTTCGGGTGCCTGCACAAGTTCCTTTAGCGATTCTGTTTTTTCTTTATCATATCTGATGCCGCAGCGCTCGATGCGGTGCGTCATGCGGTTGATCTCCCGCACCAGTTCCTTTCTGCCCATACCGAGTCTGGCATATAAATCAATGCGCTCGATCCTTTTGCCAATCTTAATAATATTTCTGATTTGTTCGCTTTCAATGATATCATCGGCAATGCCCCAGAATGCCAGAATATTATCAATGACCCTCTGCATCTCGATAAGCGGCGCACGGCTGATCTTGGCCTTGTTCATATCGTAGATCGCCAGCTGGATATAGGAAAGAGTCTCCGAACCGATTTCTTCCCGCAGTACGATGGCATTATCATAGGCCCTGTCCAGATTGCTGAGGATGGAATCGGGGTTTGTTTCATCGAAAGGATAGCTTTCCTTGAATTTTTCCTTCGACCCGTAAATATCCGGGATATCGATCATCCGGCAGAAATCTTCATAATGATAGACCTTCTTGTCTATCATATTGTCAAAACTGTTTGAATACAGCCGCAGCGTGGTATATACCCGCTCCGAATACCTGCCTAACCAGAATAATCTGTTGATCTGTTCTACTGAGATAACACCCATGTGTCCTTGAAACCTCCTCCCTGTGATGAATTGACGATAAAAGAATCCGGATTTCTGGAAAAACGCGTCAGCCCGCTTTTCCAGACAAGCGGCTCATCCGCGATTAGTACGAACGCCCGCAGATCCGCTTTGCGCGGAACGCATTCGTTCCCCTCAAAGATCTCGATATCCAGAAAATCAATGACTTCCTGCGCGATGAACCTGCGCGGTTCTCTTTTTAATAAAGCAATAAAATCTTCTTTCTGCGCCGCACTCATGGAAGAACCGAACACCACGCCGTAGCCGCCCGCCTCCGCCACATCTTTTAACACCAGTTTATCGAAATTCTCCAACACATATTGCATATCTTTTTCATAAAAAGGCAGATAGGTCGGCGCGTTACTTAAGATAGGCTCTTCGTCCAGATAATAGCGTATCATGGCCGGCACAAAATAATAGATTCCCTTATCGTCCGCCACGCCGTTGCCCGGCGCGTTGATCAGTGCCACATTCCCCTTGCGGAAAACATCATAAATATGCGGGATGCCGATGACTGATTCCGGATTGAAATTCATCGGGTCAAGATACTCGTCGGATATCCTGCGGTAGACCGCTCCGACCCGTTCCAGTTCGCCGCTGTAATTCACATAATACAGCTTATCATCTTCCACTTTCAGTTCTGAACCGTTGACCAGATGCGCTCCCGTTCTTTCCGCCAGATAGGAATGCTCAAAATAAGCCGCATTGTACCGCCCCGGCGTAAGGATGACCGTATGACCGCCTACATTGACAAAGTCCATCGTTTTGCGCAGCAGCTCGGCATAATTGCGGTTATCCTCTAACTTGACATGCTCAAAGGTCGCAGGACTGCTCCGCCTGCACAGGTCTCTGGCGATCATCGGATACGAAGCGCCGGAGGGGACACGCAGATTGTCCTCTAATATGTACCAGTTCTTATCTTTTCCCTGTACCAGATCAATCCCCGAAATATGGGAATAGATTCCCTTCGCGGGCATAACGCCCTCGCACTCCGCCATATAGCCGCTGGAGGCGAAGATAAATTCCTCCGGAATGACTTTATCCTTTACAATTTTCTTATCTCCATAGATATCATTTAAAAATAGATTCAGCGCCATCACACGCTGCTTTAATCCTTTTTCCAGATAAGCAAATTCCTCTTTCTCGATAATTCTGGGAATCGCATCGAACGGGAAAAGCTGTTCCTTAAACTGATTATTTTTATAAATACCAAACTTCACGCCGTAGCGTGCCAGCAATTCGTTCACCGTATCCTTATGTTCCAGTAAATCCAGATCGTACATGCGCAGACCTCCTTCTTTTGATTCTGTTGAACAAATCATATATGTGCAAACCTCCTGTTTCGACATTCTTCCGCCGCTTACAAATTTCCTACTCGCCGCGCGGGACGCACGCTGCCTTGGCAGCATATTCCGCTGTACGCCCCTGTGCACAAAAAAAGACGTCCCACCTTCGGAAAAGTGAAACGCCTTTGCTTCTTACAAGTAAGCAGTATACTGATTTTGAGTAGATTTGTCAAGGGGAAAGTTTTAGTTTTTCACCCCACCGCTCCGGCTGCTTTGAACGGTTTTCAATTACCGCTACCGCATGCCGGCTCTTTGCAGTCCCAAACCTTTTAAATATATATCTGGAAAATGATACCTTATCGAATCTGACAACCGTCTCTGGTATGGTCTAAGTATTCCAATATTGATTAAATTTGTAATTTCCGCTTTCGGATTCTTTAATCCCGACTTTTCTAACGCAGTACACAGCAACTCTTCCTCCACTGGTGAACGCTGCACGGTGTCTTTCAAATCATCTAAAAAATTCAAATATTCTTTATATTCTTCTTTCAAGTCATATACTCTGTTTTTTGAAACCAATTCCAACGAATCTTCAAAGCATCTTGGTCGAATTATACTTTTAGACACTGTCGATACTGGTGGCTTTCTTAATTCCGCCTCTTTTGATGCGGCTTTTGCAAAAATATCCAACATACTCCTAGGTACAATGATTCCCTGCGTATCTGCAAGACGATTGCGAAACCAATTGTATGTTGACGCTTTTTTTGTGCCCCCCATCGTAGAACCTATCAAAGCCGCCAATAATTTCCGATTTTCTTCTTCAGCAATAATCGGGATACTTCCTAGTCCATCATACTCTACTAAAGTACGAGGTGCTATTTCTTTAAAGAAATTCTTTATTTTCTCTGATTTATTAATTACTCTTTTCCATACCATTGCAAATAATTGATCATATGCCCATCCCAGCGTAACCGAGTAATTTTTTAATTTTACTTTATCTGCTACAACCACTTCTCTGTCATAAATATCTTGTCTTAGAAAAATTTTACTTCGAATATTCTGAACCGTGCCTTCATACCTGTACCACATATCAATAAGCGCGCTGACCAATTTGCTTCTCTCTTTTGACGGTACAATCCTGTCCAAAGCATCATAAATAATCGTTACCACAATATTCTTTTCCTGTAGCTGTTGATTCATTTTCCGCAATAACTGACTAAGATAAAAAGCAGACTCATCTGTCAATTTCTTGCACTGTTCGATGTCAATCTCTTTTGAAAACAGCCAGCATACTTCGCTGCTTTCTGCCAGTCTTTTTAAATCAGAGTCACTTTTTATCAAGACATCAATTGCTTCATACAGCAGAAATGTACTGATCTGTTCCTCGTTTTTCAAGCAACGGAAAATATCTGAAAAATCAGACTCTTGAGAAGTTCCTACAATCCATTTTGTATGCTCATATTGAGCTATTCCTACTTGTAGATACTTTGCAAGTGCTTTTGCATAATTATTATTTTTCAATGCACTGAATAATGCTGTTTTCCCGACACCTTTTTGACCTAATATAAGAAACTTTCTCGTGTCGAAAATAAACGTATACCCTTTTAATGGATAAAAATTACTACATAAACTTTGTTCTGTAGAAAATTCTTCCTCTGCAGCCGCCGTTTCCAACCCATTCATAATCTCAGAAAACGCATCGACAATATAGTCCTGCCCTGCATCGCAAATTACCGACACACTCCTGTCTTCCATTTCTTCCGAAAGGGTATCTTCCAGAACATTAGCAATCTCTCTATAATTGCTTTTCTGCTCCTCGTATGCTTTCTTAAACTGCTCCATATTAGCTACAACCTCTAAAGAATCATTATATGGAACTTCCTTCGGATAATGCTCTCCTGATTCGTCGTCTATCAGGATATCTCCTTCGTGATACTGCGTATCACAAATACTCAAAGCATTATATGCTCCTTCTAAATATATCCTCCTCTCAATTGCCGCTACTTCATCATTAGCAGGAACTTTTGAATTAATTAAAACAAATGGCGTTTCATTACTTTTCAAAATTGGCAGCACCATTTTCATTCCCTCTACATTTTGACGGCTCCCATAGAAAAATAAAACGGCCATATCAGCATATCTTGATAAAGTGATACCGCCAATTTGATGTAACCCTGAACGCGTATCTATAAAAATATAATCCGGTTTAACAAATGCATCTATTTTTTTCAATAATCCGTCAATCGGTGTACTTCTCTCCATATAGACTGGCATATCCAGGTTAAATCTCATTAAACACTTTCGATAAAGCTTGGGATCATCATCTACCACTTTTCCATAGGCAGGAATAACGTATATTTCCCCTCCAGCCTGATCTACATGACAGTAATCACTAACAGGATACATATATTCATCTATCTGAATATCACTTTCGTACACACCACTTTCAATCAAATAATCCAAAATACCATATTGTGAAACGCTTTCATCAGGAAATATACTCGCCACTCCCGGAGCTTCCAGATCAAAATCAATCATGACGATCTTTTTACCCCGTTTTGCCATTTCAATCGCTGACATCACCATCGTAGTAGTTCTGCCAACACCGCCCTTGTATGAGTAAAAGCAAACCAGCTTGCTCTGCAAGTCCAATTTCTTATTCCTTACGACGCTTTGATCCCAATATACATTTGTTAAATATTTTTCGATTATCCAGATTCTATCCTTAATAGCAGAATGCGATTTAATATACAACTCAACTTCTGTTTTCACAAAACCATTTTCCTGAAGGTTTCCACAACTTCCAAGCCAATGCCCAATATTTTTTTCCAACTGTTCTTTTATGCGCGAAAGCAGACTTTCATCATTTACATCGACATATACCTGAAGTTTCCCATACACATTCTGAATTATGTACGCTGTAGCTTTTTTTTCTTCTTTCCATATCTCTTCTATGATATCCACAGCAACTTTTAAAATTCTATCATAATGAACCATACTAAACCCCTCCCGCTATCATTCCACCAATAAAATGAAATATTTTTTCACTTTCTTCCATATAATGTTCACAATATTCTTTAGTATCCCAAGCAGGACATTCTCCATAGCGAAACGCCATTTTAGCATACTGCCACATATTTATGGCGCAGCTTAAAACTGCGCCATGAGTTTTTTAATATTTTCCATAATATCACCCTTAAAATCCGCCGCCAGGATTGAAATATGACCAAACCTTTCTATACTACTTCGCCTAAATGTTCTTAAATCTATTGACCTCCGCATTCAACTGAACGGAAATTTCCTGGTTGTTCTCTGTTTCTTTCTGAATCTCTAAAATAGCTCCTACCAGTTCCACCGAACTTTCTGCAACATTTGTAATTCCTTTCACATTTTCATCTACAGATGTTGCAATACTGTTGATCCCTTCATTCATCTCCTGTATTGTAGATTCTATTTCATTTGTATCTTTTGAAAACCGTAACATAATGTCATTGACATTTTCAGCATCATCACAATATTGATTGATCATATCCACAAATTCATCATAATTTTCCATGACATTCTCATCAATAAACCGTAAAATCTTTTCTGCATTTTCTGACAGGCTTTCTACTGCAGAAATTACCAGATTACTTACAGTTTGAATACTGTTTGCAGTATCTTTGCTATTATCGGCGAGCGCACGGATCTCATCTGCAACAACAGCAAATCCTTTTCCTGCTTCTCCCGCTCTTGCAGCCTCAATGGACGCGTTCAGGGCCAGTAAATTCGTCTGGTTGGCTACACTTAGAATATCTCCCGTCAATTCATTGATCTGCTTTACATTATGACTTTCTGCCACAGCATCAGTCAGTTTCCTGCGGATTTCATTCATTGCAGCGCCTGTACTCTCTTTATTATTTATGGTAGTCTGATGCATTTCTCCTGCCCGGTCTTTAATCCTTGATACCAGAGATACGCCTTCTTCTACCTGTTTCAGCATAGATTGGACATCTGATAAAACACTCTCACTTCCGGATGCGATCTGCCCAAGTATTGCAGAAATTTCCTCCATACCCGCTGACATTTCCTGCATTGCCGCAGATACCGTTTCTGCGCTGGCACTTGATCTATTAGTTTCCTGATAAACCCGTTCTGCTGAAATTTTCAAATTCTCTGATTTCTGCTTCAGGATATTCATGATATTCTGCATTTGATCCAGAAAACTATTGATTCCCATAGACATCTGCCCAATCTCATCCTGCGTCCTTATGGGAATACGTTCTGTCAGATCTCCTTCATCATTCTGGATCTTTTGAACCAGTCCTTCTATTTGCTTTCCGGATTTTTTCACGGGGTTTGTGATCGTATAGTATACAATAATGACTGTCAAAACACAAATAATACAAAATACTACCAAAGCACCTATACAAAATGTATAAGTGTAAGATATTTTAGAGCTGCTTATATCCTGCAGATTTTCTGTCTTTATATCCAGCAGATCAGAAAATACCGCTTCTTTTTCCTGGACTGCGCTTATATATCGATATACACTATTTACCATTTCCAGAATAGCGTCATAATTTTGATTTGCCGCTTCATTACTGATCACTGTACAGTAATCCGTAAATTCCACTAACGCCGCATTCCATTCTTCTATTGTGTTTTCAATCTCCAGATCTCCTATCTCTTTTCCAAGATCCTGCAGTATATTTCTTTCATCATCTAATCCGGAAAGAGAATCCGACAATTTTTTCTTCATTGTTTCTATATCTTCACTATCCCTTTTATAATAAACAAGATTAGAGTACAGCTGCACCTGTTGAAACAATACCGAAATATCCTCTTTCACCTGAGCTATTTCCATATATATAGATATGTTATCATTATTGTGCTGGATCACCGAAAGCGAACTGATATCATAGCTGATCACTCCCAGAAATATTACTACCATCATAAATAAAATTGAAAAAATTTTTCTTCCTATACTTTTATTCATCCCGATGCCCTTATTCCTTTCCTGTTGATTTTCTATTTCTCTGTTACATTCTTATTCCTCTCCAGCGCTTATAATCCGGTGTTTTAACCCCAAATGGTTCTACCAGCTTTGCCGCACAATGATATGTCATTTCCGCCACTGTCTGCGGCTTCATATAATATGTCAACATTGGCGGAATGATCCTCACTCCGGGTATCATTGACAATTCATACATATTGCGCAGATGAACTGCACTAAAAGGTGTTTCTCTCGCTGCCAGCACCAGAGTCCGCTGTTCTTTCAAAGTCACATCTGCTGTCCGCAAAATAAGATTTTCCGCATAACCTCCATGAATACCTGCAAGCGTTTTCATACTACACGGTACGATAAGCATTCCCTGGGTTTTAAAAGAACCGCTTGCGGGTTCAGCTCCAATCTCCATAAATTCAAATGTTTCATCCGCCAATACGTACAATTCCTCTACCGTTTTTTCCGTTTCATGCTCCAAAGTCAATCTGGCACTGTCGCTCATGATCAGACATGATCGAAAGTTACTGTCTTCTTTTATTAATTTCAGACATTGTATCAACAAAGGACTCCCACTGGCACCAGTGGCTGCTACGACAATTCTTTTTTTATCCATTGCTGTCCGTCCCCTTTTTCATTTTATACATTTCGTAATCCGCGGCTTCTATGAGGCTTCCGAGTTTGAAATCTTTTGTAATCTCAACCGACCTGAATCCTACACTTACACTCATCTCATATGCTTTTTTCGACTTTTTCCTGTATTCTTTCAGCCTTGGATTCAACGTCTCTATCAGTCCGGTAAACTCATTACCCTCTATTACTTTTCCCATAACTACAAATTCATCGCCTCCATAACGCATGAGGATCTGTCCTTCTTTTTTTAATTGACTCATGTAGTCAGCGACTGACCTGATATAAAAATCACCCTCTTCATGTCCGTATCTATCGTTTACCTGCTTCAATTTATTAATATCTGCAAAAAAAATACCAATCCGGACACCGTCCTTTTTACACTCTCCCCCGGAAAAGATGTTTTACCCTAAACTTCCGAATCTGTATCGGTTCTTTTTCAACGAGGCTTTTACATGCCTCATAGCCAATCTGTATCTGTTCTCATACATATCACCATGGCAGCTGAACACATCAATATTGATACTTTGTGTTTCTGCATATTTTACAATTCCTTCAAGAAGCCTTCTCTGAATATAATTTGCAATATTCCCAGCAAGTACAGCAATTCTCATAAACTATCTCCTGTCAGCATTTTCCCTGCTTTTTACCCATATCCCCCACAATGATCAGATTACCATTCCTTCAGCCAGTGATACGGATCAACTGCAAGAAAGGCCGCTCTCTTGAAATGCTCCTTTAATTGGAAGGGAACTGTGCAGTCATAGATTGTCTTACAACTAATCCCCACATCGCTGATAGAATCTGCATATTCCGGAGATGATGAAGGATCGAGCGGATGACAGCGTACACCCGGTATCGTGATAATATCCTTATCTCCTTGGAATCTGGTATTCATCGCCCATAAAACATCATCAGAGTCAAAAAGATCCACATCATCATCCACCAGGATAACATGCTTAAGTTCCGGGAACGCGGAAAATGCAAGCAACGCGGCCTGTCTCTGTTTTCCCTCATCGGTATGTACTTTCTTGGCAACCTGAAGGACGGCCATATATTTTCCACATCCCGATCTGTGCGCATATACATTCTTCACTTTACCGGGCAACGCTTTTTCTATCATACCGATAATACTTGCTTCTGTCGGTATGCCGGCCATATTTAAATGTTCATCGCTGGGGCCGATACAGGTCTGCATGATCGGATGCTTTCTATGAGTAACCGCATGAACCTTGAGAAGCCATGTTTCAGTGCTTGCACGGCCGCTGTACCCCGGAAACTCCGGCATCGCAAATCCCGTGTGGGAATTCTGGTCTTCTACAATACGGCGTCCGGTAATAATTTCTCCCTCGATCACATATTCCGCATTGGCTATGGCATTTTCTTTAACCGTTTTGCATTTCACCAGTTCTACCGGATGTTCCCGCAAAGCGCCCGCAATAGAAAGTTCATTGAATCCAAGGGGGGTAGTCGGCGGCTCGAAGCATGATGTGATTTCAATAGCCGGATCTACACCGATACTGATGGAAATCGGCAGGTTCTGCCCCAGTTCTTCCGCTCTTTCCGCCATAGCGCCGATATGTCTGGAACCGGGCTGTAAAAAGATTGATAACTCATCTTTCGACTGGATACACATCCTGTGAATCGTAACGTCAGATTCTCCTGTATCGGGGTGGGTTGCGTAACACATACCCAAAGTAATATATGGCCCTGCGTCTGTCGGGGTATTAGTCGGCGCTGGCACCAGCTTATGCAGATCAAAGTCAGGCTCCGTCGCCAGATGGACAACCTCCTGACAGGGCGCCGGGGATTCAAGGACCACCGGTGCTACTGCACGCTCAACGCAGTCATGCAGCAGCCATCCAAGCCGTTCCGGTTCACATCCAAAGAGCATACCGACACGTTTACGGCTGGCCAACATCCCAATCACTACCCGCGCATCATCAAATCCTTTAATGTTGTTAAACATCATAGCCGGGCCTTCAATAGTGGTAGGGCGCATAACTGTCCCGCCTGCCCCTACATAACGGTACACACCGGAAAGCTCCGCCTCCGGGTTTACTTCCACATCCGTCTCCACATACTGCCCTTTCTGTGTCTTCAGGAACGCAATGGCAGTCCTGAGATCCCGTATATCTGTCCTGTTATTCATATTCTTTCACCTCATACAATCTATATCAAAATTCCTGACTGCCGTCACTACTTCCCTGATCTGCTCAGCACTCATACCATCGATATGAAAACCACCGACACAAACAGCCGGCACTCCATACCTTTTTGATGCTTTCTCTGCAAGGATACGGCAAATATCTTCATCTTTATGGCCAATTACATTCAATACGGAAGATGTCGTACTGACAGTTCCATCTCCTGTCAGCGATGGTCTGGGAACTGCAAGTACAACTGTTCCTATGTGAGGTTCATCACCTCCCCTGACAGTAATAAGAATATCATTCCCTAAAAAATTTTTAGATATCGCTATTTTGGCAAATGACAATATGATCTCCGATTCCATATACATATCCTTTTTTGCGTCTGCGTTTTTTTCGTTTTCTCTACACTGTTAAACCTCTGTTATACTGTACATCGCAATTTCATTCGTCTCCCTGTTGGCTGATATGATAATTTCCCTGTCATTCCGGCCCTCCCGGCTTATGCGATGTACATTGGCTGGGCCGCAGTCATGATCCAGCAACAGATATTTATACTCCCCGCTCACCGCATCATAATAAAATAAAAGCAGATCCCGCTCTCCCTTGCGGTGGCCGACGATGAATGCCTGCCCCTTTCCAAACGCGCCGCCATAAATGGCATGCGTAAATTCCGCATCTTTTTCATACTGATAAACCAGTACAAATTTGTCGCTCTTCTTCTCATAAATTTTAATTTCCGGCCCGTGAAAAGGAGCCAGTACACATAATTCCTTTTCTCCGTCCTGATTCAGATCCACCAATACCGCATCGCTGGCACTTTCCTTAAGCAGACACCTGACGTCCCATGCGCCTCCCCGCTCCCTGGGTGGAACCACTTGAAAAACACCGCAATCCGCTGAAATAACAGCTGTTTCCTCGCCATCCTCTATCACCTTATAATAGCCATGATTTTTCAACATCTGATCTTTTAATACTGTCAGCTCCAACTGATTTTCCTCATGAAAACCAGACAAATCCTGCGGCAGTTCCGCAACATAGATTTTCCCCGGCTGACTCCAGTCATCTTTATACTCATGTCCCGACTTTAGCGTACAGGCGATCAGGTACTGGCCCTTGCCCCGATTTAAAATATCAAATCGATGCACATGCGGCAGATTCACCAATGTGCGTACTTCCCATGTCCCATTCTTTGGCGTAACAATTACAATTTTAGCTTCTTTGGAATCATTCGGTGAATAGAACTTCTGCGTTGCCAGAAACTGTCCATCTGTGCCCGGCACCTGCACCATACTCATGACGCCGCCCGGCCCTTCCCATACGGTATCTACAATTTCTCCCTGCATATTAAATAAATAGCAGGGATCCTGTTTTTCAGCCGCCACCAGAAAAAAATCTTCATTCTGATAATGTAACGGCGCTATGGAATAACACTTTTCTAATCCTGCCAGAACCTTTTTTTCTATATTCATTTATTAACCTGTGCCTTTCTCTCTAATTTCCATATATACGGTTATATAACTCACAATTTTCTTCTTTTAGTCTTTGATAGATTTCTGTATTTTCCTGTCTGGGCATGAAAATATCTGTCAAAGGGTTGCTGCGTATATTTTGATAGGCATTCTCTTCATCCGGAAAACACCCCATAGAGACCATAGTTACAATATATGCTCCCAAAGCCGTGGCATCCTGCTCATTACTGACATAGATTGGATGTCCCAGAGTATCCGCCAGAATCCGGCATATTTCCGATGTATGGGTCAGACCACCGTTCACCAGGATCCGTCCGGGTTCAAGCGGCATCTCCCCAATTCCCTGACAGGTTTCTATGCCGATTCCCTCTACAAAGGCCCGCAGCAGGTCAGCCTTTGTAGTATTCAGCGATATTCCTGCAAAAACAGCCTTTGCACTGTTATTATGATCCGGTGTAATACGTCCCTGAAAATATGGCAGCGCTATACAGCCGGATGCTCCGGGTTTCGATTCCGTAAGACTACGCCCGATATTTTCATAGCGCATATCCGGATAAAACTCCCTCATGAACCAATCTAATGCGGAACAACATGTGACTGCTCCAAATTCAACAATATACTCCCCCTTTATTGCAGAAGTATTATAAATTACCCGTGATTTTCGCTGCACAGGTAATTGCTTTAACTGCATGGCAATAAATTCTCCCGTCCCCAGCGTGACCGATACATCGCCCTCATTAAAAACTCCCTGCCCTATCAACGCACACTGTTGGTCGCCGCCTGCGGAATAGACAGGGATCCCTTCTTCCATGCCGGTAAGCATTGCCGCTTCACGGCGTAAAACCCCCATACAGTTTCCGACCGGATAAATCTCACACAGCTTCTGTCTTTCCACAGAAAAATAATCCAACAGGCAGGAATCCCACGCACGAGTCTCCAGATTCATCAAGTGTGTGCGGCTGGCATATGTATCATCTGTACAGATATTCCCCGTCAGTATGTACATCAAATAATCAGCAATCGTCATAAACTTCCACACTCTTTTATATACTTCGCCGCGGTTTTCGCGTATCCAGGTCAATTTGGGCCCCAGAAACACAGAATTGACCAAGGCTCCGCTCTTATCAAAAATATCCTCATTATATGCTTCAAGCATCCTGCATATCGGTATAGTACGCTTATCCTGCCAGCAAATGGCATTTCCTATAGGATTCCCCTCATAGTCCATGCAGATACAGGAAGAACGCTGTGCGGTCAGTCCAATTGCGTCTACGGCTTCTGAAAGACCCGTTACAATTTCACCCGTCCATTCCATAATTTCCCATAATGCTTCTTTATACTCTAACGGATCCTGTTCTACAAAAATACCATTTTCCCCATAAAATGGATGGTATTTTATCTGCTTTTGTTCTATGATTTTTCCCTTTTCTGTAAAAAGAACCCCTCTCATGCTCGACGAGCCTGCATCAATAATTAAAATATTCATATTGCAAGATTCCCAAATATTTATTCAACCTTTACACTATTGTAACTGCTGTTCTAAAATCATTTTCATCCTCTGCGCCGCATCCTGCACATCGGCAGTCCAGTCCTTCTGTCCGACATACCACAGCTCTGTAACAAAACGGAATACTCCCAACTGAATGGCTTTCTGCAGCGCCATCTCAAAATCGACATGCCCGGTTCCAAAAGGAACTTCCCGGTAAACGCCGGGAATCGTTTCCTTTAAATGCATGGCTATGATATGCCCTGCTCCTTTACCCAGATCTCCGGTAACGCTTGTCCCATACAATTTGGCGGCATTCGTAAGATTTCCAATGTCCGGATATACTCCAAGATACGGAGAATTAACCAGATTGACATACTCCATTGCTTTTTCCACCGTGTCCATAAACGGAGTTTCCATCGTCTCAAATCCAAGTAAAATACCCTTATCCGCCGCTAACTGCGCCGCCCTTACAAGGTTATTTACAAAATATCGTCTCGTATCCGCAGAAGTCTCTTCATAATACACATCATAGCCGGCCAGCTGGATCGTGCGTATTCCCAGATCATCGGCCAGCTCAATCGCCTGTTCCATGATCTCCATTCCGCGCTTTCTCACATCTGCGTCCCTGCTGCCCAACGGATATTTTCTATGAGCGCTTAAACACATAGAGCGGATAGGAAGTTCATATTCTTCCATAGAGGCTACCAGATCCGCCCGCTGTTTTTTCGTCCATTGCAGGCGGCTCTGTTTCTCCTCTGATTCGTCAATACTGATCTCTATGTAATCAAAACCGGCCTCCCTGGCAGTCAGCAGTTTCTCCTCCCAGGTCAGTGTTCCGGGCATCGCCTTTTCATACAATCCCAGACTGTAACTCTTCATAATAATCCCCTCCGTCCTACAGAACAGTTCTTTCCTATAGACAGGAACGGAACGGAATATTCTGCGACGCTTCAAAGCAGTCCTCAAATCCACGCCGATGATGATAATAAATCTTATCCTTATCCATCGGATATGTGTACTGCCCGCCTACCTGCCAGAAAAACGGATGGAACTTATATTCATTCCGATCTTTTTTAAAGTCATACAGGAGTCTGATTTCCTCACAGTCCGCCTGGAAATTCGTCCATACGTCCCAATGTATCGGCACTACCACTTTACATTGCAGATTTTCCGCCATGCGGAGTACATCCACAGACGTCATCTTATCCTGCATACCGATCGGATTCTCACCAAAAGAAGCAAACGCCACATCAATATCATGATCCTTGCCATGCTTCGCAAAATAGATGGAAAAGTGAGAATCGCCGGAATGATAGATATTGCCGCCGGGCGTTTTTAACAGATAATTTACCGCCTTGTCATCCATATCGGTCGGACATTTACCGGCCAGTTCTTCTCTGTCTTCACCCGTAGAATCCGTCGTCACGATACAGGTACGGTCAAAGCTGTCCAGAACAACAATCTCGATATCTTTCACCCTGATCACATCACCCGGTCTTACCACCTGACAACGTTCTCTGGGAACTCCCCACTTCACCCAGGTCTCTACTGATTTGAGCGGCCCTATGAAAGGCACCGGGATTTCTTTTCCATCTGCATCTACAGTCGTCATGCCAGAATTGATCACATGCGCCGCCCATTCCGCAGACATGTGATCCTGATGGTAATGTGTTGCCAGTACCGCGTCCACCTGCTGAAAGGCAAACGGATCGATCACGAAAGGCACATTCCGCAGATTCGGCTGCATGGCGCGTCCGCCACACATATTGGCCATCTGATGTCCGACTTTCATCTTGCCATCCCCATGGGTACGTTTTCCATTACCGCACCACAAATCCACTGGCAGATTAGCGCCGCCCGGCGTCTTGAACCAGATACCGGTACATCCAAGCCACCACATGGACACATTACCGGCAGGCACTACTGCATTCTCGATATCCTCCACCAGCCAGGTTCCCCATTCAGGAAAAGTGCTTTTTATCCAGGAATCCCTGGTCATTTCACTAATCTTGCTCATCATAATCCCCCATTTTTGCCGTTATTATTTAAATACAGGCGCTGCGCATTGCCGCCCAGGATCAGGGCTTTCTCTTCCTCCGAAATATCCAGATCCCGGATAAACTGCACGCCCTCCAGAAGCCACTCTTTCCTGACCGGATAAGAAGTACCAAACAGAATGTGATCCGCTCCCAATACCTTAACCGCGCACTCTAACTGGATCTTTCCCCACGGCTGGGCATGGGACATCTCAAAATAGATATTGTTTTTAAACTGCTCGACCACTTTCTCATTATCGGACTTAAAGCGGCTTACCGTTTCCTTCTTTGCTTTTCTGGGGAACATCATATTACTCAGAGCAAAGAAGCCGCCCCCTAACTGCGAATGGACAAGCTTTACATTCGGATATTTATCAAAAAATCCGCTGAAAAGTTCTCTGCTGACCGCCAGACCCTGATCCACATTTCGTCCATAAGACCTGCGGACATTGTTATATTCATAAAATGACTGATATTCAACCGGCACCGGCGTATGGTGTACATAGGCATTCATGCCCATTTCATTTAATTTTTCAAAAAAAACGGCAAAGCGTTCATCATCGAGATAAGCATCTTCATAATGTGCCGACAACTGCACCGTCTGAAAATGAAGTTCATCATGGCAGCGTACAAGTTCCGCAATATTTTCCGGCGTGCCATACGGAGGCACCACAGCCAGCGGGATCAGACGTCCACCGCTCTTAGCCGCGTGGGCCGCCATATGGTCGTTAAAGAAACGGCACATCTCCAGACTCATCCATTCCTGACAGCACGGCGTTTTCAGGAATGCGGCGTCTACACCTGCCTGATCCAGATCGGCCAGCTGATTTTCCAGAATGTAATCATGCTGGGCATAATTCAGGTTCTGATATCCCTTTGGTTTCTCCAGAATGATCTGCTGCAGGCCATCGGTTCCGGGAATCTCTTCTGTATGTCCATACCAGCCGTCTTTTTCCGGAATTTCAGAAATAAAACGGGCTAACAGTTCTTTATCTTCAAAAAGTTCTTCCGGTATATAATACATATTTGCATCATAGATCATAAGCTCTTCTCTCCTAATCCTAATTATTTTCTGCCGGCATACGCAGTTTTCTCATAATATGCACGATCAGTATTATCGCAATGATAAAAGTCAGACCATCGGCGAGCGGCATGGAATAAAGCACGCCATCCAGCCCGAAGAAAACAGGCAGCAGCAGGGCAAAACCAACCCCAAAAAGTATTTCACGCACCATAGACAAGGCGGAAGACTCTACCGCTTTCCCCAGAGACTGCAAATAAATAAAAGTTCCTTTATTGACTGTCGCCAGCGGCATCAGACATAAATAAACCCGGAAAGCCTTCACGGCAAACTCCGTATAATAAGCGCTTTCATTGGCAGCGCCAAAAATGTTGATCAGCTGCGTCGGCAGCAATTCCACGATCAGCATGGCAATAAAACCGACCGCAAATTCATAAGCCAGCAGACGTTTAAATAATTCTATGACACGATCATTACGCTTCGCGCCTACGTTATACCCTACAATCGGAATACAGCCTGCCGCCAGTCCTACCGAAATAGAGATGACTATCTGGAAAAATTTCATTACGATGCCCAGTACAGCCATAGGAATATGGGAGTATTGTTCCTGCCCGTAGACTGCATCCAGCGCGCCATATTTCACGATCATATTGTTCATGGCTGCCATAGAAGCCACTACAGAAATCTGTGACAAAAGACTGGTAACGCCCAGTGGGAGGAACTGCCGCATCAGGCCGCCGTTTAACCTGAAACTTACATTTTCAAGTTTTACGGATTTCATATGGAAAAGATACCAGAGGGCCAGTATTGCCGTCAGGATCTGCCCGCCGATCGTCGCTACGGCTGCGCCCATCATGCCCCACTTTAAACCGTAAATACAAATGGGATCAAAAATAACATTAAATAAGGCTCCTGCAACTGTAGATATCATGGCAAAACGCGGACTACCATCCGAACGGATGATCGGATTCATGGCCTGTCCAAACATATAAAACGGAATTCCTATGGTGATCCAGGTAAAATACTCTTTGGCATTTACAAAAGTTTCTTCATTCACATGTCCGCCGAAAAAAGTCAGTATCTGCTCCTGAAATAAGAAAAAAAGCGCCGTTAAGATAATGCTGACCACTATGACAAGTACCACAGAACAACCCACGCTTTTATGGGCATCCTCCTTTTTATCAGCGCCCAGACAAATGCTGACGAACGCACAGCAGCCATCACCAATGAGTACTGCAATTGCCAAAGCCACAATTGTCATGGGAAAGACAACATTATTGGCCGCATTCCCATAGGCGCCAAGATAATCCGCATTGGCAATAAATATCTGATCCACTATGTTATACAGCGCGGCAATCAATAAAGATATAATGCAGGGAATGGAAAACTTACGCATTAAAACGCTTATCTTTTCCTGTTCTAGAAAAGCATTTGATTTCTGTTCCATAACTATAAACTTCCTTTTCATTTTTTATGTATCATTTTAGCAGCATAACCATTTTCTATTTACAGGCCGACAGAAAGTCCGCCGTCTACTGCCAGAATCTGCCCTGTGATAAAGCTGCTTTCCTCACTGGCAAAGAAACAGATGGTTTCCGCCAGATCTTTGGCTGTTCCTAAACGTTTCATGGGGATAAGAGGCAGCATATCCGCCGGATCGGCATCCCCTTCCCGGATTCCTTCCACCCTGGGAATAGGCCCTTTGGAAATGGCATTCACCGTAATGCCATCCGCCGCCAATCTGGCTGCCGCATTTAACGTCAGGCTCCGTACCGTTCCTTTAGCCACAGCATTGACAAAGCTTTCATATCTCCCGCCATAGCAGCCTTCTACCGTTGTCATAAAAATAACTCTCGGATTTGAGCTTTTACGCAGATACGGGAGTGCCGCCTTCAACATGCCAAAACTGCCTTCCGTCAGATGTTTTACATCGCGCATCATCATTTCACTGTCAACATCTTCTAACGACATCTGCTTTCCGCTGCCGCCCGTATTACAGATGACCACGTCTACAGAACCAAACATCCCCGTTATCTTCTCATAAACATCCGGCTGCAGTTCCGCCGGGCCGCAGCCTTCCTTTCCTTCTACTACAACACATTTACCTTCCGAACCGGCGCTTTCCACCTCTTCGATCAGACTGGCCGCCATCTGCGCCTGATGGGTCATGATAACAACATTCATGCCACCCGCGCAGAGAGACTTTACCGTCTCCCTGCCATCACCCTGGGCCGCGCCCGCCATTACACAAGTTCTTCCTTTTAGAGTCTGCATCTACACCCCTCCTATTCAAACGGGAAAACAATGCCTGCCTGCTTACGAAGCTCTGTCATCACTTTGGCAATGGTCAGCGTCTGCTCCCACGGAGCTTCGTCTGTCTGTTTTTTGCCCTCTCTGATGGCTTTCTCAAAGGCAATCCACTCATGTTCATATCCGGCTGCAAAAGGAACCTCCCGATTGTGGATCAGTTCCGGCAGTTCGGGTTTTTCAACCACATTTCCAGCCAAATCTCTGACTTCAACCTGATCCGGATTAGACAATACATTGAACCATACGCTTCCTTTGGTCCCATATATTTCTCCCCATTCTTCGCGTGCCTCTTCCGGAGAATCAATCGTGCTGATACATTCTACTTTTACGCCATTCTCATATTCCACTGTATAGAAGTCTTTGGAATCCACTCCTGTATCCAGTTTTTCAAATCTTCCCGATACGGATACTACTTTATTACCAAAATGATTGGTCATCCGTCCTAAAGTATATGGCCCCATATCCAGAAGCGCGCCTCCGCCGGTCTCCAGTTTTTTCACACGCTCTAAGAACATAACATTGCCGATCCCAACCAGTTTACCGCCAGTCACATCGCCAATCTTCCCAGATGCAATAATATCATCTATTATTTTCCGGGAAGGTAAAAATGCCGGCCACAATGCCTCGGAGATAAATACATTTTTCTCTTTTGCCTTATCGATCATGGCTTTAGCCTGATCATAATTGATGGCAAAGGGTTTTTCTACTACGACGTTTTTTCCGTGCTCCAATGCCTGCATACATACCTCAAGATGCAGATGATTCGGTACCGCGATATAAATTAAGTCGATCGCCTCATCGCTCATCATCTCTTCATATGTCCCATAGACTTTTTTCCAGCCATACTTCTCGGCAAACGGCGGACACTGTTCCGGAAAAGCGGATGCCACGCCATATTTTACGATTTTTTCATCATTCAACTGTTCTAAAATATCTGAAATCCAGGATGCGATCGTTCCTGCTCCACATACGCCAATATTCATTTTTACCTTACTCCTTTCTCTGTCTGCGATCTCTTATTTTCCTACCAGTTCTTCTTTCTCAAAGTTGTCGGATCCATACTCGCCAGATCCGGCGTGCAGGTACGGGACATAATACAGCGCAATTCCGCTGTCAGTTCCTGTAATCTGCGGTGTACTCCTTCCGCGCCTTCCTGCATATAGGGTTTTACCAGATTTCTGGCCACACACACACCGTCCGCGCCCAGCGCCAGCGCCTTATACGCGTCGATTCCACTGGTAATGCCGCAGTCTACCCAGATCTTAATCTGATTTCCTACTGCCTTCCGGATTTCCGGCAGCACATATAAAGGCGGAACCGCACAGGGAATCTCCCCTTTATGATGGGAGAGTAAAATTGCCGCCGCTCCTGCTTTAACGCACTTCTGTGCATCTGTTACGCTCAATACCCCTTTGACAATACAGGGTAATGTAGTCGCATCGCAGAACATTTTCATATCTTCCGTCGTCTTGGGACTTAACAGACCGTAATCCGGCGTCGGATGATACAGGGTTCCGTCCGGCGCTATCCCGTGATCGATATCCATTGCAAAAGCAAAGGCTCCGCATTTTTCATCATGCTTAATATCTGAAAGCACAGCTTCATTATCCTGCTGGGGTTTTACGATACGGATGACCTTCGCGCCTGTCGCTACTAAATCTTCCACTTCTTTATCGGAAATATATCCGTATAAAGATGGCGTGTTCATAGCAGCGGCGCCTTTTGCCAGTTCTACCATCCCGTTAGGATGCAGCAGCGGCGCTACCGCTGATAATCCGCCTACCATGATCGGCGTGGCGAATTTCTCACCCCAAAGTTCCATAGTGGTGTCCGCCACTTTGCTGTCCAGATAACGGTACTCGATCATATAGGAATCATAGCAGGCTCTCGTAATTTTGTTAGAATCATCCTGTTCTGAAGGTAGAGAATAAGGCGTATAACCAAATTTCAGACCATCCGCTCTCTCTGCTCCTCCAAAATACTTCTCCTTATCCACTTTTTCTGGATCCATCATCAGATTCATAATTCCTTATGCCTCCTTCTTTTTGTTTTATAATTGCCTTTTCCTCCGGCTTACATCATCTTCTCCACCAGCCACTTCGCCACAAAATCAAAACAATTTGCCACGGTATCCCCATATTGCCCCGGAAATTCTTCCGTTGCTTTCTCCGGTTCAAAATTATGGGTAGCGCCCTCTACAAAGGCAATTTCCTTATCCTTGCTCTTTGCGTTGTGATAGATGACTTCCGCCGCCAGAAATTCATAGCCGCCCGTCATACCCATGATCAGCATGGGAGCTTCTATATGCTGCACATTTCCCGGCGTACAGCAGTAACTGGAATCCCAATCAATTCCTTTAATCTCCGTATCATCATAACTATAATCCGTAATCCGCACGCTGGAAGATGATGCATATGTACGGGCAGTCGATACTTCTGTACCCATGCCAAAAATCCTTGAAAAAGATTTCGTGAATTTAGGCGGACGTAAGGAACGAATGACTTCTGTTGTAATGGAACCATCCGCATGGATCAACGGATATTTTTCCTTCGTGTGACTCAGATAATGAATATCCTGCGGGAATAAACGGTTATTCGGTGCCGGCTGTGCGCCTGCCGGGACAATAAACGGCTCATCATCCACATAATCCGCTTCTCCATTGTCCAAAGCACGGCAGCGTTCCAGTGCACGCGCTACAATTTTCTGATATCTTTCTCCCTGCGCCTTCTGATAGGCAGCCACAAACTCCGGTTCATAATGAGAACCTTCCGGAGAAAAACCTTTGGCCGGATCAAACAGGTCAAATTCAGTATTCAGATGCAGCGTTGTGCTTTCATCAGTCACCTGCGGGTCAATGCTGACAAGCGTCATCACACCATTTCCCCAGTTAGAATCCAGAAACATCACGGCGTCCGCCTTCGGAAGAGGCTTTACATCGGGCATTTTAACCAGCTTGTTATCATCCTGGAAAATAGACGGGCCGTTCTCCGCTACCGCCTGATAGCAGCTCATCAGTGTTGCTCCGCCGCTATGGCCCAGTAATACTACTTTTTCAATCCCTTCCAGATTCCTTAAATACTCTACATAAACGGCAAGTTCCTCAATCTTTTTTTCCAACGGCTGTTTCTGGTTGGAAGTATTGGCAACCATTACATAAAAACCTCTTTTGGCCAGTTCAGGACATGGAATAAACTGGTAATAATTCGCATCAGAATGCATGACCATGACCGCCACATGCGCCCTCTCGTCAGGCTCTGTCGGCTCATATACTACAGCCTCTAAATGTCTGGGAAAGCCTATGTATTTATTTTTGATCTCATAATTTTTCTTTACATACTCCATATTTTCAACCCTCACTTTCAATTCCTTTTACAAGCGTTCCATCAAAAGCGAGTTCTCCAATCTCGACTCCATCAGCCATATTGACCTTTTCCAAACGCTCGCATCCGCAGAACGCATTGCTGCCGATCTTCTTAACGCTTTCGGGAATCGTAACCTCCGTTAAATGCCGGCATGCGTAGAATGCGTAATCCGGGATTTCTGTAAGACCCTCCGGTAATTCCACCTTCTCCAGACTGGTACATCCTGAAAAAGCGCGGAAAGCTAGGGCTTTCAAGGATTGGGGTAATACGACTTTCTCTAATTTTGAACAATATGCGAAGCTGCGCACGCCAATCTCTTCAACGCCTTCTTCCAATACGATCTCACGCACTCCCATATTGCCGCACAGCAATTCATCCCACACTTTCTTTACCGTTCCGGGAATGGTCACTTTTTTAGGAGCTCCCGTCCCATCAAACGCATAGGCGTCTACTTCTTTGATGCTGCGCGGGAAATTCAATTCCTCCAGATCCGGGTTGCCATTGAAGGCTCTGCGGCCGAGTTTTTCAATCCCTTCTTCCAATACCGCTTTACGCATCCCGCGGTTGGCGGAAAATACCAGTTCGCCGATTTCCTTTACATGTCCGGGAACTCTCAGCACCGTATATCCCATACAGCCATCAAAAACCGCCTTTTTCAGTACTGTCACATTTTTGGGGATATTGATCTCATGCAGGCCGGTAACGGCAAAACATCTCTCACCAAGTTCCGATATGTTATCCGGAAGATGCGCATACTGCAGGTTCCTTGAAAACTCAAAAGCGCTCTCGCCTATCTTATTCAGACTCTCCGGGAAATTGACCTTATACAGATCCGAAGCCATAAATACTCTGGGAGCAATTTCCGTTACGCCTTCCGGAATCGTAATTTCATCGACTCCCGGTTCCGCTATATACTTTACAACTACATTTTCTTTTATTTCCAGCGACATATTATTTCCTCCCTACATCAACTCTGCATTATATACAATGTAATAATTATCCGCGAAATGAATCCTGAAATCCGGCTGCTTCTCGCCCTCTTTGGCAGGACCAAATGAAAATGCGGGATCTCCCTGTATAAATCCATGTGCAACTTCCCTGCAGGCTTTGGCGATTGCCAGACCTGCCTTCGGCGTCATCGGCACCTGGGAATGGGTACAGTAGATCGGCTCATCATCATTTAAAGAACGCATCATCCGCTCTACCCGTTCAGCATATTCTATCAATCCTCTACGATCCATCCGCAAAAGATGGTTCATACCGGAAGAAACTGCATCCCCCGCAAATGTCGTTGTCGTAACCCCTTCTCTGGTCACGCGAACCGCCACGCTCCCCGGTGTATGTCCCGGAATCTCAATGATGCCTACATGTACGCCGCCAAGATGGAAATGATCTCCGTCCTTCAAATCTTTGAACTGTACTTTTGAATTATCAAGCATCACGCTCTTTCCATATTCCACCATCTGCTCATTATTCTTGGTAAACATCCTAAGCTGGTCGATTCTCTGTGCCGGATCTGTGGATTCCGGAAAAACACCCACATCTTCTTTTTTCAGATAAGCTTCATCAAACTGCGCCGCCGCACCGAGCACATCCGAATGTCCATGTGTGCAGATACAGAACATCGGCATTTCCGTGCCCACAAAACTCTCGATATATTTCCGCAGATCTCCCGCCATACCGAATCCCGTATCAATAACAAGCGCACGTTCCGCCCCTACGATCACACCGATCGTAAAGCGCTTATCCGCAGAGTAGTTTTCTGTGACAACATAAGTATTCTTAATAATCTCTTCATGACTGAATAAATTCATTCTTATAACCATGCTCCTTTCCAATTTATTTTCCCTTTCTCCCCGCCTGATTCGGCAGAGTATGATAATAAACCCTTTTATACAATCTCCAAATGACAAAAGAGAGTATCCCGATGCACATATGACCTGCTATTGCGAAAATATTCTCCGCCAGATCCCCATACCGCACTACATAAATACTTCCCACAGCCGTCATAAGAAGCAGCAGGATGCCATGCAGTACACTTCCTGTGCTGATGCAGTTTTCAATGGACTGCCTGTCGGTCTCTTTCAGAGGATTTGGCATCACTATAAACCGGAACACCGACCAGATCTCCAACATCCAAGGTACAAGCGCAAGCATCCCTATCCCCGCGGATATCCTGTAGGAATTAAACAGTACATCTCTTGTTCCCGCCATGAGAAATATAAGAATACTCGCTAATTCCGCTCCCGCTATGCAGCCTTTCCAGTTTTTTAAAGATTTTCCTTCCACAAAAGCTTCCGCATACTGCCCCGCATATTCATATTTCACTTTTCCCGGCCGCTTTTCATCCGGCACGGCAACATAGTCCTCAAAATAACGGTCTCGAAACGCTCTCATAGTCTCTCCTGTCAATCATTTAATTCCCTGCATCTGCAGCATGCCACAAAGTGATTCGGCTCTATCTCTTCCAATTTCTGCGGTTCAAGGCAGGCATCCGCCGCATACGGGCATCTTGCCGCAAACCGGCAGCCCGGTTTCGGGTTGATCGGAGAAGTAATTTCTCCTTTTAACTGGATACGCTCCTGTACATTGTGGATATCCGTCGTCGGAATCGCGGAAAGCAGCGCTTTCGTATAAGGATGCAAAGGCTTTACAAACAATTCCTTAGATGGAGAAGTCTCCACAAGCTGTCCCAAATACATGACACAGATGTCATGTGATATATGGCGCACTACCGACAGGTCATGGGTGACAAACATATAAGTAAGTCCGTGCTGCTCCTGCAGATCCTGCAATAAATTGAGCACCTGCGCCTGTATGGACACATCCAGCGCCGATACCGGCTCATCACAGACAATAAAATCAGGATTTAAAGATAAGGCTCTGGCAATCCCTACACGCTGTCTTCTACCGCCATCCAGTTCATGCGGATAAGCAAGCCGCAGTCTCTCATCAATACCACACAGTTCCATCAGACGGGTCACTTCGTCTCCCAGCTGATTCTTAGAATACCGTTTCGATAACTTTAACGGCTCCTTGATTGTCTCTTCCACTGTGTAGCGCGGATTCAGGGAAGAATAAGGATCCTGAAATACAATCTGCATGTGCTCACGCAGATCTTTCAGTTCTTTCCCCTTGACATGGGTGACGTCTTTTCCATTGAAAAAAATCTGTCCCGCGGTACTCTCATGCTGATGGATAATGGTTCTGCCGAGCGTGGACTTGCCGCATCCGGACTCACCCACAACGCCCATCGTCTTTCCTTTGCCAATCTTAAAAGAAATATCATCCACGGCATGAAGTTTGCCTTTTCCCACATCAAAATATTTTTTCAGATTTTTTACTTCAATACAAGGCTGTTCCATTACTGCGCACCTCCTGTCCTGATGCACCGGCATAAATGCCCCGGCGCGACTTCCGTCATAGCGATATTTTTATTTCTGCAAGCCTCCGTCGCATGTGGACAGCGCGGACTGAATTTACACCCCTGCGGAAGCGCTGTCGGGTCGGGAGTCATCCCATCGATAGGATGCAGTCTCTTTTCATCACCGGTGAGCTTCGGCAGCGCTCCGAACAGTCCGATCGTGTACGGATGCGTAGGGTGGTCGAAAATATCTTCTTTTGAACCGCTCTCAATGATCTCCCCCGCGTACACTACCGCCACATCGTCGCATACTTTTGCCACTACGCCCAGATCGTGAGTGATCATGATCATGGAAGTATGGTTCTTCTCTCTTAAATCCATGATCATATCCAGCACCTGTGCCTGGATCGTCACATCCAGCGCCGTCGTCGGTTCATCCGCCAATAACAGTTCCGGACTGCAGGCCAGTGCGATGGCAATTACTACCCTCTGCTTCATACCGCCGGAAAACTGATGCGGATACTCGTTGTAACGTTCCGCGGGAATCCCGACCATTTCCAGCATCTCGATCGCTTTCTGTTTAGCCTGCGCCTTATCATAATCGTTGTGCAGAAGAAGCACTTCGGAAATCTGCGCACCCACTGTCATGATCGGGTTTAAAGCTGTCATCGGATCCTGAAAGATCATGGAAATTTTATTGCCTCTGATTTTCAGCATCTTTTTCTCGTCCAGTCCCAGCAGTTCTTCCCCATCGAGGTAGATCTTGCCGCTTTTTACCTCTGCGGGCGGAACGGGCAGGATCTTCATGATTGCTTTGGCGATCGTCGTCTTACCTGCACCGGTCTCGCCTACAAGACCAAGGGTCTTTCCTTTTTCCAACTTGAGCGATACGCCGTTTACGGCCTCCACCCATTTCTTCTCCATAGAATAATGTACGGTTAAATCTTCTATTTCCAAAAAGGCTTTCGTATTGTTTTCCATCTCATTACCTCCGTTATTTCTTCAGCTTCGGATCCATTGCATCGCGAAGTCCATCCCCTAACAGACAGGCCGCCAGCGAAATCAACCCAATAGCAAGGCCCGGAAAGATAATAAGGTGCGGATACAATGTTATGTAGTTTCTCCCATCCGACAAAAGCGCTCCCCATTCCGGCGTAGGCTGCTGTACACCAAGTCCGATAAAGCTCAAAGACGCCGCCTGCATGATCGTACCGCCGATTCCCATCGTCGCACCTACAAGCACAGGTGCAAAGG
Source organism: Ruminococcus sp. (assembly GCA_023663085.1). Taxonomy (GTDB): domain Bacteria; phylum Bacillota; class Clostridia; order Lachnospirales; family Lachnospiraceae; genus UBA3282. The sequence continues at coordinate 122,521 of JAMPIB010000001.1, read as the reverse complement.
TATTCGGTATCACATGTTTGATGATGATACGCGCTTTGGAACAGTTGATGGAGCTTGCCGCCTCAATATATTCGTTACTGCGGATCTGCAATATTGTCCCCCGCAGCATACGGCAGGTTCCTGGAATCGCACCCACTGAGAGGGCAATTACCGTATTCACCATACCGGGCCCCAGTACGGTTGCAATTACCATAGACAGTAAGATACCCGGAATCGCCTGTAAAATATCCATAAAACGCATCACGATATTGTCCGCTGTCTGTCCGAAAAATCCCGCAATGGAACCAAACACCATACCGAGCAGCGTGGAAAGAACTACACCTAAGATACCAAGTGTAATGGAATATCTGCCTCCGTAAAGGACACGGGAGAACAGGTCACGCCCGAAACGATCACAGCCGAACGGATGCTCTAAAGAGGGGGATTGGAAAACCAAATCTCCATACATTGTCGCATAATCATATTTCGCCAGTACCGGTGCAAACACCGAAGCGAAGACAAATATGACAAAGATAACAAAGCCGATGATCGCCAGCGGGTTTTTACAGAAACGTTTAAAAACCTCAAGGCTCTGGTTTGTCTTTTTAGCCTTTCCTGCTTTTGTATTTTCAGCCATCTCTATACCCCCTACTTTCCTATATACTGTGCTTTAATACGAGGATCTACATATGCGTAGATCAGGTCTACAGCCAACATAATAAAACTGAATACGATTGCCAGGATTACCACACTTCCCCGTACTACAGGATAGTCTAAATTGGTAATGGCGCTCGTCATATAGTTGCCGATACCCGGCATAACAAATACTGATTCTACGATAACCGTACCGCCAAGCGAACTGCCGAAACCTGTTCCTAACAGTGTGATGATCGGAATCAGGGCGTTGGGAAGTGCATGCTTATAGATAACGCTTCTCTCGCTGACGCCCTTGGCCCTTGCTGTCGTCACATAGTCGGAACGGATGACGTCAAGCATCGCTGAACGGGTCTGTCTGGCATTCATGGCAATTGTGCCAAGGCAGTTGGAGAGTACCGGCATCACATAATACTGCCAGCCGCCTACACCATATGCGGGAAGCCATCCCAGCTTTACTGAAAACAGGAGTACTAACATCAACGCCAGCCAGAATCCCGGAATGGAAATACCGATCATAGAAATCAGTATTGCTGCATTGTCCTGCCATTTTCCCTGATTCACCGCCGCAATAATGCCAAGCGGAATACCGATGACCACGCTGACGATCATGCTCCATACTGCTAAGTTTAAGGTTCTCGGAAACCGCACGCCAATCTCCTGGATAATGGAACTCTTTGTCATATAAGAAGTTCCGAAATCCCAATGGATAAAAGTATCCCGTAAGAATATACCCAATTGGGCAAGATAGGATTTATTTAATCCCATTGTTTCTCTTAAATATTCGACTTCTTCCGGCGTAGCACTGGAGCCCAGGATGATCTGGGCCGGGTCGCCCGGTACAAAATACATGATCGAGAAGATCACAATTGCCACACCCAGCACTACAAAAACCATCATTCCCAGTCTTTTTAAAATATATTTCCACATATATTTTTCTCCCGAATCATGAATTCCCGTCCCGCAAGGGACGGGAATCTGTTATTTGTTACTACTATTTGTTACTATCCTTTCTTACAGCTGATGCTTATTTAATCTCAAATCCGCTTACAAGGAATTTATCCATACCGGAGAATGCAACTCCGCCGATCTTGGATGAATTATAAACTACACTCTGCTGCGGGATAACAAGCGGGCAGCAATATGCGTTTTCCATTACATATGTCCAGAATGCCGTAGCATTTTCAGAAGAATATCCTTCTACGCTTGTACAGGTATCGATCAGGCTCTGCAATTCGTTATCTACAACAAAGTTCTTTGTAGAACCCATACCTGTATTGTCCATATCAAAGTATTTTGCCCAGCAGTTTGTTATGTAATCGTTGGAACTTAAGAATGCAATTGTGAAATCCCATGCTTCCGGATTACCTTCGTTCGGAATGTAGTTGCTGAACTGCTGTACATCAATGTTCAGCGTAATACCGATCTCTGCAAGCTGCTGTTTGATAATGGTTGCCATATCTTCATTGAATCCCATGGTCGGAGTGATCAATGTCAGCTCACATCCGTCAGGATATGCAGAAGCTGCCAGATACTCTTTTGCTTTTTCAACATCATATTCAAAAGCTAATGATTTCCACTCTTCATTGTAATCACTGTACTTAGGTGAACCCATTGCATACAGAATGTCGCAGGCACCGCCCTGGATCGCCTGGGAGATAAAAGTCTTGTCAATTGCATAAAATACAGCTCTTCTTAAGTTTTCATCCGACAATGGACTATTCTCGGAGCAGTTCGGATATAATACATAACCCTGTACACCGTCTATCATTTCTACTGTGAAATTAGCATCTGACTCAAATACCGGAACATCATCGATAGATACATCCGCGGATGCGTCGATCGTACCTGTTCTCAGAGCATTGGCAATCTGTGATTTTTCTGTGATCACATCGAATCTGACTGTTTTTACAGGTGCCTTCTGTGCATTGATCTGGCACAGATCCTCCGACTGCCAGTAATCGTCTCTCGCTTCAATCGTCACAGATACGCCTGCCGAGAAATCTGTCACTACATATCTGCCGGTTCCGATAGGCGCCGTTGCCATGCCGTTTCCACTCTCTTCATAAGCTTTCTGGGATACGATCATAACATTTGACATCTGTGCTTCAAAGTCACCATAAGCAGGTGTTGCACCCCATTTAAATTCTACTGTGTAGTCATCCAGTGCTTTAATGGATTCTACCGTCCTCGTCTCTGTCAACTCGCCAAGTCTCTGACACTCATTCCAACTGAAAGCTACATCTTCCGCTGTAATGTGATTTCCGTTCGCATCATAGATATTGTCATAAATGGTCACGTTATAAGTTGCCTCATCAACCTGCTCATACTCTTTCATAAGAACGCCGTGGAACTCACCTGAAAATTCGCTTCTATCTCCTAACGGCTCATAGATCATAGAAGAATACTCTGTTGCTCCCTGCCAGGGAACCAATGTCTGGATATCTGTTGATACACCAATGGCGATCAGATCTGTATTTCCTCCTGTGGACTCTGCCGCCCCGCCATCCTGCTGTGCTGCACTTTCCTGTGTCTGACTGCTTTCCGTGTTCGAGCTGCCGCCTGCGTTGCTGTCTGCGCTGCTGCTGGAATCAGCATTTCCACCGCATGCAGTAAGGGAAACGACCATCGCAGCTGTCAGTAATACCGATAATAATTTCTTCTTCATTTCATATCCTCCTTGTATAATGTCTTGATGTGATTATTTTAATATTTGGATATGTCAATTCTCAATCGCAGTTTTAGAAACCCTCATTTCCAAAATAGAATATATGACCAAATTTTACAAAAATAACTTTTCCGTTTTGTGCATTTTTACAATGCGCTCGCAGATTTTTTATTTATTTTCAATAAAAATGCGCTTTTTTTCAAATTTATGTTATACTATTTATATAACTACAATACGGATTCAAAAATAAGGGGATGTCATTATGGACACAAGATACCTGAAAGAATTTATCGTATTAGCGGAAAAATGTAATTATTCTGATGCAGCAGATTTGTTATTTATTTCACAGTCATCACTGTCTAAACATATCAAATCTATTGAACATGAACTGGACATTGTCCTCTTTAATAAGATTGGCAACCGCATCACTTTATCAGAAGAAGGCAGTATATTTCTAAAATATGCCAACTCGTCTGTCGATCAGGAGTCAGCTTTCAAACGTGAGATTGCCTATCATCGTAAGAAAAGCAATACTGTCATCAACGTAGGATCGGAATACCGGATCGTCGATCTCCTGATCGCCTTCCGTATGCAGAACAGTCAGTATATCGTCCGTCAGCTGGATAATATTCCACATAAGACCCACGCTGTCGATCTTCTCCGCTCCGGCAAATGCGAATTGGCATTCCTGGTAAATTTTACGGATACGACAGACAAGTTTGTACAGATACCCATTTTAGAGGATCAGGATGTGGCTGTTTTGTACAATTCTCATCCGTTGTCCAGGCGGAAAACGGTTACTTTTCAGGATATAAAAGATGAAAATTTTATCATTCTCGGCGATCAGGAAGATACCTCTTCCAGTTCTATTTCCAACGGAGATTTTGTCCGCTCACGATTTCTGATGAACAGTGCCTCTCCTAATGTTGTCTTCAACGGAATGCGCGGCACTGAGATCGTTGATTATGTACGGAAAGAAGTAGGAATATCTATATTGTATAAAAAGACTCTGTATTCCATGAATCTGGATAACATTACTATGGTAGATATCGTTCCGCCAAACAAGATCACTGTCTCTCTTTGCTATATGAAGGCTGCCAAGCTGTCCTCCGGCGCCAGGGCACTGATCGATTTTTTCTCACAGGCAGCACAGAACGGACAGATTGACGAAATCCTTATGGGCACAAGATAACTATTTTTAGAGCGCAATTTTTAAGAGATCGGAAATATTCTCGATCGGATAATCTGTTTTCTCATAGGAAAATGCCTCCCCGATTCCGGCCGCTTTCATTCCGCCTGCCTTGGCCGCATCAATTCCCGCATAGGCATCTTCTACTACCATACACTCCCCGGCCGGTATCTGCAAAAATTCCGCCGCCTTAAGAAATACTTCCGGATCCGGCTTGGAATGTGTAATATTAGTTCCATCAGAAATTTCATCAAACGCATCCAGCAAGTTCGTCTTTTCCAGAATAAATCTGGCATTTTTACTGGATGAGCCTAAAGCAAGGCGGTATCCCCTTTTGCGGAGTTGGGCCAGCGTATCCCGTACTTCCCTGCTCACATCATCAGGCGTCATATTTTCTAATAACCCCCGGTATATGTTATTCTTTTTTTCAGCGAGTTTCTCTTTATCCTGAGAGTTTAAACTTTCTCCATGATAATTCTCCAGAATGATCTCCAGACTATCCATACGGCTTACGCCCCGCAGCCGGTTATTGATTTTTTTATCAAAATAAATGTCCAGCTCATCCGCCATTTTTTTCCATGCCTGATAATGATACTTATCAGTAAAAACAATAACGCCATCCAGGTCAAAAATAAGTGCTTTCATGTTTATTTCTCCCTTCTGTCCTCTATAATTTTGTATCCTCTAACCCGCAGAATGCGTCCACAGGACTCACTCCCTTAAATTCGCTGATACCCAGTATCTTTTCCAGCGCCGCCTCTATGATCGGCCGATTCGCTGAATAGGCATTGATATACGTCTTAACACGGGGAATATCCTGCAAATGATATGGATTTGCAAAGGAAATAAAGACGCTTTTCTCTTCATTTACAAATCTTGGAATATCCAAAGCATGTTTCCTGCACCAGTTAATACGTACCGTCGTGTTATTGCTGGCCGTCTCGATATTTGCAAGATATAATGTAAGCATATTTTCATCAAGACTGCCTGTCCCATGCAGATCATCTTCCATAGGATGATACATTTCCACTTCAAAGCCATGCTGCATTAAATATCCTGTCGCAATATCACCTATATTTCCGTCGCAGGTCTGCTCATTTCCTAAAAGGATCAGACGGATTTTTTGATAGTCATCTTTTGTAAATGGCACAATTTTAGTATTATTCTTGACCAGCGTTATGCTCTGGCCAGCACATTCTTTCTGCCATTTAACGGCATTTTCCAAAATACTGTCATCAGATTGCGGCGCCTCTTTTTTCCATGCCACTTTCGCTTTCAAAGCAAGGATCCTGGTAACTGCCTCATCCAGACGCTCCTCCGTCAGACGGCCGTTCTGATATGCCTCCAGCATATACCGGTAATCTTCCTGAAAATCGGTATTAAACACTAACATATCACAGCCCGCCATGATAGAGGCCGGGATAGCTTCTTTTCTTTCCATTGACATACAATATCCGCCCATGATCGTAGCGTCTGATGTGATAACGCCATTAAACCCGAATCTGTTGCGCAGTATCCCTGTCAGCATTTCCTTACTCTGTGAAGCTGGGAGACAGTCTTTATAAGTTAATTCCGGATTGACGTCCATAGATACTTCAGGCTGGACAATATGCCCTACCATAATGCTCATAATATCGTGAGCAATTAAATTCTCATACACTTTCCCATAAGAACCATACCATTTTTCCGCAGACAAACTATTATAAGTCGGATGCAGATGATGATCTCTGTAGTCCACACCATCGCCCGGAAAATGCTTGGCACATGCTGCAATACCATTCTTCTGCATGGTCTGTGCAAAAATCTGCGTGAATTTCAAAACCCGTTCTACATCACTTCCATAGGAACGTATATTGGTAATGGGGTTCAGATAGTTTAAATCCAGATCCGCCACCGGTGAGAACGTCCAGTTGATTCCGACACTCCTTCCCTCCGCAGCGGTAAGTCTGGCAAATTTTTCTACCATATCCGGATTATCGGAAGCCCCTACAGCCATAGGCCAGCCAAAGAAAGTAGCGTCTGTCGTTCCGCCGCTGCCGCCTTCTTCCAGATTTGCCGCCTTTAAAAGCGGCACTACTGCTGCGGCATCCAGTTTCTCATACCATTCCCGGATATCTTTCGCCGGAGCCGGGCGGAAAAGAATCGCCCCTACTCCCTGCCCCGACACCATATCCTGTAACTGTTCTATTGTATAATCCTGTCCCATTACACAAAACATCTGCCCGATTTTCTGTTCCACAGTTAAAGACTGCTTTACCTTATTTACCCAGTTTATTTCTTCCTCATTCAAAAAAAACGGCCGTGCTGTTAAATCCATTTTTCTTCTTACCCCCTGCAAATTTACTTTACCCATATTTTATAGCATGATTTTTATGAAACACAATTCTATATACGAAACATAAGATTCTAAATTCGATTGTATCTCCCGGCTTCTTTCAGGCTGCCATTCCTCTTTGAGGATATAGCCTGTCTTTCTCTGCTCTGCCTTAATTCAACGATTTATACTATTTTATTGGCCCTTATTCTGCTATAATAAATATAAGAAAATCGCTCCGCGAATTATTCTAATCACCAGAAAGCGAGGTAACACAATGATCGAATCAGATAAAGTACACAAGATACTCTACGGCGGGGACTACAATCCCGAACAGTGGCCGGAAGAAACATGGGAAGAAGATATGCGCCTGCTTGCACTGGCCCATATCGACACCGTCACGCTGAATGTCTTTAGCTGGGCTTCTTTACAGCCGGACGACGACGTCTATGATTTTGAGAAACTGGATAAGATCATGGAGATGGTGAGAAAACATGGCTTAAACGTCTGCCTTGCCACTTCCACAAGCGCCCATCCCGCCTGGATGGCCAGAAAACATCCCGATATCTTAAGAACGGAATTTAACGGCATGAAAAGAAAATTCGGTTCACGCCACAATTCCTGCCCCAACAGTCCGACTTATCGTAAATACGCGCCCCTGCTGGCCTCTAAGCTGGCCGAGCGTTACAAAGACTACGATAATATCGTGGCCTGGCATATCTCCAACGAATACGGCGGCGTATGCTATTGTGAGAACTGCGAACGGAAGTTCCGGAAATGGCTGAAAGATAAGTATCAGACCATCAACGAGGTCAACCGCGCATGGGATACGGCTTTCTGGGGACACACTTTCTATGATTTTGAAGATATCGTGGCTCCTAATATGCTCTCTGAACATTTTGAACCGAGCAGAACGACTTTTCAGGGAATCTCCCTCGATTACAGAAGATGTAATTCGGACAGTATTTTGGAATGCTATCGGCTGGAATACGACGCAGTCCATGCCATTACCCCGGATATCCCTATCACCACGAATCTGATGGGCACTTTTCAGGATCTGGATTATCAGAAATGGGCCAGCTATATGGACTTCATTTCCTGGGACAACTACCCGGCCAACGATACGCCTATCGAAGAAACGGCGCTGCGTCACGACCTGATGCGAGGCATCAAGCAGGGCAAACCTTTTGCACTCATGGAACAGACGCCCAGCGTCACTAACTGGCTGCCCTACAATGCGCTCAAACGTCCGGGCGTCATGCGTCTGTGGAGTTATCAGGCCGTTGCACACGGTGCGGATACCGTGATGTTTTTCCAGATGAAACGCAGTATCGGCGCCTGCGAGAAATACCATGGCGCTGTCATTGACCATTCCGGTCATGAAAATACGCGCGTTTTCCGGGAGATCACAGAACTTGGCGCAGAACTCGATAAAATAGGTTCGCTGACTCTGGGCGCCAGAAGCGACGCCAGAGCCGCTATCGTCTTCGATTGGGATAACTGGTGGGCGACCGATTATTCCGCAGGGCCAAGCGTCAACCTCCATTACTGCGACGAAATTTTGGGTTATTATAAGGCTTTTCATAATCTGAACATCCCTGTGGATATCATCAGCGTGGAAGATGACCTTGCAGGCTACTCGCTTGTCGTTGCGCCGCTTCTATATATGGTAAAACCGGGACACGACGAGAAACTGCGCCAATTCGTGAAAGACGGCGGCCGTTTCCTGACCACCTTTTTCAGCGGTTATGTGGATGAACACGATTTAGTGACCATCGGCGGCTATCCGGGCAAATTAAGAGACATCCTCGGCATATGGGCAGAGGAAGAAGACGCCCTGCCGGATGATGTAAGCAACAGCTTCACCTATAAAGGAACCACCTATCCGGCCGTTTTGATCTGCGACCTCTTACATACGGAAGGTGCCGAAGCGCTCTGCTTTTATGAAAAAGATTTTTATGCCGGTATGCCCGCCCTCACCCGTAACGCTTTCGGTAACGGATACGCCTATTATGTTGCTACACGCTCCAATGCGGAATTTTATCGGACGCTCATCAGCGAGATCTGTACCGACGCAGGCATCACCCCGATCATCGAATCACCCGCAGGCGTGGAAGTTACGAGACGCATTAACCAGAATGGTACTTTCCTTTTCTTCTTAAATCATGATGATAAGGAACAGACAATTACCCTGAATACCGGCGGTACAGACATCCTGACAGATGTGTCATATTTGAAGGGAGACGCTCTGAAACTGGCATCCAAGGATGTTGCCATTTTGCATGTACAATAAAAAAGGAGAATCCTATGAAAATAACAGACAAAAAATCTTATCTCGCACAGATCCGGGAAGTAATCAATAACGGCCCCTACCACGACGACTGGGCTTCTTTGACAGATTTCGTGATGCCCGCATGGTATGAAAAGGCCAAGTTCGGCATTTTTATCCATTGGGGACTTTACAGTGTGCCCGCCTTTAATAACGAATGGTACTCCCGAAATATGTACATACAGGGTACGCCGGAATTTGAACATCACATAAAAACCTACGGCCCGCACAGAGATTTTGGTTACAAAGACTTCATCCCGCTTTTTACGGCGGAAAAATTCGACCCGGATTTCTGGGCGGAAACATTCGCCGCGGCGGGCGCCAAATATGTCGTTCCCGTGGCGGAACATCATGACGGATTCCAGATGTATGAAAGTGATCTGTCCATTTATAATGCCACACAAATGGGTCCAAAACGGGATATCATCGGAGAACTGAAAAATGCTTTTGAGAAAAAAGGACTCGTCTTCTGCACGTCCACGCACAGAGCGGAACATCTCTGGTTCATGGGCAATGGCAAAGACTTTGAGAGCGATATCAAAGAACCGTTACAATGCGGCGATTTCTACTGGCCTTCCCTGCAGGAGCAGCCTGACCAGCAGGATCTTTTCGCCAGACCGTATCCGACCGCAGAGTTTCTGGAAGACTGGATCTGCCGCACCTGCGAAATTATCGACCGCTACCAGCCGGAGATCCTCTATTTTGACTGGTGGATCCAGCATGAAGGATATAAACCCGCCCTGCGCCAGATTGCCGCATATTATTATAACCGCGGCTTAGAGCGCGGACATCACACCGCTATCTGTTATAAACACGATGCTATGGCCTTTGGCAGCGGCATCGTCGATATCGAACGCGGCAAATTTGCAGACACCAGACCTTACCACTGGCAGACCGATACTTCGGTAGCCCGTAATTCCTGGTGCTATACGACTTCCCTTGATTATAAGAGCAGTCTGGAGATCATCTGTTATTTAATCGACGTCGTCAGCAAAAACGGTAATCTCCTTCTCAACATTGGCCCCAAAGCCGACGGCACCATCCCGCCGGAGACCCTGTCCATCCTACAGGATATCGGCGCATGGCTTAAGGTAAACGGAGAAGCCATTTACAACTCCAAACCGTGGCGCTATCCCGCCGAGGGCCCTACCAAAGAGATCGAGGGACAGTTTTCCGATGCCTCCGCCGCTTCTTATACGAAAGAAGACTTCCGCTTCACCGCCGGAAACGGGTGTATCTACGCCATCTGTCTCCAATACCCTGACGACGGCCATGTGACCATCCGCTCCCTCTCCAAAAGCCACGATGCTAATAAACCCAACTTCCACGGCATCATCCGCGAAGTAGAGATACTCGGCTTTGATGAAAAAGTATCGTTTACGACAGACGAGGAAGGACTGCATTTTGTTACAAACAGCGTACAAAGCGGGTTCCCTGTCGTTGTGAAAGTATCGGTTGAATAATAGGATACGTGTTTCAACTCTTTAGCACACGCCTGATCTCCTGACAGAGTTTATCTGTATCAATAGGTTTGGCGACATGTCCATCCATGCCTGCATCAAGGCAGGCGGCAATATCCTCTGCGAAAGCATCCGCCGTCATTGCTATGATAGGGATATTTTTCACATAGTCCCGCGGCGACTTTCGTATTTCCTTCGTTGCCTCCCTGCCGTTCATGATGGGCATCTGCACGTCCATCAATATCAGATCATAGGTACCGTCTGCTGCATTTTGCATCATTTCCACGGCTATCTTGCCGTTTTCGGCATGTTCGGTGACAATCTCAAACATACTGAGTATCTCGCTGGCAACCTCCCAGTTAATATCATTATCCTCGGCTATCAGGATATGCAGTCCTTGAAGATCATCGTTACTTGCCTCCGCAGTAATACGGCTGCCTTCTTCCGCCTTCAGCACATGCTCTATCTTTTCGGACAGATACGACTTAAACAGAGGTTTGCAGATAAATCCATCTGCACCGCTGTTTTGGGCCTCTTCCTCTATATCCGACCAGTCATAGGCAGTCACAAATATGATAGACGTATTTTCACCTACGATATCGCGTATGGCGCGTACCGTCTGCGCCCCGTCCATTTTCGGCATTTTCCAATCGACCAGGGCAATGGCATAATCATTATCTGCCTCGTGCCGTTTTTTGACAAGTTCAAGAGCTTCTTCACCACAGCAGGCCGTTTCCGCTTTCGCTCCCATTTCTCCTACAACATCCTGTGTGACGGCAAGGAATATCTCATCATCATCCACCAGCAGGATATCTATCGGCGGGAGCGTATAAATGCGGCTGTCATCTTCACCTATGGGCAGTTCGAGTTTCACCGTAAACACAGTTCCTTTATCCGGTTTGCTCTCACAGTCGATCGTACCGTTCATCAGCATGACCATCTGCTTTACGATGGCCAGACCAAGACCTGTTCCCTGTATTTTATTGGTACGACTGTCATCAGCGCGGGTAAAGGCGTCAAACATATGCTCCATATATTCCCCGCTCATACCGATTCCATTATCACTGACAATATAAGTAAGCTGTACGGTTTGATCATCCATATGCTCCTCGTACAGGTCAAGTATGATCTTACCGCCTTCCGGCGTATATTTGACCGCATTGCTCAAAATATTGATAAACACCTGACTGATACGCAGTTCGTCGCCGTACAGCACCTCACAGTCTATACCGTGGATATGCACATCAAATTCCTGCGCCTTGGACTTTATCATCGGACGCACGATATTGACCAGATTTTCCACTACCTTACGCAGCGAAAAATTGATCGGCGCAAGCGTAAGTTTACCGCTCTCTATTTTGGAAATATCCAGCACATCATTGATAAGCGTCAAAAGATGCTGGCTGGAAAGCGTTATCTTATCCAGACAGTCGTCCAGCTTTTCTTTATCGTCCGTATGTTTTTTGGCGATATCCGTCATGCCGACGATGGCATTCATCGGGGTACGGATATCGTGGCTCATGCTTGACAGGAAGTTTGTCTTGGCCTTATTAGCCGCATCCGCCAGATCGAGCGCCTTTTCAAGCGAACTTTGCATCTGGGCCTGCCGCCTGTTGTAAGCGTGGGATTTTTTTATGTAGAAAATAAACGACAACGCAAGCACAGCAAAAAATATGATAAACACGATAGCAAAAAGATAAGCGTACCGCTTGAAAAAATCCATAAAGGTAGCCTGCGGCCTTTCAATGCTCGCATACTGCATCAAGATACCCGTTATTTCTTCACGGTTGATCTGGTTAAGCATTTTGTTGAGAATGACAGCTAAAATACCGCTATCCCGATTGACCAGCATGCAAAGTTCCTCGGTTTTATCAAGATAGCTTACTTTAAGCTCATCAGCCTTGTCATAACCGCTTAACTGACGCTGGATGATGCTTGAATAGGCAATAAAACTGCCAGCCTCGTCATTATACACAGCTTCAAATGTATCATGAAAATTATCATATTCCGTTACCGTCGCATCCGGATAATTGGTCGGAAGATAGTCCCTTAATCCAAGCGACATTTTAGGCATAGCTAAGTTCGAGGTAACATCGCTTGTGTCGTCACCATGATAAACTATCATCATTCTGTCAGTAACAACGGCTTTTGTCTGGATCAGGCCTTTGCTCTCGGTAAGCCAGGTGTCTGAATACATCGGAAATCCTATATCAATCGTATGGTCTTTCAAGGCATTCTCCATATCCCAGACATAATCGAAACACACCGGAATAACTTCTATATCCGCAAACTCTTCAAGCTGGCGCATCAGCTCACCTGCAAGCCCAACAGGATTGCCGTCATCGTCCTGACCCGAAAACGGAAGATGATAGCGCGTATATCCGAACGTCAGAGTTTTCTTCTGATGCAGCCACTGTTTCTCATCCTCGGTCAGAGTCTGAAGTGACGCCTGATTGTAATATTTCTGACGCAGTTCCAACGTAAACGTCGGGAAAATCGTATCGACCTGCGACATCGCATAATCCAATTTGTCAAGCAGCGCAGGGTCAGACTTTTTGACTGCAAAATATCTATTGTCTTCCAGTCCCATATCCAACGCTGAGAAATTTACCTGACCGGCAAGGATGTCCTCTGTTTGATACGCGCCCGCCATGATATCAATGTCTCCGGCGATCAGCATCCGGCTTATTTCTTCTTTGCTGCCGTACACATACTCATATTCCCATCCCGCAAATGGCGCCAGCATCTGATAATAATCATACGCGTATCCCGATTTGCGCGTATCATCGGAAAAACCGTTCTGAAAAGCCGGTTCCCCATCATCATAGTAACCGACACGCACCGTAGTCGATGTTTCATAATGGATTGAATCAGAGTCTTGATAAGAGTCCGCGGTGTCAGCAGCAGATACCGTCATCGCAACAGAAATAATGCAGATTACCGCGCAAAAAACAGACGCAGCCAGCATCTTTACTATAGATTTTTTCATAGCATAACCTCCGGTCGATACATTAAACCCCTTTTTTCACACTTATGACAGTATTATGCCATAAACGAAGGTTTTTAGCAAGAAGCGACAGAAGATTTTTGACCTTTGCTTCATTTGTCAATTTCACGTTCATACATGAACCGATACTTTCCTTTACCCCTTCCTTTCACTTCTGGTGCTCCGAATACCTGGTTGGTTTCAATAGAATCATAAACTTTCAGCGATTTTAGGATTTTTCCGACCATAATACCGGCCCCCGCAGAAATACCCTTGCAGACACAGGTGATGAGTTCCCGTGCAAGGGACGTAATAGAAGCCGCCGCGACTGCATTCTGCGTCAGACGCCCCAGCATGAGCGCATCCGATGCGCCTGTCAAGGCGACCAGAAGATTCTGCAAGCCGATAGGAATTGCCAGAGCAAACAACTCCTTATAAAAATCTTTCTTTTCTGCGTTTCTTTCCAGATTCCGCATTTTCCTACTCTCCCTCTGCCCAGATATAAGGCCGCCTCATTTTCCTATTGTCACATAGATATAAGTTGGATATAATTATGTCACGATAAAATTGTAGATTTCTATGAAAATATCACCTGAAAATATAATTTTGTTGCGGAAGGGTGATATCAGGATGGAAAAACGCCAGATACAGATTGACAGTGAGCTAAATGCAATCGTTGCCTATGACGACGCTTTCCGGCTTATCCTTTCGCGGAATGATCTGCGTGAATATCATAAAGGATCTGTAAACTGGCACAAACAGCCGACGATCGAGATCTCCGTTATCATAGAAGGCGCAGTCAATGTCTATGTTTTAGAACATGAACAGCTTGTAACAAAAGGGGAGGGCTTTTTTAAAATGCGAGGAATGGATTATAAAATAATCACATCATCAGACCAGATATGGAACAAAGTAAGAGATTATGCAAAAAGCTGTTCATGGAACGCTGGTAAATCATTGGCTTTGACAGGGTACATATAGTAAGCGACCATGAAAATTTATATGAAAAATATGGTTTTGAAATAATAGACCATAAAACTGCCCCATGGGGTTCCGTGGAAAAAATCTATATGAAAAGACTGATGTGATTGATAAATCGTCATTTAGTGAAATGTTAATCTGCGTTGCTTGCCGCAACGAGCTTGTTTCCGTATAATGGCTGTGAAAGGAGGGCATCCCTAATGCTAAACGAAAACATTAAAACACTAAGAAAATCTAAAGGACTTTCACAAGCGGAACTTGCAATCAAGTTGAACGTGGTAAGACAAACAATATCAAAATGGGAGCAAGGTTTGTCGGTTCCAGATGCCGATATGTTAGTTTCCATATCAGAGGTATTTGAAACGCCTGTAAGTACACTACTTGGAGAAACGGTTGTCGAGACAAAGGTTAATGACTTAAAAGTAATCTCCGAAAAACTTGAGGTTATAAACCTGCAGCTTGCACATAGAAAGGCAACGAAACAAAAAGCGATTCATTGGCTTTTTATCTCATTGTGTGTGGTTATCGCAGCTATTTTTACAGTCCTGATAGTATTAAACAGTCCTTACCTGGGTTGGGATTATAGTGATCCTGAAACCGCAATTGTTGGAACGGTGTTTCACGCATTTGAGTGGTTGTTCGTAAGAATAGCACCGTTTGCCTTGCTTGCAGCAATCGCCGGAATTTGCCTGACAGAGTGATCGCCGTATGGCACCGCTTTGATGATGTGGAGGATAAGTGGATCGTGTCTTTGAACGGAGAAGATATCGCGGAAGAAAAGATATTAGACGATATTTTATTTCAGGAACAGTTTTTCCACGGAAAATTATATAAATAGTTTCAGATTATAAATCGAAATATGTATGACAAAAGGAGATAGTAAAATGTTTGGTTCACCGATATTTATATTAAGACAGAAAACCATCTTAAAAAAATTGAAGGAATGCGGCGCAATATCAGAAGAAAGCGCTAAGACACTGAAAGAGGCAGGCGTATTCAACCCTGATGCTTTCCCAAAGATAACAGATGATCTGGTCACTAAAAAGAAGTTGGTAAGAACAAAATCCCAAAAATATTATCTTGGTTATTAATATTAAATCAGAATTTGCAGAAAGGACACCACTATGATCTATCAAGAACATCCCATCCAAGTACAAGGCTCCACCCCCGACACCAGACTCTGCACCTACTTAATCTCCCACTCCGACGAGATCAACATCCAGACCCGCCCTCTTATCATCATCTGTCCGGGCGGCGGCTACTGTTTTCTCTCCGACAGAGAAGCGGAGATGCTTGCTCTGCAATGGAACGCTTACGGCTATCATGCCGCAGTACTCTATTACTCGGTAGAACCTGCCCGTTATCCGACAGCCCTCACAGAACTTGCGGCCTCGGTGAAATTCATGAAAGAGCACGCCAAAGAATGGCATATCGACACTGAACATATTATCATCCAGGGGTCTTCGGCGGGAGGACATCTGGCGGCGAATTACGGTATGTTCTGGAAAAAGGATTTTCTTTCTGAAGAACTCGGCGTTTCACCGGAGATACTCCGTCCGGCAGGCATGATCTTAAACTATCCCGTTATCACCTCCGGCCCGTATGCGCATGAAGATTCTTTCCGCTGTCTGTTGGGAGAGGATTATGAAAAAAGGAAAGACGGATTGTCCCTGGAAAATCAGGTAAGCGCCGATACCCCGCCCGCCTTCATCTGGTGTACCGACGAAGACGGACTGGTTCCGGCAGAGAACTCGCTTTTGCTCGCGCTGGAAATGCGTAAAAAACATATCCCGGTAGAACTGCATCTCTATGCCAAAGGCGGCCACGGGCTGGCTCTGGCCGATGAAAGAACAAACGGCATGGATAATTTCGGCATTGAGAAAGAATGTCAGTCCTGGGTATCGCTTGCCAACACATGGTTACGCGAAGTCGTTTTCAGATAACCGCTAACGGCATATCGCAATCCGCTTACGCTGATGTAAACCAACTTACATTAATCCAGGTCAGCTTATGACAGTATAAAATAGCACAACTTCACATCGCCCGACAAACGTATCGTCAGCTCGCTGCACGCCGCGTCTTCGGCACATGCACTATGCGCCGATCCTTCACCGCATGCCGCCTCGTTATCCAGTGCAAGCGGTATTTTCACATCCGCATAGACTACCGGCCAGCTGTCGATACGTGCTTCGGCGTCTTTCATCATCAAAGGGCCCATCACCGGATGCGGATGTTCCACGTAAGTCCTCGTATCTCCGCTCCAGTTTCCTGCCAGTTTGCCGTCTATCAATACTTCGACCTTTGCGCCGCGTTCGCTTCTTAAATGCAGCGATATTTCTTTTGCACCGCTTTCTATCTTACAGTCACGATAACACAGCAGACCCTCTTTCTGCGCATCTGCCAGTGTCGCAGCGCTGTATCCAAACTGGCCCTCTGTCAGTACGATATTCTCATAATCGTCATAATGGTCCGCGGCGGTCTTTACCGTCAGATCGCGCACGCCCGGTTTCCTGCCCGATATCATGATCTGTCCCGTCACGGCGCGGTCTGCGCTCGAAGAACCGGCATAAATTGTATAGCATCCCTCTTCCACCATGAGTGAATGGCTGATGACATCATAGAAACGGAACTCCTCAACCGGCGCCATGATCTCCACGACTCTGCTTTCTCCCGGCTGTACGTTTTTCAAGCGTTTAAAACCAAGTAACTGTTTTAACGGCTTTTTCACACGGGAGGCAGGCGCCATACCGTATACCTGCGCCACTTCGTCGCTGACTGCAGCGCCCGTATTTTTTACGCAGAATGAGACTTTTAACATCCTCTTATCCACGATCTGTACGGACAGATCAGAATAGGAAAACTCCGAATAAGTAAGGCCGTACCCGAACGGATACAATACCTCTCCGTCAAAATAGCGATAAGTACGTTTTCCCTTGATGATATCGTAATCGTCGATATCCGGGAGTTGATCGTCGCTCCTGTACCATGTCATGTTCAGGCGGCCGGCAGGTGCGTTTACGCCAAAGATCGTCTCCGCCGCAGCCTCGCCCATATCCTGACTTCCTGTCGCACTCCAGAGGATGGCCGGCAGTTTTTTATCAGCCTGCGTGATGGCGTAAGGATAATTGGAAAAAAGCACTAACACCACGTTGGGATTGACCTCACAGACTGCATTCAGCAAATTCTCCTGTTCGGGCGGCAGCAGGATGGTCGAACGGTCAACCTCTTCCTTGGCATTGATCATCGGGTTACACCCTAACGCCAGAATGACGGTCTGTTTCTCTTTCGCCAGCTGCGCCGCTTTTTCCACGCCGTTTTCTATGACTTCTATCTGAAAAGTGATATCGGAAAGCGCAGTCTCTCTTCTGGCAGCTTCTCCGCTCGCCATCTCCACGCCCACTGTGGGGCCGACCTGTTCTCCGCCCTTCATCGACCAGAGGCTCCCATCCTCTCCGGCCATAAAAGGCGAACCAAAACGGTTGGTCAGCCGGAAACTGCCGTCGTTTTCTTTTTCCAGATGAAAAACTTCCATTACGAACCAGTCAAACGTATGGTCGGCGTCCGCCGCCAGTCTGCCCATATCCTCCGGCTTTGCCTTGCCCGGATAGAAACGCGTATTCATATATTTGCCGCTGCGCACATGACGGAAAGCAAGACTTCCCTCGCCCCAGTCCTCCCGGATAAAAGCCTCCGGCTCATCAGCCAGATACAGCGCGCCGTCTGCATCAACTGCCAGACCCTTATCGCCGCACCGGAACAGAATGCGGTCGCGTCCATCCGCCAGCGGTATTTCTGCGTTTACGCCTTTTTCCTGACACAGCTTCTGTAGTCCCTGACAAAGTGTTGTCTCTGAAAAAGCCCTGCCGCCGTACCAGTCCTGATCCCATTTATCGGCAAGCGGCCCGATCAGGGCCATCGAATCCGCCGCATCGGGACTCAAAGGCAGGAAATTTCCTTCGTTTTTCAGTAATACGATGGCCTCCCGTGATACCTGTTTACAGATATTTCTGTTTTCTTCGGAATTAATATCTTCTTCCGTTACATTATCATAAGGATTACAAGGATAAGCATCATATACGCCCAGCCGTATCTTACTGCGGAACATGTTTTTCAACGCGCCGTCGATATCTTCTTCGCTCAAAAGATGCAGTTCATACGCTTCTTTAGCCGCCGCACCGACCAGTTCAGGATTATCCGACATGGCGTCCACACCGGCTTTTATAGCTGCCGCTATCGTCTCCGCATGAAGACCGTAATAGTGATGGAAACCCGCAACCAGCCCCATGGCACCGCCATCGGAAACGACATGCTTTAATCCATACTGCTTTTTAAGGATATCTCTTACTTCCGGATTTAAAATGCCCGGAATACCGTTAATTTTATTATAGGCTGTCATTACGGCTTCTGCGCCGCCCTGTTCAATGGCCCTGCGGAACGGCTCCAGATACAGTTCATATCGGTTACGCGGGTCGATGGAAACGTTTTTCCAGCCTCTGCCCACTTCCGTATTATTGCCGTAAAAGTGTTTGAGCGTCGCCGCTGTTCTTAAATAATGCGGGTCATCGCCCTGCATTCCCCGGATATAGGCGGAAGACATTTCTCCGGTCAGCAGAGGATCTTCTCCGTATCCTTCCTCGGTTCTTCCCCAGCGCGGGTCACGTTCCAGATCGACAGTCGGCGCCCAGCGGCTAAGCCCTCTGTCGGGATGGCGGTGGTAAATGACACGCGCCTCCGTTCCGGTCACTTCGCCGGCTTTTTTAATTAAATCTGTATCCCATGTGGCACTCATGCCGATTGGCTGTGGAAAGGAAGTTGTCGTCTCCGCCCCGCCGAGTTCGTTCTGGTCGTTTCTCGCTTCTACGCCGTGCGCCGCCTCGCCGCCCACTGACATCGCCGGGATGCCCAGCCGTTCCAGATCTGGAACTTTGGATGCCAGACAGTCTAACTTCTCTTCTATCGTCATAGCCGATACCAGCCAGTCCAGACGCTCTTCTATCGGCAGCGACACGTCCCATAATGGTGTATTTTTCTTTGCTGTCATCTATATAACCCTCCATTTTTTCTTTTGCGGTTATTATATCATACTTCCTCCAGACTGTCTTCCGCTTCTTTTTGTCTAAAAATACATGCAAAAATGCAACAATTTAACAAGTATCCTCTTGCGGATAAATACGGTATACTGACCACAATATCATATTCCTGTTTATGACAGGATACCCTGCGAAGACCCGGCGAAAGGAGGAACCCGCCATGTCCATGAAATACAATCGTCTTTTGTCCATTCTTTTTGTTTTACTCCTGACGCTGTCTGCATTACGATACGGCGTTGTTTCTTCGTATCCTCATACCGGCCGTTCACATTATAAAGAGCCGCTGACTATTGATGTATTTGACTCACTGGCCAACCAGCAGGGTATCCAGTCAGGGTGGTTTGCAAAGATCGTACAGGACAAATTCAACATGAAACTGAATATCATTGCTCCGAATACCGCAGGAAACGGAAATACAATGTATGAAACCCGCACAGCCGCTGGAGAACTTGGCGACCTCATCATCTGCGACGCCAGCAGCCATCTGCAGGAACTGGTAACGGCAGGTCTTGTTCTGGACATGCGCGAATACATAGACAATAAAGATATCATGCGTTATGAAACTGCGATCCGTACACTCAACGATCCACTTTCCGAAACGGCCATCTATGCCATTCCCTCCGAAATATCTTCCAAAAGCTATATGGAACCCAGCGAAAGCAATGAACCGATATACGGTCCTTATATGCGATACGACCTTTATACAGCTGCCGGTTCCCCAGATATGAGTACGCTGGAAGATCTTCTTCCTGTTTTAAAAAGAATGCAGGAATTATCACCTCTTAGCGAATCCGGTCAACCGGTATATGCTTTCAGTCTTTTTGCAGATTGGGATGGCAATATGATGAATGCGGCTAAACAGCCTGCCTGTTTCTATGGTTATGAAGAATACGGTTTTGTTTTATATAAAGTCGATGGTTCCGATTACCAGAACATTCTGACGGACGATTCTATCTATCAGAGAATCCTGAAATTTTATTTTGATGCCAATCAGCTCGGTCTGATAGACCCCGAATCACCCAACCAGAAATATATGGACGTCTATCAGAAATGCGCCGACGGCGCCGTCCTTTTTTCCCACTGGCCCTGGCTTGGCAAATCCGCCTATAATACAGTGGAACATACTGCGGCTGGAAAGGGCTTCATGCTTGTGCCCATCAACGATCTGCAAGTCATGTTAAAAGGCTGTCATCCTATAGGAGATTTCAGCAAAGTGATTGCCATAGGTTCCGGCGCCGAAGATCCTCAGCGGCTTGCCGACTTTATCGACTGGCTCTACTCTCCCGAAGGTATCTATGCCAGTTGTTCCCAGCCTGTGACCGGAACGGCCGGCCCCGAAGGACTCACATGGGAGATGACCGAAAAGGGACCTTTTATCACTGAATACGGCAGCCGTGCATTGTCTAATGAAAACCCCGAAGTCCCCGAAGAATGGGGCGGCGGCACCTGGAATGCCGGTAATTCCATGTTAAATTTCAATGGTGTTTCTTTAAATGATACAGCGCCTAACGGCTATCCCTATTTCTATACACTCTGGGATTCCTACAGGCAGTATTCTGTCACCCCTCTTGACAGGCTCTGGCGGACGGATATGCAGGCGGAGACTTCACTGGATTATCTGCTGGCACATGACCAGTACGTTGTCTGTCCCGGCATCACCTACCGCACCGCTCCGGACAGTTCGGAAATGGCTACGCTGCGCAGTCAGTGCAGCAATGTCATTGTTGATTACTCGTGGAAAATGATCTTTGCCAAAGAAGAAACAGATTTTTATGCTCTGCAAAAAGAAATGCAGAATACTGCATTAAGTCTCGGTTATGAACAGGTTCTGGCCCAGGATATGGAAAACGCCAGAGCGCAGAGTATCCTTGCACAAAATGATAAATCGTGGTACGATATCAATTGTGAATAACAACGGCCCTTGACGGCCGTTTAACAAGATTAGAATGCACGTTGATCGTAAGAACAGGTTGCAAGGGCAGGTTACATGAACAAAGCAAAGGAAACATTATTTATTGCGGATGATGAATCTTCTATCAGAGAAGGCTTAAAATATATTATTGACTGGGAAGAACTGGGTTTTTCCGTATGCGGCGAAGCCTCCAACGGAGAAGATGCTCTGGCCGGCATCATGACCTTACAGCCGAGCCTTGTCATGTTAGATGTCAAAATGCCCAAAATGCAGGGTATTGAAGTCATAAGACAAGCTAGAGAAGCCGGTTTTCAGGGAAAATGTATTATTTTAAGCGGCTATTCTGATTTTAAATACGCACAGGAGGCCATTAAAAGCGGGGTCAGCTTCTATCTGACCAAACCGCTGGATGAAGAAGAACTTTACCGTTCCGTCTGCGAGATCAAAGAAACGCTCTCCACCGAAAAACAACAATCCAGACATCTGGCTTCTTATAAGACCAGAGCCAGAAATCTTGTTCTTGCAGAACTGTTGATGAATATGCTCGATACGCCGCTCTCCGAAGATGATATCCAGCATTTTCATCTTCAGGCGGATTCTTATCAGATCGTAATCTGCGAAGACTTCCACAAACATTCCGCGAGCGCACCGTATACCTTTGCCGATCTTTTAAAAGTGATCAACCGGGAAAATAATATCTTCGAACATCTGGAGATTCAAAATAAGGATATCGTTCTCCTGAAGGGTTCTCATGGCCTGCACAAACTGGAAGATTTTTTGAAACATTATGAAGAACGCCCGATACAGGAAGGTTCTCCAATGGAATCCATGTTTTTAACTTACGGCCGTCCGGTCACAACATTAAAAGATGTCCATCTTTCTTACGAAGACGCCGATACCTTATTGAACCGTCGTTTCTTCTGCCATCCCGGACAACATACTCTGGGATATGAGATGCTGCCGCAGCCTATACAAAACGAAACAAGCATCCCCCCCCTCTTTGATTTTTTGACTCTTTCCGAAGAATCCCTTTCTGATCTGACCAGGCGTTTTACGGACTATATTAAATCCTATAATCGAGCAATGATCGAAGATACTCTGCGCAAACTGGAAACCGGTTTCTCCCAGTCTTTTACGGAAATTGGAGAATTAAAACTGTTTCTGACAGACCTGTATCTGCGGATCAAAGAAAACATCAACCGGAACTATGTGTCTGCGGAGATTCCTTTTATGAGTAACTCCGCCGTTATCGAATATATCAGCCATTGCAATTATCTCTATGAGATCCTGCGTTTCCTTTCAGAACAGTTTGATATGGTCATCGCTTCTATCGGCAATCCTTCGCGCGATACCGTCGTATATGACGTGCTCTCTTATATCGACCACAATTTCCGCGATAATATCAAACTGGATACCATTGCACCTCTCTTTGGCTACAACAGCGCATATCTTGGTAAAATCTTTCATAAAATGGTTGGAGAAAACTTCAACTCCTATATCGACCACAAGCGCATCGAATATTCCAAGGAACTTCTGTTGGAGGATAAACTGAAAGTCTATGAGATTGCCGAGCAGGTCGGCTATAAAAATGTAGATTATTTCCATAAGAAATTCAAAAAATATGTAGGCATAAGTCCAGCAGAATTTCGTAAGACAGTCGGAAAAAAATAGACAGGCCCGATTCCCCGAAGGGAACCGAGCCTGTTTCATAGTAATTTTATGATAATGAGTTATTGTAAGCTGTTTTTACTGAATGATAGCAACTTTCTCAGCGATGATATCTGTCATCATGCCTTCTGCTTCACTCATACCAGTCGCCTCCAGATCGGATATCATCTGATCGTAGTTAGCATCAAAATCAGCTTCAGAACCGGTTACGCATTTGATCAGTGCAGACCATGCAATTTCATCCAGTTTATCAATAGTTTCTGTAACTTCCATCGGTACAGCATATGCCCAAAGCGGTGAGTACGGAGGTGTCTCGAACTCATCAGGCTGCGGGAACATATCTACCAAAAGTTCTACGCCCCAAGCTTCACATGCAGCTTTCTCTTCTTCATTATACTCATTGATAACCGCATCTTTACTTGTTGTTGTGTAGGTGCTTCCTGTCGGATCAAGAATACCATCGCCATAAGACGGGAACGGGTAGTTGTGGAAACCTACACCTGTATTCTTAGAATAATCTGCATCTTCCTGCGCATATTTGATTTCTTCTTCTGTTCTATAACGATGTCCTTCATCATCAATGAAGTAGTTCACGCCTTCAATACCCCATTTAGTCAGTACCTGACCTTCATCAGAGCAAAGGAAGTCGATGAATTTGATAGCTGCAACAGGATCTTTACATGTTGTTGTGATACCAACACCTGTACCCGTTGTCAGACCCTGGTACATAAGAGACGGACATTTCTGTTCCGTTGTCATACCTGTCGGCAGACCACAATAAGTAAGATTATATTTGCCATCAGCTTTTAATACTTTTTCGCCATCCTGATAATCCCAGTCTTTATCGAACAATGTTACAACACGGCCGGATGCGATCTTAGCGATGTAATCTTCGTGTGTCTGTGTTGCGAAGTCGGGATCAAGGATACCTTCGTTATACATACGGCATAACCATCTGAAATATTCTCTTTCATTTTCAGAACGGAATTTGTAAACAGCTTCGTTATTCTCTGTAACGATCCACTGTCCGTTATCCGGAGCACCGTCTGCAATGAATCCAGCCGGGTTACCCAGTGTGATCAGCCAATGCCAGTCAGATGTAGATAATGTGATACCAATCTTGTCAAGGCCATCATCTGTTGTCGGATTCGCCGCAATATAATCTTTGATCATTGTTTCCAGTTCTTCCAACGTCTGAGGAATCTGATAATCTTTTGCTTTCAGAGCATCCCACTGGATCTGGACATTACCACAGTCTTTGAACCTCGTACCGCCTACGTTGTACGCGGAGAACTGATAAATAGACGGGTCATCAGCGGACTGTTTTAATTTATCAAACTCTTCGCCATACAATTTCTTGATATTCGGGCCGTACTGCTCGATCAAGTCTGTCATATCCATCATAGCACCGGCTTCAATAAGGCCATTAGCGCTACCCTTTGCAAAGATAATATCCGGATAGTTCTGTTCTGCGATCATCAGCGCTACGGATTCACTTTCATCATTACCGCCGACCGGACGTGATGTTTTTAACTTAACACCGGTTGCTTCTGTGATCGCCAGTGCTACAGGATCTGTCCAGGGATCATCCTGATTTGCGTCTGCGTTAAAGAATGTCAATTCAATAACCTCACCTGATGCTGCACTTGAATCATCTGTTGCCGCAGCGTCACTACTGTCGCTGCTGGTATCTGCACTGTCGCTGCTATCTGTCGTGGTTGTTGTGCTGCTGTCTGTTGTAGTAGTCGTGTTGTCACTTCCGCCACAGCCAGCAAGAGTAGCCGCCACCATTGTTACTGCAAGTAACAATGCAGAAATTCTTCTTTTCTTCATACTTCTTCTTCTCCCTTCTGTGTTACAATCTGTGATTGCACATTTACATTTGCAACCGCGGACTTTTCTGTCTGCGTATTGCTTTTATATTTTTATGTCCATGCCGGAGCACAGCCATAGAAATATCATACCACATAATTCATACGATCCGCAAGACCACTATCTTTTCTTTGAAGCTGTCAATCTTTTACAGCACCGACGGTCATACCGCCTACGAAGTATTTCTGTAAGAACGGATATACGATAAGGATCGGCACAGTCGCTACGATTGTGACCGCCATACGCACGGACAGCGGCGATACGGCGTTCTTCAGGGTTTCGGCCGCGTGCGGGTCAATCTTCACGGTCGCTTTCTCCATGATTTCATACAGTACATACTGTAATGTCGGCAGTTCTTTTGCATACAGATAAGTATCCATGAAGGAGTTCCACTGTCCTACCGCCATAAACAGGGCTACCGTTGCCAGTACCGGTTTACAGAGCGGAAGTACGATCCTTGCCCATATGACAAAGTCATTGGCTCCATCGACTCTGGCTGCTTCCTGCAAAGCTAATGGAAGTCCTTCTATGAAAGAACGTACCAGAATAATATTATATACCCAGATCAGTCCCGGAATGATATATACCAGGAAGTTGTTGCCCAGCTTCAATGTTCTCATAAGAAGCAGGTATTCCGGGATCAGACCGCCGCTGACATACATGGTGATAACGAATAATATCGTAAATACTTTATTAAAATAAAAATCTTTTCTGCTCAGTACATAGGCGATCATCGCAGTACAGACAACGCCCAGCCCCGCGCCTACCAGAGTCCTGGCTACGGAAAGCACAAAGGCCTTGAACAGATTGTTTTCCTTGAAAACGTATACGTAATTGCTCCATGTAAACTGTCTCGGAATAATGAAGTTGATATTACGCATCGTGTCGATCGGATCGTTAAGTGATATCGCAAGTACATTCAAAAACGGATATATTGTAATGATAATAAGGAATATGAATACCACCAGCAATATGTAATCCAGAATGTTATCGCGGCTTTTTATTTTATTACGTTTTACTTTCGCCATATTCTTCCCCTCCTTTATATCAGTCTGCTCTCACCGAGCAGCGCTGCCACTTTATTGGCAATAAAGAGGAGCAGGATACCAACGAGTGACTGGAACATACCGATCGCAGTACCCAGACCGTAATTACTGTTTCCGATACCTCTGACATATGCAAACCAGGAAAGAACCATTGCATGATCCTGTACGATACCGTTACTCAAAAGCATCTGACGTTCCATACCTACATTCAGCGCGCTGCCGATGCCCATGATCAGCAATACGATGATAGTCGGTTTGATACCCGGAAGTGTGATATGCCATATCCTCTGGAGACGGTTGGCGCCATCCACCTTTGCAGCCTCATATAATCCCTGATCGATACCGGCCATTGCAGAAAGATAAACGATAGCGTCCCAGCCTACTTCTTTCCAGATATTGATCAGTACGACCGTAAACCAGAATAGCGGGGAGTTTGTACTCATAAGTCCCAGTCTTGTGCCAAGTGCCGTATCCAGCATACCGCCGTCATTCAATACCATCTTGGCGATACTGGCGATAACAACCCAGGATACAAAGTGCGGCAGATAAGAGATTGTCTGCGTTATCTTCTTGAATCTGACAAAACATATTTCATTTAACATCAAGGCAAACAAAATTGCCATGAATGTTCCAAAAGCGATTCCCAATATACTGAGTCCGATCGTATTGAGAAGAGCCTGACCGAATACACGGTCGCTGAAAGCCTTTGCAAAATTCTCCAGACCGACGAACGGCCTCTCCCATACGGGAAGTACCATTGTCTTGGGTTTTACCTCCTGAAAAGCCATCGTCCAGCCCCACAACGGTATGTACTTAAATATGATCAGCCAGATCAAAAATGGAACCGACATCAGAAGCAGATATCTTTGTTTCCACATAAGCTGCATACTGAACTTCGGTTTGATCACCTTTTCTTTTTGCGCTTTTTTTGCACTCATGCTTTGTCCCCTTTCCTGTTAAATTAGTTATTCCTATTCCCATAAAAAGCATCAATGAAAATATAATATACTTATTTTCATTGATGCTTATATTATAAAAAATTTATAAACATAAAAATACCGGAAAGAATTGATAAAAAATACCGTCACTTTTTTATCTTTGTTTCATTATCATCTTATCGCCCCGTATTTTCCGCCGGAATCATCAGTCTGACCCGCGTTCCTCGTCCGGGCGATGCATAAATGTGCAGACTGTATCCGTCTCCGTAATGCAGTTTCATACGCTGATTGATATTATATAAGCCGATACTCTTACTACGGCTCATATCCCGTATCGCAATATCTTCATGCAGTTTATCGAGCGTCTCCTGTGTCATGCCGCAGCCGTTATCCTCCACATCTATCACCAGCAGACCGGCATTTTCTTCTTTTCCGCTGTATACCGAAAGCAGAATGCGGCCTCCATCTTCTTTTTCTTCCAGTCCATGTACGATGGCATTTTCTACAACAGGCTGTAGTAAAAGCGGCAGGATATTGTATTCGGCGGGGTGCAGTCCCTCTTCAATCTTCGTCTCATATTGGATGCGCTCTCCGAAACGCAGATGCTGTATCTTCATATAAACGTTTACGTGATCGAGCGCCTCTTTTAATGTAGTCTCATGATTTCCTGTATTTTCCAGAACATAGCGCATGGACTGTCCGAGCAGTTTGATGGCCGTTGCCGCCTCCTTATCGCCTGCCGTAAATGCTTTCATGCGGATTGTTTCTAACGTATTATACAGAAAATGCGGATTGATCTGACTTGCCAGCATCTTAAATTCCATCTCCTGCTGCCGGATCATAAGTTCCTGCTCTTTGATCTGCGCCTCATAAGCTCTCGCCTCCTGTTCCTTGATATTCTGTACCATGACCTGCAGATCGTCAAAGGCTTCTGAAAGTTCATCGTTTCCCTGGAATGTAGAGATCAGTTCATAGTCCTGCCTGCTCGCCTTGTGCATCTCCTGTCTGAGTACACCTACTCTTTCTGTAAAGTTTCCTGCAAAATAGCGGATCATGAATCCCGGTATCGTCAACGCCACTAACAGGAGCACACAGCATATATTCAAAATACTGAGGATATCACCGTATCCCTGCCTGTCGAGCGAACAGACATAGATCCGGGAATCCGACTGATAGGTGTTTAACGCCGATACATTGATAAAACACCTTTCTCCCTCGATACGGGCCCGTCCCACATACCGGAAATACGGTTGGTCATAATCTATCATCCACGGCTGGGCCAGACCATATTTTTCCCGGTCGGAACTGTACAGGATCGGCCCTTTATCCACTGATACCATACTGATATACTCGCTGTTATCCACCCTTGTTCGTAGATAATTATCACTGATACGGAGCACCAGTACCGCATGATAAGGCGAATCGACCAACGGGATCTTGCGGATCAGACATAGATTCCAATAACGGTTGCCATTTCCATCTTCCCAAGAAAGTTCTTTCCAGAAAACGCCCGACTGCGAAATGGCTTTCTGATACCACGGCAGTTCTTCTATCTCCCCGCTCACCGGTCTGAACTGTTTATATTCAGAAAGTGCCGGATTATCCGTATAAATCTCTACCGAGTAGATCTCCGTATAGGTCTTTTCATAATTATCCAAAAGCCCATTTCCCGCAACCGCCTCCATATATTCCTGTCTGTCGGCAAAATCCCCCGTCAGGACCTCTCTGATCCCGTTATCGAAAGAAATATTTTCTGATATATTATAGATCTGCGTAGTGATCTCAAATAAGATATTCCGCACACGACGGTTATCGGAATCCAACATATCCGTATGATAATTGACCATCATCTGATAAGTATATACCAGCAGGAACATACCAATCAAGGCTACAGGGATCACGACGACCGCCGCATACATCAAATACAACTGTCTCTTAATCTTATATTTAGTAAAAAAAGAAATCCTGCGGAATTTATTATCCATAAATATCGTACTGCTTTCCTTCTCTTATCATAACGGGAATAATTTCTATCGGCGCCGGAACTGTCACACACTGACCGCCATCATATACTTTCTTCGTACTGGCATCCGTCCATTTACAGCCGGCCGGCAGATAGACGCTTCTTTCGCAGACACCTTTTTCCATCACCGGCGCTATCAAAAGATCGGGACCGAACATATAGGCGTCCTCTACCTCCCAGCAGGCCGCGTCCTCCGGAAAATCATAGAATAACGGCCGCATCACCGGCGCGCCCGACTCCGACGCCTCTTTCATGCAGGCTCTGATATAAGGACGCAGTTTTTCCCTGATAAAAAGAAATTTAGAAAGGATTTTATAATTATCCTCGCCGAAACTCCATACCTCATTGTCCTGTCCGCTCGTCAACTGTCTCACACCGTTGATATATTCCTGCTCCCTCTCATACCAGGGCGAACGCTCGCCGTGCATACGAAATACCGGGCAGAAAGCCCCCCATGCAAACCAGCGCACCAGCAGTTCCTTAAAATCTTCATCCTGGATATCGCCGCCTAAGAACCCGCCGATATCCGAAGTCCACCAGGGAATGCCCGCCATACCCATATTAAGACCCGCCTGCAGCTGTTCGCGCATAGCGCGGAACGTAGAAGAAATATCGCCCGACCATGTCAGCACGCCGTATTTCTGACTGCCCGCCCATGCACAACGCACAAGACTCATGATATCCGTCTCACCTTCTTCTTTCAATCCTTCATAGAATCCTTTGGCATAGCCGACCGGATAACGGTTGGAACATTGCAGGGCCGTCCCTTCATAATAGCGGTAGTTGTCGAAATCATACGGCCCGTACTCCGGTTCCGCTTCGTCCAGCCAGAAACAGCGGATGCCTTTTTTATAATAATTTTCCCGGCATTTCTCCCACACGAATTTCTGTGCGCCGGGGTGTGTTGCGTCATAAAATATGGTATTGCCCATCCATGTCATATGGTTGGAATTACCACGATCCGCCGTCACAAGATAGCCCTTCTGCGCCATTTCACCGAAGTTTTCGCTCTGCTCGTCTATCGTCGGCCAGACGGAAACGACCGTCTCGATACCCATATCTTTCAGTTCCCTGACCATCGCTTCGGGATCGGGCCAGTCCCTGGGCTCGAATTTAAACTCGCCCTGTCTCGTCCAGTGAAAGAAATCCACCACGATAGCGTCCATGGGAAGTCCTCTTTTCTTATGTTCTCTGGCTACTGCCAGCAGTTCTTCCTGATTCCGGTAACGCAGCTTACATTGCCAATAACCCATGCCATACTCCGGCATCATCGGCGTTCTGCCTGCTGCCGCGGAATACTGCTTCTCTATCTCTGCGGGCGTATCTCCCGCCGTGATGAAATAATCCAGTTTTTTCGTACTCTTAGCCGACCACTCCGTTTTGTTCATGCCAAAGACGGCCGTGCCAATGGCCGGATTATTCCATAAGAATCCATAGCCTCTGCTCGATACCATAAAAGGAACACTGGCCTGACTGTTCCGGTGCGCCAGTTCCAGAACGGAACCCTTTTTGTTCAAATGTTTCTCCTGATACTGTCCCATGCCGAAGATCTTCTCATCATCATAGGCTTCAAAGCGGGCTGTCAGTTCATAATCCGTACTGCCCTGGATTGGTTTCAGTTCTCTGGCTTCTACCCGCAGGGGCACGCAGTAACGGTTGATACGGTCTCTGTTGCGCCAGTACTCTTCCGTCAGCAGTTCGCCTTTCTGATTATAAAAGCTGATCCAGCCCTCGTGCGAGACTCTGGCGGTGATCTTGCCGTTTACAAGCGTCGCCTGCGTTCCTTTCTGGTGATACTTCGCATACTCCTGCGAACGATACCAGGGATCGGTCACGTCAATTTCTTCAAAAGTGATACTGGCCTGTGTCTCTGCAACTTTCTCTGTTAAGGCCCAGTCGTGCGCATCCATTTCTGCCTCGCCGGTCATCCGCACACGCAGGGCGTTTTCGCCCCATGGCTCGATCCAGACCTGTGTGCGCCCGGATCTGATGATAAGTCGGTTGTTCTGTTGTTCCAAATACATATTCTATCCTCTCTTTCTTCATGTTGCGGGGCCGCTCCTACGCCTCACACGGCTGTCCATATAATACGCCGCGGCTTCCGGTGGCCAGATAAAATCTGCCGTATACTCTGCTGTCGCCCTCTATGCTGTTGATCTCGCCATACATCTGTTTCTCTGTGTTCAGTCTGGTAAAAGATGCGCCGTCGTCTGTGGAACGGTAAAAGCCGTATTCACCATCTATGACCGCCGAAGTGTAAATGGCCTTGGCTTCATGATAATAATCTCCATTCGGACAAAGAACGCCGAGTCCGAGGCGGTAGAAGACGTCATCTTTCTTACTGAGTTTGGTGACACTCGTGTCATCTTTTATCATGTCATAATACAGTTTCCAAAGGCCGTGTGTGCCGAGCGCCATATAGAAAACGCCCTGCCTGCCGCTTTCGCCGCGCACTTCGGTCTTATTGGCGCAGTCGATCAGGGAAAACTCAACCTGCGGGAAATCCGGACAGTTATCGTCCGCTCCATCCTGTATTCCATTCTGTATCCCCATCTGCACACCGCTCACCCGCAGCATCTTCTGTCTGAACGTCCGGCCGCCGTCACGGCTGACATAGAACTGCGAACGCTCGCCGAAACCATAGAAGATACTGCTCTCCACACGGTCGGAGAAGACTTTCATGCCGCCGCTGTTTACGATTTCACCCGACAGGTCATAGACCTTGGCCTGCGTGAAACTGGCGCCGCCATCCTGACTTGCGATGACCATATCGACCGGCAGGCTGATTCCCTCAGCCACCGACCAGACAAGGTTCTGACAGTCCGGCGAAACAGCCACCCAGCCGCTGTTGACATTGGGCGTTTCCATATTATGTAAGGCCACATCCAGTTTCTCCGTGATCCCGAAAGGCATCGGCAGTCTGGTGAAAGTACGGCACTGGTCTTTGGAGACGATCAGTCCGCCTCTGGTCTTCCCCGTCCAGTTGCCTCTTGGCGTAACGGCCACAAAATCCGGATTTTTATCTGAATAGTCGGCATTGATGCAGGTGATATAACGGTTGCCCTCCGCATCCGCAAAAGAATTATCGCACGGCTTATCAAGGTCGCTGAATGCAAAACCGCCCAGATCGCCCAATATGTCGATCAACTGCACATCGCCCTTCGGCGGGCTGTAAAGATTCAGATGTACGGTCTCTTCCAGTCCATCGCAGTGATCGCTGAATACGACTTCCGTCTCCGTGAGGTTTTTTGTACGGAACACGCCTGTTCCGGTATTAAACCACGCCTCGTTCTCCTCAAAGGGATTGATCTTTAAATCTGTCAGCCAGTGAATTAACGAATGCCCGCCGTTATAACAGGGTTTCATATAAGAAGTACGAAATGCCATGCGTCCGACTTCCAAGTCGTATAAAATGACTTCCCAGTGCTCCCCGTGATCAAACGAACGAAAAATACAGTCGCCGTCATCTTTACAGATCGTCGAGCAGATCAAAAGACCCGGTCTGGATGCGGCCACCGCAATGCCGCCGAAACCGTATTCCAGTTCCATGGACTTCTGTGCCGCAATCCCTCCGGGCTGCCCGGCCAGATCTGTCCCGGCTTTCTGTGCCGCTGTCTGCGGGAACAATTCTTCTCCCGCTCCAAGCCGCGTGCCATCTTCTGTTACCAGCCACGGATATCTGACGACCCTGCCGCCTATTACACTCCCGCCGTCACAGCTGTAACCGTTTTCCAGGACATAGGCGTTTCTGCCCATAACGGAAAAAGTCACATATAAATAGCTGTCATCCACAGCGTAGCGCTGCGCCACCAGTCCGGCCAGTCTGACGCCCTCGATCTCACTATCCTGCGGCTGCCAGAGGGGCTTAAAATGCGCGCCGTCATCATAAGAAACATACAGACTGTGTCCGCGCAGATGTTCGCCGCGTTTCGTCGCCACGCCCGCGCAGGCGGCGAATAACACAGCGCCATCCTTACTCTGGCCCGCAAAAGTCATATGTGTGTCCGGGAAAGCCTCTTTTTTCTCCCAATGTATGCCTCTGTCAGGGCTCATCCACAGCCCTTCCTGCTGACTGGCAAAAAAGAGCCTGTCGCTGTCCTTTTTATCAACAAGCAGTCTGTACCCGGTTCCTCTGCCGTTTAAATTGCCATGCACCAGCACCGGAATCTTATGATAGATAAAATGTTCTCCATAGTCCTCCGAAACCGCCAGCACGCCGGAAGCCTCTTTATTGATGCCGCAGGCGATATAGAGCCTTTGCGGATGGGTATCGTCCAGCGCCAGCGCGATCGGGAAAGTCTCGCTGATATCCTCCATTGTCACATGGTCTATCAGACTGATCCAGCGCTCTTTTTCCATATCAAAGCGATAACTGCCGCCGATATCCGTCCTGATATAAAATACGCCCGGCTTTTTTTCATGATAAATAAATCCTGTCACGTAACCGCCGCCCGGTATCGGCAGATTACGGTATTCGTAATTTTCCACCCTCATTTTCAAAAAATAGACTGTCCTTTCTCATGATTTAGCTTTATAATAATATAAAATCAAAAAATTTAACAGAGGGAACATCATTTTTCTTACGACTGCTGTTCCCGGAACGGAGGTTACTATGAAATTCAGCAATGGCTGCTGGTTACTGAAAGAGGGTGTCGGCTGCTTTTCTCCCGCGCAGGTCTACTATGTCAAACGGGAAGAAAAAGAAGTTACTTTATGCGCGCCGACACATCTCATCAAAGACCGCGGCGATACTTTAGGCGCGGCCAACCTGACGATCCGCATCAGTTCTCCGATGCCCGATATCATCCGCGTACAGACCGACCACTATATGGGCAGAATGCCCCAGAGTCCTTCATTCGAGCTTTCTCTGGATGACCCGCAGACTTTGCAGGTAGAAGAATCCGAGGATAAAATAGTCATCACCAGCGGCTCGCTTTCGTTAGAGATCGGCAAAAAAACCTGGTATATGAATTATATGCGAAACGGCGAAGTCATCACGAAGAGCGGCCCCAAAGATCTGGCCATGATAAAAGAAAACTGGACAGGCGACTTTTATGATCTGGATGGCGATCTGCACGATACTTATATGCGCCAGCAGCTCGGTATCGGCGTAGGGGAACTCTTATACGGTACGGGCGAGCATTTTACACCGTTTGTCAAGAACGGCCAGAGTGTGGAAATCTATAATGAAGACGGCGGCACCAGCACCGAGCAGTCTTATAAAAATATCCCGTTTTTCATTTCCAATAAGGGATACGGCGTTCTGGTAAACCACCCGGAAAGAGTTTCTTTTGAATTTGCCACGGAAAATGTGACCAAAACAGCTTTCAGCGTCAAAGGCGGCAGTCTGGATTACTTCTTTATCAATGGGCCGACTATGAAGGAAGTCCTGACCAGATACACAGACCTCTCCGGCAAGCCCTCGCTCCCGGCGCCCTGGACGTTTGGTCTGTGGCTGTCAACTTCTTTTACGACCAATTATGATGAAGCGACCGTTATGAGTTTCATCAACGGTATGTTAGACCGCGGTATTGGGTTGCGCACTTTCCATTTTGACTGCTTCTGGATGAAAGCCTTTCACTGGAGCAATTTTATCTGGGACGACGAAGTATTTCCCGATCCTGCGGGCCTGTTGCGGCGTATCAAGGATAAGGGGCTGAATATCTGCGTCTGGATCAATCCGTATATCGGTCAGGAATCGGCCATGTTTGCGGAAGGCATGGAAAAAGGCTATTTTCTGAAACGTACCAACGGCGACGTATGGCAATGGGATATGTGGCAGCCCGGCATGGCTCTGGTTGATTTCACCAACCCGGCGGCCTGCAAATGGTATCAGGATAAACTCGAAGTTTTATTGGATATGGGCGTAGACGCCTTCAAGACGGATTTCGGCGAGCGCATCCCCGTAAACTGCGTTTACTACGATGGTTCCGATCCGGAGAAAATGCACAATTATTATACTTATCTGTATAATAAGACGGTTTATGAACTTCTGGAGAGAAAACGCGGTAAAGGCGAAGCGGTACTGTTCGCGCGTTCCGCAACGGTCGGCGGCCAGAAATTCCCCGTACACTGGGGCGGCGACTGCTGGTCGGATTATGAATCCATGGAAGAGAGTCTGCGCGGCGGTCTGTCCCTGATGATGTCCGGTTTCGGTTTCTGGGCGCACGATATCGGCGGTTTTGAGAATACTTCCACCGCGGATGTCTATAAACGCTGGGTTGCATTCGGTCTGCTTTCTTCACACAGCCGTCTGCATGGCAGCAGTTCCTACCGTGTGCCCTGGGTATATGATGAAGAAGCCGTGGATGTTGTCAGAACCTTTACGAAACTGAAAGCCTCTCTGATGCCTTATTTATATAAGACTGCCATCGATACATCCAGATCCGGTGTTCCGACCATGCGCAGTATGGTCCTGGACTTCACACAGGATCGCAGTTGTCATTATCTGGACAAACAGTACATGCTCGGCGACAACCTGTTAGTCGCTCCCATTTTTAACGAAGACAGTTTAGGAATCTTTTATCTGCCGAAGGGAACCTGGACAGACTTTTTCACCGGAGAAGTTATGGAAGGCGGCACATGGGTGGAGCGAAAATATGACTATCTGCATCTGCCGTTGATGGTAAAAGAAAACAGCATCGTCACGCTCGGCGCCAAAGACGACAGACCGGATTATGATTATGCCGACGGTGCAGAAGTCAGAGTTTATGCACTTGGCGAAGGAAATACTGCAAGAAGCGTTGTCTATAACATGAAAGGCGAAGCAGAACTTACCATCTCCGCCACGAAGAAAAACGGTGAGATCGTCATTGAAGCGGATGCTTCTAAGACATATACCATCAGGCTTATCAATGTGACAGGCGTGTCAGCAACAGGCGCTTCGATCCGGACGGAAGGGAATGATACAGTTCTCACTCCCTCCGCTGTCCGAATGGAAATTAAGCCCGAAGCATAAATTTCATAAGTGATTTAATAACGGGATCTGTTCTTTTGATCTGACTCGGCGGCCGTTGTATTCTGGTTTTCTTTTCCGGATTCAGCGGTCGTTTCGTTTTTGTTATTCCTGTTGTCTTTTGCAGAAGCCGCATCAGGCGACGTCATACTGCATCGGCCATCGAAACATGCGTTTTCGTCGATCACAAGCGATTTGGCCGTGATATTGCCTGTCATTTTGGCAGTAGAAAGCAGTTCCAGCTTGCCTTCGGCAATGATATCGCCCTCAATCTTACCGGCAACGACCATATTCTGCGTTATGATGTCTCCATTGATCTGTCCATCCACGCCGACTATCGTCATTCCCTTGCATTCACAGTTTCCGTTCAACGTACCGTCCAGACGGACAGACTGCGGATCCGACAGATTGCCATTAAAAACGGCGCCCTTACCGATTATGGTACCGATTCTGGCTTTCGTATCCACTGTGGTGTTTTTGTTTTTACTCATCATTCCCTCTTCCTCCCTTTATCCTTTGGCCTCAATGACCGTAAGCGGATCTATCGGTTCTCCTTCAAAAAGGATCTGATAGTCCACTTGTGAATCCTCTACAGTGATCGTAAATAAGGTATCGCCCGCTTCTACCTGTGCGCCTTCGGCAGTCTGTACCTCCGCTTCATGACGGCACATGTAACGGGTCTTATACCCTTTATCATGTTCTATCTCTATAATGACCGGATAAGTATCATCCGAAGAGACCGAAATAACGGTTCCATTTCCGGTTGCGACTATGTTTCCTTCCTCATGCAGCCCGATCGCCAGATAAGGTTCTTCCTCGGAAAAAGAAGAAATGACCACGCTTGTCTTCGGAGACGGATAACGTCTGGGAATATCGTCATCAGAGGTGGTCTCTTCCGGCGCTTCTGCCTCTGCCTGCTCCGCCGCCTGCATTTCATTGCTCTGCTGTAAGGCTGCGACTTCCTGTTCCAGCGCGGCCTTTTCACTACTCAGATCATCCTTCTCCGATTCCAGCTGCACGATCTGCTGTTGCTGCGCGTCGATCTGCGCCTGCAAGTCCTTCTGACTGCTCCCCGACACCGCGCCGCCATAGACCAGCCAGCCAAACAGTCCCGTTCCCGTGCCAAGAACGATCAATAAAATGATCGCCAGACAAAGAATAACCCGGCCTGCCGTCCGTGAAATATTAAACTGTCTGTTACGCTGTCCCGCATGGGAAATAAACAGTATGGAAAAGGATTCCTTATGCTTGTGCCCTTTGCGTTTCATATTGTCCCCCTTCAGACAGTTTTCCAAACTGCCTGTCTGTTTTTTGCCTGTTCTCAAATATATAGTCTTATACTGATACATAATACCACATATTTTTGTAATTGTAAATTATTTGGCAAAACCGGATAGGAATCCGCTTAAGAGGATTCCCGGCCGGCCTGTGATGCTTATGGTATTTTCATGCCGTTTTACTATTATTTTAAGCGGTTCCCTTTACGACCAGGATCTTATCTCCGGCCCTGATCTCTTCCGAAACAAGCTCGTTGACTTCCTTTAACTGCGCGATCGGCACATAGTATTTCTTACCGATATCCCAGAGCGTATCGCCGTTTCCCGCAATGTAGATGACGATACCGGGCAGTTCGCTGATCTTATTCATATCCAGTTCTTCCACCTTGATATCCGTGATCAGGTTCGTTTTTCTCGTCGTAAAAAGCAGGGCGTCGAAATCCAGCACCGCTTTGATATCCAGTTCTTCGCTGTCTAACATGGTAACGATAAGCTGCTCTAAACTCCAGTAAATGTGACAGTCGCAGTTTTCCTCCATATCCGGCACGTCAATGAAATGGGTAAAAGGCAGAACACTCTTCGTCGCATATAAGGTGTTTTGTCCATTCGTGCATAGATAAATTGTCGTGACCTGCAATGTCCCCGTAACAGAAATACCGTTCTCCATGACCGCCTGTTCCTCTATGCGTATCTCTCCCTCATTATGCAGAAGCTGGTACATGTGCATTTCCGTATCCTGTATCCGTGCATGTTCCGCTATCTTGCACTTGCCGCTGCCATGCAGAAGCAGACGCTTTAACGCAACTTCCGCCGACACCGCCTCGATCTCCTTATCGACGCCGTAAATATCCGAAAGCACTTCCAGATTCTCTTCTTCGTACAGACGAATCTCCAGATCCAATACATTCTCTACACAAAAGACTCTTTCTTCGCCATCGAAGTCCGGTTTGATCTCCACGCTGCACTGTGAGGTGGTATAGCGGATATCCGGTATCATATTCTCCATACAGCCGTGACACTCTATCATCCCGCTGAAAGGCACCGTATTCTCATACCAGAGCGTCCTGTCGTTGTCGCCTTCCCCTTCGTATAAGAAAAATGCCTTCATCTCACCCTGTAAGGCAATCTTCCCATCTAAAGCCTTGAACTCCACTTTATTGAGCGTGATGCTGCTCCAGATAAGCTGAAAAGCGTTCGGCATATTGGAAGGCAGTTCCATTTCTTCTTTGATCCGGAAAATATCTTTTTTATTAACTGCCATTTGCAGAAGCGGATAGACCTGTTTGCGGTACTCTACCGGTTCTTCATGATAGATATCGACAGCTGCCTCCTGCTCGATCTTTTCCTCCATTTCCAGGGTAAAAGAGATCATTGCCTGTACGCTCATCTTTCTGGAATTGATAAGTCCTACCGTCAGATCTTCTATCGTCCAGGATGGAATGATGGAATCTCCGTTATGAACGCCTTCCATATTGACTTTTTCCTCAAACGGAAGCTGCGCCTCCATCCCTGCGCACATCCCTTCCTCTTCCGTCAGATACAACACCTGCACCTGCAACCTGCCCTTTAAACTGACACGGTCGTCATTTACACGGATCTCATCCATGATGACATCGCCTTTGACCGAGATCAGATGACTGGCATCCGGTCTGTTATCCGATATATTTACATCCTCCTCAAGCACCATCTGCGTGCCGGCCTTGTTGGCGATGCGGTCCATATGTATCTTTTTTTTCACTAATTCCACAAAAATACCTCCATGCGTATACTTATTGTATTGTATGCCGCATGAAGGCGATATATGACTCTGTGCGATTTCTGTCTCCTGTCCCGCTGGCTGCCTCTTATCCGCTGGCCGCCTTCTGCCTGTGTACACTTCACGGCCCGCAGAATACTGCCGCCGCTACTCGACCGCTCCGATCAGTTCCTGCACATCTTCTACGTTATGCTGTCTCATATAATCCTCGATCCCCGCTGCGATCTCCACCGTCGCATAAGGATTGACGAA
The DNA here is from genome assembly GCA_023663085.1 of Ruminococcus sp. Taxonomy (GTDB): domain Bacteria; phylum Bacillota; class Clostridia; order Lachnospirales; family Lachnospiraceae; genus UBA3282. Next base: position 83,172 of record JAMPIB010000001.1, on the reverse strand, counting down.
ATTCATCGCACCCACCGCCACAGCCGAAGCTCCCGCTAAAAGGAACTCGACCGCATCCTCCGCCGTCGCGATACCTCCCATGCCGATAACCGGGATTTTCACAGCCTGTGCCGCCTGATATACCATTCTGACGGCCATCGGTTTGATAGCAGGCCCCGAAAGGCCGCCCGTCTTATTGGCCAGCACAAATTTCCTGCGGTGAATATCTATTTTCATTCCCGTAATGGTATTGATGAGCGATATGGCATCCGCCCCTGCCGCTTCTGCCGCGCGGGCCATTTCTGCGATATCCGTCACATTGGGCGTCAGCTTCATGATGACCGGCTGTTTCGCCACACGCTTGATACGGGAAGTGATATCATAAAGAGCATCCGCCTTCTGTCCAAAAGCGATAGCGCCTTCCTTGACATTCGGACAGGAAACATTGATCTCCAGCATATCCACCGGCTGATCTTTCAGCCTTTCCACCACTTCCAGATAATCCTCCGCGCTCTTGCCACAGACGTTGACGATGATCCTGGTATCATATTTTTGGAGAAAAGGAATATCCCGCTCGATAAACACGTCAATACCCGGATTCTGCAAGCCAATAGCATTGAGCATCCCGCCGTACACTTCCGCCACGCGCGGCGTCGGATTACCCGGCCAGGGAACGTTGGCCACGCCCTTGGTCACTACGGCTCCCAATCTGCTCAAATCGACGAACTCACTGTATTCCATACCGGAACCAAAAGTCCCCGACGCCGTCATGACCGGATTTTTTAATGGTACTCCTGCAATCGTAACTTTCGTATTCATCAGATATCCACCTCATTTGCTTCAAATACCGGGCCATCCGTACAGATACGCGCGTTATGCACGTGCGAATGGCTGTCCACTTCCTTTGTTTTACAGACGCACCCTAAGCAGGCGCCTACTCCGCAGGCCATCCGTTCCTCTAACGATAAATATGCTTTCATATCATTTTGGACGGCATATTTTTTTACTGCACGTAACATCGGCAGCGGGCCGCAGGCCATGATGATATCGGCATGTAAATCATTTTCACGCACGGCGTCCAGAACGTTACCTTTCGTTCCTATACTGCCATCTTCCGTCGCAATATAAAGTTCCCCGTATTTTTCCAGGTCTTCCTGTAAAAACAGGTCGCTGTTCCGGTATCCGGCAATGATCTTCTTTTCTCCTGTTACTTCTTTAGTCAGTTCTTTGGCCAGCTGTAACATCGGCGGGATACCGATACCGCCCCCCATTAAAAAGACACGTTTCCCTGCCGCCGCTTCGAGTGGGAATCCGTTGCCTAAAACGCCGAGAAGCGATACTTCATCGCCCGCCCGGTAAGAAGAAAATTCTTTCGTCCCCGTTCCGGCGACGCGGTATACAAAACGCAGCCTTTTCTTTTCTTTATCTGTCTCACAGATACTGATCGGCCTCGGCAGGAGCGTCGCCGCGCTGTGCGGATAAATGGCCGCAAACTGTCCCGGATGTGCGTCCAGAGCCAGTTCTGTCTCCAGCCATAGATCAAATATCTGCTCCGCAATTTCTTTTTGTGACACAACTGTCGCTATTACTTTTTTCTTCTGTGGCATAATATGACCATACCTTTCTTGATCTTAGTTCTTATAAACTATTTTGCCGCCGCATATCGTCCAGGCGACCACGCCCGGCATCCTCTCGCCGATAAACGGTGAATTGTGCGCTTTGGAGACTATCGTTTCTTCTTCCATCTTCCACACCGCGTCCTTATCAAAGATGACCAGATCCGCCGGGCCATTTTCTATGATGCGTCCGGCCTCCAGATGATAGAGCTTCGCCGGTGCCAGACTCATTTTCTCGATAAGTTCCATCAGCGTCAGAGCGCCCGGCTCTACCAGTTCGCGGATTCCTAACGACAACGCCGTTTCCAGGCCGATGATGCCGCTCGGCGCTTCTGTGAGCGGCTTTGCTTTCTCTTCTTTACTGTGCGGCGCGTGGTCGGTAGCGATCATATCTATCGTACCATCCCGCAGCCCTTCTATGATAGCCAGTCTGTCGCTCTCTTCCCGGAGCGGCGGATTCATCTTCGCCAACGTCCCGTGTTTTATCGCCGCCTCCTGCGTCAGTGTAAAATGATGCGGCGTCGCTTCTGCAAAAATATGCGCGCTCTTTTTTTTCGCCTGCCGCACCAGTTCCACCGCCTCTTTCGTACTGATATGCTGAATGGACAGATCGGCCTCCTGCGTCAGCGCTATCTGAATATCCCGTTCAACCATGCTGATCTCCGCTTCTCTTGGCGAACCGCCGATACCAAAATGTGCAGACGCGGCTCCTGCATGGATACCGTTATTTTTAATATATGCGGGATTTTCTTCGTGCAGACTGACCGGCTTATGCAGTTTTGCCGCCATTTGCAGCGCCCTGCGCAGTACGTCCTCTTCCATTAGCGGTATGCCGTCATCCGTAAATCCGGCCGCTCCTGCACGGGATAAAGCCTCCATATCCACAAGTTCCTGCCCTTTCATGCCTTTGGTCACATTGGCACAGGTATGCACATGGAGCCCGGTTTCGCTGCCTTTTTGCAAAACATAAGCCAGAGTTTCTTCATTATCGACAGGCGGTTTCGTATTGGCCATCAGCACGACGCTCGTAAAACCGCCTTTCGCCGCCGCCGCCGCGCCGCTTAGGATGTCTTCTTTATAAGTAAATCCCGGATCCCTGAAATGCACATGCACATCCACCAGACCCGGCGCGATAATTTTTCCGGCGGCGTCTATGGTGGTGACGTCGGATTCGGCGGCTGACACGGACTTTGCTACATCTGCCTGCTCAGGTATCTCCGAGAGTGCTGTGCCCTTTTCGGCGATCGCCGCTATCTTATCTTCTTTTATCAACAGATCATAGTATCCTTCCCGGCGCGATTCCGGGTCTATGAGATAACCGTTTATAATATGCAGCATTGCTTCTGCCTCCTCATGCGGACTCACTAAGACAAGTGTATCACAAACTTTCCGCAAACGCCACTCTTTAGTCAAATACGACCGACTTATCCAGATTCTCCGTCTTTACCACGATATACGGATATGTCGGCGTATTCTTCCCCTTTTCTTCCGCGCCCGGCCCGATCAGATTGGTGTCGATATAAATGGCGTTTCCCGTCTCATAGAGCGCGTTGACCGTGATACTGTAGCCGGCCGTCTCCTGCACGCCATAACCGACGCATATGTACAGAAATCCCTGATCCTGAAAAGTCATCTTAAACGGCGATTCCTTTTTTTCCTCAATAGCGCTCAGCAGTTCCTCCGGCAGCTTATCCTCCGGGATCACACTGAATTCCAGATCTTTGATCTTCTCCATAGGGTCTTTGCTTTTTCCGCAGGCCATCACACCTGCACAGAGCAGCGCCACCAGCGCAATGCTCACTAATCTTTTTCCCAGTTCAACCATAGTAACTATTTTTCCTTTCTACGCGAATCTGTCACGATGCACTTTAATTACTATAAATTTATTAACAAAGAGAAAAGTCTATTCCTATTGATTAAAAAAGGGAAGTTCGCTATAATAAAAGGCAAGTTGCAATACTTTGGACTTTAAGAAAGGTATGGTATTTATATGATTCGCTTTATTCTGGTTGTTTTGTTTGTCCTGCTGTTTTTAGTCGGCAGCATACCGTTACTTATTATAGAATTTTTTATCGGAAAGTTTAATATGGACGTAAAGAACCGCTCGTCGTTAGCCATTGTCAACTGGGCATTCCGCTGCTGCTTATTTCTGGCCGGTACGAAGATCACGGTGATCGGGGAAGAAAATGTCCCAAAAGACAAGGCGGTTCTCTACATCGGCAACCATCGCAGTTATTTCGATATCCTCATGACTTATGTCCGGGTTCCAAGACCGACCGGCTATATTGCCAAGAAAGAAATGCTGCGCTACCCGCTTCTGCGCGACTGGATGAAATATCTGCACTGTCTGTTCTTAGACCGCAAGGATATCAAACAGGGGATGAAAACGATTTTAGAGGGTATTGAAAAAGTAAATTCCGGCATCTCCATCTGCATTTTCCCGGAAGGGACCAGAAACAAGGTAAACGACACTTTCCTGCCGTTCCATGAAGGCAGTTTTAAGATTGCCGAAAAGACCGGCTGTCCGATCGTGCCCATGAGTATCAACAATGCGGCGGATATTTTTGAAGACCATCTTCCGAAGATCAAAAAGACGCATGTCGTTCTCGAATACGGCAAACCCATTTATATGAGCGAAATGACGAGGGAAGAAAAGAAAGGCATCGGCGCGAAGGTACAGGAGATCATTAAGGAGATGTATTTTAAGAATAAGGAACTTGTATAAAAATATGGGGGAGAATGCCTGTACTTCAGGTATTCTCCCCGCTCCCGTCAAGTTCCGCCTCGATGGTACTGAGTATCACAATAAGTTCCGCGTTGGAATCAATCTGCTTCATAATGCCCGTTTTTTCATCAATCACGTCATAGTTCCGGCTCCCCGTATCGTCGATATAACTGATCGAGAGTCCGTTGCGGCCCAGAAAATAATGCAGATGGTTCTCTAAGACCGTCATATATTCGTGATTGGTGATGATATGATCGACAACCGCCAGCCGCACCATTTTCTGCAGCAGTTCCCGGTTATTGGTCTGCTCTTTATTGCCCTCTGTCAGATACTTGGAGTTTTTGGAGGCATAAGAGATATCTTCCACATCCGAAAGCAGTATCTTGATGACCTTCTCACACAGATTGACGTCCACGCGCTGTTTGGTGGACAGATAAGTCACACATCCCCAGAAAACAGGGTCATTTCCCATATCCACAACTTCGTTATCATTTAAATACTGATGAATGACATTGCGATAACTGTAATTGCCCGTTGCACGGTACAATTCCGCCGCCGCATAGAAAAAAGCTTCTGCGGACGCATCCTGCGGATAATTTTCGGCGTAGCGGTATGCCCTGTCGGCGGCCCGCAGGCATTGTGTCGCAAAGTCCATGTCGTAGCTCTGGTAAAGATAGCTGAATTTGGCCATCGTGGCCGCAAAATGAATTGTCGCATCCATGGAGACAGAATCAACATACATCTGATAGGTGGAGTCAGGATTATTTATCATGCTGACAGCGGAATAGACAGCGCCGCTTGCCGCATCCTGCATTTTCAAAAGCCAGTCTATCTCATACTTTACTTCATCCAATATATCCGGAATATCGTTGCCGCTCTCCGGTATGCCGATCCCGTCCGTAAAAACACTTCCGTACAGTTCATACGCCAAAAGCAGGTTATCAATGGCCTGACAGCCCTTTATCACGTCTCTCTGGCCGTTTTCATCAATATGCCATCCGCCCGAAACATCCAGTTCCACCGTCGTATCTTCTTTTAACAGCGCCGTCTTCGTATGACAGGCATTATGCGCCTTATCACCGGCCAGTTCATTCGAGAGCATCAGGCCGCAGCGATTATAATAATAACATTTCAGCGCTCCGGTAAAAATGTCAGAATAAGGGTTGTCCGCGATCACAAAAGGATAGGAACGCCCGATGATATCAGCCTGGAGATAGTAAGTCCCCGGCCGTGCAAAATCTGAAAAATCACCATAGCTTATGACTTCTTCCGTCAGGATATTATAGCCTTTTCGCTTAACGGAGCCGGTATAAACAACTTCTTCCGTTTCGGCGTCGATAAGATCATATGTATCGGGCAGTACTTCCCCCCGGAATACTGCAATTTTATTGCTTTTCAGAGCATATCCCACCTGATCTATCATGATATCCGGAAGGCTCACCGGCACTTCATAATTAAATTCCGGAACCAGCCCCAGACTTTCTATTTCTTCTTCCTGCCCGGCATCGGCTGTTCCAGCCGGCGGAGACTCCAGGCCCTCGCAGCCGGACAGCATCATGACGCCAAGCAGTATAGCCATGGCACTGTTTGTATATTTTCTCTTCATCTTATTTCTCAACCTTATCTTTCAGTCTTTTTATGATTCTCTGTTATATAACCTATCTTATCATAAAAAATCTGCTTTTTCATCATGATATACAATTTTTCCTTCTATGATCGTGCATAAGGCTCTGGATGCGACTTCCAACGGACTGCCATCGAAGATGACAACATCCCCGTCTTTTCCTACTTCCAGACTGCCTACCCGGTCTGCAACGCCGCAGATGTTCGCCGCATTGATTGTTATACTGCGCAGTCCCTCGTCTTCGGGAAGACCGGATTTGACAGCCAGCCCTGCACAGATCGGCAGAAACTGTATCATGGAGACCGGATGATCGGTGGTAACAGCCGTACAGATGCCCGCTCTGTTTAAGATACCGACGGTCTTAAAAGCCATATTCTGGACTTCTATCTTATTCCTGCTGGCCATATCGGGGCCTACAATAGCCGGAAAACCGCTTTCTTTTATCTCCTCTGCGATCAGATGTCCTTCGCTGCAATGGTCTAACGTCATAGACAGACCAAACTCTCTGGCGATACGGATGGCCGTGAGGATATCGTCAGCGCGGTGTACATGCGCCTTTAGGGGAATCTGGCCGCGCAGTACCGGCAGCCAGCATTCATAGCGGAAATCCTGCTCCGTATTTTTATCGCTCTCCCGTTTCTTCTGATAAGCTCTGGCCTTAAAAAGTTCCTCTCTGAGCATGGCCGCAATAGCCATTCTGGTGGCCGGAGAGACATTCTGCCCCGAAAAATTCACCTTCGGATTTTCTCCGAAGGCAATTTTCATGGCGGCCGGCGCCTTGACGATCATCTTGTCGATACAGCGGCCATGGGTTTTGATAAAGGCGAACTGTCCGCCGACTACGTTAGAACTCCCCGGCCCCACCATAGCGGAAGTGATGCCGGCACGCAGCGCATCATCAAATGCCGCGTCCATAGGGTTAATCGCATCTATGGCGCGCAGATATGGTGTGATGGGATCGACGTTTTCGTTGCAGTCATCGCCTTCCATACCCTTTTTTTCCTCGGTGATGCCCATATGACAGTGTGCCTCGATGATCCCCGGCATGACGATATTTCCCTGTGCATCGAGAATGATATTACCTTCCATATCATCTTTACACACGTTTGTTGTATAATAATCTTTCATATCGCCGATAGCGCTTATCCTGCCATCTTCAATACAGATAAAACCGTTTTCGTAGTCTGTATCCGCCATAGTCTTGACTTTTCCATGAATGATCGTCAGCATCTTCCTTCCCTTTCCCATACTTTAATTTTTCAGCTGCGTCATAGGATTGACCGGCTCTCCGGCTTTGGTCAGTTTAAAATAAACATTGGCGCCTTCCGTGCTGTAATATTTCGTTGGCGAAGCCACACTTCCGATAATATCGCCTTTTGCTACATAGCTGCCTTCGGTCACTGTGATATTGGCCAGCTGTCCATAGGTCAGTTCATACTGGTTTCCCAGATCCATGACTACGGTATTGCCAAGCTGTGTATCGTAGGATACGGAGATCACTCTGGCATCCGCCGCCGCAGAGATATTCTCGCCTTCCGTTGCCGAGATCACAATAGCCGGGTGATATTTATACTGCTGCAATGTCGGGAAATAAATAGTCTTGTCCATACTGTAATTGATCAGGATATCTCCGACGATCGGCCATATCAGCCCATCCTCTTCGTTAAAATCCAGAACCGGCTGTACGGTAGTTGCGATCGCCTCCGTATCTTCGGGTTCTTCGGCCATGGTCTCCTGTGACTCATCTATCATGCCTTCTTCGTCTTCTTCTTTTTTATCAGTATCTGACTCTGCGGAATCTTCCTGTTCTTCCTTCTTTGTATCCTTTCTGCTCTGCACCCCGGTATCGGCATCAGCCCCATTCTCCGGTTCCTGCTTATCTTCCGCCTCTTTATCCTTGCCTGTAAGAGCACTCAGGGCATTCGGGTTCTCTACTCTGTCGGAATTAGCCTCCTGGAAATTCGGGTCATAATCCAGATCATCCGTGCCTACCTCGGCAAAAATGGTATCCAGATCTTCTCCGGTAAGCGAACTGTCCGCACTCTCTGTGATGCCGCTTTCAATCACACTGAAATCTATCACGTTGCTTTCTTCTTCCTTCTGTCTGCTGCTTCTGACAAAGACGCCCGTGACCGTCAGTGCCGTCAGTACCAGGGCCGATGAAGCCAACATGATGATCCGTTCTTTTCTAACACCATTTCTATTTCTTCTCATACTCATAACTTAAACTCTGCCTCCTGTTATCCTTCCGGATTTTTTAAGAAATAATTTCTGGTGTTTAGTCTTACCCGAATATGACATATTATTCAATTTTTACTAATTCTGCCTGAAAAAAGTAAGCTGCCAATATCTGGTTAAACGTATCTCCCGAAACAGCTTTTTGATTCGCCCCATACTGGCTTAGCCCGAAGCCGTGTCCGGCTCCTTTTACATGAAAAGTAACGCTTTCTTCCTCCCACTGTGCCCTGAAATCCGCGGACGCCAGCCCCAGCGCATAGCGGAACGTCTCTCCGTCGCAGGACAGATCATTGATCTTTACATTTATCACATATTCCGAACTGTCGCGGGTCAGCTCCAGATTTCCCCAGATCTCTTCCGCCTTCCCCTGCATATCAAACAGTTCTCCTATTAACAGACAGTATTCTTTTTTATCATAAGCGATCAGACTCTGATAGTTTCCGGCCAGGATATCCTGTTCACATTCCACCCGGCGCAGATAGGGATAAATGTCCCCTGTCCAGACTTCGGCGGCATCCCGTGTCTGTCCGTTACTGACCGGAAAAAAAGCTGCCTTGACAGGCTGTCCCTCATACGCCAGATAAATCCCATCTGTTGTCATGACCGCCTCTGCATAAGACTGCTCTTCTTCCCCGCTATAGCTTTCCTCCTGCTCATACATGCTCACGTCATCTTCCAGCACGACTGTTTTTTCCCCGGAAAGAAAAAATCCCCACACTTCTGTACGCAGAAGGATGGCCTGCGCTTTTAAAGCTTCTGTCTCATACATTATGCCCTCTTTACTTTTAGGCATGGTGATCTTTAATTTCCGCAGCAGATATTCCTGCATCGTCATATGTTTTGTTCCCTGTTTTCCACTGAGTACTATCTCATATTCTTCATCTATATAAGTCGTCTCTTCCTCTTTCGCCTTTCCAAAGACATATTCTGTCTCCACGCCGCTGTGTCCCCACAGACAGGAAATGACATAGGGCAATAAAAAAACAAACAAAAGCACAGTCGGGACGTCCCGGTAAGGACTTCCGTTATACCCGCTTTTGTTTGTTCTTTTTCGGACGATTCTAAATAAATTCATCTGGACACCTCTTTTCATTGTATGTTGAAGTGTCCCTGTTCATACTAAAGCAATTCGAACAAAGTTTGCTGCCGCAGTTAAAATCAGCGTACCAGATCCAGATGCTGTACGGTGCCGACATTACCGTTTTCATAAAGGAAAATTCCGGTGTTTCTGATAAAACCGTTCGTGTGATTATCCTTCATGGAATTTAAAGCAAATTCTGTCCGGTTGTTCTGCAGGCAGATCGCGCCTACACCCGCCTCCGAAAGATGATACTGTTTGTCGTTGCCGTTTTCATCCTTCGTCCAGATGAGCAGCTTATCCCAGATCGCATCATCTTCATCGATCCAGCCGTTGCCATCCTCATCATACCTGGCCAGATCTGCAAAACCATTGCCGGATCTGGTTCCGAACAATTCTGTGCCATCGTTGATGACACCATCCTCATTCCGGTCCAGGGCCAGATAACCGCTGCCGGCTCCCAGAGAAGAAATCTCCTCCTTCTCCCCATCGCCATCCAGATCAAAGAAAAATGTCTGGTCAGAAAGTTCCGCAATATTTCCGTTCAGATTAATGACTAAGGGGTCTGTGCAATGCAGTACGCCGACATCATAATTTTCCTCGTAATATTCCGTAAAACTTCTGCTCATCTCCAGATTGAGTCCGAAACTGATCTCTCTGCCATCGGCAGTCTTTACAACGCCGGTCGTGGCAAAAGATGTCGTTTCCGTCTCGGAGTGATAATATGTCTGTGTAACACCGTAGTTCTGATATTCGACCCGGGACGAAGAAGCTGTGCTGATCCCGAAATAATCATCCAGTTCTTTCCTGTGCTCGTCTCCAAACAGCAGATACATCAGAAACTTCATACAGTGCTGTCTTATCGTCTCCCTGGCCTCCTCCTCTTCACTACGTGCTCTGAGCCAGCTTGTATTAGACAAGTTGCTCATATGAAGCGAGACATCCTGTAAAGCAGTCTGCGCATTACTACTTTCTTCCGTGTCCTGTGCTTCATCATTCATTCCCCAAAAGCTTCCAAGAAATCCATTTCCGGTTGTCAGGCCCTTGGTCGTGCCCCGGTATGCGCGGGCACTTCGTACTGTTACAGAAGAATAACTTCTGGCGGATTCCATTCCTATACTACTGGAACTGATTCGCAATGATACCTCCTTTTTGTCTTTCCCCCCGAATGGCACAAAAATGGCATAAAAAAAGGTATTTTTCCGGAAAATCCTTTTCCATAAAAAATACCATCCGTGGTCAGACTTATAAATTCAAGGAATGACCGTCCGGCCGGATGCAGCCATCCCTTGTGATTTATATATCGGACACTTTCTTTTTTTCCTTAATCTCCCTGCCAATTTTCATCCATGCCGGCTTATTCGGCATTGATATAAGCCATATACATATTCGTGATCTGGTTTTCATCCAGCAGGCTGTTCCAGATACGCACCTCGTCATAGCAGGCCCGGAACATCCTGTCGGTACAGTTAATTCCCAGATAAGCCTTCATATTTTCCATATCGAAAGCCATATTGGAAACTTCGCTGCTGCCGATCATTTCGCTGTTTAAATACAGATACGCCATGACCTTCTGCGGATCGGATTCCGATACCTGCGAGCTGTCTACCCGGATCGTGATATAATACCATTCATTCAAAGAGATACATTTCTTGTCCTCCAGAGAAGGCCGTACCTCGCAGGAATTGTTGTATGTCTCGTTAATGGTATTAAAGACCGGCAGAACATCTTCTCCCTCTTCGGAAGTCTTTTTATTAAAGCAGATATAGTTCTTATTTTCTTCATATGGCGTAAGATGCGACCCGATCACCAGAAACGGAGACCAGTCATATATTTCTTCCGCCTTCATCCAGAAGGAAATCGTATAAGAAGGTGAAGTCAGCGCTACGTCAGGCAGTTCCACACCATAACTTCCGTCCAGATATATGGCCTCTCCTTCCACACCGCTGGTAAATAAAGGCGCTTTTTCAAGATTCTCCTCCGGATAGGCTCCTTCGTTAAATCCGCCATAATCTCCCGTTCTGGTGACGACTCTGGCGCCATCCATCTGCCTGTTAAAAGAATAGGCATAGTCGGCCGCTGGAACATTGCTCAAAATACTGTCGTCCACGATCTCTTTCGTCGTTTCTATCTGCGGCTCCTGCACCGTGGCCGCCATCGGCAGAAATTCCGCCGTCTGCACCTCTTCGACTTCCAGTCCCAGCGGTCTTCTGGCCGCCTTGACAGCCGCCTTCTCCACATATTCGTCTCCCGTCGTCATGGTTTCTGCAAAAATGCAGGCCGAAGCCACACAGACAAAGAAGCCGATTATACAAACCGTTTTAAAAATAAAATACCCTCTTCTGCTTTTTTTACCCATAAATTTCTGTCATAAATTACATCTTCCGCCGATCATCCATCGACTCTGTTATAATTGATCAGACATCCTTTCAATATAATCTGACGTTCTTCGTCAGTCAGTTCCCCTAATGTCATTTCAAACTCACACAAAGCATCTTCTTCTACAGAGACCTTATAAGCGGTCACTGTTTCCCGTTTCTCCTCTACTGCTCCCCGGATATCCGGGATGAAAAGATAATCCAGATTCTGAAACGGGAGCGCACCTTCTTTAATTAAGAAAGGGAGCATACCCCAGTTAATCAGATTGGAACGATATCTTTTTGTTGCATACTCATTGGCGATATTCGCCCAGCCGCCCAATACTTTCTGACAGCTTGCCGCCTGCTCTCTCGCCGAACCATCGCCCGGTTTTACCGCAAAGATCGTGGAACCGAAGCCGGTATTTTCATGTGAAGCATCGGCAAACGTCTTTTTTATTACATTCATGAGCGGTTTTACATCCGGGTGTACATGACAGGGATGCTCTCCCGCCATCCTCGCTTTCTCGGCTCTCTGGATATCCTTGGCGCGTCCGACATACTCAGGATCTTTCCTGGATAACGTAAACTCGGCCAGTCCCAGAGGATTGGAACGATAAGAAGACGTTTCTCCGGAAGGGATCAGTTCGTCTGTCGTCGTTACCGGGTCATGGATCTCCGATACGACACGCAGTACCAGATTCTCCGGCAAGGCACCCATAGCCGGCCAGTCCTTGATGTTCGGGCCGAACTGGATCTCCACGCTTTCATCCGCCACACCGTGCGAATCAAAGACACGATTGGCATAGATATTCGCATCAAAATGATATTTATATTTTCCAATCTCACCGTCAAATTCCGTCGCCGGCGTCAAAACACCCTGATTCGCCGCCGTAGCCGCTATAGAACGTGCATCCATCAGCGCCACAGAAGAAATCTGACCGTTTTGTAACTTGGAACCTTCTCTGTTCGGGAAGTTCCTCGTAGAATGACGGATACTGAAGGCATTGTTGGCAGGCGTATCCCCTGCGCCAAAACACGGCCCGCAGAACGCGGTCTTCATCACGGCACCCGTCTCTAAGATCGCTGCCGCACAGCCGTTTTTGATCAGTTCCATATATACGGGCATAGATGCCGGATATACGCTTAAGGTAAAGCCGTCCGAACCGATATAAGAGCCTTTTAAGATATCGGCCGCCGCACAGATATTCTCAAAGCCGCCGCCGGCACAGCCTGCGATGATACCCTGATCCACCATGAACTTACCGTTTACGACCTTATCCTGCAAGGAATAGGGCACAGCGCCATCTAAGCTGACTTTGGCTCTTTCTTCCACATCATGGAGGATATCCGTCAGATTGGCGTTTACCTCTTCTATCGTATAGGTATTGCTCGGATGGAACGGCATGGCGATCATCGGCTTGATGGCTGATAAATCTACCTCGATCATACCGTCATAATAAGTGACTTCCTCCGGGGACAGTTCCGCATACTCTTCACTTCTGCCGTGAATGTCATAAAACTCTCTGATCTGTTCATCCGTCGTCCAGATAGAGGACAGACAGGTCGTCTCCGTCGTCATGACGTCGATACCGATACGGAAGTCAGCGCTTAGATTTTGCACGCCGGGGCCGACAAATTCCATCACTTTATTCTTAACATATCCATTATGGAACACCGCGCCGATAATTGCAAGCGCTACATCTTGTGGTCCTACCCCCTTAACGGGCGCACCTTTTAGATATACGCCCACCACACCGGGCATATTGATATCATATGTCTGTGATAAAAGCTGTTTCACAAGTTCCGGGCCGCCCTCTCCCATGGCCATTGTGCCTAACGCGCCGTAACGCGTATGGGAATCGGAACCGAGGATCATCTTACCGCCGCCCGCCAACATCTCTCTGGCGAACTGATGGATGACCGCCTGATGCGGCGGAACATAAACGCCGCCGTACTTCTTCGCGCAGGTAAGGCCGAACATATGATCGTCTTCATTGATCGTACCGCCCACCGCACACAGAGAGTTATGGCAGTTCGTAAGCACATACGGAATCGGAAATCTGGTCAGTCCCGAAGCTCTGGCCGTCTGGATGATACCGACGAAAGTAATGTCATGCGAAGTCAGTTTATCGAATTTAATTTTCAGTTTCTCCATATTGCCGGAAGTATTATGCGCTTTTAAGATACGATAAGCCATCGTTCCCTGCGCCGCTTCTTCTTTGGATATCTCTTTTCCGGTCTTATTTTTAATCTGTGCGGATGCGTCCGCCTGATCGGCGATCAGTTCCTCTCCCCCCAGCAGGTAGGCGCCGCCGTCCCATAATTTTATCATCTTACGTCCTCCTCAAATCTGTTTTACTCAAACGCCACTAATAATTATAAGGGATAAACAGTCTCCATGCAATTAAAAAATCTCCGAACCGCCTGTTTTCTTCGATCCGGAGATTTACATTTATTTTATTGTTCCTGCCATTATTAACGGCAAAACCTGTTATGTACTTTATGCCGGTAATGTGAATTTGGCAATCAGAGCATCCAGTGAAGCCGCCTGTGCCGCCAGCTCCTGACTCGTTGCGGAAGACTGCTGTGCAACCGCTGCATTCGTCTGGATAACATCGGAGATCTGGTTGATACCTTCCTCCGCCTCTTTCATAGTCAGCGCCTGATTTGCGGATACATCGCTCAGTTCCTTGGAAGATATCGCTACTTCCTGAATTCCGTGTACTACCGTTTCAATAGAGGTTACAGCACGTTCCGCTACTTTATTACCGTTTTCAATTTCCATCATCGCGCCTTCGATCAACGATCTGGTATCTACCGCGGACTTGCTGCTCTGTTCAGCCAGCTGTCTGATCTGATCCGCCACAACGGAAAATCCGCGTCCCGCTTCGCCTGCTCTTGCCGCTTCGATAGAAGCGTTGAGGGAAAGCAGATTCGTCTGAGAAGCGATGCTCTCGATCTCGGAAATAATATTGCCAATCTTCTGGGACGCTTCGTTAATACGTGCCATAGCGTCTACCATTTCTCTGATATCCGCGCTGCTGTCATCCGCCATTCTTGCATATTCCTGCGACTGCTGGTATGCGCCGTCCGCATTTTCCGCCGCTTTCTGTGCAGCTTCTGCAATCGTTGTTATAGTCGCCTGCAATTCTTCTACCGCGCTTGCCTGTTCCGTAGCGCCCTCCGCCAGACTTAAGGATGTCTCGGAAAGGTTGCCGGAACCTGCCGTAACCTGAATGGAAGATTCCTCGATAAAGTGCATCGTATCCACCATACAGTCACGTAACTTCTTCATAGAGTCAAACATCTGCCTGAAATCGCCAATATATCTTGTACCATCCTTTGATCTTACAGTATAGTCGGAATCAGCCATCTGGCCAAGTACATGTTCCATATCTGCAATGATAAAGTCAAGGGAATTTGCCATATCGTTAGCCGATGCGATCATATCCGCAACTTCATCCTGTGTTTCCACCTGCGGGAAGGGACTGAACAGATCGCCCTGTGCGAAACGTTCCAGTCTGTCGCCAAGCTCTAACATCGGTTTCGCAATATTATCAGCAATATTCATTCCCATTTTAACAGAAGTAAATATCGCTGCTACAAGGACTACGCCAATGATGACCGCCAATACGATGCAGAGGATTGACAGGAAACTCGACTCATTGTTTCCGTGGGCGACTTTAATATTCATGATACTTGTCAAGTCTTCGTAAATATCTTCAAACGCAGGCATCAACTCGTTCATGGCCCTGTTCTGCGCCTGTGTGGCAATTGCCCGGTCTGTGGTCGCGCCCAGTTCAACGATCTCTTCATCAAGCTGCCAGTAATCTTCCAGTTTAGTGACCAGATTTTTATAGATCTCTTTATTTTCTTCTGTTACCATATATTGTTCGAGATCTGCAAAACTCTGTTTACACAGTGCAACGTTCTCGTCATGATCTTCTCTTATCTTTTCTATCGCTTCCATTTCATCATAGCCGATAACGCCCCGCAGAGCCGACCTCGTCTCTGACAGATAAGTCATGGTCTTGCCGACCTCTCCCTGCGCGAAACCATAGTCAACCAGCGCGCTGCTGTACTTACCAGACACAACGATCATAACGATCAGCGCTATGACAGCGGCGATCGCCGGAATCCCGGCAGCGATCATAAATCCTTTCTCCAGTCGCTCCTTGATCCGGTACTTATTCAGTTTTTTACTCATTCACCTTATCCTCCTTATACTCACCATAGATTTTTCAAAATGATACGGTACACTCTCAGATTACAAAGAAACTGTCTTCATATCGCACATATTCTACGGCTGCACAAAAAGAATCCGGTAACACATAATATGCTCATAAAAAATAAGATAAACCCCTTATGAAAGCCTTAGAAGTGATTTAGATATTTTTTAATAAGAATATGAATAATTGGCAATTTCGACCCCTTTTATCTGATTACAGTTCAGTTTAGCATATGAAACTATATTAGTCAATAGTGTAACTATTTTGATTTTTAACCAAATATTCAGCCTTTTTTTAGACAAATTTACCTATTTTTCAGCACCCCCCCCCCGAACATCAGTTCATCGCGGTGTATTTTGCATAATACCGGTAGTCTTCGACCCGGCAATTCACTTTCAGACTGACTCCATTTTCCAGATACTGCGTCTGATATACGACGGCATTTTCATTCAGATAAGACACCGCCCGGCCGTCAGTATAAGGGATGAGCAGCGTACATTCCCTATAACCGCCCGCAAGTTTCTTCTCTATTAAAGTAACCAGCTCTTCCATACCGATCCGCTCTTTGGCCGATAAATAGATACTGTCATCTGTAACGGCCGGCAGCCTGGATACGGCAGTTTCCGCCTCCGTAACGGAGGCGCCCGGAATATCGTCAGCCGATACCTTATCCGCCTTATTATAGACATAGATCATGGGAATACCGTCGGCGCCCAGTTCTTTTAAGGTATTCTCTGTCACGGCGATCTGCTCTTTGTAATGACTGTCGCTGTAATCTATGACCTGTAACAGAACGTCCGCCTCTTTGGCTTCTTCCAGTGTGGAATGAAAGGCTTCTACCAGATGGTGCGGCAGTTTGTGGATAAAGCCGACCGTGTCCGATAACAGAAAAGCATGATGCCCTTGTGGCGCTATCTTGCGCACCGTCGTATCCAGCGTTGCAAAGAGCATGTCCTTTTCCATGACCTTCTTTTCTTCCGCACCGGCTTCATCCGTACCGTACAGATCGAGCATGGCGTTTAAAAGCGTCGATTTGCCTGCATTCGTATAGCCGACCAGCGCCACTCTGGGCATACCGGAATCAACGCGCTGTTTGCGCTGCGTCTGCCGCTGGATAGCGACTTCTTTTAATTCCCGGCGGTATTCCGCAAGCCGGTGCTCTAAGATACGCCTGTCAAGCTCTAACTTCTTCTCTCCGGCTCCTCTGTTACTCAAAGAGCCGCTGCCGCCACCCTGACGGCTGAGCGCCGCATGCAGTCCGACCAGACGCGGCAGCATATACTGTAATCTGGCCACCTCTACCTGCAATCTGGCTTCTTTCGAGCGGGCGCGTCTGGCAAAAATATCCAGAATCAATGTACTCCTGTCCAGAATCGGCTTTTCAATCTTATTTTGCAGATTCCGTATCTGGATCGGGGAGAGCGAGTTATCGAAAATGACGATGTCCGCCTCCTGCGCCTCGGCTTCTTCTTTTACTTCTTCCACTTTACCAGTGCCGATATAGAACGCCTTGTGCACCTCCGGAAGATTCTGCTCGATAACGCCCACCACTTCCATATCGCATGCCTGCGCCAGATCTTCCAGTTCTTCCAGCGAAAGTCTGTAATCTTCTCCATTGTTCAGATTCATTCCAACTAATAACGCTTTTTCCATAGACACCTCCGAATATAGATACATTGTACCTGTTTTGTGCCTATATTGCAAATGTCCGTTATTGATGTTTTTCCCGGAAATCCCTGTAGGCCGTCATGATCCCGGTCAGCTGCACCGTATGTTCATCCAGCGCGATACCTGCGCCGAGCGGATAATTATCGGGTACCAGCGCGGCTCCTACTTCCGGCTCCCAGTAAAAAACGCCCGCGCCCATACCATCCGGCACCTGTCTTACTGCCTCCATGGCGTTCATAAGCAGGTTATAGGTTCCTTCCTCATCAGTCTCCGGCCCGCCGACCTCGCAGATCATCACATCTTTTTGGTACGTTTCCGCATAATAGGTCAGCGGATTGTATAAAAGCGCCATCGGTTTTTTCTCCGTGCGCTCCACGATCCGCTCGTACCAGTACGGATAATAGGAAAATCCCAGAATGTCGGTCTTGCCGCCGTATTTAAAAAAGGTTTCCAGAAACGGATCGCAGTATTCACGGTAATTTCCGCAGGAAATATGGGTGACCACCTGACAGTCCGGACAGCACTCCTTGACCGCATCATATCCAGCATTTAAAAAGGCGGCCATCTGCTCAGGATGTTCCTTACAACTTCCTGCCGGCAGCAAAATCCCCGGATTGATTTCATTCCCTACCTGTACCCACTCCGGTACGATACCGCTTTGTGTGAACAGTTCCAGCACGTCCTTCGTATGCTGATAGACGCGTCTTGTCAGTCCATCTGCATCATCTTTCGTCCATTCTTCCGGAATATCCTGATATTCCGGGTCTGCGAAATGATCGCTGTAATGAAAATCAAGCATCAGTTTCATGCCCGCTTCATGAACCCTTTTCGATACCGCGAGCACACTTTCGGCATCGCAGAATCCCAGCATACAGACAGTGCCGTCGTTTTTTGTCCAATACGCCTCTTTCGGCGGATTTACAAAAATACGCAGCCGCACGGAATCCGCTCCCATCTCTTTCATGGCCTGAATGACTTCCACTTCTTTTTTATCCTGATCTACCCAGCGGACGCCCTGCGCTTCTAACTGGCTCAGCCAGCCCAGATCAACTCCTAATGTCATTTTCATCTTCATAGTCGCACATCTCCTTTTCTTCTCATACTTGTAAAAAAGCGAACAAGTTCGCCTTTTTATTCCAAATGTCCAACAGAAAATTTATTTCATAAATTATCTGCATCTGACGACGGACTTTCCTATAAGGTAAAAAGGGCAGGAAAAATCCTGCCTTGACAGAATCTCCTGCCCTTTTTAGAGAGAGATTTTTCGCTTTACTCTATATTAATATGTCGATCAGCGTGTCGCTTTCCACGCGTTATACTGCGCGTCAAATTCATCTTTTACCTGCTGATATCCCGAATCGTAACATTTCTGGATCATCTCATCCAGAGTCGCATCCACGTCGTCCACCAGACCAAGTTCCAACATGGGTACATAATCGTTTAATACGATATTAACAGACGCCACATAAGAATCGACCGGCGTTGTATCAAATACGAAGGTGATGGTCGGATTATTTTCCACTCTTTCGGCCCATGCGTCGGAAACCGCCTGCATACGGGGATCTGCACCCGCTTCGCTCAGGTCGCCGTTTTTGATCGCCCAGGATGCGGAAATGGCAAAGGCCGCGAAATCGGAAGATTTCTCCAATTCCGTATAGTATCCTTCTTCGTCAATGCTGTAATGCTCGCCTTCAATACCGAGGATGAGCAGTCTGTTTAAATAAGTATCAAATTTCATCAGGTCAAGAACCATGGCCGCGCGTTCAGGATTACCGGAACCTGCCGCTATTGCCATATCATTATTGGAGAATGCTTCACATCCTACGAAATGATCTGTCGTCAGATCATAAATGGAACAGTTTACACCTTCGCTTTCCTCCGCCTGTCTTACATAAGTGATAACAGAACCGTTCCAGGCAACAGAAGCGCCCTGTAATGCACCGAAGGCATCATCATCCGTTACGGTATTGGTCAGTGCGCTGCGGCTCCAGCATCCGGCGTCCGCCATTTCTTTCATATCTTTGGCATATTCACGGAAATAATCTGTTTCATAGGAAAGTGTGATCTCTTCGGCATTCGGGAGTTCTCCGTCCCACTGATAGATCATATCGAAATAGTCGCTGTCCAGAGCAAGGAAGGTGTCATACTGCTGACGATATACATCCCATAATTCGTTATTATCTCCTGCTGCCGCCAGACCATAGATACCGCTTTCGGGCGTTTCCTGCCCCGCCATAGTCTTCATGAAATCCTTGTATTCTTCCCAGCTTGATAAGCTGCTGATACCGTACTTATCCGCCAGATCCTGACGTATCGCTACAATTTTACCCATAGCCTGCGCCACGTTAGACGGAACCGCTATCGTCTTGCCGGACAGCGTCGTCTCATCCCAGCTTTCCTTATCCTGATACTTATTGGATAACGGCATACAGTTGGCGATAAAATCATCCGTCAGTTCATAGAAAGAGCCTTTGGATGCTTCGGTATACATATAGCACCACGGCGCCGTAAATATTAAATCCACCTGCTCGCCGCCTGCCAGTACCAGCGAATACATGGTCTGGTAATCACTCCAGCTCATGAATGTTACTGCCAGATCCGTATTATACGGTTCCAGATATTCATTTACCAGAGAAAGAACTTTGTCCCAGTCATTCGGCGTATCGCCGATCAGATACATATTTACCGTATACGGGCTGCTCAAGTCCACTCCTGCATACATATCGGGAGACGCCACAATCGTTCCCTCTCCCGGCGCCGCCGGCAGACTGTCCAGTAAAGAGGCCGCAGACCCGCCTCCATCCGCAGATGCTCCGCCATCTGTTGAAGTATCCGACGCAGAAGACGCTGTGCTCCCCGTATCACCTGCTGCCGTATCCGCAGTTCCCGTACTGCTCCCGCCCTCACCGGACGAACCGCAGCCTGCCAGTGTCGTAAACACCAGACAAGACGCCAGAATAATTGACAAGATTTTTTTCTTTTTCATACTTTCTCTCCTTTTTATAGTTTATTTTTTTATGCTTTTAACTTTCCACAACCCGCGAGTTTGCCGGCGTAAGCCGCAAACTTGCAGCCATGCTGCCATGCTGCCTGGCTTAGCCTTTGACCGCCCCGATCGTAAGACCCTTTACAAAATACCGCTGTACGAACGGGTACAGTAAAACGATAGGGCCTGTCGCAATAACAGTCATCGCCATTTTCATACTTTCTAACGGCACCGTCGGCAGCGCCATACCGGATTTCTCCGCGACGATCCTCATGGCCTCGGCACTTCCCAGCACTCTTTGCAGATAATACTGGAGCATGAATTTATTTTCATCGGTTATAAAGAGCATACAGTTATACCAGTCGTTCCAATAGGCCAGCGCCGCAAAGAGGCTGAGCGTGGCAATCAACGGCTTGCTTAACGGCAGGATCAGTCTGGCATAGATCGTAAAATCATTGGCTCCGTCCATCTTGGCCGATTCCGTGATCGCGCTCGGAATGCCCAGCATAAACGATTTGGCGATTATCATATTCCAGACCGAAAACATCAACGGCAGGATAACACCCAGATAAGAATTTCTAAAATTCAGATACCGCACGCAGAGCATGTACCAGGGCACCAGTCCGCCGCTGAAAAGCGTCGTGAAGAAAAAGAAGAACGAAAACTTGTTTCGCCACGGAAAGTCCTGACGCGATAACACATATCCTGTCATGGTCGCCAGGATGACCGATAAAAACGTTCCGACCACAGTAACGCCAATCGTCGTTGCATAGGCTTTTAGTATGGCGATCGGATTTTTCAGGCACAGAAGATAACTCTGTATGCTGAAATCCGTAGGGATGAGCGGATACCCGTTGCGGATCAGAGAGGCTTCATCCGTAAAAGACGCCACGATGATCAGATAAAACGGGATCAGGCAGATCAGTGCGAAAATACCAATCACAACATACCCTACGATACTGACCGAACGCTGGTCTTTGCTGATATGACGTTTTTGTTTTACTTTTGCGCTTGCCATGTACCCACCTCCTTAATATAATGCGTAGTCCGGATTGACCTTCTTTACCAGCTTATTACAAAGCGTAATGGTCACCAGACACAAGATCGACTGATAAAGACCCGCCGCGGCTGATACGCCGATATCGCCCGTATCGATCAGCAGCCGGAATACATAGGTATCAATAATATCTGTCATCGGCTGCAACAGCGCGCTGCTCTTTACCGTCTGATAGAACAATCCGAAATCGCCGCGGAAGATATTGCCAATAGCCAGAAGTATCATTATCATCATAGTCGGTTTCAGGGAGGGGATGGTCAGATAACGTATCCTCTGCCATGCGCTCGCACCATCGATAGCCGCCGCCTCGAACATCTCCTGATCCAACCCTGTGATAGCCGCCAGATATACTACGGAACCATATCCCGTTCCTTTCCAGAGCTTTAAGAATATCAGTACCGGCGGCCACGCTCCGGGCGTGTTATACAGATCGAAGGAATTGATTCCCAGCCAGTTTAAAATGTGATTGAAGACGCCTCTTTCATAATTGAAGATGTTGTACATGATTGCGCCCGCCACAACCCAGCTTATAAAGTAGGGCAGAAACATAAATGACTGTGCGATCTTTTTAAAATGTTTATTAAATAATTCATTCAATAAAATAGCACTTCCCATTTCACAGACCACGCCCAGAAAAATAAATGCGATATTATACAAAAGCGTGTTGCGTGTTACCTGTCCTAACTTGCCCGAAATTAAAAGAGCCTTAAAGTTACTGAGTCCGTTCCACGGAGAACCGTATATACCACCCGCATACTGATACTTTTTAAACGCCAGCACGATACCCGTCATCGGTACATAGTTAAAGATGATGACATAAAGCAGCGCCGGAGTTAACATCAAAAGTAACATCCAATGCTTTTTTACGGTTTTCAGAAACGGAGTTTTGTACTTCTTCCCATTTTCACCTTTTTTCATTCCCTGTCCCTTCTCCTTTGATTTTTTTGTTTAAGATGTGTATAATTATCTTAAATTACGACCTGCTCTTTATTAAATTTTAATAATTATGCTGTTTGGGAACAATGACCTAATCAGATATGTTTTACAGATTTTGTATCAAAAATGGGAATCTTTTAAAGGAGATCAGGATATGGCCAGAAAAGAATTTATCAATCCTTCACCATCGGACTTCAGTGATGATAAGAATATGCCCTTCAACATTTTAAATTCAGACAGCAATCTTAATTATTTTTATAAACTGAATGCGCCCTTTCAGATCACTTATGAATATTGCAGCGGCTCTGAGAAAGATGATTACCTGAATATCCTGTCTTTATCGGAAAAAGGCACTTCTTTTTTTCAGGAGACCATGAAGCTGCACAATTATTTTTTCCGTAACAGGCCGCCTCATTTTCATGATTTTTATGAATTTCTCATTGTGATAGAAGGCTCTTTGATCCAGCAGATCGAGGGCAAAGAATATCTGTATTCGCAGGGATGCTCCTGCTGCATCAACCGTAATCTTTTCCACAGAGAAGCTTTTTTGCAGCCGACAAAAGTATTGTTTCTGGGATTCTCCGCAGAGTTTATCATGAACCTCCTCAACATCGGCGGTCTGGCCTATTTTACGGAAGAAAATCAGATACGGGAAACGCTGCTTTACGATTTTATTGCCAACGACATCAACAGTCCCGGCCGCAAGGCATACTTAGACTTTATTCCCACCCTGCACAATGCCGCGCCGCAAAACTATCTTCACAAACTGACGGAAGATCTTATTACGACCATTCTCTTTCCGCGCTTTGGTTCCACTTATATGTTAAACGGGCTTTTATGCAGCATCCTGCAATATATAACCGATCCAAAGAGTTATCACTGTACCTGTGCGGAACTGTCCAATAACAGCGATTATCTTCTGTTTTCCCGTGTGGAACATCTGCTGGACGAAAATGACGGGCGCATCACCCGGAGCGAATTGTCACAGAAATTAAATTACAGCGGCGATTATCTGAATCGTATCATAAACAAGTATACCGGCATGTCTCTGCATACTTACGGTATGGAATTTTGCATGAAAAAAGCAGCTTACTACCTTTCATCGACGAACGAATCCGTATCGTCTATCATGGCGAAGCTGTCTTTTTCCAATCGTACTTATTTTTATAAACTGTTTCAGGATCAATACGGCATGACGCCGCGCGAATATCGTCAAAAAATGTCCAACACTTTATGAATTCGCCTTCTTGGGGATCACTACCTTATCCAGTTTCCAGATCTCATCCACGTATTCCTGAATGGTCCTGTCAGATGTAAACTTACCGGAACATGCCACGTTTAAAATCGCGCTCCTTGCCCAGTTCTTCTCATCCTTATAAGCTGCCTCCACTTTCTTCTGCGCCTCCGCGTAAGGTTTGAAGTCTTTGAGGATAAAGTAAGTA
The DNA here is from genome assembly GCA_023663085.1 of Ruminococcus sp. Taxonomy (GTDB): domain Bacteria; phylum Bacillota; class Clostridia; order Lachnospirales; family Lachnospiraceae; genus UBA3282. The sequence goes on along the minus strand of JAMPIB010000001.1, from coordinate 59,234 downwards.
TCCGCTTTGGACGTACTCTGTGTATTTAACAAAGAGTTATACAGTGTTCTGAACAGTTCGGGATCGTTCGGTGAATAGGTTCCGTTAATAAGCTGCATCAGAACTTTTCTGATATCAGGATCGTTGTTAAAAATATCCATCGGAGAGTATCCGCCGTAATTCTCATACTTAATGACTTCATCTGAACTTAAACCGAAGATGAAAGCATTCTCCTCTCCAACCTCTTCCACGATTTCCACGTTCGCGCCATCCATTGTACCGATGGTCAACGCGCCGTTTAACATGAACTTCATGTTACCCGTACCGGACGCCTCTTTACTTGCCGTCGAGATCTGCTCCGATACGTCGGCTGCCGCAAAGATCATCTCGGCGTTGGATACACGATAGTTCTCAATAAATACCACCTTGATCTTGCCGTTGATAGCCGCATCATTATTTACCACATCAGCTACCGCATTGATCAGCTTGATCGTCAGCTTGGCGTTCCGATAGCCTGCAGCCGCCTTGGCGCCGAAGATGAAGGTTCTCGGATAGAAATCCATATCCGGATGCTCTTTTAACTCGTTATACAGATACATAACATGTAAGATATTCATCAACTGACGTTTATATTCATGTAATCTCTTAACCTGTACATCAAAGATGGAGCGCGGGTCTACGTCGATTCCGTTATGTTCCTTAATGTACTTGGCGAGACGTACTTTATTCTGATACTTGATGTTCATAAACTCCTGCTGTGCCTTTTCGTCATCCGCATAGACTTTCAGCTTGCTGATCTTCGGCAGATCGGTGATCCAGTCGCTGCCGACATGTGCCGTTACCCAGTCTGCGAGCAACGGATTGCCGTGCAGAAGGAAACGTCTCTGTGTGATACCGTTGGTCTTATTATTGAATTTCTCAGGCATCATTTCATAGAAATCTTTGAGTTCCTGATTTTTCAGGATTTCCGTATGCAGTCTTGCTACACCGTTTACGGAATAACCTGCCGCAATGGCCAGATGCGCCATTTTTACCTGTCCGTCATAGACGATGGCCATCTTTTTAATTTTTTCCTGATTGCCCGGATACAACTGCTCGATCCGCGCTACGAATCTACGGTTGATTTCTTCCACGATCTGATAAACACGCGGCAACAGTCTTGAAAACAGTTCTATCGGCCATTTCTCCAAAGCTTCTGCCATAATGGTATGATTTGTATACGCGCAGGTCTTAGTGGTGACTTCCCACGCCTCATCCCATGTCAGATAATAATCATCCATTAAGATACGCATCAGTTCCGCGACAGCTACTGTCGGATGGGTATCGTTGAGCTGGAAGGTAACTTTCTCATGGAATTTCCGGATATCGTCATGTTTACGCATATATTTCGCCACAGCTTCCTGTACGGAGGCGGAGATGAAGAAATACTGCTGTTTTAAACGCAATTCCTTACCGGCATAATGGTTATCGTTCGGATACAATACTTCTACGATATTTCTGGCCAGATTCTCCTGCTCGACAGCCTTCTGGTAATCGCCCTTATCAAAAGAATCCAGATGGAAACACTCTACCGGTTCCGCATCCCAGATACGCAGCGTATTGACAATGCCGTTGCCATAGCCGACTATCGGGATATCATACGGCACGGCCCGTACCGACTGATAACCTTCCTGTTTGAAGTTGTTTCTGCCGTTCTCGTCAACATAGACATTCACATAACCGCCGAATTTGACTTCCTTGGCATATTCTGGTCTGCGCAGTTCAAACGGATTGCCATCCTGTAACCAGTTATCGGGCACTTCTACCTGATAACCGTCTCTGATCTCCTGTTTGAACATACCGTAACGATAGCGGATACCGCAGCCATACGCCGCATATCCGAGCGTTGCCAGAGAGTCCAGAAAACAGGCAGCCAGTCTTCCCAGACCACCGTTTCCCAAAGCGGGATCAGGCTCCTGATCTTCCACTATGTTCAGATCAATGCCCAACTCCTGAAGCGCCTTTTTGAAGACATCATACGCCTGTAAGTTGATGAGGTTATTGCCGAGCGCACGACCCATTAAGAACTCCATGGAAAGATAATATACCATCTTGGGGTCCTGTTTGTCATATTCTTTCTGTGATGTCATCCACTGATCGACAATGGCATCTTTTATTGCATAGGATACTGCCTGAAAGATCTGCTGGTCACTCGCCTCCTCCAGCGTCTTCCGGTAAAGCGTCTTTACATTATAAAGTACGCTCCGTTTAAACAATTCCGTATCAAATTGTGCCGTTTTCTTTTGCATTTACTTACCTCCTTGTTTCCCCTTTGCTCTATACAAAGTCTGTCTGAATCCTATACTATTATATCTTGTATTTTCTTTTTTGACTACCCTCAATATCTATAAATTACACTTCCTTTATTCCAGTTTCCTTATGGCAGTTTCTCTATGGCATTCCCTTTATATCAATTTCTCTATGGCAGTCTTTCTATGCCGATGACAACTTTCTCCCCGTTGACGTTCCATTCTTTGGAAACTGTCAGAGACTGTGCTTCCACGATGCTTTCGGCCAGTACTTTCCCGGCGATCATGGCCTCATTCTTATGCACGATGGCGGCGATTTTCTCGTTCTCACAGATGGCCACCCTGATGTGGTCCATGACCTCAAAACCGGCATCCTTACGCATTGTCTGAATCTTGCTGATGACCTCGTAGACAAAGCCTTCCTCGATCAGTTCGTCGGACAGATTCGTATCGAGCACTACGGTCATGACATTATCGGCCTCGGAGACATAACCTTCCTTCTGGGCCATCTCGATCAACAGATCATCTTTTTCCAGAACGACCTGCGTACCATCGATATCAAATTTTAACGCGCCGGCCGCGTTCAGTTCCTCCATGGCCTGATTGCCATCCACACCGGCGAGCGCTTTCTGGATACCGCCCAGCTGTTTGCCGTATTTGGGGCCGACCGTCCGCAGCTGCGGTTTGAAGCTGTAACTTGTAAATTCTCTGACGTCATCCGTGAAAGTAATCTTTTTCACATTCAGTTCGTCTTTGATGATCTCCTGATAAAACTCACCAAGCGTATTCTCCGCTTTGACGAACATAGCGCCGATTGGCTGACGGTTCTTGATATTCGCCGCATTACGCGCCGCACGGCCCATAACGACGATTTTCAATACCTCTTCCATGTCTTCTTCCAGCTTCTCGTCTATCATCTTTTCATCCGCCACCGGGAAATCGCATAAATGAATGCTCTCCGGCGCTTCTTTGTCGATACTTTTTACCAGATTCAAATAAATCTCTTCCGTCATAAAAGGAACCATCGGCGCCGCGCACTTACAGATCGTGACCAGCGCAGCATACAGCGTCATATAGGCGTTGATCTTATCCTGCTCCATGCCCTTTGCCCAGAAACGCTCACGGCTTCTTCTGACATACCAGTTGCTCATCTCATCGACAAAATTATCAAGTACGCGCGCCGCCTCCGGTATCTTATAATCATTCAGGTTCGTATCCACTTCTTTGATGGCCGTATTCAGTTTCGATAACAGCCATTTATCCATGACCGGAAGTTTATCATAATCCAGTGTGTATTTCGTGGCGTCAAAATCATCAATATTCGCATAGAGCACGAAGAACGCATAAGTATTCCACAGTGTTCCTAAGAATTTACGCTGCCCTTCCTGTACCGCCTTGCCATGGAATCTGTTGGGCAGCCACGGCGCGGAATTGATATAGAAATACCAGCGGATAGCGTCCGCCCCGTAAGTCTCCAACGCCTCAAACGGATCGACCGCGTTTCCCTTGGATTTAGACATCTTCTGACCGTTTTCATCCTGCACATGTCCGAGTACAATAACATTTTCAAAAGGCGCTTTATTAAATAACAGCGTGGATTCCGCCATTAACGAATAAAACCACCCTCGCGTCTGGTCTACCGCCTCGGAGATAAACTGCGCCGGGAACTGCTGCTCGAATAAGTCCTTATTTTCAAACGGATAATGATGCTGTGCAAAAGGCATCGCGCCGGAATCAAACCAGCAGTCTATCACTTCCGGCACACGCTTCATCTTCTGGCCGCAGTCCGGACAGGTCATGGTGATCTCGTCAATATAAGGTCTGTGCAGCTCTACTGTTTTCGCGTCAGGATTGCCGCTCCTCTTTTCCAGTTCCTCGCGGGAACCAATAGATTCCATATGGCCGCAGCCTTCGCACTCCCATACATTCAGCGGCGTCCCCCAGTAACGGTTACGGGAGATGCCCCAGTCCTGTATATTTTCCAGCCAGTTGCCGAAACGCCCCTCGCCGATGGATTCCGGTATCCAGTTGACCGTTTTATTATTGCGCACCAGATCGTCTCTGACCGCCGTCATCTTGATAAACCACGATTCGCGTGCATAGTAGATAAGCGGCGTATCGCATCGCCAGCAGAACGGATAATCATGCTCGAATTTAGGCGCGTCGAATAATTTTCCTTCTTTATCTAAGTCTTTTAATATTTCCGGGTCGGCTTTTTTTACAAACAGGCCCGCATAAGCCGTCTCTTCGGTCATCTCGCCCTTGCCGTTTACAAACTGTACGAAAGGAAGGTCATATTTGCGTCCGACCTGCGCGTCATCTTCACCGAAAGCCGGAGCGATATGAACGATACCTGTACCGTCGGTCATGGTAACGTAAGTATCACAGGTCACGAAATGCGCTTTCTTATGCTGTTTCGCCGCCGATTCCCCGGCGCAGGCAAATAACGGTTCATACTCTTTGTATTCCAGATCCGTTCCCACATAAGTCTCCAGTACTTCATAGGCCGCTTTCCCTTCTTCGGCCAGCCTGCCCAGCACATTGTCTAAAAGCGCCTCGGCCATATAATAAACATAGCCGTCCGCCGCTTTTACCTTGACATAAGTCTCCTGCGGGTTGACGCAGAGCGCCACGTTAGAAGGCAGCGTCCAGGGCGTCGTCGTCCAGGCCAGAAAATAGGCGTCCTCGTCTTTTACCTTAAAACGCACGACCGCGGAACGTTCTTTGACCGCCTTATACCCCTGCGCCACTTCATGGGAAGAAAGCGGCGTTCCGCAGCGCGGACAATAAGGCACGATTTTAAACCCTTTATATAACAGACCCTTATCCCAGATCTGTTTGAGCGCCCACCATTCGGATTCGATAAAGTCGTCATGATAGGTGACATACGGATCGTCCATATCCGCCCAGAATCCTACCGTATTCGAGAAATCTTCCCACATGCCCTTATATTTCCAGACAGACTCTTTACATTTGCTGATAAAAGGGTCAAGACCGTATTCTTCGATCTGCTCCTTGCCATCTAAGCCAAGCAGTTTCTCCACTTCCAGTTCCACCGGCAGCCCGTGGGTATCCCAACCCGCTTTACGCGGCACCATATAGCCTTTCATCGTGCGGTACCTTGGAATCATATCCTTGATAACACGCGTCAATACATGCCCGATATGCGGCTTACCGTTGGCCGTCGGCGGGCCATCATAAAATGTATAAGTCTCTCCTTCTTTTCGGGAATCCATGCTCTTTTTAAAAATATCATGCTCCTTCCAGAACTGGCAGACTTCTTTTTCTCTGTCCACAAAATTTAAACTGGCATCTACTTTCTGATACATAACACTCCTCCGTTCTTTTTTTGCAATGTGCTGTTGTCTTCTAGAAAAAATAAAAACCCCATCCTGTAAAAGGACGAGGTCTTATGCGCTCGTTTACCACCTGTTACACGCACGATGCGCCTGCTGCGTCATTCATGCGGTTTCCGGTAACGGCGGAAACACCGTCGGATCCTACTGATTCTAAAGAATGTTCAGTCCGAGACTCGGAAGGGATTTTCCCTGATCTTTTACTCATACCGGGCTTGCACCCTCCCCGGCTCGCTGTGATTTTGAAAGACCAGCTACTGGCTTCTTCAACGTCTTGACTTATTTATCAATGTATCTATTTATTGTCTTTTTTTACTTAGCCTATTATAGTATCAATAAAAAGCGGTTGTCAAGATGATTTTCCCTTGCAAAGTTTTTTCCCATAAAGTATGATAGAAGAGGTATATTCTTTATACCGGAAAGGACAAGACTATGCTTCGTATAATCACCGATTCAGCAAGCGACCTGCCAAAAAGCTACATTGAAGAACATCACCTTCACGTCATCCCGACACCCGTTGTCATTGACGACGTAGACTATTTTGACGGTCAGACCATTCAGACAAAAGAATTTTATGACATTCTAGACGATATAAAACGTGATGTAAAGACCTACCACATCAATCCGGCCATGTTCACAGACGCCTTTACGCCTTATGCCAAGGCCGGGGATACCATCATCTATCTCTGCTTTTCAACTGGCATAGCAGGCACTTATAACGCCGCCAATATTGCCAAAAACAACGTACTGGAAGATTATCCGGATTTTGACCTGACTATCATCGACTCTAAGTGCGCGTCAATCGGCTTTGGTCTGGTCGTTTCCAAACTGGTCACAATGTTGGAAAAAGGCGCTTCTAAAGAGGAGATCATAGAAGCTGCGGATTATTTCATCTCTCATATTAAACATGTTTTCACCGTACAGACACTTGCGTATTTAATCAAGGGCGGGCGGCTCACTAAATTTAAAGGCACACTGGCCGAAACGCTGGATATGAAACCTGTTTTAGTCGTAGATGAAAACGGCGCGCTGTCCGTTATCAAGACAGTCCGCGGCCGTAAAAAATCTTTAAAAGCACTAATTGATTATGCCAGAGAAAACGGATATCATCTGGATGAACAGACCATTGCCATCTGCCACGGGGAAGATGAAGAGACTCTGCATTTCATGGAATCTATGATCCAGGAAAATTTTCATCCAAAATCGGTTCTGATTGCCACCGTCGGCTGTGCGATCGGTGCGCATACCGGACGCGGCATCATCGGCTTCTGCTTTTTTGACGCAGATATGGGAAAATACGCTGAATACTTCGATTAAACCGGGAACAGGTGACTCTTATGGATGACGTACAGGAACCTATTTATTTGGAAGTAAATGAAAATTTTAAAATGCGGGAACTGGATAAAGGAGACTTGGAGCAGTTTAACGCTTTGCTGCAATATGCTTTTCAGGTCACATCCTACGACCTGTTCCAGACCGGCTGGCAGTTAGATGAAATCAAATATGCCAAGAGACCGATTCTGGAAGAAGCCTATGTGCTCGGCTGGTTTTATCAGGAGAAACTGGCCTCCATGATCGTTGTCTATTCCATGAAAGTCAATATCCACGATACCATTATGGACATGGGCGGCATTACCGGCGTGGCCACTTATCCGGAATATACCGGCAGGGGACTTATCCATTCTCTGATGAAACATGCGCTGGATTATATCCACCAGCAGGGTATGCTGCTTTCTTTCCTGTATCCCTACTCCATTCCTTTTTACCGGAAAATGGGCTGGGAAATCGTCTCGGATAAACTGACCTTTATCGTCAAGGACACACAGCTCCCTAAAGCAATTCCCGTAGAGGGCATGGTGGAAAGAGTCTCTCTCGATTCCGAAGACTATCATAATGTACATTCCTATTTTGCGCTGCAACGCCACGGCGCGCTGATCCGTGACGCTCTTTCCTGGGAAGAATACTGGCGCTGGGATAACGACGATATCATTGCCGCCGTTTATTACAGCAAAGAACATAAACCGCTCGGTTATGTCGTCTATTATATTGCCAATGAGATTTTTCATATCAAGGAAATGGTCTACTTAAATATCGAGGCCAATCACGGACTCTGGAATTATATCAGCGCGCATTTTTCCATGATCACACAGGTACAGGGCGATAACTATTCCGGCGAACCGATGGCCTATCTGTTTGACGACAGCGAAATTACGGAAACGATTTCTCCGTATATCATGGCGCGTGTCATCGACGTGAAAGAATTTCTTTCTGAATACCCTTATCAGGTACAGCCCGAAGACTTCAAACTCCATTTCCTCGTCCACGACCGGATGGCGCCCTGGAACGAAGGGGATTATATGGTCTCCTGGCACGATGGCAAAACGATCTGCGAACGGGTGGAAAATAACCAGTCCATTAATGTCGTGGAACTATCGGTCAACACTTTGACTACGATGCTCATGGGATATAAAAGACCCACCTATCTTTACGAGCATGAAAAGATACAGACAGAGTATTATATGCTGACCTGGCTGGAGCGGCTGATTCCGGTGGAGAAACCGTATTTTTCGGATTATTTTTAATTTTCTCCGCAATACTATTTTCTCAGACCAGAAGTTTGAATACAATATGAAACATTATAATATATAGGAGTCCATAATATGTCGGAGGCAATCGAAGATATCCTGAAAAAAGATGGCTTATCTTTAAAAATACTGGAAAAATTATCATATCGTTCAAATATGAATATCAATTTGAAAAAGAATTTACACTATTTTGATAAAGAAGTATTATTTGACGAATTGAAAAAAATAAATAAGTGGTATGATAAATGCGAATATCTTCATGATCTTGCAACTGACTACAGGATAAAAAGTATCCAATCAGCTTTTCTGAAGTATATGCGCTATTATCCTGATCATCAAGCCGGAAAAGTATTTAATGATATGTTGGGTTTTCGGACACTTTGTAATAACTATGAAACCGTATTATTATTAAAAGGCTGTAAGCAGATACGGATTGCAGATCTGTCCAATGGAAAAACTCATGATGATGGCTATAGGGGAGTTCATGTATATTATCAATTAGATAATTTTCATTATCCCATTGAAATACAATATAATACTTATTATGATAGACAAATGAACAACTGGCTCCATAAATATATCTATAAAAAACCGTATGATAATAGCATTGGGCAGCATTTAAGGCATGCATACGAAAATGCTGAAATTAGAAATGAAAATGAGTTTAAGGAGAAATTAAAGAATGTGCTACTTAATCGCAAAGAAATTTGATGATGCAGGCTGCCTTGCCCTGCAAACCACACTTGGCTCACATTTAGCAGATTTTAAAGAACGCCTTATACAGGAAATTGGATATGAACAAATTCAGTTAGTAACTATAAGCAGACCTTCTGCTTATGGAGAATATGAACCATATCATTTTGTGGATACAGAACAGGAATTTGAACAGGCAGTAAAGAATATGTAAATAAAATCACGTTTCTCCCAGCACCTTCGCCAAAAACGCCGCCGCCTGCGGCAGTACTTTCGTATCAACGCGAAATCCCGGATGATGGATCGGGTGTCCGATCCCGGTGCCTATCTTGATATAGCATCCCGGCATTTTCTCTTCATAAAGGGAAAAATCATCGCCGCCCATGGAACTTTCCTCCGGGACAGTCTCAAGGCCCATTTCCCCGGCTTTTCTTTCCACAAAGTCCGACATTTTTTTATCATTTTCTACAGCGGGCGCTCCCGCGATCCACTCTATCTGCACCTCCGCGCCATAGGCTCCGGCCGTCTGTTCTGCTATCTCTCTTACTTTTTTCTCATACAAAACCCGGTCTTCGCGTTCCATGGTACGCACAGTCCCCTCCATGACCGCCTCCGAGGGAATCACATTCCATGTCGTCCCCGCGCTGATGCGCGTTACACTGAGTAACGAAGGGTGAAAGGCATTCACATTTCTGCTGACGACAGACTGCAGGGCCTGTATGATGGCCGCGGAAGTAAGGATGGGGTCTATGCCGTCATCCGGATGCGCACCATGACATCCGACTCCTTTTACAGTGATCCGGAATCTATCCGCCGCTGCCGCCACATAGCCCGCGCGGATACCGATCACGCCGACTGCGTTGGTCGGATCGGCATGAAAACCCCAGATATATTCCACATCCTTCATAACGTCTGTTTCCAGAATCTTTAAGGCGCCTAATGCCGTTTCTTCCCCCGGCTGAAAAATGATCTTCACCGTACCTTTTAACGTCTCCCGCTTCTCCTGCAACAGAATCGCGCACCCGATACCCGACACGATATGCATGTCATGTCCGCAGGCGTGCATCTTTCCTGCTTTTTTAGAACGATAGGATAAATCCGTCGCTTCTTCAATGGGCAGCGCGTCGATATCACATCGCAGCGCCCGCACGGCGCCATCTTTCTCGCCGCGCACTACCGCCACAAGTCCTGTCTCCAATTCATACGGCAGAATCTCAATCCCGTGCGCCGTCAATATTTCCCGTATCTTCGCCGTCGTCTCATACTCTTTATAAGAAAGCTCCGGATGCTCATGAAACCACTGAAAAGCCTCTTCTAATTCTTTCCTCAAATCTTCTCTCATTTTCATCTTATATCTCTCCATTACGCTTCTATTCTATCGCTTTTATTCTATCGCTTCTCACTATTCGGATCCAACGCGTCACGCAGCGCATCTCCGACAAAATTGATTGCCACCACCAGTATAACAATTAACAGTCCCGGCGGCAGCCACAGCCACGGCTGTCTTGTGAGGACGGTCAGCGACTGCGCGCCATTTAACATGTTCCCAAGGCTTGGCGTAGGCGGCTGTACGCCCATTCCAAGAAAACTGAGCGCCGCCTCATCCAGCATGGACAATGCCAGAACGGAAGTAGCATATACCAGGATCGGCGCTACCGTATTCGGTAATATTTCCGAAAATAAAATATGACGAAGCGGCATACCCGCTACAATATTTCCTTTGACAAAATTAGTCTCCCGCAAAGACAACACATTCCCGCGTACCAGTCTGGCAACACCCGGCCAGTCCACAAAACCAAGGATCAGGATAATGTTCCACAATCCCGGCTTAAAAATTGAGGCTGCTACAAGCACTAATAAAATATAGGGAAACGACATGACCATATCCGTAAAGCGCATGATGACCATATCAATAATACCGCCAAAATATCCCGCCAGCAGTCCTAATACAACGCCGACCACAGTAGAGATCAGCGTCGCCATAACACCGACCAGCAAAGAAATGCGTGTCGCATAAAGCAGCCTGCTCAAAACGTCTCTTCCTATCTGGTCTGTCCCCAGCAGGAACTCTTTACTCGGCGCGCCGCTGAAAGGACCTACGATAGCCTCCGGGTCATATGGCGCGATCACCGGTGCAAGCAGGGCCGCGCCGCACACAAAGGCTAACACTACCAGACTAAACGCCGCCAGATGGTGTCTTTTAAACCGACGAAACACCGTTTGCAAATAGCTTTCTGTTGTAATATTCATCTTAAACCTGTGCCCCTTTCCTGACTGGCCTCTGCCCCTTTTGTCAGCACACCGTTTTTTCTACTGTAACTGTATCGTCGGATCGACTAACGCATATAAAATATCCGTCACCAGATTCCCAATCAGGACAACGACCGCCGAAAGCAGGCACACTCCCATGATGACCGGATAATCCCTGTTACTGATGGCACTCATGGTCATAAGTCCCAGTCCGGGCCAGGAAAACACCTGCTCAATGATAATTGCCCCGCCGAATAAGACTGGAATCTCCATACCGATCACCGTCACGATCGGCACCAGCGCGTTTCTGAGCGCATGTTTGTAGATCACCTTAAACCTGCCAATCCCTTTGGCTCTAGCCGTTCTCAAATAATCCTGCTGTAAGATTTCCAGTACCGCGCTGCGGATATAGCGGATGTTGCTCCCCGCCATAGAAGCCGCCAGCACGATAACGGGCATCACCATATGTTTGGCTACATCCCCCGCGCCGCCGCCTGTTCCCAGCGTAACCATGCCGCTTGAAGGAAGGAGTTTTAATTTCACGGTAAAAATAAATATCAATAACAGTGACAGAAAGAAGCCGGGAACGCTGCTGCCCAGAAACGAAAAGGTCACTACCGCGTAATCGCCCCTGGAATACTGGTGGACAGCACTGTAGATCCCCGCAGGAATCGCAATGAAAAGGCTGACTACCAGAGATACGCCCATCAAAAGCAGCGTAGGACCTAAGTGGCTCCCGATCAAGGAAGCGACCGATTGATAAGATTTCATCGAATAGCCCATATTACCATGTAAAAGCTGTCCCAGCCAGACAAAATACTGGATATAAAAAGGCTTGTCCAGTCCCAGCGCAATTTTTTTCGCTTCTAACGCCCCTTCCGAGACTCTTGGCCCCTGCAGCATCTGCAGCGGACTTCCAGCCAGACACATGATCGCATAATCAATAATCGTGATCCCGATCAGTACAGGGATTGCAACCAGTATTCTTTTCAAGATATATTTTCCCATATCCGTAACCACGCCTTTCTATCAATCAGTCTGCCTTTCTTTTATCCCGGCTGTTATCTCCCGCCAGAATACATGCCGCACAGTGTATACTCTCTTCATCATCCGCCGCTCGTTCCGACACCTTCCGCATGGCGGGCTCTTCTTTCCTGCACGCGGGCGTCGCAAACGGACACCTTGGATGGAACCTGCAGCCTTCCGGCGGCGACATACTGCTGCCGATCTCGCCCTGCAGCAGTTCGTGTTCTTTCTCTTTTTCCTCCGGATCGGGCACCGGGACCGCATCTAACAATGCTTTCGTATAAGGATGCGCCGGATGGCGGAAAACCTCTTCTGCATCGCCAATCTCCACGATTTTCCCAAGATACATCACCGCGATCCGGTCGCTGACATAATTGACCGCTCCCAGACCATGCCCGACAAACAAAAAGGTCAGATGCAGTTCTTCCTGCAGACTCTTTAGCAGATTTAAAATCTGGGCCTGTATGGACACGTCCAGAGCGCTCACCGGTTCATCGCAGACGATAAATTCCGGTTTTAGAGAAAGCGCTTTGGCGATGCCAATCCTCTGTCTCTGCCCGCCGGAAAACTCATGCGGATACCTGCCCAGCACATTGGCGGGCAGACCGACCATATCCAGAATCTTCACAATATCCTGTTCTATCGTTTCTTTCGTAGAAATTTTATGATATAACATCGGCTGCGCCAGAATCTCATATATATGCTTACGGGGATTTAACGAGGAATATGGATCCTGAAAGATCATCTGCAGATTCGTGCGTATCTGCTCCATTTCATTTTTATGCAAAGCCGACAAATCTTTCCCCTTATAATAAATAAGGCCCTCCGTCGGTTTCTCCAATCCCACAAGCTGTCTGCCGATCGTTGATTTCCCGCAGCCCGACTCTCCCACGAGTCCCAGCGTCTCTCCCTGCCTAATGGAAAAACTCACCCCATCCACAGCTTTGACATACCCGGTCGTATGCGTGATAATCCCGCCCCTCACCGGATAATACTTCTTCATATTCTCTACTTGAATCAAAGGCGGTTTCTCCATACCCTTCATTCCCTTCCTACTTTCATTTTTTTCGGAAAAATTGCTGCCTCCATCTTCTCCGGGAGAATTGCCCACAGCAATTCTCCCAGGCAAAGAGCGATTTGCCCCGCAAATCCTAGAATTTCTTAGTCTGCGTCCCTCCGCAGACTTAGAAATTCTCTTTGCCTTATACATTTTATCTTATGCCCTGGCGCACATTCATAATCCTCCTGCCTGTTGTCACACGCTGCCTCATAATACCGGCAGCGCTTTGCGAAACGGCATCCCGTGATATCGTCATAATTTTCCGGCACCATTCCCGGTATAGCCTCCAACTGCCTGTCAGCCTCATCCCGTATCGTCGGCACCGAGTCTAACAATGCCTGTGTATAGGGATGCTGCGGATTTTTAAAAAGTTCTTTTACAGGCGCTTCTTCAATCAGCTGTCCCGCATACATCACAATGACTCTGTCCGCCATCCGCGCGACCAGTCCGATATCATGCGTGATCAAAATGACAGACATGTCATTTTCCTGTTGTAATTCTTTTAATAACTTCATGATCTGTGCCTGTATCGTAACATCCAAAGCCGTCGTCGGTTCGTCCGCGATCAGAAGTTTCGGGTTACAGGACAGGGCCATGGCGATCATCACTCTCTGCCGCATACCGCCGGAAAGCGTATGCGGAAATTTCTTCATGGCCTGCTTTGCGTCCGGCATACCGACTCTGGTAAGCAGCGTCTCGGCCCGCCTGCGTGCCTCTTCTTTGGAAAGTCCCATATGCGTCCTGATGCTTTCCGTGATCTGGCTGCCGACTGTAAAGACCGGATTCAGCGAAGTCAGCGGATCCTGAAAGATCATCGTGATCTGGTCGCCTCTGACCCTGTCCAGTTCTTTCTCCGTCATGGCGAATAAATTTTCCCCCTCAAACAAGACTGCGCCTTCCGTCACCCTGCCGCTTCTGGAAAGAAGTCCCATAATGGAAAGCGAGGTAACGCTCTTCCCGCAGCCGGACTCTCCCACGATGCAGACAATTTCTCCTTTGTCCACATGAAAAGAGATATGATCCACGCTGATATTCGTTCCGTAATCCCCTTTAAAACTCGTTGTCAGTCCTTCAACTTCCAATAAATGCGACATCCTTTTTTTCTCTATACTTTCTCCGTTTATTTTTTATCCGGCCGCCGACTGGCATAAATACCACAGACCGCCCGAAGCCATCTGTGGTATTTTCTGTCGCACCGCCTTATGCTGTTATTCTGCATCTGCTTTTATTTCACATTTATTTCGATTTTACATTTATTTTTATTTCATATTTATCTGACTATATCCCATTCATGCACATTGGTGAAAAATCCGTAGACATTGGCATTCACGCCTGTCAGCCGTTTGTTTACCGCTCCCTGCGCGCTGATGATATATGCGGAGAACATCGGTACATCCTCCTGCACTTTTTTATCGACAATCGAATAAAAATCCTTCATCTCCTCAACGCTGCCCGCAGTCTGTGTCGAAGCTAACGCCTCGTTGATCTCCTCGCTGGCATATCCTGTCCAGCTGCCCTCGCCGCCCAGCAGCCAGGCGATATCCGGGTACGGATCGACCGGCGCATACGTATACTGTACCGCCATGATATCAAAATCCTCCGTTCCCGCCACGTCCATCAAAGCGGCCAGATCGACAGTCTGTATCTCGGCCTTGATACCGACAGCCGCCCACTGTTCCACCATGACCTGTGCGGCATTGACAAAGGTGCCGTCACCGGAATTTACATAGAAACGCAGCGTCTGCGAACCGTCCCAGCCTGCCTCTTCCAGTAAGGCTTTGGCTTTTTCGGGATTATAGGGCGTCGGCGTTATCGTCTCGTCATAAAACGGACTGGCGGAAGAAAGAAATCCTTCCACTACTTCTCCGTGTCCTTTCATCAACTGCTCCAAAATTTTATTTCTGTCAATGGCATATAAAAGCGCCTGCCGTACTCTGCTGTCCTGAATATTGGTAGTCTTGATGAACACCGACTGATTAGTGATCGGCGAACCATAGACAACATCCACGTTATCGAGCGCCTCGATATTCTCATAATCTTCCTGCGGGATCGCTGTCATGGTATGGTGTGTCACATCAATTTCACCGGACTGTAATCCTGCATAGATCTGACTGGAATCCATGATACGGAAATTCAGTTTGGCAATATGCGGCGCACCTTTCCAGTAAGCGTCGTTCGCCGTATAGGAAATATAGTGATCCACATCATAATCCGTCACAATATACGGCCCGCTCACCACATCCGGGTGATTGAACCAGTCTAAGGTAGCCAGCTCCGTCTCACTGTATTCCCCTAATATATGTTTCGGTAAGGTATGGATATAAAAAGCATAAGTATTCTCAAATGTTGTCAGCGCAATCGGATACTTGGTCGTAAACTGCACCGTCTTATCATCCAGAACTGTCACGCCCTCTACACTCTCGGCGCCTTCTTCCACAAATCCCTCATCGCCTACTCCCTCAAATGCGTAAAGCATCAGCGTCGGATTGGCGATCACCGGACTGGCCAGACGTAAGAAGGTGAACTCCACATCCTGCGCCGTAACGGGCGTACCATCCGACCATGTCGCTTTTTCATCAATATGGACGATAAAATTCCTGTTATCCTCCGTCGTGATAGAATCCGCCAGCATCGGTACAAAATTCAGATCGTTGTCCAGATCCACGAGCGGCAGAAACTGTAAGCCGATCGCGTATTTATTGACCCATGTCTGATCGACCGTCAGCGGATTGATCCCGCCCAGAGAATCGGTAATACCGATATTGACGATATCTTCCTGCGTCGCAGTACCTGTTCCCGAATCACCACAGCCTGCCATAGTAAGCGCCATTGCCGCCACCAGAGCCAGACTTAAGATTTTTCTGATAAACCTTTTCATAATCCTCTTCCTCCATTCTTACACAGCAATACCATATCTTTCGCTTATTTCCTACTATTTATATAGGAACTGTTCTATATTATATTTCCATAACCACCCGTTGTCAACATTTTTTTCCATAAAAATATGGCATGAAAAATTCCCGCGAAAAATATGACAGACACAGGTATCATATCATAACCTTGACAAAAAATGCAATACGTTGTATATTATCATCACTTTTATAAGATAACAGCCTATTATTACAAAGGAAATAAGTGTGGAATAATTATGAAAAATCTGCTCAATTATCAATCCAGCGAATACGACTGCGGCCCCGTTACTCTGACCAATGCCGTGCGCTATCTCTTTGAACGAGAGGATATTTATCCTGATATCATTAAATATATTATGCTCTATTGTCTGGATTCTTATAATGAAGACGGAGAGGTCGGCAAACACGGTACATCTGCGACCGCTATGATGTTTTTATCCAACTGGCTCAATCAGTTCGGCAAAATGAAAAACTTTCCGATCGCCTGCGAATTTTTATCCGGCGCCGACGTACATATCGACCAGACCAGCAAAATCTTATGCGCCTTACAGCAGGGCGGCGTGGTCGTACTGCGTCTTTTTCTGGATGTGGGACATTATGTGCTTTTGACAGGCATTGAGGGTGACAGCCTTTATCTTTTCGATCCCTATTATGAAGAAGAGGACGACCCGGAACTGAGCGAAGAATATTCCGAACCGGGCATCACTTTCATAAGCAATCAGCCGAAACGCGCCAACCGTCTGGTCTCTATCGAGCGCCTCAACCGCACGAGCGAGGGCTTTTATGAGATGGGGCCTTACGATATCCGGGAGGCTGTCATCGTGTTTAATCAGGAAACCCGACTTCTAGCGGAAGATACGATAGATTATTTCATCTAAAAGGGTGAAAAGAAGTTCTGACTTGCAAAGCAAATCTTTTTCACCCAAGAGAATGCCGAAAAACATGGCATTCTCCCAGGAATTTCTCTATTTGTTTTTATTTATTGTGTATCAGTTTCTTAATTGCATCTTCTATATGCTTATCGTTCATGGATTCCAAGTCCACTTCCACTTCTCCAAGAAGCTTTTCCAAGTCGGCATTGTTCAATGTGATGACATGTTCCTGTTCATGCTTCTCTGTAGGGAGCGAATACGCATCCATTTCCTTTTCCAGTTCGTTCAAATGACGCATGATGTCAGTAACCTGCACTTTTCCCAAATTCACCGCTTCCAGCAGTTCACTGTAACTTTCGGACAGACGCTGGCAGTCCGGAATATCAGCATATATTTTTTCGGGGTCATCCATGATGCCTGACTCATTGCCGTTTCCGTAAACGTATCTGTTGTCTTTGATATTTCTGTCCAAAAAATTCAGCGTCTGTGTGATCTTTCCTCCTTCGACCGTAATGATCAGTTTAGCCATAATCCTTCCTCCTTTTACTACAATGTACTTTTCGGCTTTGCATCCTCCGCCTTTTCAACATTGTATTATAGCATATTCATATGCAGAAAAAAATGCCTTCTGAGCGAGAAAAATGAAAAAATTTTATACGAGAATTTTACACACAAAAATCCTGTATGGAAAAATTTCGCATAATTTCCAGAACATTCGTTCGTATTTTGTGAGACATTTGCCAAAAAGTATGATATACTGAAATCCAAAGCCCCCGTCACAGGCAGTCACCTGGCCCATGCCTGCGGGAATAAAAGGCGAAAGGCGGTACCGCATTGATGAAAGAACACACATACATCTGCATTGATCTGAAATCCTTCTATGCGTCCGTAGAATGCGCCGAGCGCGGACTGGACGCCATGACGACCAACCTCGTGGTGGCCGATATGTCGCGCACGGAGAAGACTATCTGTCTGGCTATAACGCCCGCCATGAAGGCGCTCGGCATCCACAACCGCTGCCGTATTTTTGAGATACCGCCGCATATCAAATATATCGCCGCCACGCCAAGAATGCAGCTTTATATTGATTATGCCGCTGAAATATATGCTATTTATTTAAAATATGTCTCCAAAGACGATATCCATGTCTACTCCATCGACGAAGCTTTTATGGATGTTACGGAATATCTGACCATGTACCGGCTCTCCGCCAGGCAGCTCGGACAGACTATCATTGACGAAATCTATGAAAGACTTCATATCCATGCCACCTGCGGAATCGGTACGAACCTGTATCTGGCCAAGATTGCTCTCGATATCACGGCCAAACATGCCGCTGATTTTATCGGCGAACTGACGGAAGAATCCTACCGTGCCAGACTCTGGGATCACAGACCGCTGACTGACTTCTGGCGCATCGGCGCCGGAACCGCTAAGAAACTGGCTTCTTATGGTATTCTGACAATGCGCGATATCGCCGGAGCCGACGAAGATTTTCTCTACCATCTGTTCGGCATAGACGCGGAACTGCTCATTGACCACGCCTGGGGACGGGAACCTGTTACCATCGCCCATATCAAAGCCTATCGTTCAGAGACCAATTGTCTCTCCAGCGGCCAGGTGCTGGCCTGCGATTATAACTTTGCAGATGGCCGGCTGATCGTCAAGGAAATGATGGACTTACTCTGCCTTGATCTGGTAGAAAAAAATCTTGTCACCAGGTCAATCACTTTACACGTCGGCTACTCCAACCGCCTGAATGTACCTTCGGCACACGGCAGCGCTTCCTTAGATGATGAGACCAACTCCGACCTTTTGCTGATACCTGCTGTTACCGCTCTCTATGAGCGGATCGTCAACCCGCAGTATCCGATCAAGCGGGTCAATCTCAGCTGTAATAACGTGATTCCCGAAGAATGCCATCAATATAATTTTTTCACGGATGCGCAGGAACTGGCTAAGAACCGCAAGGTACAGGAAGCGGTCATCAGCATCAAAAATAAATTTGGCAAAAATGCCATTCTGCGGGGCATGGATCTGCAGGAACATGCTACGACAAGAGAAAGAAATACACAGATCGGAGGACATCGAAGTGGCCAAAAGACCTAAGAATAAAATGCCCGTATCCGAAAGGGCCAAACAGTTCATGCCTTTCGCCGCCTTAAAAGGTCTGCCGGAGGCACTGAAGGCCAAAGAAAAAATTATTGTCCCCAAAATGGAACTCTCGCCGGAAATGGAAGAAGAACTGGACAGGAAAATGCGCCTGCTTACGCGCGGCAGTATCGCTACTGTCGTTTATTTCCATGACGGCGAATATATCAAAATATCCGGCATGGTTTCCCGTATTGACGAAACCAGCCGGATATTACAGATCGTGAATACCAAAATAAACTTTGATGATATTCAGGATATTGAATCTTAGCTATTATTTTTCAGCGCTTTATCTGCCTGCCAGAAAATATGCTTGCAGACTACTGCTACTGCTCCATCTGTCTGCCAAGGAATCCGGCCGCAGACTGGATCAGCTTCTGTTCCACCTCGCCCATCTTGGACTTATTGTCCATTTCCAGCAAGATCACGGCACCGATCACATCACCCTCACAGATGATAGGACTGATCGCTTCGTGCTGATAGTCCTCTCCGGCTTCATGGCAGACGGGGATAAAATTCCGGTCTCCCTTAGTCGCTACGACGCTCTCTCTATTATTAATTTTCTCTTCCAGATCCCTGCTGATCGACTTGCCAAGAACACTCTTCATACCGCCGGATACGGCAATGAACTGATCTCTGTCAGCTATCATGGCGATATGCCCGGAAACCTGTGCCATGCTTTCCGCGTACTGCTTGGCAAATGTTCCCATTTCCCCGATCGGGGAGTATTTTTTCAAAATAATCTCGCCTTCTCTGTCCGTGTAGATTTCTAACGGGTCGGCTTCTCTGATACGCAGCGTCCGCCTGATCTCCTTGGGAATGACAATCCGCCCTAAATCATCTATTCTTCTGACAATTCCTGTTGCTTTCATATGATAAAAACCTCCATTTACGTTATTAGTATTTTGAATAAACCGTGCTACTAGTATCTGTAAATGGTGGGAGTTTATACCTAAAATATTTTAATTTTCTATATAACTTTCCGTATTATCTGATGCCAGTTTTGATAAGAAACCTTTTCGATATCCGCTTTTGTAAAACCGATTTTTTGCATGGCCCACAGGACATTCGGCGTCTCGGACGCATCTTTTAAGCCGTACAGACCCTCTGTTTCCTCATCTGTGCCAAACGACGCGGCCGCTTCTTCTTCCAGAAATTCACAGAAATCAAAACCGAATCCCACATGTTCGATACCCGCGATATCGGCGATATGTTCTATATGTTTGGCCAGCATATCAACGGTTTTTTCTTCTTTCCTGGAAGAAACAAAATCGGGATACGCATTGATACCTGTCATACCGCCTGTCTGCACAATTTCTTTTATCATCTCATCCGTCAGATTCCGGGGTGCAGGACACAGGCTGCGGCTGTCGGAATGTGTAGCCACGACCGGGCCTGTGGCATGGCGCATGACGTCCCAGAAAGACTTATCATTCAAGTGAGACACATCAAACAGCATATGCTTATCCTGTATCTTATGAAGCGCCTGAACTCCGAGCGCAGTCAGACCGCTCTCCGTATCCGCACGTGCCCCGGCCGCCAATGCATTCTGCTCATTCCAGGTAAGGGATACGCATCTTACCCCGAACTCATAAAGCATATCTATCTTCTCTATATCTTCCCCGATGCCCGAAAGTCCTTCACAGCCGATAAAAGCATAGAAAAGTCCCTTCTCTTTGGCCTCTTTCATTTCTTCGTAATCGTGCACGATCTGTAAAATATCTCCACAGCAGGCAGTCTCCGCCTTTACCGCCTCCATGATCTGCCTAAGCCGCAGCACAGGGTCTTTATCATATGGCGGATCGATCCACATAGCCAGGATAGAACCTTCTATGCCGCCCTTTTGCAGTCTTTGGTAGTGATACTTTCGGAAGATATCGCTCTCTCCCCGCATAAACTTCACGGTAACATCCGACCAGATATCCGAATGCGCGTCAAAGACCATATTTGTCATCCTTTCCCGCTTTCATAATTAATCATCTTTTATATTAATCTCCATTCCGGAGCGTTTTCGCGACGGGGCGACGCAAATCTCAAATTTGCGTCTGCCATCAAGGCATATTTGTGACGCTCCGGCACAAATTGCCGTGTGAAAAATCAGCACATCAGTGTGATTTTTCACACTATTCCTCTTCCGTCTTATTTTTTGACACCCTTGGCCCCGGATAAATTGGCATTCTGCAAAATATTGCTTTCAAACGAGGTCATCAGATTACTCTCTTCCCTCTCGCGTTTCAAGGCCAGTCTCACCATATCGTCCAACAATTCCTCATACGGTTTGCCCATGATCTCCCATAGATAAAAAGCCAGCGAACCCGGAATGGAATTGATCTCATTGACATAGACCTTATCCGTATCTTTATCAATCATGAAATCAATCCGCGATACGCCATTGCAATCCAGTGCCTGAAAAGTTCTGACTGCCAATGTGCGAATCTCTTCTCTGCGCTCCGGCGTCAGATCAGCCGGCAGTTCTCTTCTGGCCGTCCGCATTCCTTCGGACGCTCCTTTACCGCCTGCCACATATTTATCTTCGTAGCTTAAAATCTCATCGCTTGATATTGGCTCTTCACATTCAGAAGCCTGTGCGCTCTCATAATCGCCGAGGACTGCACAGTTGATCTCACGCAGGTTCATGATAGCTTTTTCAACCAGCACTTTCTGTCCGAACTCATAGGCATATTGGAGTGCCTCACAGAGTCCTTCCCTGTCTTTGGCGACTTTAATACCGACGCTTGAACCTAAATTAATGGGCTTTACGATAACAGGATAGGGTATTTTATTTTCTACTTTACAATACGCCGCTTCTTCGTCTTTTTCATACTCTCTGACATGCAGCGTCACGCAGTCCAGCACGGGGATATCGTTATCTTTTAACACGGTCTTCATCACATATTTATCCATGGAGACCGCCGCCGCTGTCACGTCACAGCCTGCCATCGGCACATTGTAGTGGCGCAGAAATCCCTGCAGGGAACCGTCTTCCACATTGGCTCCATGTACGACCGGGAACGCTACGTCGATATAGTCCACTATGGAACTGCCGAATTTTTTCTCCGGATACTGTACCATATTCAACTTACCCTGTTCACGGATAAAAAAGATACGGGTACTCTTTTTTAACAATTCGGAAATATTTTTATAATTCCCGATATCGGCAACAGCCTCCCCGGTATACATTTCATTTTCCTTCGTGATATAGATGGGGATTGCCTCATATTTCTCCTTATTGAACGCATTGAGCGCCTGAATGCCCGAAATCACGGAAACTTCATGTTCTACACTTTTTCCTCCAAAAAAAACGCCTACTTTGATCTTCATAACAGCTTTACTCCTCTTATTTTATTGATAGACCGACCGGGCTTTTATTGATAATTGTCCGGCAGATCGTTTTCGATCAAAACAACTTTCTGTTTCTCTCCGGGTATTGCATTGACCATCTGGAATGCCTCCTGCAAGGTATCGGCAATGATGATCCTATGATGCGGGAATCCGGCCTCCAGTAACCCTACCTGTATCGGCTTGGTCTGCTCTCTGCCGACTAAGACCGCGTAATCGCATTTATCGTGCGCGTAAAGGCCAATCTCCTTATTTTCATCATACTGCTTCTCGCCAAGTTCCACCATGCCCGGCGTCATCAGAATCCGCAGTTCATCAAACATGGCCAGTGTATCCAAAGCCGCCTTAAAGCCGTTTTTATTGGAATTATAGCTGTCGTCCAAAACGATACGGTCACCCTGCTTCAATAATTGCAGCCTGTGTGGAACGCTTTCCAACTGCTTCACCGGAAAGAGCAATTTCTCCATAGGAATACCGAGCGTATTGGCCACCGCGACAGCACCCGCTATATTCTGTACATTATGATTCCCGACTAATCTTGTATGGAACTGATACTCTGTGCCTTCCTTATCTTTCATCTTAAACGCAGAGCCTTCTCTGGAAACAGAAATATCATAGGCCGCATAGTCTGCGGTTTCCTCGGATACGCCGTAGCTTACGACTGTTTTGTCTATCTTCCGCTCACGGATATATTCGTTATCATAATTTAAAAATACTTTGCCCTCCGCAGGAACCGCGTCCGCCAGCTCAAATTTCGTACTGATGACATTCTCTATGCTGTGGAAACTCTGTAAATGCTGCGGCCCGATGGAGGTGATGATGCCATACTGCGGATGCACCAGATCGCAGATTTCTTTAATATCTCCTACTTCCCTTGCTCCCATCTCACATATAAAGATTTCATGAAACGACTTCATCTGTTCCCTTATCGTCCTCACAACGCCTAAGGTCGTATTATAGTTACCCGGCGTATGCAGTACACAAAACTGCGTGGAAAGCAGTTTACTCAGAAAATATTTTACACTCGTCTTACCGTAACTTCCGGTAACGCCGATAACTGTCAGATCTGGCATTTCCCGCAAAATCCTCGCCGCATCGTTGATATAATGCTTATCAATCCCCAATTCCAGCGGATGATTAATCAGATTGACCGCCAGTACCAGAACAGGTTCTATGATAAACAGGATCAATAAGAACAGGGCGCAGACTTTTACCGACCTTATCGGCAAAAGAAGGCACAATGCCATGACGATCACAAATAATAAACCTGTCGTCATAAACATTCTTTTTACCCTTGCCGTACAAACAAGCGGTTTTTTTGCCTGACGCGGTTTGTTGACCAATATAGTCATTATATTCATGCAGCAGGCTGCGGTCAGACAGCCATATCCGCCGGCCGCGATAAGCGGCAGAGAAATTACGGCGTATAAAATCTTTCCCAATATCCTGCCGATATTTCCTGTTACCCGCAGCCATTCACCATACTCCCTCGGCTTATAGGAGTTTTGCTGAAACATGTGCATGATATAAAGTTCAAACCAGACGGCGCCGAGAACATAAGTACCCAGCCAGATCACCCATAACAAAATATCCATATACGAATCTAATTTCCTTTCTGTTTCCTGATACGATTCACATTCATTCTTATACCATGCCGGCAATTATCCGAGGAACGCTTTCAGCGCGCCATGCACTTTGGCAGGCTGTTCCAGGAAAGAATAATGTCCTGCTCCCTCGCAGACCACCAGCCCTGTGTCCTGGATCAGTCTCTCCATTGTCCGGGCATCTTCTATCGGCGTCGCCGTATCGGCATCCCCCCATATTAAAAGCGTCGGACAATGCAGCTTCGCGATAAGCGGTTCCAGATCTTCGTTGACTACCTTCACTAACGTAGCCCGCATGACCGGCGTTGCATTATTATAATCCGCAGAACCTCTCTTCTTACGCATATCCTCTACCGCATCCGGGTACAAAAAGCGTAATACTTTAGTGCTCATGACCGCACGGGCCGCCTTATAAAAGCGCAGACTCACCTTCTGTTTCCAGGTCTTCTTCGGCATGATCCCTGCACTGTCGATCAATACCGCTTTCCGGATCACATACGGCAGACCTTCTCTGGCATTTAATTTGAATAGAACCCTTCCGCCGAACGAATGCACCAGAACGCTGAACTTCGTTATCTGCATACTGTCGATAAACTTGATCAGAAAATCCACGTAATCGTCTACACACCAGGCTTCGGATGGCGCAGGCGTCTTCCCAAATCCCGGCATATCAGGCGCAATGACCCTGTGCGTTGGCACAAGCGTCTTCACAATACCATCGAATAAAGTGATATTGGAACCCCAGCCATGAAGCAGTAAAACAACATCTCCCTCGCCTTCATCTATATAATTCACTGAAATATCATCAATCTTCTTAACCACGCATAACTCCTGTTCCCGTATTTTCTTTATTTTAAAAGATAGGCTATGACACGAACAGCCTTCCTTGTGCCTATTACTATGCAATATGTGCTCTATTCACAATGCGACATCAGACTCTCCACAATCTCCGGATAAAGAAATTGCAGCGATGTACGCCGGAAAAGCCCGAAGTTTTCTCCATCTCCCGTAAAAGCATTATTGTCCCATACACAGCATGTTATACCTCTTGCTCTGGCCGCTTCTACATAATATGCAGAAAAATCCGCTCTGGCCTGCGTATTGCCGCCTTTATCCCTGGCGCCAAATTCCCCGATGACCACACCGGTTCCGTTCTTGATAAACGTATCGTACAAAGTATCCATCAGATTATCAATATCACCCGTACTCGAAGCGCTCTGCGGGTCAAAAGAATCCGTACTGCCGCCCTCTCCCGGCGCCTGCAGGGCAAAAGCATACGGCGTATAGGCATGCACGGAAACGAGTATCCTGTTCTGATTTCCGGCGATATCTTCCGGCAGGCTGAAATAAGGATTCACCGCGCCCTCCAAAGAAGCCGCATATCCCGGCACCATCAGATACCTTCCCGCATTCTGGCCGCCTGTGGAACGCACGGTATCCACAAATGCCAGATTTAGTTCATTGATACATTCCACAGCGTCGATACATTCTTCTTTCCGCAGATCCAGCCACCATTCGTTCGCCGTACCGACCAGCCGCGGCTCATTCATACCTTCCATGATCAGATGTTCGTCATAATCCTTAAACCGCTCCGCGATCTGCCGCCAGATATCCGTAACATACGTTTTGGACTGTTCGAGATATTCACTGGAAGGATAAATATATTCTTTACTGTTATCATGATGGATATTGATAATGACATACAAGCCATCTTCTATCGCATAATCCACCACTTCCTGCACCCTGTCCAGCCACACCTTGCTGATGACATACTCCGGATTGGCTGCATATACCGAAGAATCCGTATCGCTTGTCAAATGATTATGCCAGGAAACCGGGATACGGATCGTCCGAAACCCCGCTTCTTTCAGCGCATCTATCATCTCTTTGGTCGTTACCGCATTGCACCAGCAGGACTCATATTGCAGTTCGTCACTCAATCCGCCATAATCTATCGCGTCAAAAGTATTCCCCAGACACCAGCCAATCTTCATATCCTCTACGAATGCAAGAGCATCCGGCGACGTGATATCTGTTTCCTGCCCGCTCTCAATCTCCGCCGCCTGTATATCCTGCGTTCCGGCATCTTCCATCTCTGACTCTTCACCAGACTGTCCGGCGTCTTCCGCAATAACCTGCGATGATTCCAGCGCATCGCTTACTCCTTCAGACTCCCCGGCGTTTTCCTCCCCTCCGGCGCAGCCGCTAAGAAGCATGCCCGCCGCCATGAACAGTCCTATCCCGTATAACGCTTTTTTCATTCCGGTATTCCTCCCATACGTCGCTTTTGTTCCTGTTCCCATCATATGCCATTTTGCTTCTGGATACAATACCCGATCGTTACTTAATAGCAGTCCGAAATGCAGGCTCTCATACGGTTCCTGATAAAATCCCGTCCTCAACCCTGCATATATTCTTCGTAATCCATCTCGCTTGCAAACAACATATAATCTCCGTTCACATATCCCATATAACCGCTTTCTACCGTATATCCTTTCATAATTACTATCTCCTTTCAGAATCATATTTTAATTTCTTCTGAAAACAGAATAGCACTTATCCAGTCCGATAAACCGGTCTTTTACAAACATCTGTTCTTAAACTGTCCGCACCTCTTTTTCCACGGGCAGTAATAACTCCTGCATATCGTACAATAACTGCTCCGTCAGAGAAAGCAGTAATTCCTCGTTTTTTTCCACCAGATCATATTTTCTGTAACGATAGCGGAAAGTCGGCGTTCCCTTGGGATCGAACGTCAGATTTTTAGGATACTTTGTAAGCAGACGCGGAATATTTTCCACCGCTATCGGCGCATCCAGACGGAACAAAAACTGTAACAATTCATTTTTGCCCTTGACTTCCGGCATGAAAAGTTTATGCGCCCTGACCCTTATCATGGCGATACGCAGAAGATTATCTACCGATTTCGGTATCTCTCCGAAGCGGTCTAACAGTTCTTCTTTCATATCGTCGCGTTCCCTGTCGTTTTCAATGCCGGCGATACGTTTATAAATATCCAGCTTCTGTATCTCGTTGACGATATAAGAAGGCGGGATATAGGCGTCCACATCCAGATCAATACTCGTATTGAAATCCTCTACCGTGGAAATACCTTTTATATTTTTGACGGCTTCATTCAACATCTTACAATACAGGTCATAACCCACCGCCTGCATATGCCCGTGCTGTCTGGAACCTAAAATATTGCCCGCACCACGGATCTCCAGATCGCGCATGGCAATCTTGAAGCCGCTGCCCAGATCCGTAAACTCTCTGATCGCCTCCAGACGTTTCTCCGCCACTTCTTTTAACATCTTATCTCTTTTATACATCAAAAAAGCATAGGCCGTCCGGTTCGAGCGCCCTACCCGCCCGCGCAGCTGATATAACTGGGAAAGTCCCATACTATCAGAGTCGTGGATTATCATCGTATTGACATTGGCAATATCCAGTCCCGTCTCGATGATGGTCGTGGAGACCAGCACGTCGATCTCTCCGGCTATGAAATCATACATGATGTGTTCCAGTTCCCGCTCCTTCATCTGTCCGTGGGCAAAGGCCACGACGGCCTCCGGCACCAGTTTCTGTATAGAAGCGGCGATATCCGCTATATGCGCGACTCTGTTATAGACATAATAGACCTGACCTTCTCTGGAAAGTTCCCGCACAATAGCCTCACGCACCAGTTCTTCGTTATATTCGCAGACAAATGTCTGGATCGGCAGTCTGTCGTTGGGCCCTTCTTCCAAAACGCTCATATCCCGGATACCGATAAGGCTCATATGCAGCGTCCGGGGAATCGGCGTTGCCGTCAGCGTCAGTACGTCTACATTTTCCTTCATTTTCTTGATCTTTTCTTTATGGGTCACACCGAAACGCTGCTCTTCATCAATGATCAGCAACCCCAGATCTTTGAAAACAATATCATTTGAAAGAACGCGGTGCGTACCGATGACAATATCTACCATGCCCCTGCGCAGATCCTCTATCGTCTTTTTCTGTTCGGCGCTCGTCCGGAAACGGGAAAGTAAGTCCACCCGCACCGGGAAATCCTTCATCCGCTGGATAAAGGTATTATAGTGCTGCTGTGCAAGGATCGTCGTCGGTACGAGATAAACGACCTGTTTTCCTTCCTGTACCGCCTTAAAAGCCGCGCGGATGGCGATTTCCGTCTTGCCGTAACCGACATCGCCGCAGATGAGTCTGTCCATGATCTTACTGCTTTCCATGTCCGCCTTGGTATCTACGATGGCATTTAACTGATCTTCTGTTTCTTCAAAAGGAAACATTTCCTCGAACTCTTTCTGCCAGACCGTGTCTTTTCCGTACTGATAACCGTTCTTCTGCTGTCTGTGCGCATAAAGTTCCACCAGATCCTGCGCGATCTCATTCACAGCGCTGCGCACTTTGGATTTGGTCTTATTCCACTCCTGCGTCCCCAGCTTATTGAGTTTAGGCGTCCCCGCGTCCGCAGAAGCGTATTTCTGGATCACATCCAGACCGGTCGCCAGAATATAGAGATTGCCGCCATCCCGATACTCTATTTTAATATAATCTTTAACGACTTTCTCGACTTCTACTTTTTCTATGCCCCGATATATGCCAAGACCGTGGCTTTCATGCACGACATAATCGCCGACTTTTAACTCCGAGAAATCATTGATCTTCTGCCCTTCATACGTTTTCTTCTTCTTTTTTTTCTTCTTCTGCGCGCCGAAAATATCACTTTCGGAGATCACCAGGAATTTTATCAGCGGATATTCAAACCCCTTAAATACCCTGCCATAACAGGTCATGACTTCACCCGGCTGCACTTCCCGTTCGGGATCTTCCGTATAAAAAGCTGTTAATCCCTGCTCCCGCAGATCCCCGGCCAGACGCTCGGCTCTCGTCCGGGAACCGGATAAAAGAAGAACCCGGTAACCGTTTTTCTTATAGCGCAGCAAATCTTTTACCAGCGCATCAAAACTGTTATTATAAGAAGGCATACTTCTTGCCTGAATATCAAATTTTCTCTCGGTTTTAAAAAGCGGATTCTTACTATCCATCATGGAAATGCCGACGACTCTTCGGTTCATCAGTCTGGCCGCGATCTCCTCGCTGCCATAGAGCACATCCATCTGTCCCGGCAGGATATATCCTTTCTCCACGCGGTGCATCATGCTCTCCCGAAATTCCAGTTCCACCGCCTTCGCATGTTCGCTGACCCGTCCGGGTTCGTCTATAAAGATACAGCCCCACGCCGCCTGAAAAAACTCCAGAAAACCGGAGAGCTGCGGATAAAAATAGCGGATATAACTTTCCAGATTCACCGCGTTCAAAGAAAATCCAAGTTCCAGCATCTGCTCTTTTAATTCCTGAATCTGCCTCGTGATGCGGTGTGCTTCTTCCGTTTTCATTTCGGCGCGCAGCTTCGCGGCATAATCTTTGCCTTCTGCTTCAATCCTGCGGATACCGGCCTGCAGTTCTTCCCTGCTCAGAACGATCTCTGTTGCCGGATAGATAGAGACAGACTCCAGATTCTCGATAGAACGCTGGCTTAAAATATCAAAACTGCGGATAGACTCCACGTCTTCTCCCCATAACTCGATACGATAGGGATTTTCTTCCGTCAGATCAAAAACGTCAATGATACCGCCCCGGATACTGAACTGTCCGGGCGCTTCGACCTGATAATTTTTCTCATATCCAAGCTGTGTCAGCTTCACCGCCATGTCATCTTCCTCAATCACACTCTGCTTATTGATATGGATGATGCTGCGCTGCAACACCTCTAACGGCACCTGCGGCTCCATCAACGCGTCGAATGTCGTGACGATCGTCGCAGATTTCCCTTCCATTAATTTACGCAGGACTTTCATCCGCTGCATGATAAGCTGATTTCCATGGATATCCGCCTGAAAAAAAATAAGGTCTTTGGCTGGATAAATACTGACATTTCTGTCATAAAAACGGTAGTCGTCACAGATCTCTTTGGCCCGCAGATCGCTGAAAGTAATAATGATCTTATATCTGAAACCCTCGCCAAGTCCATATACCATATGCAGCTTCTCGGAATCAACGCATCCGCTCAGTGTAATAGAAGCGCGTTCCTTAATGAGCATTTTCCTGATCTCTTCGTATTCTCCCAGTTCCTGCAGGGGTGCTAATAATGCTCTCACATTGATTCCCTTCCCTTTTTGTTAAATCGGTTCATGGCCGTATCGGCTCCGTCCGTTATCATGACTTCGACCGCCCCGGCCGCACTTTTTACGCTTTCCGCTATCAGTTCGGATTCTTCTTTACTGAAACTGCCCAGCACATGGTCCACCAGATCGCCACCGGCCGGTTTTTCTCCCACGCCGAGTTTGATCCGCTGAAATTCATCATGCCCCAGATGAAGAATGATATTTTTCAAACCGTTATGTCCGCCCGCGCTGCCTCTTTTACGTATCCGCACCGCTCCCGGATCCATGCTGACATCGTCGGAAATAACAATTAACTGTGTTTTTTCTTCTATTTTATAATAGTCTATGATTTCTCGTATACTTTCACCACTGAGATTCATAAAAGTCTGCGGTTTTACAAGAATTACTTTCTCTCCGCCGATGATGCCTTTCCCGATCAGCGCCTTATGCTTTTTTTCCACTACGCTGATATGATGTATTCCGGCAAGTTCATCAATCACCATAAATCCCACGTTATGTCTTGTGTTTTCATACTTTCTGCCCGGATTTCCCAATCCTGCAATGATAAACATAGTCTGTCCGCACCTTTCTTTCCGCCCTTATACCATAGAACAAGCAATCTTATATATTGTACCAATATCCCGATTTTCTCACAAGTATTTTTTCCTATAACACCAAAAAAGTGAACGCAAAAAAAGGACGCTATAAGCATCCTTTTTTTACAGTCATTCAATGCGCTTATTCGTCATTCGGTTCTAAAAGCGCTTTCTCATAACTATCCAAGATAATACTCTGAATGCGTTCCCTGGTGTCGGAATTGATCGGATGTGCAATATCACGATATTCCCCATCAGTCGCTTTCTTACTTGGCATAGCAATAAAAAGTCCTTTTTCACCTTCAATCACTTTAATGTCATGCACTACAAATTCATCGTCGATAGTAATTGAGACGACTGCTTTCATTTTGCTGTCTTGGGTCATTTTGCGCACGCGGACATCAGTAATTCTCATGAAGTTCAGCCTCCTTATCATATGCTACCGAACAGGCTGGTTCCTGTCGGCGTTCACAAGCTATTCCACACAAGTCATACCTATCAAGCCACGCAGCTTGTAATCAACAACGTTCTGATCCGTTTCGTCTGATCAACAGACTTCCTACGGATACTATAACACTAGATAACGTATCTGTCATTATGTTCTACGACAATCTGAATACCATCTTCTCCCTTATAATAAGAGTTGGCACGAATTGTTCCACGGCTTTCAACGATACAGTTCTCTATATGCGTGTTATCACCAATATATACATCATTCAAAATAATTGAATTCTTGATGTAACAATTATTACCAATATAAGTCTTCTTAAATATAACTGAATCCTCTACTGTACCGTTTACGATACATCCGCTGGAGATCAGACTGTTTCTGATATTGGCTCCCACATTATATTTAGCCGGCGGATTGTCGTCTACTTTAGAGTATACATCCGGATACTGTTTGAAGAAATAATTTCTGATATCCGGCTGTAAGAAATCCATGTTGGTTCTGAAATAATCTTCTACCGTTGCGATATTGCTCCAGTATTCTTTGATCTTATAACCGAAGATCCTCTTCATATCTTTATAGCGGATCAGAATATCCTTTACAAAATCGTAACGGTCTTCTTCAGCACACTTCTCGATCATTTCGATCAACTGTCTTCTTCTGACAACATAGACACCACAGGAGATCGTATTGGATTTAGCCACTACGGGCTTTTCCTCAAATTCCTCGATACGGCTCTCTTCATTCATCTTCACCGTACCATAACGTTCCACATTGACTTCCGGCCCCATATCCTTGCATACGACCGTGATATCGGCTTTCTTCTCAATATGATATTCCAGTACTTCGTTATAATCCATTTTATAAACGCAGTCGCCGGAAGAAATCACAACATACGGCTCGTGGCTGTTCTTTAAGAACGAAAGGTTCTGGGCTATTGCATCCGCTGTACCGCGGTACCATGAACTGCTCTCCGCCGTTACCGCAGGTGTAAAGACAGATAAACCGCCCTGTTTACGTCCAAAATCCCACCATTTGGAGGAACTTAAGTGTTCGTTCAGACTCCCTGCATTGTACTGCGTAAATACAGCCACTTTATTGATGCGGGAATTCGTCATATTACTGAGTGCAAAGTCGATACCACGATAACTTCCTGCGACCGGCATTGCACAGGCAGCCCGTTTCTGTGTCAGTTCTTTCATTCTGTGGTTATTACCACCGGCTAATATAATTCCTATCGCTCTCACTGTTCATCACCTGCCTTAATCAATGTTCTACCGCTCGGAAGATAGCCGTTCTCGTAATCTTCACCGGAAGTTACGCCGAATACAACGCTGTTCTTTCCGATTGAAACGCCGCTCGGAATAACGCTCTTTTCTCCGATCGTTACCAGTCCGCTGTTGTAGATATGCGGATCTGTCTCGTTAGGAGCCTCGTCCCCGACTCCTAATTTCACGCCATCCTCTATTACGACATTTTCTGCTACAATCGCTTTGTTCAGTTCACAATTTCTGCCGATCTCGGTAGAATTCATGACAATGGAGTCTCTGATCACAGTGCCTTCCCCGATCACTACGCCGCAGCCGATAACCGAATTATAGACTTTGCCGTAGACTTCGGCGCCCTCTCCTACAATACTCCTCTCTACTACACTCTCAGGAGCCAGATATTGCGGCGGCAGGGTCTCACACTTGGTATATATCTTCCAGTATTCTTCATACAGATTAAATTCAGGAACCAGATCGATCAGTTCCATATTTGCTTCCCAATAGGAGTGTAACGTTCCTACATCCTTCCAGTAACCGTTAAACTCATATGCGTAAAGGGAGCCGCCGTTTTTATGGCAGTAAGGAATGATGTGTTTACCGAAGTCCAGTCCCGGCTGTTCCGAATTGGCAAGCAGAGCTTCTTTCAGGGTCTTCCAGTTAAATATGTAGATCCCCATAGATGCAAGGTTACTTCTCGGATTCTCAGGCTTTTCTTCAAAATCAACGATCTTGCGGTTTTCATCCGTGATCATGATACCGAAACGCTTTGCCTCTTCCATAGGCACAGGCATAACCGCGATTGTAACTTCCGAACCGTTCTGTTTGTGGAAGTCCAGCATTACCTCATAATCCATCTTATATATATGATCCCCGGAAAGGATCAGTATATATTCGGGATTAAAACTCTCCATATATGCAATGTTCTGATAAATTGCATTGGCCGTACCCGTATACCATTCACTGTGTACGCTCTTTTCATAAGGAGGAAGTACCGTAACGCCACCGATATTCCTGTCAAGATCCCACGGAATACCGATTCCGATATGGGTATTCAGACGAAGCGGCTGATATTGTGTCAGAACACCTACTGTATCTACGCCTGAATTAATGCAGTTACTCAGTGGGAAGTCAATTATTCTGTACTTGCTGCCGAAGGATACGGCAGGTTTTGCGACTTTGGATGTCAATACCCCCAGCCTGCTTCCCTGACCGCCAGCTAAAAGCATGGCAATCATCTCTTTCTTAACCATATTCTCACCTCTTATTTCTGATAATATATTTTATATAAAATAATAAAAACTTATTTTGTGCTATAAGTATACCACAAGTGAATCAGAAAGTGAATATTATTTACAAAATAATTCTCTTTTTATACTTTTATTTTCATTCATATATTACAATATTTTTTTACATTTCTCTATTTTTTTATTCATTTTTTATATTTTAATTTTTTTTCCGCCTGATAACAACAGGATTTTTTGTAAATTTTGATAAATTTCACCGCCGGCAGCCCCCCTTCTCCCCCTCCTCTTCCAACATTCTATAAATTCATATTGGTTTTTTTGCGACAAATGCGTATAATATCTTATGATAATGTGTTGTATAAAAATATAGAAGATAGGAAGTCATGTGACATGTATCAAATTGATTTTAAAAATCCGGTTCACGTATTTTTCATAGGGATCGGCGGCATCAGTATGAGCGGCCTCGCCGAAATCCTTCTTTCAGAAGGTTTTAACGTGTCAGGTTCCGACAGGCAGAAGTCCCCTCTGACAGAACATCTGAGCGCCAAAGGCGCCCGCATCTATTACGGACAGAGAAAGGAAAATCTGGCCATCAAACCCGATTTTATCGTATATACGAGTGCCATCAAAAGTGACAATCCGGAATTTGCGGCAGGTAAAGAACTGGATATCCCCTTCCTTACCAGAGCGCAGCTCCTTGGACAGATGATGAAAAACTATAAACTTCCCATCGCCGTAAGCGGCACCCATGGCAAGACCACCACGACCTCCATGCTCTCCCAGATCCTTTTAGAAGCAGGGACAGACCCGACCTTGTCCATCGGCGGCATCTACCAGGCCATCGGCGGCAACATCCGCGTCGGCTCCTCTGATTATTTTGTCACAGAAGCCTGCGAATATACGAACAGTTTTTTAAGTTTTTTTCCAAAGATCGGTATCATACTTAATATAGAAGAAGACCATTTGGATTTCTTTAAGGATATTGATGATATCCGTCACTCTTTCCATGAATTTGCACATCTTCTGCCCGCAGATGGAACGCTTGTCATAAACGGGGATATAACGGATGTCGAAAAGATCACAGAAGCCCTCTCCTGCCGGATCGTCACCTACGGTTCGACGCCGTCCTGCGGCTATGTCCCGACCGATATCACTTACGATGAGTTTGGACACCCTTCTTTTATGCTGACAAGGTCCGACGGCACGAAAACCGGCCCTTATTCTTTGCGTGTTCCGGGATTATACAACGTCTATAACGCTGTGGCCGCCATTGCCACGGCCCATATCTTAGACATTGAAGAATCCGTGATCGTGAAAGCTCTGTCTGACTTTAAGGGAACCGACAGACGCTTTGAATATAAGGGCCAGGTAAACGGTTTTACTATAATAGATGATTATGCGCATCATCCCACAGAAATTACTGCAACTTTACAGGCCGCGGAAAATTATCCGCACAAGACCCTCTGGTGTGTGTTCCAGCCGCACACTTATTCCAGAACCAAAGCTTTCCTTCCCGAATTTGCCAGGGCGCTCTCCCTCGCGGATAAGGTCATTCTGACCGATATCTACGCCGCCAGGGAAAAAGATACGCTCGGTATCAGTTCCGTAACCCTTCAGGAGCAGATCCGGGAACTCGGACAGGAATGCTATTATTTTTCTTCTTTTGAAGATGTCGAAAATTTTGTTCTGAAAAATTGCACAAAGGATGATTTGTTGATAACTATGGGCGCCGGAGATGTTGTAAAAATCGGCGAAAATCTTCTTCAAAAATAATTATCCACAATATCCACAGTAAAAGCATTTTTTTTCGTATCTTTTACTGTGGATATTCGGAGTCTGTTATTGCCCCATACCGCTTCGTTATACACATTTTCCACAAGCGCGGGGAATGACAAACGTTTTTTGGTTTCTGTAAAAATTACTATATCTTTTTAAAATCCCTCATGCTATAATTCATTTTACTTTGAAAGAGACGGAGTTATGAAAATGAGCCATATAACGATTTATCAGGATAACTATACAGATGCCACGGTTGTTTCCAACCGCTTTATTGACGAATACATGAAATCCGCCAATGATGCGCAGCTTAAAATATATCTGTATCTGATCCGCATGATGAGCGCCAGGCTCTCGACCAGCGTCTCCCAGATTGCCGATATGTTCAATTATACGGAAAAAGACGTCCTGCGTGCGCTGAAATACTGGGAAAAGAACAAACTGCTCACGCTTGACTTTGATGAGAATAAAAATCTGACCGGCGTCCATCTGTCAGATCTGAATGCACAGGCTCCGGCTCTGCCTTCTGCTGACAGCATGCCTTCGCCTGTATATGTCGTGCCGATCGCTCCAAAACCGGCGGAGATGGTTCCTGCAAAAGAACCTGTGAGTGAGGATCCATATGAGAAACCCGCCTATACTCTGGATCAGATAAAGGCTTTTAAGGCTGACGAATCCACTTCCGGCCTGCTTTTCATTGCCGAACAGTATTTAAAGAAGACTTTGAGCGCCACAGAAATGCAGTCCATTTTCTTTATCTCGGACAAACTCGGTTTCTCGGAAGAACTGATAGATCATCTGCTGCAATATTGTGTAGAACGCGGCAAAAAAGACCTCCGCTACATAGAAAAAGTAGCCATTAACTGGGCGCAGGAAGGCATTACGACCCCGAAGCAGGCGCTTGCTTATGCCCACAAATACGATAAGACCGTTTACGATATCATGAAGGCGCTCGGCAAGAGCAGTATGCCTACCCAGAAAGAGGTTTCCTTTATCACGCGCTGGACTAAGGAATTTGCCTTTGGAACCGATGTGATCTCTGCGGCCTGTGAGAAAACCGTACTGGCTACGGACAAGCACCGCTTCGAATATGCCGACGGCATTTTGAATAACTGGCACAAACTGGGCGTTCACTGTCTTGAAGATATCCAGACTGTTGAAGAACGTTTTAAACAGGCGAAAC
The DNA here is from genome assembly GCA_023663085.1 of Ruminococcus sp. Lineage (GTDB taxonomy): Bacteria > Bacillota > Clostridia > Lachnospirales > Lachnospiraceae > UBA3282. The sequence continues at coordinate 22,437 of JAMPIB010000001.1, read as the reverse complement.
CTGCCAGAGTACTGCCTGCCAACAAATTCAATCAGTTCAAACAGAATCAATATGATTTCGATATTCTGGAAAAAGAACTGTTGAGCAATTAAGATAGGAGAATCCACGTGTCTTTGACAAATACCCAGTATGATATCATACTCCGCGACTATGAAAACAGACAATTAGCAAACCGCCGCGAATTAGAGCGTCGGACAGCCTATGTATATAAACTCCTTCCCAACTACCGCGCGCTGGAAGACCGGGTGGCTTCGCTTTCCGTCTCCTATGGCAAAAAATATCTGGACGGTGACGAAAACGCCAGAAAAGAACTGCACGAAAAGCTGACCGCGATCGCAGATGCCAAAGTAACTCTTTTAAATTCCATCGATCTGCCGGGAGATTATCTGAAACCGGTCTATACCTGTTCCGACTGTCAGGATACCGGCTATATCGGCTCCGAGAAATGTCACTGTTTCAAGCAGGCCATGATAACCCTTTTGTACGAACAGTCCAATATCCGGGAGATGCTCCAGAGTGAAAATTTCAGCACACTGTCTTATGAATATTACGAGGGAGAAGATCTGTCCCGTTTCAAAAACGCGGTGATCACCTGTCAGAATTTTATCAAAAATTTCAATTCCGACTACCATAATTTATTTTTTTATGGTACAGTGGGAACGGGAAAGTCTTTTTTGTCAAACTGTATTGCCAAAGAACTGATCGAAAGCGGTCATTCTGTTATCTATTTCAGTTCTTCCGGCCTGTTTGATTTATTATCCAAATATTCTTTTGACTACAAAAACAGGGAGGAACAGCAGGAACGTTATGCGGATCTGTATCAGTGCGATCTGCTGATCGTTGATGATCTGGGCACGGAACTGACCAACCAGTTCGTGGCATCCCAGCTTTTTTCCCTCTTGAACGAACGTCACATGGGGAAAAAGGCAACGCTCATCTCCACGAATCTTTCTCTGGAAGAATTGCGGAACCGTTATTCTGACCGTATTTTTTCCCGTATTACCAGTCATTATGAAATTTGCAAATTGACCGGGCCCGACATTCGTATGTACAAAAAGCGTCTACTAAACAGAAAGTGAGGATTGTCGCATGGCAAAACGTGAAGAAAAAAGAAACCTGGAAACCATTCCCGTCGGTTCGCTTGGTATCATTCCGTTGGAAGGCTGTAAGCCGTTGGGCGAAAAAGTGGATTATTACCTTGTAAAATGGAGAGCAGAGCGGGAAAGCGAACATAAAGACAGCCTTGCTTTTACCGGATATCAGCGGGATTCTTATATTCTGGATGCCAAAGTGCCGAGATTCGGTTCCGGCGAAGCCAAGGGCATCATCAACCAGTCCGTCCGCGGCAACGACCTCTATCTTCTGGTAGATGTTGCCAACTATAGTCTGACTTACTCCCTGTGCGGGCACCAAAATCATATGTCCCCCGATGACCATTATCAGGACTTAAAACGTATTATCGCCGCAGTCGGCGGCAAAGCGAGACGTATTACCGTCATCATGCCGTTTTTATATGAAAGCAGACAGAGCAAACGTTCTTCCAGAGAATCTCTGGACTGCGCGCTGGCCCTGCAGGAAATGGTAAAAATGGGCGTCGATAATATCATCACCTTTGATGCGCATGACGCCAGAGTACAAAATGCCATCCCCCTGCACGGTTTTGAGACTGTACAGCCGGCCTATCAGTTTGTCAAAGGTCTTCTCACACATGTGAAAGGTTTACAGATCGACAGCGACCACATGATGGTCATCAGCCCCGATGAAGGCGGTATGACCAGAGCCATCTACATCGCCAATGTCCTGGGACTCGATGTCGGCATGTATTACCGGAGAAAAGATTATACCCGCGTTATCAACGGCCGCAATCCCGTTGTTGCACACGAGTTTCTGGGCAGCAGCGTAGAAGGCAAGGATCTTATCATTATTGACGATATGATCTCTTCCGGCGAAAGCGTTCTGGAAGTCGCCGCCGCCCTGAAAGCCAGAAAAGCGGGACGCATCTTTGTTTTCGCAACTTTCGGCCTTTTCACAGCCGGTCTGGATCGTTTCGACAGAGCCTATGAAAAAAGCACGATAGACGGCGTCCTGACCACCAACTTAATCTACCAGCCGCCGGAACTTTTAAAACGCGAATGGTATATCGACTGCGATCTGAGCAAATATATCGCCTACTTAATTGATACGTTGAACCACGATTCTTCTATCAGCGATCTGTTAAATCCTGTAGAACGTATCCACTCTATCGTGGCAAGATATCAGGCCGGGGAACTGGATTAATACTCTGACGGGGTGACTTACATGTTATTGTTAAAAGCGAATCCGGAACTGAAAAAGGTATTTGGTAAACTGATCAAGGCCATGAAACTCCCTGTTACATGGACGGATTACTTTGTGATCACAAACAATAATCTGATCCTGACAGGCGAGATCCGTTCCCTGATCTTCAATTTTGACCATAAAAAAGCCTATACGACTATCATGGAAATTCCGGCCGAGTGCGATCAACTGGAAAACATGCCGGGTGACTCCCTCTTAAATAATGTCATGAATATGACGTTATATTCTTTCGGCAAATGGGGTATCATAAGCGGCCTCAAAGTAGATAAAGACTATGACGCTCTCAATGCCCTGTTTACGAACGTTCTTCGTCCGGTAAATATCGAACCGGATTATAACATTGAAAATTTCCGTTTTTTTAAAAACAGTATACAGATTACTTTTGAAGACGTCATGCTTGCCGTTTTAAAACTCCTGAAAGAAGAAGGCAAGTTAAAAGAAGGACAGAGTCTGGCCACTTCCGAGATTCAGGAGAAACAGACTGAAGGATCGGGCTTGACGGAAACGGACGCGGTCACGGAGGACGATTATCAGATCGGGCTCTGGCACAATCTATGCTGGAAAACAGAACTTTGCGCTTTTCATAAATTATCCATGAGCGAAGAGGATACCGCCCGCTCCAGGATCGGACGCAATTTTTATATCACGAATTATCAGTGTCCGAACTGTGGTGAGAAATTGTATATGGGCGTATATCCCGTAAACAGGGAAATATTGATCGACACGGAAGAAGGCCGGGTATTTATGGCGCGGACTTATGCCTGCCATGAATGCAATACCCTCTATACGCCGCGCCCGCAGAAACTGTTGCAGGAAGGCGACGTTTACAGTCTGAAATTCGATGAAGACCGGACTGCGTATGAAGATTATCTGGATCTTCTGGGCCAGAAAGCCGCCAAAACGACCAACTCTAAATTCAATGAATTTGAAGCTGACCGTCTTGCCAAAATGAAGCAGGGCGATGAAGACAGTGAAGAAACTGGTAGAACACACAGGGAGACTGTACGCCTGGGGGCTGTTTTCGATGCCGTGAGCCGGGATATCGCGCCGCGGTCTGCAGAACCCTCTTCTACGGAATCTGTTTCTGCGGGATCTGCTTCTGTCAGCTCCGCCTCCGTTGCATCGCAGGATATCGCCGCATCCGCTGCTGATACTTCCGAAATACCGGATCGCGCTTTCACGCAAACGAAAGACTCTTCTTCCGTTTCCCATGGTTCGGCCCCGGAATCTCCGCGGGATATCACGAAACTTCCCGCTAAGACGATTGAGGAATTAAAAACGATCCTCACAGGCTTAGAGCGCCAGAAAGTAATCATTAATACGACATCCGAAGATATTTCCTCTGATGAAGATTACAATTATATAGATGCGGTCAGGGAAACCCTCCGCGACAAACTGATCGCGCAATACGATGCACATATGGAAACGGTAGACGACCTGCCGCTCAAACAACTCGCCGATCTTAAGAGACAGATTGAGAAAGAATCCGTACTTCCCGAACGCAAGAAAAGCGAATACAGACAGCAGATCGACCATCGCCTGTACAAGGTAGAAGCACTGGATCTGGCAAAAGAGGTGGAAAACTGCAAAAATAAACCTTATGCGGAAATCGAAAAAGTCATCAGAGACGTTATCAAGCAGGAACTTCCCGAAGAACTGAAACAGGAAACCCTGCAAAAACTCAAGCAGATCAAAGCCGCCCGCGCCAAACGCGAGGTAGAACATCTGCTCACACATATGCCCCTGCATCTTAACAGGAAACAACTGTCCGCCTATATGGATAAAATAGACCAGTACCATGAAGTCGATCTGACACCTTACCGCAAACAGTTGGAAGAGCGCAAAGACATGGCGGAAAAAGAAGAGATATCCGCAATGATAAACCGCAGCAGTAAAAAAGACAGGGCAGCTTTGTGGAATCTTTACGAGAAATTACAGGAGCAGGATTACAAAGAAGAAAATAAAGCGCCGTTTTTAGAAAAAATATATGATAAAGTCCGTATGCTTGATGAAGTCAGGATTGAAAAGATCTGTCCGAGCATGGCCAGCCTTTCTTTTTCCGAGGCCATGAAAGCCTATAACGAGATCAGTGAAGGCGCTTTTTTGCCGGAATTAAAAACCAATACACTGGAAATGATCAGAAGACGGCTCACCAAACTAAAGACCGACGAAAGCGTTCAGCTTATGCGGAAACTAAAGCATGATCTGGAAGAAAAAATGATAAACTGCGAACGCCTTTACTTCTATAATGCCAGAGAAGAACTCAAATCGGCGCAAAAAAGCATGGAGGATAAACCGGAATCGGCAGCCGAATCCGAAACCTCCGAAGAAAATACCGAGGGCGGCTCTTCCCACCGCAAAGCCATGTTAAATGCGGTAAACGGATATGCCTCCGCAAGAGATACTTACGAGTATCCTCTGATGATATGCGATATTTCCCGTTCCGGCAACGGAAAAGAAGGTTTTGTCCTCACACCGGATCATATTTTCTATCATACCTTTTTAAATTCCGGCAAGATCAATATCTTTGATATTGACAAGATCATGGCCTGCAAAAAATTATTCGGCAAGGGTATCTTTATTGTAAACGCCAGACAGGAAAAAGAAAAACTGCCTAATAACATGAAAGCCAAAGACCTGAATGCTTTTGCCAGAGTATTGGACGATTTCATACATTACCTACAGGAAAAGCCGGAATCGAGAAGTGTGGAATACATGGCCAAAGAAACGCATGTCGTGAAATGCTGCTACCGCTGCGGTTTTATCTATAAAAGCGGCAACGTCTGTCCGAAATGCGGGAGCAAGATGAATCTGTAAGACCGGACTTAATAGCTGACTTCCAATGTCTGCACATTCTCCGGGTCGTCTGCCATCCTCGCGATGACAGTGCAGATTCCATGCTCCAAGGCGGAGAGCCTGAACTCCTTATTTTCCGAAAAATCCTGTACCAGCCGTTCCTCTCCCGCCTCCGGAGTCAGAAGCACCTTATATTCCATTCCTTCCTCTCTGTTAGACGCTATGCTAAACAGCAGGTTCTGTTCCGGATACTCCTCCGATCCTTCTGCATTCCGATAATATAATCCATAAAGCGAAGGTTCCTCCGCCTGCAGTTTCTCTGCATAAGATTTATAAAAATATTTTTCATTCCCGGCTGCATCCCCGGATACGACATCACTGAAAAATGCCGTAAAAATTTCCGCTCCCGTGTGATTTAAGTGGTCGATGTCAAAGAAACAGGACTCTTCACGGATTGGCAGGTACTGCCGCCTTGCCAGATTAAAATCATAAAACGGGACGCCATACTCTTCTGCGATCTCCCTGATCTGCGTCACATAATTATCATAATTTCCCGTACTGACAAGCATTAACTCATCTACCGGAGAACAGAATAAAGTGATCGGGATATTCTGTTTCTGACAATAACTGATGATTTTCCGGAGATATTTTTCACTCGACTCTCCCAGCGGGTCTTCTCCGAGAATACGCATTTGTCCGTATACCCGCTTTTCCCTGGCGAACGCCCTTGTAGTATACCAGTATCCCTGTCTCTGGTATTCATTATATCCGTTACCATCGTCATAATCGAAACGGAACACGTAGTTTAAATAATCGCTGCCTTTCTTCTTTTCCATAGTCTGTTTGATATAATCCCAGTTATCCAGATTGGAACGATATCTGCTAAACGGCAGCAAAGTATCTATATATTTTTCCGTCCCGGTAAATGAAAAAAAATAGGCCGCTTTATTCAGCGAATTTTCCATATAATCAAAATTCCGCCAGTTTTCATAATATCCTATATCCGCCGGATCGATATCCGAATCAAAATTATTTTTGGTACTGCACATATAACTTAATTCCAGATATACATGGGAAAGATCATTTTTGCGGTCGGCCTCTTTTAACAGATAATAAGAACCGTTCAGCGTCTGGTTGCCGGAGGCCAGGTTAAAATTATATTTCCCGTTCATCCCATCCAGCAGCTGCGGATCGATATCACAATATACATGGGAAGAACCCAGATAAAGGTTCTCAATCCTGCCGCTGTCTTCATAAAAATGATGCCATAAAATACGTCCCCAGTCTGCCTCCTCCACATACATATAATTCAGCGCCTCGCTTATCATATAACATAGAAGAATCGCCCCTGCGATACCGGCCAGTCTCTTTATCTTTTTTTTATCTGAAAAAAAATGTTTACTGCGCATATACCCACCTTTTACTGCCATATTTAGAATTGAAAATAAATAAACTGCTGTATATTATACATCTCACCGTAACATCCATATAATAATATGGCAAAGAGCATCGCCATATAGATGCCTGTGCGGAACCACCACTCCTGCCTTAAAATGCCTTCCGCCACGTCTGCACCTTTATATTTCCGATAATCTACAACAAACAGGACAACAATAGAAGCGGTCAGCACATTCATATAATTTCTGGCCACTCCCAGACCATACAGCGAACCGTCAAAAAGAATCTGCCAGTTATTCACACTGAACATATCCTGGAGAACCCGGACTGCCGTATCGAGTCTGCCTGAGCGGAAAAACAGACAGGCAAATGTAAACAGCCCGAAAGTACCTGCCGTCTGCAATAAATGCCTGCTGAAACCATCTTTTCTCTCCACATGCCGGAAGGCACTTTGAACCCTCTTTACCACGTCTCCGGCCACCTGATAGATGCCGTTTAAGAGCCCCCAGAATATATATGCACCGGAGGCGCCATGCCACAATCCACTGATGGCAAATACAATAAGAAGATTGAGCGTTCTTCGTATACTGCCTTTTCGATTGCCGCCGAGCGGAATATAGAGATAATCCCGGAACCAGCCGGAAAGAGAGATATGCCATCTTTGCCAAAGTTCTTTTATGCTCCTTGAAAAAAACGGCGCCTTAAAATTATCCATCAGGTGAATGCCCATAATAAGCGCCGAGCCTCTCGCAATCGTGGAATATCCATAAAAATCACAATAAATCTGAATGACAAAAAAACAGGTCGCCACCGCAATATAAAAACCCGGATATGCACCGCTGTCTCCGTATACAGTATCTACAAGAACCGCCGCCCTGTCGGCAACGACCATTTTCAGAAACAATCCGTAGAGTATGAGTACTGCACCTTTCCGCAGATTCTCGTATGCAAAAGAATGCGGTTCCCGTAATTGTGCCAAAAGGTTCTTCGAGCGCTCGATCGGCCCGGCTACAAGCTGTGGAAAAAAGGATACAAATAATGCGTATCTTAAAAAATTCTTCTCGGCACATATATCGCCGCGATATACGTCGATCAGATATCCCAGAGCCTGTAAAGTATAAAAAGAAATGCCCACCGGCAGTATGATATGATGATCCCAGACAACCTCACCGACATGCAAAAGACGCAGGATATGGTTCAGACAGTCAATCCCGAACTCAAAATATTTAAAAAACAGGAGTATCCCTAAATTCAGCAAAATACATACAACAAAGCAGACTTTTTTCTTTTTGCGGGTATCATACGCTTCTTTTTGATCGCCACTGTGCCCGGCATTGTGCATATTTTCAATGAGCCTTGCACCACAATAGGTCAGGAATGTACACGAAAAAAGCAGCGTAACATATAACGGATTCCACTGCATATAAAAATAATAGCTTGTAATGAGCAGCCATATATAACGTACTTTGGGGGTCAGCAAATAATAGACCAGCACAACGACAGGCAGGAATATGATATATTGCATTGTGTTAAACAACATGACTCGTTCTACCTTTTCTCTGCGGATTCTTATCGTATTTATATTATATATTTCGCCGCTCTATGAAGTCAATAGCGCGCAGATAATTTCCGGATTACGTTTCCTGCTTGACTTTTATCATTTTAATGATATACTTAGGTTTTGGAAAATTCATAAAATTGAAAGTTCCGAAAATAACCGTCAGTTCGAGACCTTCCTGACGTAAAACAAAACTAAAGGAGAAAAGAATATGAAAAATCCATCTTATCATGAGGCGCCATCTACAGGGTTTGCCTCACCCATCTCACTTACCACTATGGTACAGGCGGCCATGATCGCCGCACTCTATGTTGTACTCACCCTTATTGCCAATGCGTTCGGACTTGCCAATCATGTCATACAGGTACGTATTTCCGAAGCACTCACCATTCTGCCTTACTTTACCCCGGCGGCGATACCCGGCCTTTTTATCGGCTGTCTGCTCAGCAACATCCTGACAGGCTGTATCGTACCCGATATTATTTTCGGCAGTCTGGCCACCCTGATCGGCGCGCTCGGCACTTACGCGCTCAGGAAATGGAAATGGTGCGCACCGCTTACTCCCATCCTTGCCAATATCCTCATCGTTCCTCTGGTTCTGATCTATGGATACGGTCTTTTGATCGATGGCGCATCCGTAATATACTGCTACGGATATTATGCGCTGACCGTAGGCATCGGAGAAATTATTTCCTGCGGTGTTCTGGGTATGATCCTCTTATTTTCTTTGGAAAAATATGCGGATAGGATTTTCCGGCGAAATATCGTGTGATATATGGTATCAAAACAATAGGCTCAAATATCCTTTTATCAAAGCTTGCAATGTTTCGTGAAATATTATTATTTTTCCCTTTTCATCCGATATATTTATTGAAATATGGGAAAATACGGAAGGTGTGATGAAGGCAATGGCGATATCTATATAACACAACTTATCCGCAATGAACATTGATCGCCAATTCGGGATGATAACAGGAAATATAGCAAAGTCTTCTGAAAAACTATCGAGCGGCTACCGGATAAACCGCGCAGCAGACGACGCATCCGGTCTGTCCATCTCTGAAAAAATGCGCAGACAAATTCGCGGCTTACAGCAGGGCGCAAGAAATATTCAGGATGGGATTTCCCTCTGTCAGGTTGCGGATGGCGCTCTTAATGAGACACATGCCATCCTACAACGGATGAACGAGCTTTCCGTACAGGCGGCAAACGATACCAACAATGCCGAAGATCGGTCCGCGATCCAAAGCGAGATAGATGCCCTGTTTGAAGAAATTGACCGGATTGCCAACACAACGACATTTAACGAAAAAATTTATCCGCTGCGTGGAAAAGGTGTAAAGTCGGTGACATTATCAGGTGCGTTAAGCGGAGATTTGACGATAGAAGAATATACGCAAAAATCTACTTTTTCCTACCATAGCACCAGACCAAATGTCGATATCACCTCGGATGGCACCACCTATAAACCGGGAGAGTTATTTTATTTGACAGGACTGCGGCTGAAAGATTCGGATACTATGTGGATAGAGGATCAGATAGTTAGTATCTTAAATCAAAACGGCGATCCGATAGATGCAACGCATGGCAATATTTATAAAACCGCTTATAACAGTCTGCGGTTGAGCGATTTAAAAACAGATGCCAACGGTTATATTTATTATCTTTTACGTTCGGATTCCTCCAGTTTAAATCCGAATGAAACATGGCATATCCAGTCGCCTCCCGCTAACTGGGATGGTCGGTTATATCTGGTTGTGAACACATCTCCTTCCGGTAAAAAAGAGATCGGTCTGCAGCCTCACCCCAGCCATTCTTATGCTACGGGAAGTTTGTATACCGCACCGGGCACTTCCGGCCACTATTCAGATTCCGGCTATACTTATGAGTATCTGAAAGGGCCGCTTTCTTCTGGCGGCTCATCAATATACGATGATGATAGTCTTTGGATTCAAATGGGGGCAGATTCCGGAAACGGTATGTTTCTTACGCTTGTAGATGCAACGGCAAATGGGCTGGGTTTATCTAAAGGCTCATTGAACGTTTCTAACCATGACAATGCAGGAAATGCGATTAATCAAATTAAAGATGCAATTGAAACTGTCAGCCGTTACCAGATCCAATTCGGTGCACAGCAGAATCGTCTGGAACACGGAATGGCGATAGATGAAAATATCGTTGAAAACATGCAGGCCGCAGAAACAAGGATTCGTGATCTGGATATCGCGGATGAAATGATCCTATACTCACAAAATAATATTCTGGCGCAGATGGGACAGTCCATGCTGGCACAGACAAACCGTCGGGAAGACATTTTGGCCTTGTTACAATAAGAAGAGGAAGGCTCTATTAAAGTTCGTCGGGGGCTTCTCTTTTCTTCTCTTTCAAAAACCACTGTATCTCTTCCGCACTATGGACTCTCCTTTCTCTTCTGTCCCAGAAGATGACCTTCCGCACCTGTTCTTCACCTGCCGCAAAACTGGATTCCCTTATCCTGCGAACTGCATCCTCTTTTATCTCTTTTCCCTTTCCCATCGCATCCTCCACGATCTGGTACAGGTATTCAGGTTTCCGCCTGTCGCCGAGGTCTGAAAAAACAGCGCTTGCCGCCACCAGAGCATCCCTCATATACTTTGCATTGTCCTTGAACAGTTCACTATCAATATAAATACCCTGTTCTTCTATAAACATGGCGCAGAACGTGACAATCGTCCTTGTATTCCCCTCCCGGAAGGGGTGTGCTTTCCAGAGCCGCGCCATAAAATCTGAAAAACTTCTGGCTGCTTCTTCCATAGATGCGTTTCTCCATCCATAAAGGTTCATGTCCGTAAGGACAGCCCTCGCATCCCTTTCTATGTCAAATACATCCGAATATTCCACAGAGATACCATTCAAGGCTTCCTCCGATTTTTCAATATTTACAATACGCGGCTTTCCAGCCCACTCATAAATATCCCGAAAAATCCTGTAATGCATCTGGCAGAGGGTGGCAAAGTCAAACACCTTAACGGTATCATCCCTTGCAAGCTCCGCAAGGTTCAAGGATGCATAGTCCGCCTCTGCCTCCCGGAGTTTTTTGTCATCCATGATGCCAAGCTGGTTTTTCAGTATCTCTGTATCCGGATAAAAATATGGGTCACGCATAAGCAATCCCCCTTACTGCTTCATCTTGTATCTCTGGTCTAAAGCCTCCCTTACCTGTTCCATGGTAATCTCACCGCGCTTTTCTCGTTCGATCAGCTTCTTCATTTCCGGCGTAGGCTCAAGACCGTCCACCTTTATCATCCCTACAGCATAATCCCATGCCTTATCTTCCCTTACAAGCATCTGATAATCTCTCCTTTCCTGATGGTAACAATAGTATAGCACATACAGGCTGAAATAGCCATGGAATCACTGCATTTACCCGGGATTTTGATCGATGGCGCATCTGTAATATACTGCTACGGATATCATGCGCTGACCATAGGTATCGGGGAAATTATCTCCCACGGAAAAACTTCACCATCTCATAATAGAGCGGAATCGTCAAAAACAGCACCCATGCCGGATGCCAGAGTCCTCTGGCAAACCCCGCCAGAAGAAACACAAACAATACCAGTACCGGATACTCAAAACTGGAGGCCTTTCTCTTACGGATAGCCCGGACGGCACTTCTGATAACAGGAACTAATAAAAAGACGATCCAGACCGTAAGCCAGAGGCCATACATGCACCCCAGTGCGATATAAGCGATAAACGCCAGCAGTCCCAGCGGGAAATCCAGATGATCCGTATCCGGAGATGCCTCCGCACGTTCCCATTTGCTGACAGCCTGTCTGCTGATACCTAATTTCTCCGCCAGCGCCTCCTGTGAAAGATTATTGGCTTTTCGTAATCCGACCAGCCGGTTGCGCTATCTATTCTGGTTTTCAACCCCGCAACTATCGGTTGCCGGGTCACAAAATGTTCTCTTCCGCCTTAAATAACCTGCTCGTAAAATGAATATTGAAAAAGTCGATTACCGGGCCGAGTCCGAACGCTGATACCAATGTACCGAGTCCTACAACGCCTCCGGCCAGAAAACAGATAATCGCACATAAGGCATCCGTAGCGATGCGATGCCAGAAATAGGATATCTTCGGCACCTTTTTTGACATGATAATGGACAGACTGTCATAGGGCGATACCCCTGCATTGGACGTCTGATACAGGGATAAGCCAAACCCGGTCACTACCGCACCGATCAGCACGATCACCACCTGCACGGGCAGGACACTCGGCAGCGCAAATAATTTCAGCCACAGATCATAAAAGAAGGTCACGATATATCCCAGCAGACAGGCATTGACGATTGTCCCCGCCCCGATGAACTCTCTGCCGAAAAAGAACTCCAGCAGGAAAATAAACACATTCAGAATAATAAGAAAATTAGCATATGTTATCCCCACCACATCAGAAAGCGCCATTACCATACCGCTGAAAGGATCGTTCCCCAGACCCGCAAATTTGTAAATACTGATTCCCATACCCAGAAAAATATTGCCAAACACCATGGCAATAAGCCGCTTGCTGCCGACTTTCTTAAAATATTCAACCAACTTTCCCATACAATCTCTTTCTCCCGTCACATTTTAATATGCTCTTTCAAAATCTTTTATATCAAGCGCCTCTCTCCATGCCGCTGTCAGTCTTTCCAGCGACCAGGCCGCATTCGCCGGACTGGTGGAGGGCAGCACGATATCTTCCTTACCAATTTTATTTTTTATGTATTTCTGATAATATTTGTGCGCCGTACCGCCATTAGTATATATTTTCTGAATCTGTGTCTCTGCAAGCAGTCTCCCGATATCATTGGGCACTACATTTTTGATGCTGCTGTCGCTTGAACCGGAGATATCACAGCTTGCGATCACGTCCCACATCGCCGCATGGTGGGATAAGATCATCTCTTTCTTTTCCGCTATCGTCTGTGGCACCGGCGCATGGAACACCGCCGCCATCACCTTCCAGTAACGATTCTGCGGATGGTGATAGAAAAACTGTCCTTCTCTGGATTTCACGCTGGGAAAGGAACCCAGTATCAGTATCCGCGACTTTTCATCATATAAAGGCGGTATATTATGTATTTCCATTTGTCTTTTATATCTCCCCGTTTTTTCAGGATTTTTCTATCAGACAATTCTCACGCTGAAAATAAGCCATTACTTCTGTCAGATCGTTCAACACGATGTGGCTTTTTTCCTGCATCTCTTCTGTCGCCGGAAGGATATCCGGCACCATAATGGGAATCATGCCCGCACTGTAGGAAGAACGGATCCCGTTATAGGAATCTTCTATCGCATAGGCGTCTGCCGGCGATACTCCCATTTTTTCACAGGTCATCAGATAGATATCCGGTTCGGGCTTGCTTCTTTTCAGTTGATCTCCACCCATAACGACCTGAAAATATTCGTAAATCCCCGCCTGTTGCAGTTCTTCTTCGACTATCGCCAGCCTCGTGGAAGACGCCAGCCCGACGGGAACGGTCATTTCCCGCAGATACAGTAACAGTTCCCTTGCTCCTTTTTTCACGGGCAGACCGTTTTTATCCACATATTCATGATATAATACCGAAGATTCTCTGGAAAATTTATCATAAGCAAAATCTTTTCCATAATAGGAATATACAATCTGCTCTGTCAACTCCTTATTCGTTCCGATACAGTCTATGAATACTTTTCTGATATCCGGAATATGGTATTTCCTGCCAATCTTTTCCCAACAGTCCAGGACCAGACTCTCACTGTCAAAGATAACGCCATCCATATCGAATATAACAGCTTTCTTTTTCATAACTTTCTTCTCCGTTAATCCTTTTCGTTTCTGATATATGTCGTAAAATGATTACCGTTTTCCGCAAACCACTGTGTCGAGTCATTCATACCCTTTTTATAAACCGTTCCCGTAAGCGGATCCATGACCACGATATTCAACTCATTGAATCCCACGATCAGAACCGCGTTGCCATCCTGCAGCGTTGCGAGTACCGGAATATCCATGTTCACATAGTATAAAACGGCGTCCAGACTACAACCCGACAGATCCAGCACCTGAACATTCTCAAGACTTCCTTCCAGAATAGAAGGGATTGTCTTTCCCTGTCCCAAAAGGTACTCCGTGCGCCTTGAAACCCCTTCAAATCTCAATATCGTATTCAGGCAGACGGAAAGGCTTGTATTCTGCTCACTCACCAGTTCTCCCTCTATGGCCATGATCTGGTTGCGCGTACTGCGCGCAGTCCTTTTCCAGATATAATCTCCTTCGTCATCTACGATCACGCCGGCGTTGGCATACGCATAGATGACCGCCTTGGCGGAACTGGAAAAAATCCCTTCAATGCCGTTTTTCCCATAGACATAATACCGTCTCTGAGCCGCCTCGTTCTTCTGCATCGCAATTTCACGATCACCTTCAAAAAGCACTTCTTTGGGTGTCAGTTTTATCAATGCTTTGGTATCAATCACATTTTTTACAACGATCTCCATCATCGTTTCATACTTTTCTATCACCACGCTGCTGACAGTATTACTTCCCGTTGTCACCTTCTCCGTACTCATAATCTGATCGTCGCTTGTCGGCAGATATTCTTCCGTCTCTTCATCCCACATGACTCTGGACAATGTGATCTGGTTATCGGCGATGGAACTGTCCACCACATAAATATCCTTTTCACGATATGTCTTTAATACTTTTCCTCCATCTCCCTGTATCCGCAGACAATACATGGGAAACGTCGTATTCCCTGTATGATCGATCACGATATCATCCTGTCGGGCGAGGCCATAGATCAGATCCTCCTCCATAAATCCGAGCAGCGCGATATACTCTCCACTTCCTGCATTGATCTCCGTTTCCTGCATTTCTCCCAGATTTAACAGTTTGAGCGTCCTGCAACTGTACTGATCTGTGCCCTCCTGCCAAACGAGCATCTTGTTAGATCTGGAAACCTTGTAACTGTCCTCGGTCAGACCCGATACAATGATGCTGTGTTTTTTGGTATTCAGATCAATCGCATAAACATTTCCTTCCAACATCAGAAAACAGACACCCTTTTTATTGACATATGCCAGTTTTTCAATATCGCTTTTTAACAGTTCATAAGATTTGTCATAGGGAATGTAGACCATCTCTTCCACTGTATTAGTCATGCTGTCGTAAATGTATGCAGAAACCCCCACTTCTCCTTCATGCTTTCCCCTGTTCATATAGCCGTAGATGATAAATACAACGTTCCCGGCCTCATCCACGCTCAATATTTTGGCCCTGTGCCGGTCATAACTGCTTCTCAGATCCGTTATATCCTCTTCATAAAAAGAAAACAGGCAGGCCAGTTTCTGATCGGCCACATTATAGCTGTAGAGTTTATTGGAACTGACAAAAGCAAATACGTTTCCGCCATCGCTTTCCTGCATCTGCACATCTTTATCCACGATACCGAGCATGATCTTATCATTGGCAAATACGCCTGCCTCTTCATCAAAGATCTGCGTCATTTCCCGGTCGAAATCCAACAGATACATACGTTCAGGCGTATAGCGGATACGATAATATTCCCTGACCTGATAATAGGTCTTTTCTCTGCCGCTTCTGGTAAGCACCATGTATTCCAGTTGGAAAGAGCCCGTTCCAACTTCCAGTTCCTTGATATCAATGACTGGCTCCGTGATGCGCTCTACCGCCAGATCGCCCCATGTCACCTGATTAAAACTGCTGTGTATCGTAACTTTATGCAGGGTTGAATTATCTCCCTCGGCATTCGATTCCAGATATTTAGTCAGTTCAGCCGCCGCTTCCCTGTCAAACGTCCGCTCGTGAAAGTCCAGTACATACTCCAGTTTTTCCCGGACATACATATCTTCCGACTGCACGATCCGCATATAATATCGTATGGTACTCTGTTCTTCAGGCGTCAGAAAAAGTATGAGCATATATTCCTCATTGGGACTGATCAGATCCTTTAAGGTGATTTTTCCCTGGATCTGCTCTTCTTTTTGCTCATAATCTTCAATCTGCGTGCTTTCCACCAGACGTTCCCCATTGATACTCCGTACCTCAAAAGAAAGGGAAGATATCGGTGTGCCATACGTATCAATGATAAAAGAAATATTTCTGTCGTTTCCGATAGGCAGAAGCGTATCCCGCAGATAACGGGTATTCATATCGACCGCATATCCATGCAGTCTGTTGATCTGATATTCATCTATCTGCATCGTGACGATCGGAAAAGTGGCTTCTCCCATTTCCGCCGTCATATCGGTATTACCTTTATTCATAACGGCGCTGATCCCAAATAAGGCGGCCACAAACACGATGAGCAGATATATAATTTTCAGGATGGCTTTTTTCATATGCTTTTCATTCCTTTACCGGTCTGGCAAATACTCTGCTTAAACAGTATTACCGCATTAGCGCAGCAGCTTCTGCAAAGTAGTTTCCACATGGAGAAAATCTGCGGTTTCCGATACCTGTACAGCCTCTTCCCGCTTTCTTTTTTCACTGATCCCCTCATTTTTGACTGCACGTATCAGAATATTTTTAGGTGTATGTTCCATATCAATAAATTCCAGCAGATCAGTCTCATACCCTTCGGCTCTTAACAGATCCGCTCTTAGCGCATCCGTGATCAGAGCGGACATCCGCTCCTTTATAATGCCATAGCGCAGAACGGGCTGCAGGTTCTCACATTCGATCTGCCTGTTCACCTCATGCTGACAGCAAGGAACCGATAAGATCACGCCCGCTCTCCACTTCACAGCCTTAGCCAGCGCATAGTCGGTCGCCGTATCACAGGCATGGAGGGTTACTACCATATCTGTTTCTGTTACATCATCATAATCTGCAATATCGCCTTTGATAAAATGCAGTTTATCATAACCATATTTTGTCCGCAGAACATTGCATTTTTCAATAACATCTGTTTTTAAATCAAGTCCTGTAATAGACACATCCAGACCTTTCAGTTCATGAAGATAATAATATATGGCAAATGTAAGATAAGACTTTCCACATCCAAAATCTATGATCTTTATCTCCCTGTCTGCCGGAAGGGCTGGCAGGATATCTTCTATAAACTCTAAAAAGCGGTTGATCTGTTTATATTTATCATATCTGGCGCGGACGATCTTTCCATCCTTGCTCTGCACACCCAGATCGATCAAAAAGGGCACCGGTATCCCTTCTTTTAAAACATATTGTTTTACTCTGTTATGCTCCATGGAAACCAGTCTTTTTTCATCGTCCGGCCCGGATGTCTGATCGGGGTTTTTCTTCTTTATGGTCATTTTGCCCTTTTTACTGACCAGAATCGTTGCTTTTATATTAGTATGCTCTATTTCGCACTGTTTAAAATCCTGCAGCATATAGTTTTCAATGCGCCGCATCGTTTCAACCTCCCGGTAGTTTTCATGGAATACCTGGGTTCCCCGGTATGCGGTCTCCTGAAATCGCAGTTCGCCTTTTAACATAACAGGCCGTATTTTAATTTTAGAAAGCTCGTCCTTTTTTCTGGCATTGCTGAGGATGATCTGATATAGACCCCGGTCAATCGTCCCGGCGAGCAATGTCCGCAATTCTTCATCCATCTGTGCGGTTTCCTTTCTGAGCATACCTTCATCAGAAGTTCCGAGGCAGCGCCTTTTACTGCCTTAGAACCTCTTCTACATATCTATTTTAATAAGATTGCCTCAAAAGCACAACTAAAATTTTAAGATGCCGTTGTGATTCACATGACGTTTCTTATAAATTTCGTAATAAAGCAGCACCTGTACAAACTGTTCAATCCATTCCCACGGTTTCTCCGCCGTGTTATCTGCGTCTTCTGCCCCGTTGTCAGTATTAGCACAATTACTGCTTTGTACGCCTTCTGCCCGTTTAACCTTATCCATGACCATCTGTGTCAGCCGGTACAACTGCCAGCGATCAGGATATTCATCATAAATACAGCTCCCTTCATAATCCATTTGATTCAGTATCTCCGCTATCATCTTCTGATAACGCTTGGCTTCAGACGGATACATCTGTTGTAAATATTCCAGATCACGTGTTACGGTATCTTCTTCCTGATAATACATGGGAAGCGGATATGTCATATAGAAAGGAAGGATTTTTGATTGATTCATCTTATCAACTTCTAAACTGTTTTAATTCTATCTTATGCACAGGGTGAAAAGAAGTTCTAAAAACACCGCGCCATTGGACGCGGTGTTAAGAACTTCTACGATTTGCATAGCAAATCTTTTTCACCCGTCAGAATTGCTTACAGCAATTCTGACCAGCTGAGTTATATCTTATACGCTGAGTGAAAAGAAGTTCTAAAAACACCGCGCCATTGGACGCGGTGTTAAGAACTTCTATTTGTAATCAATTGCGTTGATCCTGGCAACGGCACGTTTGAGGGAGAGTTCGGCACGTTTCATATCTGTACCGGGGGCGTTTTCGCGGATTCTTTCTTCCGCACGCACTTTTGCCTCCTGTGCACGCTGCAGATCAATTTCCGCCGGCCACTCGATGATCTCTGCAAGTATTGTCACCTTATCCTGCAATACTTCTGCGAAACCTGCGTGCAGCGCGGCCTCTTTCGTCTCACCATCCTGCGTGATGGTCAAAATACCGGGTGCGACGATCATAGTCATCGGAATATGCTCTTTATAGATACCGACTTCGCCTTCTACGGTATTAAACTCCACCATGGATACTTCTTCTTCATAAAATACCCTGTCAGGAGTGATCACTTTTAATGTAAACTTATTGTCATTTTCCGCCATACTGTGCCCCCCTTACTTTACGCGGGCAAGTACGTCATCAATGCTTCCTGCATTCAGGAAATAGCTTTCCGGAATATCATCATGCTTACCTTCCAGTATCTCCTTAAAACCTCTGATCGTCTCTGTGATCGGTACATATTTACCCACATATCCGGTAAACTGCTCTGCAACGAAGAACGGCTGTGACAAGAATCTCTGGATCTTTCTTGCACGGGAAACAACCAGTTTATCTTCTTCTGAAAGTTCGTCCATACCAAGGATCGCAATGATATCCTGTAATTCCTTATACTTCTGCAGGATTTCCTGTACACCTCGCGCTACCTGATAATGCTCGTCCCCTACGATTCTCGGATCAAGGATCCTGGAGGTTGACTCAAGCGGATCGACCGCCGGATAGATACCAAGTTCTACGATAGATCTGGACAATACGGTTGTCGCGTCCAGATGGGCAAACGTCGTCGCCGGAGCGGGGTCTGTCAAGTCGTCAGCCGGTACATATACAGCCTGTACGGAAGTAATGGAACCGTTCTTGGTTGAGGTAATTCTCTCCTGAAGAGCCCCCATCTCCGTCTGTAATGTCGGCTGATAACCAACCGCCGAAGGCATACGTCCAAGCAATGCGGATACCTCGGAGCCCGCCTGCGTGAAACGGAAGATATTATCAATAAAGAGCAGCACATCCTTACCGCCTTTATCACGGAAATATTCCGCCATGGTAAGACCTGTAAGACCAACTCTCATTCTGGCTCCCGGAGGTTCGTTCATCTGTCCGAATACCATCGTCGTCTTATCAATAACACCTGATTCCTTCATTTCGTAGTAAAGATCGTTACCCTCTCTTGTACGCTCACCAACACCGGTAAATACAGAATATCCGCCGTGTTCTGTCGCGATATTTCTGATAAGTTCCTGGATAAGTACCGTCTTACCAACGCCGGCACCACCGAACAATCCGATCTTACCACCCTTCTGATACGGACATAAAAGGTCTACGACCTTGATACCCGTTTCAAACATTTCGGTTTCGGTAGCCTGTTCCTCGAATTTAGGAGCTGCTCTGTGGATCGGTTCGTAAGAAACGTCTGTCGGAGCAGGAATGTTATCAATCGGCTGTCCCAAAACGTTAAAGATACGTCCCAATGTGTTCTCGCCGACCGGTACCGTGATCGGAGCGCCTGTTGCGATCGCTTCCATACCTCTTACAAGTCCATCGGTAGAACCCATGGCAATACATCTAACAGTATCATCACCCAGATGCTGGGATACTTCTACGATCAACTCAGCGCCATCTTTTAAGGGAATCTTAATCGCATCGTTGATCTCGGGCAGGTTTCCTTCAAAAAATTTGATATCCAGTACCGCACCGATAATCTGAGTAAGTTTTCCACGGCTTTCGCCATTTTTCACTTCTGCCATCTTTTTTTCCTTTCCATCTTACAGAAGCGCCATTTTCATTCTAAGAAATAGCATTCGCTCCTGCGATAATTTCAGTTAATTCCTGTGTAATAGAGCCCTGTCTTGCTCTGTTATACATCAGCGATAAGTGATCTATCATTTCTTCAGCATTGCTTGTTGCGGAATCCATGGCCTGCATTCTCGCGCCGTTCTCACTGGCAACGGACTCTATCAGACCGCCATATATCAGGCTGGTAACATATTTGGGAATGATCAGATCAAGCGCCTCGTCATCTTCCGGTTCAAAATTCATGAGCGCCTTGCTCTCTTTATCCTGTACCGCCTCTTCTTTCTTCTCCGGCTCCACCGGAAGAAGCTTTAACAAAGTCGGTTCATGTACCACGGTATTCTTAAAACCTGTATAGGCAAGATAGATTTCTCCGACTTCACCCTTTACATAGGCTTCCAGCACTCTGGAACTGAGTGCCATCGCATCTACATAAAGCGGTTCTTCGATAATGTCGGAATCCTCTTCCACAATCTCATAACCGTATCTTTGCAGCGTGTCTTTTCCTTTTTTACCTACCGCATAAATGCGAAGGTCTTCTTTTTTCAAGCCGCCCTGTGTGATCAGCTTGACGACATTGGAATTATATCCGCCTGCAAGTCCCCTGTTGGACGTAATGACAATGACCGCTTTTTTGTCAGAGTCCCCGCCGCTTAAATAGGGGTGGTTTAAGTTGCCAGTCTTGGCCAGTACAGAAGTCACGGTCTCGTACATACAGTTAAAATACGCCTTGGACTGTTCCGCACGCTGTTTTGCTCTTTGCAGTTTTACGGTAGAAACAAGTTTCATCGCTTTGGTAATCTGCTGAGTACTCTGAATACTACCCTTACGCCTTTTAATGTCTCTCATTGAGGCCATAGTAATCCTCCATTTCTGCTCAGCCTGCGATATTTGTGGCCAAAAGACACAAATTCGCGGTTGAAAAATTTATTTTTCAACCTACTTAAACTGCGCTTTAAATTCTTCAATAGATTTCCTGAGTGCTTCTTCCGTCGTTTGGGAGATTACTTTCTCAGCCGCGATCGTACTCGGGATCTCAGGATATTTGGTATCCAGAAACTCAAAGAACTCTGTCTCAAATCTGGTAATATCTTCTACCGCAACATCCAGCAAATACTTGTTCGTTGCCGCAAAGATGATGATTACCTGATACTGTACAGGCATCGGCTTGTACTGAGGCTGCTTCAGGATTTCCTTGATCCTTTCACCCTGCGCCAGCTTCTCTTTGGTATCGGCATCCAGTTCAGAACCGAACTGTGAGAAAGCTGCCAGTTCACGATACTGCGCCAGTTCCACACGGATAGGTGCCGCAATGGATTTCATCGCCTTGATCTGCGCCGCACCACCAACACGGGATACGGAAAGACCGGCATTAACGGCAGGTCTGAAACCGGAGTTGAACATTTCTGTTTCCAGATAGATCTGACCATCCGTGATAGAAATAACGTTCGTCGGAATATAAGCGGAAACGTCACCCGCCTGCGTTTCGATGATCGGCAGCGCCGTCAGGGAACCTCCGCCGTACTCATCACTCATTCTGGCTGCACGCTCTAACAGTCTTGAATGCAGATAGAAAACGTCACCCGGATAAGCCTCACGTCCCGGCGGTCTTCTAAGAAGCAGGGAAAGTGTACGGTATGCAACCGCATGCTTACTCAAGTCATCATATACAACAAGAACGTCTTCCCCGTTCTCCATCCATTCTTCACCGATCGCGCATCCGGAATACGGTGCAATATACTGTAACGGAGCCAGCTCACTTGCAGAAGCGGCAACTACCGTTGTATAACTCATAGCGCCGAACTCGGTCAGTGTCTTTACGATAGACGCAACCGTAGAAGATTTCTGTCCGATCGCCACGTAAATACATTTTACGTTCTGCCCTTTCTGGTTGATGATCGTATCAACGGCGATCGCGGTCTTACCGGTCTGTCTGTCGCCGATGATCAACTCTCTCTGGCCTCTTCCGATAGGCACCATGGAGTCGATCGCCTTGATACCTGTCTGCAACGGTGTATCAACGGATTTTCTTGTGATAACACCGGATGCAACTCTTTCAATCTTACGATATTTGTCAGTCTGAATCGGCCCTTTGCCGTCAA
>JAMPIB010000019.1 GCA_023663085.1 Ruminococcus sp. | reverse complement strand
CCATATTTTTCCATGTTGGAAAAGGCTTATTTCAACTAACTTCGGAAAGATTCAAAAATTTATTCATCCTTTTTCATCACTTTTTCTTGCCCTGAAATATGATATATCCTAAGAAAAGAACCGTGATTAATATGTAAATTCCTGCAATCGTCTTTGTGGCAAAGCACATTACCAAAATAGAAAAAAGTATTTTAGATACGATATCTCCCAACTGAAAATAAGTTGTCATGCCTCCGAACGCCGTTGCCAACTTTGTTTTGTCAAGATTTTTAAAAATCAACGCTCCCATTTTTGGATCGACGCATCCAGTCAATAGGCTTGCTATGAATAAGGCTGCCAAAACGATATAGATATTATACACAATAATCCCTGAAAACAGAATAATGATAAATAACAGTATAATTTTGACTGCATCAGTCAGTTTCATTTTTTTAAATGTAAAAATCGTCAGCGTACTTCCCACTATTCTCCCAGCCGTTTCACATATTGCCACAAGAGCGATGGTGGTTTCAGCACTAATTACACAAAAAGCTGGATTCTCGGCCATATGTAACACCACAATCGACGTTACCACCGCAAGACCCGCATTTAATACAGGAATAGCCGCCAAAGTTTCTTTGATTCCGGGTATCTTCCAGAGGAGTTTGACTGCATCCACTAATTCTTTCTTTAGATGACGGAAAAGCTGCTGCATCGATTGCTTTTCCTTTCGTGCTGCCCTTTCCTCGTTTTGACAATACTTTCGCATTTCCGTCTTTGAGCAAACTACAATCATCATGCTTACTGCAAAGGTAAAAGCATTGATCATTGCCAGATGACGAAATGAGATATAACAGATCAGCACGCCTCCAACCGCTTGAAAAAGAATGTTCAGGCTCATTGTAAGAGACTGCCGGAAAGCCATAACCTCTTCCCGCACTTCATCCCGGACAAGTTGGTTGCTGATCGGATAATATAGACTATTCTCATATTGCCCGGCTAAATCAGAAATAAAATTAGCAAAGCTGACCACCATTACAATAAAAAGACTCGGTTTAAATCCGATTATGATAGCGACGAACAAATATACAGCTATTCTGACGACCAATGTTTTTATTATAGCCGCCACACGTTTTCTATTTTGATCCGCAAAATATCCAAGTAGAAACGAAAATAAGATTGGTATAATCTCGGATGCATTGATAATTGCAATGGCAAAATTACTTTGCTCAATTTGAAGAACGTAATTCAACAGTGCCAAATAATAAAGTATATCTCCAAAATTGGAGATTAAATCCGATACTAAAATTTTTATATATAATCGATTCCTCAGCGTTTCTTTCATTGAATTTCCCTTCGCCCTGAATATCAACACAATTTCCGGTTGAATTATCCAACATCATTATCTTACCACACAGGTATGCACTATTCCATTAAATTCTGTTACCTATGTGAACTTTGCATTCTATGACGGGATATAATGGTTTTCATGAAACGCCGCCCTTGATGGGCAGCATAAGAGACATCGCCTCCAAAACCCTGCTCCGTGTCGCAGTATCCATGCATCTTTGAGTACACCCCCTCACATCATCGTATCATCCCGCAAAACCTCGCTCAACCTGATCTTTCGCACATTCCGCCAGCCAAGATAGTAAGCGAAGGCCACCGTCGCCATAATAACCAGCATGAAAACACCGACCGGTACAAACGGTTTCTCCGCCAGAAAAACCTCCACTTCCAGATAACTTGCGCGGAGCATGTACCCTGCTGCCACAAGCGCGATCGGAACTGTAAACAGAATCGGACGTCCCGCGACGATCAGCGCTTCTATGCAGAACATTTTCCGGATTTCCCCCGGCGTCATGCCGACAGACATATAGCGGGCAAATTCCCTTTTTCTCTGGCGCACAAACCCTGATGTATTAGAAAAGATATTTCCGATACCGATAATCGCCAGCAGAACGCAGAACACGCCAAATACAATCTTCATCCCCTGCAGCATCCTGTTATTCGTCTCATACTTCTGAATGCGGTTTTCGCTTTCCGACTGATATTTCCGGCCAACAATCTGTTCAATCCCATCCTGCAGAGCATTCAGTTCCTCCAATGTCACACCATCCCTGCCCAGAACGCGGATATAAAGCTCCCCCTCCGCACCGCCTGGCCATCCGCCAGTCTGTTCCGCTATCTCCTTCCACAGAGATACCGGCATAAAGTGCACCAGTTCGTAATAATCCAGCGTCGCATATTCTTCCCGCAAAACAGGAACTTCCGCCGTATAGGCCAGCACAGGGACTTTGACCGCTTCTTCTTTTGCGGATGTTCTTAAAATATTTATAATACTTACGGCACTTTCCGCATCATCCGGCACTTTTAAGTAAGGCATTTCCACAGGATGCCGGAAGTCGGGACTGGTCACATCCCGTATCAGGTTCCGTATGACTACCCCATCCAGCCGCGGTGAAATGCCGATCTGCTCACAGTAAGCCAGAAAACTGGCATCATCCAGTATAACGATTGGCGCGTTTACCATCCAGCCTTCAGTAGTCTTTGTCACATCCTGTGCAGAGGCGTGTGAAAAGCCGCCGCATGCCCTCATCTTATCGCTCATTTCTTCTTCTGTTATAAGCCGCCCGGCCATCGCTTTCTGGTATATGACGGCGCTTTCTATACTGGGAAGTTTCTGTATTTCTTCTGTTTCTTCAAAAGACTCCGCCGCCGCGCCTTTGACCGTGACCATGATATCCCATGTATCCTGATACCGCTCAAAGTAAGTCTCCCTCGTACTGATCTCTGACATGGTAAAAAAGCATTGCATGAGCGTAAAGGCCATAAAAGAAAAGATGAGGGAAAGCGTACCTGTCCGCATGGCTTTTTTCTGCGCCTGCAAAGCATTCGCCGCCAGTTCGCCTTCCGCACCAAATAAAAGCCGCAGGATACGTGGATTTTTCCTGTGCTTTAACTGTAATCCGCCGCTGTTTTTGATCGCCTCTAATGGTGTCAGCCTGCTCAGTTTTCTGGCGGGAATCCAGACGGAGAGCCATATCGTGATTATCGTTACGGACAACGTCAACAAAAATACGAACGGATGATAGCCAAAAAGCGCCTCGTGTCTGCCGGGCACTTCGTTTCCCAAAAAAATATTGGTCATCCACAAAAGCACCTTGCTGACAGCAATGCCCGCCAGATTCCCCACGATAATGGGAAGTGCGCACAACGCTGCCGCCTCCTGCAAAAGGCAGACTCTGATCTGTTTCGGCGTGGCCCCGATACTGGCCAGAATGCCGAATTGGTGAAGTCTGGCATTCATAGTGATGGCAAAAGCATTGTGTATGATAATGATGAGAGAAAATGACGCAAGTGTTACAATTAATAGAAACAGCGGAAACACCAGCCGCGGCGCCGTATCCTCTGCACCGCGTATCAGATACATCGCTAAAAGGCTGTAATGATAGGTGATATTTTCCACAGGGATCCCGAAAGCCGCAGCAATTTTCGGCGTCCCTTCAAAGACTGCGCTCATTTTGTCAAAATATAGTTCCGCCATCGTCCCGGCGGCGCTTTCTTCTTTTTCCCTGATAAGCACATCTTTTACATGAGCAAAATCAGTAACAGACTCTATCTCTTCTTCGTCCAGTTCCCCCACGATCCGGCTGTGCCAGCCGCCCTCTTCCAGTTCGATCCGCTCTGTTTCGTATTTCCACGCATTATAAAAAAGGCAGCACAACAACGATAAGAGCAGGGCCGAGATAAAAACCGCTGTCCTTACGGCCATTCCTGATGAACGATTATTTTTCAGATAACCTCTCGAATATTCTTTCCACATATACAACGGCTGTCATAAGTAATAGTTCAGTCTCTTGCTGACAGAAGACTGAACTGTTACTTATGACAACGCCTTCACCTCCCGTCGTTTATCGTCGATGATACGCCCATCCTCCAGCGTTATGATGCGATCCGCCGCTAACGCCGCTTTTTCATCATGAGTGATGAGCAGTATCGTCTGTTGCAGATTGCGGTTGGAAAGTTTCAGCATATCCATGATCTCCTCGGAATTTCTGCGGTCAAGATTGCCGGTCGGCTCGTCCGCCAGAAGCAGAGCCGGACGATAGATCAGGGAACGTGCGATCGCCGCTCTCTGCTGCTGTCCGCCCGATAACTGATGCGGCAAGGCCTCCAGCTTATCGGAAATACCGAGAGACACCGTCACTTTCTCAAAATACTCTTCATTTACTTTCTTTTTATCCAGTGTAAGCGGCATACGTATATTCTGGCGCACCGTAAGCGTCGGGATCAGATTATAAAACTGATACACCAGTCCTACCTTTCTCCGACGGAAAATGGCCGCCTGCGTCGGATTTAAATCTGAAAGATCCATCCCGTCTATGACCACCTTTCCGTCAGTCGGTCTGTCCACACTCCCCAGAATATGCAAAAGTGTAGATTTGCCCGAACCCGATGCGCCGACGATGGCCACGAACTCTCCCCGCTCCACGACCAGATCTATCCCATCTAACGCTGTTGTCTGACTACTTCCCGAACCATACACTTTCCGCACTTTCTCGCACTCCAAAATCTTCATTTCCCCATCCATCCCTTTACCATTTTTTTATTTTTCCTGCGGGCAGCGAATCAAGCGGCCGTCCCGTCCCATTATTTCTACAACTAATATATCACCCCAAAATGACAACTCAGTGACTATAAATCCTGATCTCAAAACATGCTCCGCCGTCAGACAGATTATCAGCGCGTATCGTCCCGTTCTGTCTTTCGATGATCTCTTTTGCCAGGGCCAGTCCTATCCCCAGACCCCCTTCATGCGCATTTTTTCCCCGATAAAAGCGCGTAAAAAGATGTGGAATATCTTCTTTATCCAACCCTTCTCCCTCATCCCATATCCGTATCCCGGTATATAAAGGATTCTGCTCATAAAAACAGTGCACGGTTCCGCCTGCATTATGTTCCATACAATTTTTCATTACATTCATGACCGCCTCCATAGTCCAGTCCAGGTCGGCCATAAGCGCCATTTCTCCCAGTTCGGGGATATCCAGGGAAGTGCCTGCGGCCGCCAGTAATTCCTGCAGATTGTCCGCCGCCAGAACAAGCAGGGTATAAACATCAATCTCTTCTTTCTGAAAGACTAACGTCCCGCTGTCCAGCCGTGATAAAACAAGCAGCGCTTCTTCCAGATGCGTCAGTCTGGCCAGCTGTTTTTGCATCTGCCGTACCTTGTCCGGAGTATATTCTTCCTGTATCGTCTGCAAAGAAAGAGAAAGCGCCGTGATTGGCGTTTTTAACTGATGCGCGATACCTGCCAGATTCCCGGCGAAATGATTTCTGGCCTGCAAAGCCGCCTCTTTTGTCTGATACAGATAGGTCACAGTCTTATAGATTTCATCCTCCAGTTTAGAAAAATCATCCTCTCCGGATGTAGAAAGGATGATCGCTTTTCCCATATTGACCTCTTCCAGATAATCGGTCAGTGCCTGGATGCGCGCGCTTTCCGCCCGTTTCCGGCATATAAATATAGAAAGAAAAAAGCGGCTCCCGCCAGAAATCCGACTGCCGCAAAAAAAATATTTTGTCCGTTCATATCGTATCCTCCATACGGTATCCCACACTCCTGACGGTTTTTAAACAGGTCAGCTGACGCAGTTTGTCCCGCAGCCGCTTCATGGTGACTGTCAGTGTGTTATCATTCACATAACTGCCTTTTACATCCCATACCTGTTCTAAGATTCTTTCTCTGGTCACCGTCCTGCCTTTATTCTGCATCAAAAATAGGAGCAGCTGATACTCCGCCGCGCTTAAAAGTACTTCCTCCATATGAAGGGAAACGCTCATGCGCTTCTGGTCAAGGATGATCCCGTCGCAGGACAGATACTGTTCTGTTACCTTTTCACTCCTGCGCAGCAGGGCCATGATCCGCGAATACAATACTTCCAGGGCAAAAGGTTTTACCACATAGTCATCAGCCCCGCTCTCAAACCCCGCGACAATATCCTGCGAATCTCCCCGGATAGTCAGGAAAATGACCGGCAGTTCCTTCCAATTGCCGCGGATCCAGCGGCACAGGCCATCTCCGTGGCCATCCGGCATATTCCAGTCTAACAAAACAAGCGTCGGCACACGCTTTTCCATGGCTTTCCGGCCCTCGGCAAGCGTGGCGTATACCGTTACCCGGATGCCTTTTTGTTCCAGATATTCTTTGACACTGTCGGCGATGTCGGTATCATCCTCGATATAATATAATTCTCTCATCCAGTTTCCTCTGCTCTGCTTTTTGCTGATATGCTTTTTGCTGATATACATTACAGCATGGATCATAAGTTCATACATGCTTACCATTTATACCGATAGTAACACAACAAAGTGACAATTCAGTGACCGACTCCCCACTCCCCCGTCATCGGCTCAAACGGTATCTTGATCTCCCCGGCCCTTCCGATCACGGAATCCCGCCATTTCCCGTAATCCTCCGCATCCAGCAGCTCTTTCTCTTCTCCGCTTTCTATTATATACACCACGCCATCGCCGTCAGCATCGATCGCATCAGGAAAAGCATTCCCTTCATAATCCGTATCACGAAACGCCTTATTCCATGCGTCCACAGACGCGCGCATCACATAAGTGTCCGTTTCCTTATCATACTGATATAAAAAATAAGGCCAGAAATCCATGCCCTCCGGCATGGCGCCCGCCAGTCCGTGGTTGTGGGACAATCCTGCCTCCGCTACACCGTTATCATAAAAAGTCAGCATCGGATATTCCAAAAGTTCCAGCCTGACCGTTCCTGACGCAGAGTCAAAACCGTATACAATTCCTGCCATGCCCGCCGTATAAGTAGTTGTCCATGTAAGGATGAGTTCTTCTTGACTATCTTGGTCAACATCATATATGGCATAAGTATTTTCAGACAGATCCCTCATCCCGTCATACCCAAGTTCGGTTCCATCCGGGAGCGTATATGTTGTATACAGGTTATCCAGCACGTCATAATAGGCTCCCCTCACGGTTCTGTTGTCTCCGTCCTCCGCCTGTTCTATAGAGTTTTCCACCGCCGCCTGTTTTACAGAGTCTCCTGCCGCGCCTCCCTGACCGTTCAGCAGCTTTACCATCTCTTCTTTCCCTGACGCATTTTCCACGCAGCTTTTTTCCTTCTCTTCCACGATCCCCAGACTATCCGCCAGCTGCTGATATTCTGCGGCGTCAATCTCCTGACCCAGATGATAATATTTTATGACGCCTTCGCCCGTCCAGTTTTCCTCTTCATCATAAACGGCATTGTAAGCATAATTTAACATCGCGGGATCGTCATTCACACAGGTCTTATCCGTACTTACCTGATAATAATACCTGCCGTATCCCCCTTCATCACCGCCGCCGTTCCAACGCGCGAATAAGACAATGATGCCGCCGCGCTCTAAATATGTCATCTCCACGGTTATCATGGAATCCGC
Organism: Ruminococcus sp.; assembly: GCA_023663085.1. GTDB lineage: Bacteria > Bacillota > Clostridia > Lachnospirales > Lachnospiraceae > UBA3282. Next base: position 48,381 of record JAMPIB010000019.1, on the reverse strand, counting down.
CATGCAAAAGATCTCACCGTCCCGCACCGTATACACCGAATAGGATTCGTATCCTCTATCCAGAACGACCAGTTCCGGAATATCATCCGCATCCAGATAGATCAGGGAAAAAAGAAGCGCGTCTCCCTCTTTTTGCATAATGAACCGTTCGTAGATTTCACAGTATGCCGTCCCGTTCCCGGCATCTGTTTCAGCTCCGGCAGACTCCCCAATACCGACAGACGGAGCGGTTCCTTCGCCAGAAGACAGGATAGTTTCCGCTTCTGTCCCTGAATCCGCAACTTCCTCTACCAGTTCCCAGCCGTCCGTAACCTGATCGTCCGCCGCCTCTTTTTGCGCACCGCAGGCGGATAACAGCACGGCCGCTATCCCCAAGACTCCTGCTAATAAAATCCCTTTTATCCTTTTTTCCATCTTTACTATCTGTCCTTTCCTGTCCTCTATATAACCACTCAAGGCACGAAATCCCGGCCCGTTGATGAATTTCCTATATAATAAAAAGCAAACAAGTTCGCCTTCTGATTCCATGTCCATCTGATGACGGACTTTCCTATAAGATAAAAAGTGTAAAGTCCCTGATAATTTTATGGACCTTACACTTTTACTGCGTAAAATTGAACTGTGGTGATACTACGCTAATTTCTGGAGTTTTTCAGAATGTTCACGAATAACACTTTTTATAACATCAATATCAGCCTGCATTGCTTCAATTTGTTCAACACCTGTTTGATAACGTTTATAAGTACTTGTGTAACATGCTTCAATATTCTGCAATCGTGGAAGTATATCATTTTCTTGTGTCAATTCAATCTTTTTAAGCCTATCATTAACCGGCTTTAATTTTTTATCAAGCATATCTGACATAGCCAGTAATAATTCATTGTCTGCCATATTTCCCCACCGTTATTATAATTGCCGTACTTTTTATTTTTCTGATAACTGTTTACAGTATATCACAGGAAAAGAGCAAAGTCTAATAAATTATCACTTAATTATCTGGATTAATAACAGCCAGATGAAACGCATCAGTTCACTTTTTAGCAGCAGATCCGCCTGTGTCGAATTTTCATATACACAATGAAAAATCCGCTCCGTCACAGCTTTCAACTCACCATACCCCTGCACGGGTACGCGGTATGCAGCATATTAGGCGGTATCGCCAGAATATCACCCTCTCCCGCCTCGAACTTCTGATTCCCGCATATAAATTCCCCTTACCATATAATACTATAGTATCACTATAGAGTAGTATTTCAATAGATTTTTTCTCCCTGCAATAGTATCATATCATCATAATGGAAAAAGCGGAGCACGTAAAATACCAAAACGTGTAACAGTTCAAAAAAGGAGGACGCATATGAGATTTGAAAATGACAACGGGGCCCTGGTATGTTACAGCAAGGGCGAAAAACTGAGGATTGAAGCATGGGGAAAAGATTCCTTCCGTGTACGCGCCAGTATATCCGCTCCTTATACGAAGAAGCGCATACAAACGGTTCTCCGCTTTTGCGTACCATGTTCTATGAATTCCCGGGAGATGATAAGTGCTGGGAATTGCAGGATCAGTATATGTTCGGCGCAAAGTACCTGGTTGCTCCCATCCTGCATCTGAACGAATGGAAACGCGGCGTCTATCTTCCTGATGGCAAATGGAAACTGACCTCCACTGGCGAAGTATTTGACGGAAACTGCACGGTAAGCGTGGACGCGCCGCTTGATTATATGCCGGTGTTTGAAAAAATGGCGTAATAATCTGAGATTCCGCGCAGCGGTAAAATGTTGGTTCGTATGAAAAACAGGGCTGTCTGATTATGACTGCCCTGTTTTCGATTCACATTTCATGATTTTCATGGTTTTGTTCCGAAATGAGAACACTTTTACTCTTCCTTTTCCTCCGACTCGGCCGCCGCTTTCCGCTTCGCCTTTTTCTTCTTCCGCACCTTCATGACGATCAGAACGACTACCGCCGCCAGCACTACCGTTCCAGTAATTATGTAAACCAGATAATCCATGATCCCTTTCACATGTACGCAGGCCATGATCTCCAGATCCGTCCCTTCTGCGCTAAACAGATGATAGATTCCCATAAGTTCCGTATCCGCTTTGACCCAGGTATCACCGGTTTTCACATAGATGCTCACATCTTCCGTCTCACCCTGCGGCGCCTGATAACGGAACTGATGCTCACGGTTGCCATCGCCCGTAAAACTTACCTGCCAGCGCTCTACGATATCTCCCGACGCGATACCGGAAAGGCCGCTGTCTCCTGAAACATTCTCCCCTGACACATCATTATCCGCAGCAAGTCCGCTCACTTCCAGTACCGCTTCTTTTTCAAACATCCCATCCACGAGCAGTACCGACTGCGCGTTCGCACGCATCTCACCAGAAGCTATCGTCGTCAGATAACGGACATATTCTACCGTAACGTCCTCATCCTGCGTCACATTTCTTAATTCCTTGATATTCCAGTCTGCATAGAAGCCCTCCTTAACCGGAATGTCAGGATACATGCCGGAAGACACCATGCCGCCGTAAGGACATTCCAATGTTTCTACTTCTTCCTCATCCGCATAAAACGATATCGTCATCATACGGAACTTTTCCGGCAGACCTTCTACATCCAGCATATCCTTATAGGCAAGCGGCTCCGCCTTGCCGCTGTAGCTGATACGGTCGATACCTGCGATTTCCTCCGATACGAAGAAATTCCCTGCAATTTCTCCTTCTTCATCCGTTTTGCCGGCGATCGCTCCGTAAAAAGCCGTCGCCTCCTGCACTCTCACCATCGCGCAGCAGTCTGTGATACTCGAAGCGTATCCTGCGATACCCGCTACATACTCATCTCCCGACAGGCTGCACTTGGCATAGCTTTTATTGATATGGGAACGTGATTCTCCTGTGATACCGCCTACATAACTGCCTGTGCTGCTCACGATCTTTCCGTAATTTTCACACCAGAGAATGGTTCCCATCTCCTGTAAGCCGGATATGCCGCCCGCACAGTTTTTCTGCGCCGTTATCTTACCGGAATTTACATTACCGCGCAGTACGCATTTCGTTAGGAACGTGGAATTTAACTTGGCATCTTCGATACCCGTCACATCACTCTCCAGGTCAAAATCGTATTCAATGGCCATTGTTCCGGCGATACCGGCTATATTGATATCCCCTCTGACCGTGCCGCTGTTATTGCATTCGGCAATCGTCGCGTCAGTGCTTGTTTCAGCGTCCTCTTCGGAATTGTCTTCATAGATATTGGAATAATCCATATCCAGTACGCCGTCGATGGCATCCGTATACAGCCGCATGATTGTACTGAACTGATTGTTCAGTTCTTCTAAATCCGCCAGCAGGACATCATTGGTGGTAGACATCTCGCCGTTCAGATAACCGATATTTTCCGAAAGCCCCTGTAAATTGGAAGTCAGACTGTTAGTCTTACTACGGTAGCCATCGCCTAAAAGCGGCATCTCGATATCCGGCATTCCATTCAGCGTATCCGCGATGTTTTTCGCCTCATTTCCTGCCGCCTGTAAATTGCCCGATGCATCCTGCGTATAGCCGACCGCATCTTTTAACTCATTGACCGCGCCTTCTGTCATCTGGCTCTGATGCGCCAGCACAATATCCGACATGGTTTCCAGATAGTCCCGCATACCATCTGTATACCCCGTCGTTCCTCCATGGGTGATTCGATACTGCGCATCTGCATAGGCAGAAGCCGCCGTATCAATGTCTGAAGCATTATCGGAAATTTCCGCAGCCACATCGCTTAACAGATCGTTATCCAGTGTCGCCTGTTCTCCTTCGGATGCCGGAAAAGAACTCTGCGTATCCGCCGCGGCGTCATAATGTACCCAGCCTTCCACGTCCAGATAAGCGCTGTAATTACTGCCGCCGGCCCATGATGCCTGTACCACGCCTCCAACCAGCGGCCGCAGATCGTCCTCATTACAGTCCCCGCCCGTATATGGCGCGTTTTTGCGTATCGTATCAATATAATAATGCTCATAAGCTTTTACTGCTTTGGCATAATCATCAGCATACTGTCTCGACGCTTCATCCATCTCGGCCTTGGCATTATCATACTTCTCTCTTTCTTCCTGCGTCATATACTGGTAGATATCCAGCGCCTCAACCGTATCTTCCAGTTCATAAGCGGCGTTTTTTACGTTGCCCGCAGCCTCCCTCGTCTGGTCTAACATACCGTTTTGTTTGGCGGTTTCGTCCATCACGTAATCCAGACGGTTGATTGCCTCGTTGACGGAGCCGACCATACCATCCGTCCATTCTACTGTCTTATCCGCCAGATAAGAGGTATCGTCCAATGCTTTATCTGCAAAATCCTGTATGATAGAAAGCCGTCCTGCAATGACATCCGACTCCGAGCCGGCATCATCTAACATCCTGTCCGTCAGATCGTGCATGATATCAATATTTTCAGCAAGCTGATAGGCGATATCCTTGCTTAGATCAATAGCGATAAACGGTTCCGTCTGCCCCGCGATTCCGCCGACATCCTTACGGCCGCAGACCATTCCGGTATTCTCACAGCCATAAACATATCCTGACTGACGCCCGACGATACCGCCTGCGTTATACCCGACATGCTCATAACCGATATCGCCGTTATTTTTGCAAAACTGGATAATACCGGTAGAAAGGCCCGCGATTCCGCCCGAATCTATCGTGTTGCTGTTGACCGCGGCTTCTTTTTCGCTTGTCTGGCCGCTCTCCCCCGCATCCAGAAGCCCTGACGTATACTGGGTAAGTTCATTGAGATCTTCTAAGGATTTCTCCTGCTCTTCCCCGGAGATATTCACATCGGCGTCATTGACGCAGACTGCGACATTCCCCGTATTATCGCCGACGATTCCGCCCGTATAATGCGCCCCCGTAACCTTACCGTTACTGCTGCAATCAAGTATAACACCGCTGATCTCATTAAAACCGACGATTCCGCCGACATAATCGTTTCCTTCCACGATACCATCAAACCGGCAGTTAAAGATGATACCGCTGTTATCGCCGACGATTCCGCCGACTATCATCTGCTTGCCAAATGGCTTCACGCTGCCCTTGACATTCAGCCCTACGATCACGGCGCTTCTTTGCGTATAGGAAAATAATCCCGTATAGGATACGGCGTCCCTGATAAAAAGGCCGCTTATCGTATGTCCCTGCCCGTCGAAGTATCCGCCGAAAGTAGGGATGGGCGTAAAATCGCTGCCCGCCAGGTCAAGGTCAGCCTCCAGATATACTTTTTTATTCTGCGACCAGGTATCCAGCCAGCAGTTTCTGGAAAACTCTTTTAAATCCTCTATGGAATCTATGGTTATCTCTTCCCATTCCGTTTCCGCATCTTCATAAGCCGCCAACGTCACTCTGGCGTCTTCCAGCGTAGCAACCGCCGCTTCTGTTTCTTCCGTTTCCTCTCTATCCAGCGCCTTCGCACTTTTCCCGCTGCCCTCTTCGGCCGATATCGGCATGACAGACATCCCTGCAAGCAGCATTGCCAGTAACAGGGAAGTTATTCTAAAGGAAACTCTTCCTTTTTTATACATAACTCTTCACCTCCCCGCTTTCTTTCTCTGCACCCGTTTCTTTATTCATCTCATTGGAAAGCTTCTGATATTCCTCTTCCGTCAGTTCCGTAACGTCTCCGGCCTCCACATAGGCGCTCACGTTACCCCGGATAATGGCCTTCATCGTACCTGTCACCATACCGTCGATCTTACCGCGCACCAGACCATCCACTTTTATAAGTCCCGTCGCCGTCTTGGTCCTGATCGGCATATTCATGACAAAGGCCGTCTTTTCTATAATGGTATCGCCCACCAGTAGGATCTGCGGCAGCACGAACATGGTAATAAATATGGAAATCAGCGTACCGCGCCCCAGACACTTTCCGATACCGAAAATCGCCACATCGGAAGTCAGCTTACCGATCAGGATCCCCGCTACGGCCAGCATCGTACCGGAAGTAACAATCGTCGGGAACGATAGATTCATGGTGTCGATAATAGACTCTTTTCTACCCATTGTTTTACGCAGGTCTGTATAACGGCTGGCAATCACGATGGCATAGTCGATATTGGCGCCCATTTGGATGGAGCTGACAATCAGATAGCCCAGGAAAAAGAGATTATCATGCTGTAGGGACGGCACGGAAAAGTTGATCCAGATACTGCCCTGGATGACTGCAATTAATAATACAGGCATACCTGCCGACTTAAAGGTAAATAAAAGCACGACCAGAACGACCAGTATCGACACGACGTTGACTACCATGTTATCCCGTGAAAAAGTTTTCTGTAAATCGTACTGGCTGACCGACTCACCGCAGACAAGCACTGTTCCTTCATAATATTTTCCGGCAATCTCGTGCATCCTGTCCAGAAAGGCAAACGTCTCCTCACTTTCTTCGGGAAGTGTCAGATATACCAGCATACGGCTGTAATTTTCGCCCTGTAACTGGTTCTTGGCAAAATTCATCATTCTATAGGCATCGTCCAGCGTTTCCTGCAGATCATCGTCTAACGTCACATATCCTTCTTCCACTTCGTCATATACGAACATGAACATATCAATCAGCGGCACCTGATAATCCGCCAGACCGTTGACCACTTTCGCATAATCCTCATCATTTACGGCATAGGCGGTATAAATTAACTCCGCCACCTCATAATCCAGATCAATTAACTCCGAAAACTGCCGGGGATTTAATTTATCCGTCAGATTGTAGCCGTCCATCGCCTCTACATTGGCAAGTCCCATGGTAGAATCCACTTCCGGGCACATATCCAGATCGCGCAGCAGCGCTTTTTCACTATCATAATCCCCCGCCGGGACAATCAGGGCCACCATATTGGAAGAACCAAAATTCGTCTCTTCCATTTCTTCCGCCTTCTGCACGCTGTTCTGCAGCGGCGGCGTGACCGTACTGTAACCGAATACATACGGGCAATCCTTGGAGATCATATAGCCCGCTATGATTGCCACCAGAAAAAGAGGCGCCACGATATATCGGGAAACATAGGCAAATTTCCCCACAAATGGTATATCCGGGATAAAATTCTTATGTCTGGTCTTATCCATTAGATTCGAGAAAAGCATGATAACACCCGGCATTAATAAAAAGACCGCGCACAGACTGAGCAAAATAGCCTTGATCAGTACCACGCCAAGGTCCGGCCCCATTTTATACTGCATGAAAGTCATGGCGATCAGACCGCCGATTGTCGTCAGCGAACTGCCCGCAATTTCCGGTATCGCCTTGCTGAGCGCGATAATAACCGCCTCGCGCGCCTCGTAAGAGGCATGTTCTTCTTTATATCTATTTAATAAAATGACCGCATAGTCTACCGACAGGGCCAACTGTAAGACAATCGTTACGGAATCGGATACGAAAGAAATCGTCCCTAACAGAAAATTGGTTCCCATATGAATGATCGCCGCCGATAAGAAAGTAATGAGCAGTACGGGAATCTCCGCATAAGCCTGCGTTGTCAGAAGCAGTACCGATACAACGATAACCGCCACCAGTACAGAAATCGTATTCATCTCCTGCCCGATCAGTTCCGACTGCGTATTTCCTAAAGAAGTCGTCAGATAATAGTCGTAACCTTCCAGCAATTCTTTTACCTTATCTAAGGCCGTCAGACACATATCGTCCTTTTCATCATAATCAAACGTAATATTATAATAGGCCGAACCGTTCGTATAATGCTCTTCGGTATCGTCAAAATCCACGGAAAAGACCCCTTCTATCTGTTCGAGCCGCCCGCAGATGTCTTCCGCCTGCGCATAGGATACGTTCGCCATCATCACGTTACAAGTTCCGTATGTAATAAATTCCTCTTCCATGAGGTCGAGCCCCTGACGCGTTTCCGTCGTTCCCGGCAGATAAAAAGCCATATCATTTTCTACCCCGACCCAGTTTCTCGACACGGCAGAAAAAATAATCAGGAGACCGAAGATCAGGAAAAAGAGATTTCTCTTATCTACAATAAATCCGCATATCTTCACCATCGCCTGATTACCGTTTTTCTTCTTATTCACTTCTTTATCCATTGTAAAAGCGCCTCCCGTACACGATTCATCAAGGATTATAGCATTCCGATAATTGCTTGACAATCCAAAAATGTAGGTTGACACTATACAATTTTAGTAATTTGTATAAATTGTCTGAATTTTTGAAACAATTTAGGTTCTCCGCTCCACAAAGCTTTACCATCCCAGTTCCAACAGCCAGCTATTTAACAGTCTCTCCCTGTCCTTCTCTTTTATCTCTAAGTCTGTGGGACTTATATACTCGCCCTTAATGTTGCCATCTACAATATACAATACTCTGGAACACTTAGCGGCCACCTTGGCATCATGGGTCACCATCATGATGGTTGTTCCTTCTTTGTTTAACTTTACCAGTTCCTTCATTACCTCGTTGGAGGCAGTCCGGTTCAAAGCGCCCGTCGGTTCATCCGCAAATAAAACCTTCGGTCTGTTGATCATACTTCTACAGATGCAGGCTCTTTGAAGCTGTCCGCCTGAAACTTCATTGATGTCATTATCGGCAATGTCAATAATACCAAGCTTACGCATCAAGTCCTGTCCACGCCCGACCGTTTCCTTTCGTGTTTCCGTATTCTGATGGGATTGCAGCGCAGGCAGAATAATATTGTCAAGAACGGTCAGATTTTTCAGCATATACATCTGCTGGAAGATAAAGCCCATTTCCTCAAGACGTAAGTCTGCAAGTTCCTTTTCACCCATTTGGGCGATATTCTTTCCACAGAATTTTACTTCGCCTGCGGTAATGGAGTCCATGCCCGAAACAGCATACAAAAGAGTGGATTTACCCGAACCTGACGGCCCCATAACCGCTGCCATTTCGCCTTCGGAAACGGTAAAGTTTACATTTTTCAAAACGTTATTCTGCCGCTTGTTTACGATATATGTTTTGCAGAGGTCTTTTACTTCTAAAATATTCATAATAATTTCCTTTCTTATTCATTGTCTTATTTTTCAATGTCTTATTCTTCCATGTCTTATTCCATGTTGGCAGTATCGGAGGACTTAATCTTTCTTGTATAAAGTGATGTCAAAAACGCGCTTACGGTTGTTGTAATAAGAATGACAAGCGGGAAGATAAAATACATTTCAACAGGCTTGACCACATAGTCAACAGCAAGCTCCATACCCATCATTTTAAAGATCGGGTCAATGCAAAGGTGCGTCAGGGGCATGGCGAAAATTTCCCCGATCATGACCGCGATAACTCCCACAAATGCAAATCGCAATGCGTGGCAGGCGTAAATTTTGCCGTTTCTCGTGCCTACGGCTTTCAGGAGTGCAATTTCACCCTGCTCCCTGGCGATAAAGGAGCGCTCCATAAGTACGGTTATGAGTGCGGCTAATACGATGGTAAGAACAACTACCAGGGATTTTACTGCATCTAAAGTTTCCGTAACACCGAGCTTCTCTGCTGTTTCCATGGCACAGGTTTTTATATTTTCATAATCGGGAAAAATCCTCCGGATTTCTTCCATTCTCTGTTCTATCTCCCTGCTGTCAGGATGATCCGTAAAAGTAATCTGCGTACCGACACCGCCTATCGCCTGCACATAATTTATGGACTCATCGCTGTGAAGTCTGATACCAATGCCTTGATTATTCATCCCCTGGTAAAACGCGGAAATAATATATTCCTTATCCCCGTCAATGGTTTTGATGGTAACGGTATCACCAATATTGGCCTTCAACTTATCCGCAGCAATTCGTGTTATCGCAATTTCATCGGTACTGCGCGGCGCTGTTCCTGCCGTATATTCGTACATATCCATTGTTGTGCCTGTGCCCTGATAGATATAAATATTGCTCTCATTTTCTCCAAAAGATACGGGCAGGGAAAACATTATTTCCTGATAGCATCTTGCAGGAATGCCGTTTTCGGCAAGAGTCTGTTCCATTTCATCAAGGTGTTTTGCAAGCTTTTCATGTCCATCTTCCAACATACATTCACTAATGTTTTTACTGTCAAGATATACGTCACAATCCGCCCATCCGAATGTTGTGGCAAGACTGCCGCTGTTCATCGTGGAAACAGTTGCCGAAAGTATCAGCATCAGGGACAAACATAAGAAAAATGTCAGGCTTATAATGCCGTAACGTCTGGGACTGCTGACAATGTCATTCAGTGCCAGAAAAGACGTTGCCGGAATCTTCGATCTGCCTAAACTCATCAGGCTCTTTTTACGGAAACGTTCGCCTGTCTGACCGTTCCTGATTGCATCAATGGGCGTTAATTTCCTGACTCTGCCTGTACAGCCATAACAGAACAGTAAAATGACTGCAATGACAAGAACAGCGCAAAGAATATTTACCAGGACCGGACTCTGATTGCCGAAAATAACGGTCTGCGAGGAAACGCTCATAAGCATGTTACCAAAAGGAAAACTAAGGACAAGACCGACAGCCGCGCCGATCAGGGAAAGCCCCATATACTTGACAAGGTATAAGGCCCGGATCCTGAAATTGCCGATACCAATAGCCTTCATTACGCCGATTTCACGAAATTCCTCGGAGAGCGTAAAGGAAATGGTAAAACGCAGAACCACAAACGCTATTATAATAAGTATGATGCTTACTACAAGCAGAAGGCCTACCACCATCATATCAAAAACATAGCAGAATTTCATAGTAGCTCTGTCCATTGAGAGCGCACTGTTATCTACAAGCGGTTTTATCTGCGGCAGAGCCGTTTCCATATTGGAAGAATACAGGTAGATGAGCTCACCGCCGTAATATTCCTCCGTATTTTCTGCAGAAAGAAAATCATTAAAATCCTCTTCGCTTATGATATAACGGGTAAAGGACATCTGATTGGAGCCGAAAAGCGCGTCCTTTATTTTATCTGCAAGAACCAATTCACGGCTTACCCCGTTTAATTCTATGGTAAGTTTATCACCCACATCCACGCCGAGAGCGTCCGCTTTCCCCTCCGTCATATAAAACTCCCCCGGCTCTGCCGCTTCAAGGAGACTGCCATCGGCAAGAAAATAATTCATACAAATGTCGCTGTGGACCAGATTCGTACCGCCCCCGATAACGATATCCTCATCCTCATAGATAAAATTATCGGGCGCTAAGATCAGGATGCTTTCCGCTGCATGGCGCTCGACTGCACTTGCCCGGCTTAGCGTTTCTTCGATATCAACGGTAAGATTTTTATTCATGACGGACACAAAATAATCAGGCGCATCCGCCATTTCAAAATAATTGTCCAGTGCCGTGGTAACATTGATAATGTTGTTGACACTCGACGACACAAACATAGTGGCAAGAATCATAAATAATAGAAGAATAATATTCATTGCCCTTTTTCGTTTTAAGTCTTTTTTCAGTATGTTCAGATACATTCTGCTGCTCCTTTCTCCTGCTTCTGCATTGATTCTACAGGAGAAATTATTAAATAATCCTTAAATGCAAAACTTCAGAGTCCTTATCCGTAACTCTGAAGTCTTTATACCTATTATGCTTTTCTAACTACTATCGTCATGCAAAAAACATCTTCCTTCCTTTGCGCAAAGATTTCACCATCCATTTTACGCATCAGTGTTTTGCAAATATAAAGCCCCAGACCGCTCCCTTTCATACCGCTGCTGTTACTTCCACGATAAAAGGAATCAAAAAGATTGGGAAATTCCTCTTTTTTCAGACTGCACCCCGAATTTTCGATATGTATCAGTTTACAGTCCTCTTCCTCCCCAAACGATATGTGGATGCGCCTGCCGTCGCCATATTTTATGGCATTTTCCATAACATTCTGCAGAACCTCAACCATGCGGTCCTTATCCCCTTTAACAAGACATTCCGCAGTTTCATCCACTTGCAATTCTGTATGAATGACAGACAACTTATCCCGATAATAACTTTCCGTCATTTTTATGACTTCTGACAGGTAATACTCTCCCATAATGACCTCCAGATTCAGAAAATCTTCTCTGGACGCCATTACGATTTCATCCACATACCCCTTTATTTCTTTTACATTCCTGACAATCCCCTGCAAAACCTCCTGCCTTTTTTCCTGCGTGTCATACAGATCCTCCGACAACGCTTTGGCATATAGTTCAATGGAAGAAAGCGGCGTTTTAATATCATGGGACAAAGAAAGGATCAACGTCTTCCGCTCCTTTTGAAATGCAAGTTCTTTCTCCTTATTTTCCTCCAGTTTTTCACGAAGCATGTCCATTCCCCACAAAAAACGCCCAAACAGCTTACTTTTTTCCTGTTTAACAGGCATGGACAAATTCCCTTTCGCCAGCTCACAGGATAAATTGCTCATATCCTGAAATGGCTTTAAGACTTTACGATACCCATACACGAGCACAATCATCGTCACGATCATCATACCAGACAACGAAATATTTACATACAAAGGCAATCGCGAACTTCTTTCCCTGACATATTCTATCCGATACAGTCTGCCGGCTATTTCTTCCACTAAATAATCATTATCACAGGTTTCCCCGGCAGCAAACTCTCTGATCCCTGTTATCGCCTCATACTGATCCAAACTCATTGTTTCTATTTCGGAAGTTTCCAGTTTTTGTTCTTCTATTTCCCTGATCAGACGCCTTACTTCCACAAGATATAATCTTCCATCACTGTCACTATTTTGATAAAAATACAATCCATTCGCTGACAATATAAGCAATATCTCAACAATGACAATCCAACATGCAAAAATTTTAAACTTACTCAAACCGATATCCTACTCCCCATTCTGTCATAATATGCCTGGGCTTTTTGGGTTCTTTTTCTATTTTTTCCCTAAGCCGTTTAATATGTACCGTCAGTGTCTGCATCTCCGAATCACTGTCACTTCCCCAGACAGTATTGAACAAATACTCCTTCTTCATAGTGACATTCTTATTTTCAATTAACAGCTTTAACAGTTCAAACTCCTTTTCGGTAACTTCTTTTTTCCGCCCATCTACATATAGCGACTGTTGCACGGTATTCAAGCGGATATTTCCTTCCACAATCTCCGCCTGGCCATATTTTCTTTTAAAAATACCTTTGATCTTGGCAATTAAAATATCTACATCATAAGGTTTCTCAATATAATCGTCCGCCCCAAGATTTAAGCCTTTTAATTTATCATTCTTTTCCACCTTGGCACTGGCGATTAAAATATGGGTATTGGAAGTCTCCCTGATCTTAGAGCAGACCGCAAATCCGTCCATTCCGGGCAGCATAATATCCAGCACAATTACTCTGGCTCCATATTTTTCATACAATTCCAAAGCTTTTTCGCCACTCTGGGCCACACTGACCGTGTAATTCTCCCTACGCAGAAAATCACACAGCAAAACACCTATTTCTTTGTTATCTTCTACAATCAATATATCCAGCATGTTTCTCTCCTCTCAATACCGATACCTCTTCCTCTTCCCGACCAAAAAACCTCCCGTCACGACCACCGACATCACTTCCGCCGCCACGGTCGATATCCATATCCCGTCAAGCCCCCAGAATAAAGGCAGTATCATGATAGCCGCCGCCTGAAACAGCAAAGTCCGCATGAAAGAAATAAGCGCCGAAGTCAAGCCATCGTTTAAGGCCGTAAAAAATGACGAGCCAAAAATGGATATCCCCGAAAATAAGAACGAAAGAGAAAAGATTTTAAAAGCATGTACGGTCAACGCAAACAGACCCTCGTCATAGCCGACATACAATGCTGATAACGGCTCCGCAAGCGTTTCACCTGCAACAAGCATCAGGATAGAAAAAGAGCCGATCAGAACAAAACTCTTTTTTAATAAGCCCCTTAATTCCTCATGATTTCTGGCGCCGTAATGATATCCCGTAACCGGTGCTTCTCCTACGGAATAGCCCAGAAATACCGACTGGAATATCATGCTGATATACATTAACACCCCATACGCCGCAATACCGTCTTCCCCGGCATATCTCATCAACTGTACATTATAAAGCATACCGACAAGCGACATGGAAATATTGCTCGCCAGTTCAGAAGCGCCGTTTGTACAGGTCTTTAACAGGGCGTGTCCGTCAAACCTGCACTTTGTAAGCCGCAAAAGACTGCTGTTTTTACGTCCGAAATAAAGAAGCGGAATGACGCCTCCGACCACCTGACTAAGCGCCGTCGCCGCGGCCGCTCCTTCTACTCCCAGACGCAGTACCGCTACCAGAAGCGCATCCAGAACGATATTGGTAATTCCCGCCGCCACCGTCACGTACAGCCCGAATTTCGGTTTTTCGGCAGTTGCAAACAGACACTGGAACTCATATTGCAGGACATAAAACGGAAGTGCCGCCAGACTGATCCTGCCGTAGATAACACAGTTTTCCAGCAGTTCCCCTTCTGCTCCCAGAAACGCCGCAAGCGGCCGCAAAAAAATGAAACCGGCCACAGCCAGTATGATACCGCAGACCACTGATGCGTAAACAATAAGTGAAAATATCTCGTTGGCCTTCTGCTCTTTGCCCTCACCCATTGTCAGTGATATGAGCGCCGCCCCTCCGGTTCCGAACATAAACCCGACACAGCCTAAGATCATCAAAAACGGGATGATAAAATTCACGGCCGCAAACGGTGTTTTTCCTGTAAAATTAGACACAAAAAAGCCATCTACCACACCGTAGACCGAAGTAAATATCAACATGACGATCGTAGGAAATGTAAAGCGCAGCAGACGCCCGTAAGTAAAGTGGTCCGATAATTTAATGATCTCTGTCTTTGTCTCTTTTCTCTTTGTTTCTCCACTCTTTGTTTCTGCTTTTTTCATAACTGCTTTGCTTTCTCCTTCATATCCTCCAGAAAACGTTCTGTAAGTTCCATATACTTTCCTACATCCTCCTGCGGCCAGGACTCAAAGATCTCATTTTCAGCCCTTAAGATCAATCTGACCGTGCGGTCCGCCAGTTGTCGTCCCTTTTCGGTCAGACAGACGCTTTTATGCTTCTGCCCTGACGCCTTCAGATAAACAATTCCCTCTGTTTCCAGTTTCCGTAGTGCCGAATTGACCGTCTGCTTGCTAAGGCCCGAAAGCAGGCATATATCCCGGAGCAGACAACAGTCGTCATTGTCACAGAGCGTATAAAGGATCCTCACCGCGCTGTCAGACATGCCAAACTTTAAAGAGATTTCATGATACACCGCATCCAGTTCGCCAAGCAGATGGTTGTATCGTTTCATGAAATTCCGGGGATGTTCGCTCATTTTAATAACCATACCTTTCCTGCACTCCGCAGCCTTTGCCGCTGTCAAATACGATATTCCCACAATCGCCGATATTATTTAGTATGAAATCGTACCACATGGTCAATATTGTAGTACGATTTCATACTAATGTCAACTGAAAAAACAGAGCGCTCTCCCGAAATATCCTTCAGGAAAACACTCTGCTTTTATTCACTTATTTTCAGATCTTAGAAATCTTAGATTTTAATAATTCCTTACGGAAGAGCCGTAGCATCGCCGAAAGTAGCTTTCCACTTCTCGGCACGCTCGTCTGCGATCGCCTGTCCGCCGGAACTTAAGTAATCAGCCATACCGTCATCCCATACCTGATCGAAGTTCTCAACTGATGCGGAAACTGCCGTATCCAGAAGAACGTCTCTCTTCTTGGAAAGAGCCTCGCCCTGACCTTCTGCGGAGGTAATTTCACCTACGTTTACAGGTTTGCTCGGATGTGCGTCTGTGTTCGCGATCGCGTTAGCCTTCTCAACCAGCGCCGTGTCGATACCACTGTAAGAATGAGCCGTTGATTTTGCTGTTACTTCAGGATCCATCAGATTCAGACCGTTACAGGTAATCGTGTAGTCGATATTGAAACCGGAGTTCTGGATATCGTCGCCTGTTGCTGCAATGATCTCGATAGCGCCATCGTCCAGTTTGTTATGTGTAACGCCTTCGTCACCGATCTGTAAGTACTCGATTGCTTCCGGTGAGCTGATGAAGTCAAGGTAGAACATACTTGCCAGAGGCTCGTCATTGGTGGACGGGAAGAAAATCTTACGGTCGCCGGTCGTACCATTGACGAATTTGGTATGTGTACCCTTGCTGTCTTCAAAGCAGTCAACTGCAACATAAGCTGCATCAGGGCCTACCAGTCTCTCCAGATTAGTCTGGATAGAATCTTCACCGTTTCTGTAAGGATAATCCCAGTTGTGCATGAAGGAACCAACATAACCAGCCTTCATCATATCGTCTTCTGTTGTGTCACCACTTCCGTACAGAGCGAAATCATCCCACATAAGACCGTCGTTGTACCATTTGTTCAGTACACGGACAGCTTCTTTTGTGCCGTTCTGTGTCAGCTTTCTGTCATCGAATCCGTTTACATAGTACTCATAATCCGAAATGTCGGGATCCATGAAAGATTCGATCAAAAGTGCTGCTCTCCAGCCTACATCATAGCTTACGGAGAACGGGATCATCTTGTCTGCGTCATCGCCAAGCAGAAGTTCCGCATTGTCTCTGAAAGCGATCAGCATATCTTCAAATTCCTGACGTGTCGTAGGCTCGCTTAAACCAAGTTTATCCAGCCAGTCTTTACGAACGAACGTATTGATACGGTTGGTTACAGCCAGTTTACCTTCGATTGCCCACAGGTTGCCGTTCTCAGGATCTTTGTCGCAGTAGATGTTGGTCTCGCCGAGCCAGTTCCACATATTCGGCAGCAGATCTTTGTAATCATCTACATAAGGGCTTAAGTTCAGAACACCGCCCATGTTTGCATAAGTCTGAATGGTTGCAAAGTCATAAGTAAGGCAGATATCCGGAGCATCGCCTGCTGCCAGAAGGTTGTTGATCTGCTCTACTTCTGTCCAACGGGGAACGGATACGAACTCAACTTCTACGTTATGCTGTTCCATCATCTGATCTTTGATGTACTGCGTATACTTGTTGTTGGTCGGGTCGGAACCGCCGTCGTTCTCACGGTTATATACTTCTACCGTAATTTTTCTTGTTTCTACAAATTTGCCGTCTACAACTTCACCGTTCGTCGGGTCAGCCGCAGTATCGCTGCTCTCTGCAGAAGCGTCGCTGGAATCGGCAGTCTCTGACTCTGTGTCCGCCTGAGCCGTTTCCGTTGTCTGTGTGTCAGTAGAGGCGGAATCCGAAGATGATGAGGAATCGCCGCTGCCGCAGGCTGTCAGGGATAATACCATAGCGCCTGCCAATAACACTGATAATAATTTCTTTTTCACTTTTTTACCTCCCTTTTATGATAGTGTAAGAAAAATATGAATGAACGGATTTCCTGTGAAAAAATAACATATCATGGAATATCCGATTATTCCTTTACCGCACCCATAGTAACGCCATGAATGAAATACTTCTGTAAGAACGGGTAGATACACAGGATCGGTATCGTTGAGAACATAACGACCGCCGCCTTTACCGACTCCTGTAAGCCGGGTGAAGAGAAACCTTCCTGCGTCGCAATTTCCACGCTGTTCATATTATTCAGAATATTATATAAGAAAAGCTGCAACGGATAGAAAATCTCTTTATTGATATACATCAAAGCGTCCGAATAACCGTTCCAGCGTCCTACCGCATAGAACAGAGCCAGCGTCGCAAATACCGGTTTGGACAGCGGCAGATAGATACTGGTCAGTATCTTGAAATAATTGGCTCCGTCGATCTCCGCCGACTCCCTCAAACTATCCGGTATTCCGTAGAAGAAGCTGCGCATGATTATCATATTATAAACGCTCATACAACTCGGAATGATAAGTACCAGCGGGTTATTCAAAAAGCCGAGACTCTTCATCAACAGGTAGTTGGGAATCGTACCTGCGTTGAAGAACATGGTGATCGTGATAAAGATATTGATCGCCTTACGGCCTTTTAACTTTTCAAATATCAGCGGGTACGCACATAACGCGGTCATCGTCAAGGATACGAACGTACAGACAACAGTCAGAAATACCGTCCAGAAAAACGCGCGGACATATTTCATATCGGTAAGTACCATGGCGTATGCGTCAAAATTCAATCCCTTCGGCCACAGATAAACTTCACGTTTTATCAAGGCATCTGTCGAACTTAAAGATCTCGCCAGCAGGTTGACCATGGGGATCAGACACATCAGACTGACGATGATACAGATCAGTACGAAGAAAAGATCTCCCACTTTTTCAGATTTTGAACGAACCTTATTCATCTCTATTTCCCTCCTATCTTTCTTCTACCAGATTCCACGCTCGCCCAGTTTCCTGGAGATCCAGTTAGCAAGCAGCAGGAAAATAACACATATGATCGACTGGAACAGACCTACGGCAGTCGTCATGGAGAACTGTAAACTCTTGATACCGTATTTATATATGAAGGTCGAGAGAACTTCCGCCACATCCATAACCAGGTTGTTCTGCAATGCAAACGGTCTGTCGAAGCTGCTGCCCAGAATGTTACCGAGATTCATGACAAGCAGTACCACGATCGTTGATTTGATGCCGGGCAATGTAATATGCCACATTTTCTTAAAACGTCCCGCGCCATCCACGGAAGCCGCCTCGTACAGTTCCGAGTTGATACCGGCGATGGCCGCCAGATATACGATGGAGTTCCAGCCGAAACTCTGCCATACGCCCAGGAATATGTATGTCCAGCGCCAGTTGCTGGAATCATTCAAAAAGGGAACGGAATCCAATCCGAGTCCTGTAAGGATCAGATTGATAAAACCTGTGCTGGGTGCAAAGATCTGCAGCGCCAGACCGTAAATGATGACCCATGAAAGGAAGTGAGGCATGTAGGCGATCGTCTGCACTACCCTCTTAAAATTCTTAAATACCAGTTCATTCAATATCAGCGCGAAGATGATCGGTATCGGGAAACCAATGCACAGATCCATCAGATTCAGCACCAGCGTATTGCGCAGCGCACGGATAAAGTCCTTGTTATTAAAGGCTTTGATAAAATATTCAAAACCGTGATTATCTGCAAGCGGCATCTCCCATACACTCTGTACGATACTGTATTTCTTAAAAGCGATCTGGATGTAGACCATCGGCACATACTTAAAAATGAGCAGATACAGAAGCGGTAGTGCAAGCAGGGCATATAACTGCCAATATCGTTTCATATACACCCCGAAACTCTGCTTCTTCTGTACTGCGGGAGCCTTACTCTTTGATTCCTTCATTCCCACACCTCCATAAGATAATTTTGAATGCCGCATCCTGCGGACTATTCTCAATATTGAATAAAAATACCTGTTATATTTATTATATAGTCATCTATTACTTTTTTCTGGTCATATATTGCTATTCCGACATCAGATTTTGCTTATTTTTTGTGCAAAATGATACACAGCTTAATAGATTTTTCGCTCTTTTTCGTCCGAAATGCCGGATTTTCTGTAAAAATATGCATTGATCTGGTCACGCCATTCATACGCGCTCTCCTTCTGCTCCTGTAAGCGCTCCATGATGCGCTCATACTGTTTCGGCGTTATCTTTCCCCGCAGTCTCTCAAAGCGTGCGATCATCTCTTCCACAAGCTGCGCGCCTTCAAAATGCGTATCATAAATATGCTGGATCACCGTTTTCCCCGAATGCAGTTTCCACGTATAAGGGATATGGTGAAAGAAAAGCAGCAGTTCATCCGGACACGTTTCCTTATCATCATAGACCGAGGCGTGCGGTTCGTTATATAAAAGCGCATATCCGGTTCCTTCATGGCTTCTGTCCACACCGATCCCCAGATGATCCGCCCGGTGATAAGTGCCCCATCTGCTGTATTCATAACCATCCACGCTCGGCCCGTAATGGAAATTCGGATTCACCATCCAGCCGATTCCCAGAGGCGACGTATATTTTTCATAAGCAGGCCAGGAAGAAAGCAGCATGAATAACAGCGTCTCTTGTACTTCCTTATCATCTCCGAACGTCAGCCGTATCCACTCTGCGGCAATCTCTTCCGCCGACAATTCCGCATCAAAGCTGAGCCTGCCGAAACCGTACCAGTTGGCCGCCGCCATATCATGTCCCGTCCAGTTATCGTCATTTCCTGTATTGGCCACCGCCGCCATACCGCAGTTATGCTGCCCGAACGTCTTGCCGCAGACGATATCCCGCACGGTATCGTTTTCTTCTTTTACATAAGTCCGGAACTGTAATATCTCTTTAAACATGGGCATCAGATAGCATATGTGCCTCTGCTGTCCCGTGTATTCCTGCGCGATCTGTACCTCCAGCATCTGATTGGTCTTTTTCAGTCCTCCGAAAAGCGGATGCACGGGTTCCCGCACCTGAAAATCCATAGGGCCGTTTTTGATCTGTAAGATGACATTATCCAGAAACTGTCCATCCAGACCCATGAAATTATCATAGCCCGACCGCGCGCGGTCTGTCTTATAGTCCCGCCAGTCCTGCTGACAGTTATAGACGAAACAGCGCCATATGATAAGCCCGCCATAAGGCGCCACAGCCTCCGCCAGCATATTCGCGCCGTCAGCATGCGTCCTGCCGTAGGTAAAAGGGCCGGGACGCCCTTCCGAATCCGCCTTGATTAAAAACCCGCCCAGCGCCGGTACGGCGCGAAAGACAATTTCCATCCTCTTTTTCCACCAGACGCGCACCGATTCCTCCAACGGATCGGCGCTTTCCAGTTCTCCGAGTTCTATCGGCGCGGCGTAATTCAGACTCATATACAGTCTGATCCCGTACCCCGCCAGTACTTCGCAGAGCGCTCTCACCTTATCCAGATAGCGGTCTGTGATCAGCCATGTGGCCGCCTCCTTGACATTCACGTTATTGATAACGACTGCGTTAATACCCACGCTGGCCGCCAGTCTCGCATAAGTGACAGTCCTGTCATTTATTATGATTTCGTTGTTTTCAAAAAAGAACGAGTTCCCGGAATAACCGCGCTCGATACTGCCGTCCATATTGTCCCAATGGTTCAGCATCCGAAGCGGCATAAGAGGCGCTTTCTCCCGCTCCAGCCCCCCAAGCGGCTCCTCCATCTGTATCTGTCTGATCAGATCAAAGATGCCGTATAAGATACCCCTGGAATCAGAGGCTTCTATCGTGATACTACCATCTTTTTCCCAAAGATGATAACTCTCCGCCTGCATTCCTTCCCGCAGCGTAAGATAAATGCCGCCTGCATCCGCAGCGCCCGCATTTTCCGAAACAGAAGCGTCTATAAACGCCGCACCTGCGCTTATGCGCAAATCCCTGCCAAGCAGTCCCGCGAAAGCGTTCTGCAATTCCCGGATGCCGTTTTCCATGACTTCATCCCGTTCTTTGGCAAAGATATATCTGATCTTCTCCGTTCCCTTACCGGAAACCTTTCTCGTATAATCAAGCCATGCCTGCTCAAATCCCATACCTTTATCTCCTTATCTCATAATCTATCGCTTACAGCCGCACGCCCCGGCCTCTTATAAAATAACCGTTTCCTCCACGCGTACCGTAAGTCCTGCGACTTTCTTCCCCGTCAACTTCTCGCTGCGGCCCTCCGGCTGGCTTCCGCCTATGGAAACCAGATAGTCTCCGGCTTCCATGCGGTTTACGCCCTGCTCATCATATAAGGCAAACGCATTTCCCGGAAGCATTATCTCGACTTCCCTGCTCTCTCCTGCCTGTAAAAAGACCTTTTTCATGCCTTTTAACTGTGCGTTGGGCGTATTCCCTCTCTTAGCCTTCACATAGACCTGTACGGTCTCAACACCTTCCCGCTCTCCCGTATTGTGCACAATAGCCTTCACCGTAAGGCCGCTTCTTCCGACCGTATCGGAAGATACCGAGGCATCCGTATACGTAAAATCCGTATAGGATAAACCGTAGCCGAACGGATAGAGCGCCTCGTTTTCCATATAGCGGTAAGTCCTGCCCTTCATCGAATAATCGGTAAAGTCCGGCAGTTCTTCCGAAGTCTTATAAAAAGTGACCGGCATCCTGCCCTCCGGGTTTTTCTCTCCAAATAAAATGCTGGCGATGGCTCTTCCGCCCTGTGCGCCGGGATACCAGCCCTGCATGATAGCCGGAACATGCTCCTGTGCCCAGTTTACGGCCAGCGCGCTCCCGGAAAGAAGGACTAAAACTACAGGTTTGCCGCTAGCACAGGCAATCTCCAGAATTTCCTGCTGTCTGCCGGGCAATTCCAGATCCGGTTTGTCGCCGCTGGCATACTGATTGCCCTGATCTCCCTCCTCGCCTTCCAGTCCGGGGTCTAATCCGAGACACATGATGACCACGTCGCTGGCCTCGCAGACCGCCTTTACTTCGGAGTCCCTGTCTTTTCCCTGACTGAGATTGCTGATCTGTTTCTTATACAGATGACAGCCCTCGGATACCAGTACGCGGATTTTCTCTCCCACATAGTCCTGGATACCCTCGGCGATCGTAACATAACGCGAAGCCGTTCCCTCGTAATTGCCGACCAACGCCTTTCTGTTATTGGCATTCGGCCCGATCACGCCGATAGTCTTTATCTTATTTTCAGCAAGCGGGAGCAGACCGTTCTCGTTTTTTAGAAGCACGATGCACTTCTGCGCCGCTTTCAGGTTCAGTTCCCGCATCTGTGCACTGTCTACCGCCGTATAGGGGATATCGTCGAAGGGGGTCTTTTCTTTTCCTTCAAAAAGTCCCAGTTTCATTCTTGTCATAAAAAGATGCACAAGCGCCTCATCCACACGCTCTTCCTCTATCATGCCTTTTTTTACGGCGTCCGCCACATAGAGAAAAAGATCGCCGCAGTTTAAGTCGCATCCGTTATTTACGGCCATCGCCACGGATTCCTCCGCGCCCGCCGTCACGCCGTGTCCGTTATGGAAATCCTTGATGGCCCAGCAGTCGGAGACCACATGTCCCTTAAATCCCCATTCGCCGCGCAGGATATCCTGTAACAGCGTCTTACTGCCGCAGCATGGCTCCCCGTTCGTGCGGTTGTAGGCGCCCATCACCGCCTCTACGCCCGCCTCCTGCACACAGGCCCTGAAAGCCGGCAGATAAGTCTCATACAGATCCTGCTTATCCGCCACAGCGTTAAATTCGTGACGCAGATCCTCCGGCCCGCTATGTACCGCAAAATGTTTGGCGCAGGCCGCCGCTTTCAGATAATTCTCATCATGTCCCTGTAAGCCTTCCACGAACCGCACGCCGAGCCGGGAAGTCAGATACGGGTCTTCGCCGAACGTCTCGTGTCCCCTGCCCCATCTGGGATCTCTGAAAATATTGACATTCGGCGACCAGAAAGTCAGTCCTTTATAGATATCGAGGTCATCGTATTTCTGCTGCGCGTTAAATTTTGCCCGGCCTTCCGTAGAAATGGCGTCCGCTACTTCCTCGATAAGATCCTCATCAAATGTGGCCGCCAGAGAAATGGCCTGCGGAAATACCGTCGCCGTTCCCGCCCGCGCTACGCCGTGGAGCGCTTCGTTCCACCAGTTATAAGCCTTGATGCCCAGCCGCTCTATCGCAGGCGCTCCATTTACCATCTGGAAGGCTTTTTCCTCCAGAGTCATCTGCGCGACCAGTTCGCGGGCGCGTTTTTCATATTCTGCATTTTTCGCTTTGTTTTTTACAAGATCCATGCCGGCTCCTTTCCTGAACAGTCATCCGTTTTTACAGATAAATCACATATAAATATAGTAAAAGTATATACTAACCGGCAGACCGAATCTCTTTATATCTTGCCTTTTCCTGCGTGAATATTGCTAACCGCCGGCAATATTTGGTTTGGCACAGCGCCTGTTTTGTGCTACAATAAATAAAGAGATGAGAGTGCGGACAGGCATATATTTCAGGCAGAGAGCAACGTAATGTGATAACAGGGGAGTTTTGAGATGATTGAAATTTTACACGGTATACGCGAAACAGTGGCTTATGACTCATTTGCAGGCATCAAGCTTTATCATAATGTCCAGGCGGAGGATTACCCTCCCCACTGGCACTCCGCTATGGAGATCATCATGCCCATCCGGGACGAATACACAGTCGTTATCAACGATACTTCCCATACTTTCGGCAAAGACGATATCTTTATCATACCGCCCGGAACCTTACATAATTTAATTGCCCCCCCCGCCGAGGGTGAAGGGGCCAGACTTATCATACTGCTCGACTATGGTCTGATCTGCAACGTGAAAGGAATGGACTCTCTGATCCAGGCCCTTCACCCTTATGCGCTGATCAGCCGCGAAGAATATCCTGAACTCAACGAACAGCTGCGCGCCTGTTTACAGGAGATCAGCCGGGAATACGATAACAAAACGCCTTTTACCGAGGCCATGATCTATTCGCTGATGATCCGCTTTCTGGTGACAATTGGCCGCGCCAATTTCGATGCCAGCGAAAAATTCCCCGGCATCACATCAAACAAGCAGCACGAATATATCGAAAAATTCATGGATGTCTGCACCTATATCACCGAGCACTGTACCGAGAATATCAGCGTCGATGCCCTGGCGGATCTGGCCGGATTTTCCAAGTTCCATTTTTCCAGACTGTTCAAGCAGTTCTCCGGCGTATCCTGCTATGAATATCTGATGCAGAAGCGCATCCTCTATGCGGAGACGCTCCTGATCCAGCCGGATATCTCCATTACCGAAGTCGCGATGCGTTCAGGTTTCGGCTCTCTTTCTACGTTCAACCGCATCTTCAAGTCCGCCAAACACTGTACGCCCTCGGAATACAAACGCCTGAACCGCCAGAAAAACTGAGTTTTACGGCAGGAACCGAAAAGCCGCGAAATCAAAACAGCTCCCCGGCAGGAAAATAAAGGTCACCTCCCATTTTCCGGCAAGCGGTTCCAGAGCGAATCTCTGACAGCTATATTCTTCACTCTGTGGAAATTCCACGATCTGTTTGCTCTCTTCTACTGTGTTTGATCCATCCACAGTCTTTAAGAAGCGCACATGTATCGTGTTGGCGCCGTTTCCGGCTCTTCCGCGTATCATGATTTCTTTTACAGGCGTCTTACCAAAATCCATCTCCGTAAAAACAAGCGATACGTTGTTGCCGATTCCTTCGACCGCGTTCTGCGTTCTTCGGAAACTGTCGCCGTAAATGGCATCCGCCTCTGCGGCCGCATTTTCCTGCCATGCTTTCTCACAGCGTGTAAAAGAAAAGCCTTTGATATGCACTTTAGCGTAGAGCTGAAAACTCAAAGAAGTGATACCCTTTAACTTTTTCTTTAGTTTATAAGTCTCGGCCTGATAGACATTCCAGCGGGACTCTTTCTGATAAACGGTATCCGCCAGCAGTTCCGCTCCTTCTTTTCCCGGAACGCCTTCCCATATTTTTAAAATATAGGCTTCGCTTGTCAAAGCAAAGATGGGAATCGTAATCTCATCGCTCCCTGTCCGTCCAAAATCAATATCATGATAAGTTATTATCGTTTCTCCGTCTCTTGCCGTGGCGACGCCTTTTTCATTGCCATTCCCGGCCTCTCCGGTCACGGCATCATAAAGGCCCGCGGAAATAAAC
The DNA here is from genome assembly GCA_023663085.1 of Ruminococcus sp. Lineage (GTDB taxonomy): Bacteria > Bacillota > Clostridia > Lachnospirales > Lachnospiraceae > UBA3282. The sequence goes on along the minus strand of JAMPIB010000019.1, from coordinate 22,902 downwards.
TCATAAGGATTTTTATAAGCCTGTCCGATTCCCCTGATCGTAAATTCCAGTTGGGACATGACCCGTATCCTGTCCGTTCCGCTCTTTGACATGGCGAACAAGCGGAAAGCGCCGTCTCCTTTGGCTTTCATGGTCACGCGATTACCCTCCGGCCTTAATTCCACAAGCGAGACCGGAACGCCCTTATCGTTTACCGCCTTGAAAAACAGTTCCTGATCGTCGGCCCACGGCGGCTCGATCGCGGCCTCTACGCTAACCGTATCTTTCCGCTCTGTAAATATCTGCCCATCTAACGAACGCAGGATGATCCTGCGCACCGGCACCTCGCCGGTATGACCGGGCGCGATAAGGACTGCGCTTTCTTCTGCGGTGTGCGGCGCGCCCTGCGCTGATCCCACACCATATGGCATAAACGTACACTCTCCGTTTTCCGCCTCCACGGCCTCACAGCGAAGCCCCGCTCCTTTTATTCCCTGCCCCGTCACTTCTATCTGTATCTCTCCGGGCGTTGTCCCCGCCTGCACGATGGCCAGCAGTTTCCCGTTAAAGAGCCGCCTGTCCGTTCCCTTATAACTGTCAAAATCCGTGCTGTCGCCGTTATCGAGTCCGACAAGGCGACCCGCTCCCGTCACGCTGACATTGACTCTGTCGCAGGCATTTTCCACAAGATTTCCCTCTTTATCTTCCGTCTCGATGGTGATAAAGAGCAGATCGCGCCCATCGGCCCATACTTCCATACTTTCCGCCGTCAGGATGACTTGCGCGGAATTGCCGAAAGAATGCTTTTCTTCTCTGATAAGTTCCCGGCCCTCTTCATCATAAGCCAGCGCCGTGAGCACACCTTTTTCATAAGGGATCCGATAGTCGGCCAGAATATGAGCGCCGCTTCCTGCCTCGTGATCCAGCCGCTGTCTGCCGAGACTTCTGCCGTTTATCCATAACTCCACATACGGCGCGTTGGAACAGACGCGCACGTCAATCAGCTGTCCCTCGTTAAAATCCCAATAAGGAAAAACATGCACCATAGGTTTTTTTCTATAATCCGTCCAGACGGACTGCCATACATAATAGGAATCTTTGGCAAATCCGGCGGTATCCACCTGTCCGAAATAGGAATTTTTCGTATGATACGGCGTAGGTTCGCCGATATAATCAAAGCCCGACCAGAGAAACTGTCCCAGGGAAAAACGCGAATCACGGTCTATCGTCACGCAGGTTTCCCACGACTTCGCCCCCCAGCTTGTCGGAGAATTGCCAAGCGCCGAGCATTGCTCATCATCCTCCGATAAAATCCCTGCGCTTAAAGGGAAATGATAAACGCCTCTGCTCTGTACGATGGAAGAAGTCTCGCTCCCGTAAATATACCAGTCCGGATGCGCCTTATGATGCTCCTCGTAATATTTTTCCCCGTAATTATAACCGGCGAACTTCACGATATCCGCGCACTTCTGCGCATTCTCCCAGGGAATATAGTTAGAAGCTATCGTCACCACACCGTTTCTTCGCGCGTCAAACTTCTCCACCAGTTTCTTTAGAGAAAGCGTCAGTTCCTGCCCGTGAGCATCCGCGTGCGTATCATAAATTTCATTTCCGATACTCCACATGATCACGCAGGGATGATTTCTTTCTCCTCTGATCCAGCTTTCCACGTCTCTTGCCGACCACTCCGGAAAAAATCTGGCATAATCATATGTCGTCTTGGAGCGTTCCCACATATCGAAGGCTTCTGAAACGACCATTATCCCCATTTCGTCCGCCAGTTCCATGAATCCCGGCGCCATCATGTTATGCGAACCCCGTACCGCATTCACACCCATTTCTTTTAAAATGCAAAACTTCCGCCGCATGGCCGCTTTGTTAAACGCCGCGCCTAACGCCCCCAGATCATGATGCTCGCAGACGCCGTTTAATTTCAGATGCCTGCCGTTTAAAAAAAAGCCCCTCTCAGCGTCAAATGCCGTATAACGGAACCCGAAACGCTCCTGCTCTTTCTGGATGATATTGCCGTCTAAAATAAGTTCCGTCTCCAACGTATAGAGTGCGGGCGACTCTATATCCCAAAGTCTGACGTTTTTTACCGTAAACTCACAGATGCGCTTTTCCATGCCGATATCCTGCACGTCCAATCTATTTCCGGCATCTGTCGGCGTAAGTTTCACTTCCCCGCCTGTCTCATCAAAAAGTCTGTATCGCACGGACGCCTCCCCGCGCCGCACACCCGCTGTCTCCGTTTCCAGATGGAGCAGGAAATCGCCTGCCTGCACGCGAAGGTCGTCGCCGCTCCTGCCGTTTTCGACGCTTTCGCCGCTCCTGCCATTTTCGCTGTCCAGTTTCCGGGTACTGATATATACGGCATTTTCCGGCAGATAAGTCTCCTCCGTCACCCGCAGCCATACATTCCGATAGATGCCGGCCCCCGAATACCAGCGGCTGTTAGGCGAGCGGAAGTTGGCGCTCACCATGAGCACATTTTCTCCGTATATAAGATGCTCTGTGATATCCAGCGTAAAAGCGGAATAACCGTATTTCCACTCTCCGATCTGCATACCGTTTAAATAGACGGCGCTGTCCATATAGACGCCCTCGAAGGTCAGGAAAACTTTCTTTCCCTGCCTCTCTCTCCGCCAGAGAAACGATTTCCGATACCAGCCCGTACTGTCGCGATATAAATTCCTGACATCATAGATCAGCCAGTCGTGCGGTATCTCCACCGCCGCAAACTGCGCTTCTTCGGTCAATGCCTCTTCATAACCGCTCCCCGGAGGCATCTCCAGAAAAGACCAGCCATCGTTCCATAAATATCTGCCATTCATACCAAGATCCATATCCTTCTCCTGCCAATTACCCCTGTCTATCATCCACCTCGACACAAAACGGCGTCATGGGGAATCCCTCGCCATTATAGAGCAGGGCCCCGCTGTTGGTATTATGATAACAGTATCTGACTTCCGTTACCGCCTGCATCTTGTCCGTACAGGTCAGAATAACCTGTTCCCCCGCGATCTTTGCCGCCGCGCTATGAATATCCCCTTTTTCATCCGCCACCTCAAAGTCCGTGATCTTAGTGCTTTTTCCTGCCTGTCCACTGATGGCGCGTAAGCCTGAAGCCTCGCGGAAGGAAAGCGTTACTTTCCATATCGTACCGCGCGCGCCGGCCTGGCCGCCTGCTGCCGCCTGCACACCTTCCGCCAGCCGTCCGTTTCTTTCCGCCGACTCCCCGCTGTCTGCACGTTCCGTCTGCACATTCTCTATCTGCGGCCCGTCGCATCCGCTCTTTTTTCCATAAAGCATCTTCGCAGCCTGCATGGCCAGTCTGTAGCCTATGTCCTCTTTATTCAAAGGGTGCAGGTCATTGTCTTCTCCCAGATCGATGGCCGTCACCATCGCTGTCCCCGGAATCTGCAGCGTTCTTCTTTGCGCCTCCCTGACACGCGGCCAGTCGCAGAAAGTCTCGTCTCTGTCGGCATCATATCGCTCTACCCGGAAATTCGGCAGCTGCACATAGATAAACGGCAGTTCGTCCGCCCATTTAGCCCGGTATCCCGCGATCATCCGTTTCGATAAATCCAGATAATCGCCGGCCGTTTCGTGCGTGTTGGACTCGCCCTGATACCAGAGAATGCCGGCCGCCGCATATTTATGAGAGGGCGCCATCATCCCATGATACAGCCCCGTCGGTTTCCAGCTTACGAAATCCGTGGCCTGTATCATCTCACAGGAAGCGCCGATACAATATCTCCATGTCCCCGACATGTCTATCTTCTCATCCTCCCGAAAGAGCGCATACAACTTGCCATCGGTAAATCTTCCCTGCCCGATCTCGCTTTTTACGCGGATAACGATGGTATTTTTGCCTTCCCGCAAGACGCCCTCCGGCACAGTATATTTTCTGGGCGGATACTGATAGTCCGTGTGACCTGTCAGAACGCCGTTCACATATACCGTATCGCTGTCCACGATGGTACCAAGCCACAGGCTGGCTTCTTTTCCGGCCAGCTCTGCGCCGACCGTGAACTCTTTATAAAACCATACGCTGCCAATAAATCCCTTTAATTCCGTATCCTTAAAAAAGAACGGTATCTGCGCCTCTTTCCACGCGGAAACATCCATATCCCCCTGCGCCCAGTTTTCCATAAGACCGGTATCCCGACTATCCAGATTGCGGTGCCACTCGTTCATCTGCCGTTCATTCTGCGCCAGTCTTTCTTTTACAAAAGCGTCATCTTGATAGCGGTCGGCGATTTTCAAAAATTCGTCGTACCCTTCCAGCATATCCCGGCCCATCCACGATTCGATCCGTGAACCGCCGAGACTGGCGTTGATAAGTCCAATGGGCACACCGCTCATCTGATACATATGTTTGGCGAAAAAATAGGCCGTCGCGGAAAAATCGGGAAATGTCTCTTCCGACACGGATTTCCACTCCCCGCTTTCATGATCTTTGAGCGGGCCGTGAAAATTCCGGCATTCCAGGATCTTGAAAGTACGGATGTCTGTATTCTCACACTGGCCGATCTCCTGCGGATAACGATCCATAACCCTGTTTATGGGCAGTTCCATATTGGACTGTCCGGCGCAGATAAAGACGTCCCCGATCAGGATATCCTCAACGACTTTTTTTTCTCCGGCGTCATCCTGAACGCTCATGTACTGTGCGCCGAGCGCCTGCGCCGCCTCCGTTTCTTTCAAAAAAACTTCCCACTCTCCGGCCTCGTCAACGTCCGCTATGTATTCCATCCCCAGAAAAGAGACCGTTACTTTTCTTCCCGGTTCGTCCTCTCCCCATATACGCACTTTTTTCTTCTGTTGTAATACCATACCGTCGCTTATCAGCCTCGGCAATCGTAATTCATTCACGCTTTACCCCCCCCCTCTTTCTCTCTCTTTTTCTCATAAAAAATCAAATATCCGCCTGTTCTGCACATCAGCGCCGGTCAGGGCTGCTCTTCAAAGCCAAAATAGGTCATTGCATTATGATAGCAGATTCCTTCTACAATCCTGCCAAGAACCTCTTCATCCTGCGGATACTCCCCGTTTTCTACATAATTGCCTAACAGATTACAGAGGATACGCCGGAAATACTCGTGTCTGACATAGGAAAGAAAACTTCTCGAATCCGTCAGCATACCGATGAAACTGCCCAACGACCCGGCCGCCGCCAGCATCTTCATCTGCTCTTCCATGCCCGTTTTATGATCGTTGAACCACCATGCGCTCCCCTGCTGTACCTTGCCGGCGCAGACCGCATCTTCAAAACAGCCTATGACGCTGCCGATCGCCGCATTATCCACGGGATTTAACGAATATACAATCGTTTTGGGCAGCTGCTCTGTCTCATCCAGCGCATTTAAGAAATCGGCAAGCTGCGCTGACGGCGTATGGTTGTCGATACAGTCCACGCCCGCATCGGCGCCGACCGCCTGAAACAGCCGCTTATTATTGTCGCGCTTTACGCCGTAATGAAGCTGCATCACCCAGTTTCTTTGATGGTATTCACGCCCCAGCGCTATCATGCAGGCGCTCGTAAACTGCGCCTCTTCTACAGGGGAAGGCATCTGTCCCTTTAGTCTGTTTTGGAATATCTTTTCTATCTCCATTTCTTCCGCGGGCGCATACATGACATAGGAAAGTCCGTGGTCGGATACTTTACAGCCCATAGAGGCAAAGAAATCCATCCGCTTGGCCAGCGCCGCCAGAAGTGCCTTAAAACTGTCTATTTTCATGTCCGCGGCTTTTTCCAGTTTCGCAAGATATTCTGTATAATCTGCTTTACCAATGGCCACCGCCTTATCCGGCCGCCAGGCGGGCAGCACTTTTACCTCGAAGCTCTTATCTTCCGCCAGCTTCTTATGCCACTCCAGAGAATCCGCCGGATCGTCCGTCGTGCATAATAACGTGACATGGGAACGCCTGATCAGATTCCTGGCGCTGAAACCTTCCTCCTGCAAGGCCGCGTTACATAGATTCCATACACTTTCCGCCGTCTTTGCATTCAAAACGCCTTCGTATCCGAAATACCTCTGCAATTCCAGATGGCACCAGTGATAAAGCGGATTGCCGATGGCATTTTCCAACGCCTGCGCCCATTTGAAAAACTTCTCCTTATCGGGCGCATCCCCCGTAATGTAACGTTCCTCAATTCCGGCCCAGCGCATCAGCCGCCATTTATAATGGTCTGCTCCCAGCCAGACCTGCGTTATATTGTCAAAATGTCTGTCTTCGTAGATCTCCTGCGGATTGATATGACAGTGATAGTCCAGTATCGGCATACCCGCCGCATAGTCATGATACAGCCTGCACGCCGTCTCCGTCTCCAACAGGAAATCCTTGTCCATGAATTTTTTCATATAAAACCATACCTTTCCCGCGCCTAGCGTTGTACGCGCCCGGACGCGTTTCCGCCAGCCAGACTCTGCACCTCTTCCATGGATACCATATTGAAATCGCCTTCGATGGAATGTTTCAGACAGGAAGCCGCCACCGCGAACTCGATGGTCTCCTGCGGGCCGTATCCGTTTAAAGAGGCCGCGATCAGCCCGCCGCCGAAGCTGTCCCCGCCGCCGACACGATCCACGATATGGATCTGATACTGTCTGCTGAAATAATAATCGCTGCCGTCATATAACATAGCCGACCAGTTATTGTCGTTGGCGGAGAGGGATTCTCTAAGCGTAATGGCCACTTTCTGAAAACCGAAACGCTCCGCTAACTTGCGCGCCACTTCCTGATAGCCTTCTTTATTCACTTTGCCTGCCGTGATATCGGTATTGGAGGCATGGATGCCGAAAACATCCCCTGCGTCTTCCTCGTTAGCGATGCAGACGTCCACGTACTCGCATAACCTGCCCATGACCTCACCGGCTTTTTCCTTACTCCATAACTTCTTGCGGTAATTCAGATCGCAGGAAACTGTGATGCCCATTTCATGCGCCGTCCTGCAGGCCTCCAGACAGATATCGGCAAGCGCATCGTTTAACGCCGGTGTGATGCCCGTAAAATGAAACCACTCCGCGCCCTCTAAAATCTTCTTCCAGTCAAATTCCTCTCGGCCCGCCTTGCAGATCGCCGAATCAGCGCGGTCATAGATGACCTTGGAGGGACGCTGGGACGCGCCTTTTTCCAGAAAATAAATACCTACCCGCTCGCCGCCTCTTACGATATAAGAGGTATCCACGCCGAATCGGCGCAGGTAATTGACCGCTGCCTGCCCGATTTCATGTCGGGGCAGCTTCGTAACAAACGCAGCGTCAAACCCGTAATTGGCCAACGATACCGCCGCATTTGCCTCCCCGCCGCCATAAGTGGCGCCGAAACTCTCCGCCTGCACGAAACGATAGTACCCTTCCGGTGCGAGCCGGAGCATGATCTCTCCAAACGTAACAACTTTTTTCCCCATTTTATCCGCCTCCTTCCGGCTGTCCTTATTTCCCGCGGATCGCCGCTGTCATCTCTACGGTTTCTCTTACCATCTGCCTGATCTTGTCAAATTCTCCGGCCTCGATCAGTTCCTTTTTGACCATCCAGCTCCCGCCGCAGGCAATGACCTTATCACAGCTCAGGTAGCTTTCCAGATTTTCTTTATTGACTCCTCCGGTCGGCATGAATTGCAGCATCGTATAAGGAGCCGCCAGCGCTTTCACGGTACTTACGCCGCCAAACTGCTGCGCCGGGAAAAATTTCACGGCTTTTAATCCCCGCTTTACCGCCTGCGCCGCCTCCGAAGGGGTGATACATCCCGGAAATACCGCGATTTTTTTAGCGATACAATAATCTACGATCTCCGGGTCAAATCCCGGACTGACGATGAATCTGGCTCCCGCTTCCAGCGCCTGATCTACCTGCTCTGTCGTCAGCACCGTTCCCGCGCCGACCAGCATTTCCGGATGCGCCTGCGCCATGATCCTCATAGACTCCCTCGCCGCCTCCGTGCGGAAAGTGATCTCTGCACAGGGAAGACCTTCTTCGCATAAAGCGTCCGCCAGCGCCTTCGCATCTTTGGCGTCGTTTATCACCACTACCGGAACCACACCGTACTCACGAATTTTTTCTGTAATCTCACTCATCCTGTTGTCCGTCTCCTTTCTTTTTCCAATAACTGCCGCTAACTTTCCAGATATTTTCTAAGCGTCGCCCGAACCGCTCCCGTTCCGGCGATCAGTTCCTTAAAATACCCGCATACGCTCTGCGCCATACCGTTTTCATACAGATCGACGCCGAAAATGTTCTTCTTTTCCAGAACAGGCTTTATCAGTTCGTCCGCCTCATCGCCCATTCCCAGCGCAACTTTCTGAATATACGGGCAGACCTCATCGAGCAGCGGGTCAGGACTTAACGTAAAAGCGTTTCCATTATCATCAACCGCCATCAGATAGCGCAGCCATCCCGCAAACACAAGCGGTATCATTTTCAGTTCAGAAACCGCCAGTTGGTCAGAAGCCTCGTATGCCTTGATAGTCTCCCCGAAACGGATCGCCAGTTTCTGCGAAGTGTCGGTAGCGATCCTCTGCGGCGTATCCGGCATGAAAGGATTGGGGATCCTCACCTGCAATACCGTATCAATAAATTCTTTGGGATTCAGAATACCGGGATCGACCACGACCGGCAGTCCCTCTTTATAACCGATGATCTCAATCAGTTTTCTAAGTTCTGTATCTTTCATTTCCTCGGATATTTTGACATACCCCAGCAGACAGCCATATACGGCCAGCGTCGTATGAAGCGGATTTAAGCAGGTGCAGACTTTCATCTTTTCCACTTTATCCACCGTCTCTCTGTCCGTGAACATGACGCCGCCTTTCGTAAGATCGGGCCTGCCGTTTGGAAAAACATCCTCTATCACGAGATATTCGCACTCCTCCGCGTTGACAAAAGGCGCGATATAAGTGTTTTTAGAGGTAACGACCGGAGTCTGCCCTTCTATACCATCTTTTGCCAGAATCTCTTCTATGGAGGTGTCGGGTCTGGGTGTTATCTTGTCGATCATCGTCCACGGGAAGGAAACTTTAGCGCGGTCACGGATATAATCTGCGAAGCCCCGCTCCGCCAGGCCGTTAGAACCCCATCCATCCGCAAACGCCGCTATCGCCATATACAGTTTATCTCCGTTGTGCGAGCAGTTATCCATGCTGACCATAGCGATCGGTTTTTGGCCATCCAGATAGCGCTTATATAAAAGTGCCGCTATTTTTCCCATATAACTCTCAGCATTGACCGGGCCTGCAAGCAGGTCTTTTTTTACAGCCGGGAGCAGTTCTCCCTTAGCGTCGGCGATCTGATAGCCCTTTTCAGTAATGGTAAAAGAAACCATTTGCAGAGAGTCCTTAGTAAAAATTTCCGTCAGTCTTTTTATCTCTTCTTCGTTTCCCGCATCCAGAACATGGGACTCCATTACGCTGCCGACCACGGTCTTTTCCACATTGCCATCGGACTTTAATGTAACGAGGATGTTCAGATCATCATGCGGACGGTAAATCTTCTCTATGATTTCATAATCATACCCTTCCACGACGATAAGTCCTCTGTCCAGCACTCCCGCATTGAGCAGATTCTGTACGACATTGGCCTGAAACGCGCGGAAAATATTGCCCGCGCCGAAATGGATCCAGAACGGATTTTTCTTTGTTTTCGCCGCGATCTGCTCACGGTCATATTCCGGCAGACGATATCCTTTCGCCGCCCACTCTTTTTTCTTTTCAACGATTCCCTGATTATTTAGTTTCATCATCTTTTATCTCCCTTGCTGATTGCCTCCCATAATCCGTTTAAATACGCCGCGCCGAGCGCCCTGTCATAGAGTCCGTATCCGGGCATGGCCTTTTCCCCCCAGATCATACGCCCGTGGTCGGGACGGATGGGCCCTTCAAATCCCGTCTCATAGAGCGCTTTCATCAGTTCATACATATCAAAACTACCATCGGAGGATAAATGCGCCGCCTCTTCAAAATTCGTCGGGGAAATGAATTTCAGATTGCGCACATGGGCAAAATGTATCCTGCCCTTTAAGGCGTGTATCATCTCTACCAGATCATTCTCCCGGTTCGTCCCGTAAGACCCGGAGCAGAACGTCACCCCGTTGTGCACATCATCCACCATACGCATCATACGCAGAATATTTTCCTTATTAATGATGATACGCGGCAGACCAAAAACGCTCCATGCCGGATCGTCCGGATGAATGGCCATTTTGATGTCATACTCATTACATACCGGCATGATTTTTTCCAGAAAATATTGCAGATTCTCAAACAGTTTCTCGTCGTCTATCTCTTTATATAAGGCAAAAAGCTCCTTGATATGTTCCATTCTGTCCGGTTCCCAGCCCGGCATCACGCTGCCGTTCGCATCCCCGGCGATCGAAGCGAACATCGACTCCGGGTCGAGCGCGTCCACAGCCTCCTGCGTATAGGCGAGCACCGTCGAACCATCGGCGCGCACCCTTGCCAGTTCCGTTCTTGTCCAGTCAAACACCGGCATGAAATTATAGCAGACCAGATGGATATCTTCTTCGCCCAGATTATGCAGCGTCTCGATATAAGCATCGATATAGCTATCCCGCTCGGCCGTGCCCGCCTTAATGGCATCGTGCACATTCACACTCTCAATGCCGGCGATATGCAGTCCCGCCGCCTCCACCTCCTTTTTCAGTTCCCTGATCCGCTCACGGCTCCACACATCCCCCGGCGCCGTATCATACAAAGTCGTAATGACCCCCGTCACCCCCGGTATCTGCCGGATCTGCCATAGACTGACCGTATCAAACTTACTCCCGTACCACCTGAATGTCATTTCCATAATGATGACCATGCCTCCTTCTCATTTTGCGGTCTTTTCGCTTCAAATCTCCTTTACCAGACCGATTTCAGACCATTTAAGCTTATTATACAGACCCCACCCCAAAAACACCATTGCCGCATTTGTCCTCCACATTGCAAAACTTGCTGTATTATGCTATTCTTAAAATATATCATTCTGCCCCCCCCCAGAAAGGAAACCATATGAAGCAAAACCTCCAAACCCCCTTCAATCCCCGTCAATACATGCTCTCCCGCGACTTTGAAATTTATTATTACAACGACAAAAACCCCAGCAAAGTCGATTTCCACACCCACGACTATTACGAATTTTACTTTTTTCTGGAAGGCGCTGTCAGCATCCAGATCGAACAGGAAATCTACCCGCTGCGCTTCGGCGATATCATGCTGATCCCACCCGGGACGGCGCACCGTCTGGTGATCCACGACCGCGACGTCCGCTACCGCAGATTCGTCTTCTGGATCAGCCTCTCCTATTACGAAAATCTCTGTGCGCTTTCTGACGATTACGCTTATCTGATGCGTAGAGCGGCCAGAGAAAAACTCTATATTTTTCACAATGACAGGATTTCCTTTAACACGATACAGACGAAGATCATACGCCTGTTGGAAGAAATTCATTCCGAGCGCTTTGGGAAAAAAACGCAGATCCCTCTCTGTGTAGACGATCTGATCCTGCACGTCAACCGTATCATTTACGAACAGGAACATCCGCAGAACAGAAGCGGTGAAACCTCTCTTTATGAAAGGATTCCCGCCTATATCGAAGAGCATATTGAGGAAGAATTATCGTTAGACAGACTGGCCGAGGTATTTTATGTCAGCAAATACCATATCGCCCATATCTTCAAAGAGAATCTCGGCATGTCCATCCACCAGTATATCATGAAAAAAAGGCTCTCCCTTTGCAGGGAGGCCCTTCTTAGCAAGGAAAGTATCTCCAGCGTGTATACTTCCTTCGGTTTCGGCGATTATTCCAGTTTTTACCGCGCTTTTCGCAAGGAATACGGCGTTTCCCCGCAAGAATTTCAGAAAGAGCACACAGGCGTCTATCAGACGACAGACTAAGCCTCTTTTTTCTTGAGAAAATCATACTGTGACATAAAGAGATTATAATATTCCCCCTTTTGCTCAAGCAGTTCCTCATGGGTGCCGCTCTCCAAAATATTCCCTTTATCCACGTACATGATACAGCTTGCATTCTTGATGGTCGAAAGTCTGTGCGCAATGATAAAAGAGGTACGTCCTTCCAACAACCGGTTTAAGCCTTTCTGCAAAAGGATTTCCGTCTCCGTATCAATGCTGGATGTCGCCTCGTCTAATATGAGGATCGCCGGGTCTTCCAAAAGCGCCCTGGCAAAACTGATAAGCTGACGCTGTCCGGCGGAGAGACGGCTGCCGCGCTCGTTGACCTGCGTCTGATAACCGTTCTCCATTTCCATGATAAAATCGTGGGCACAGACGGTCTTGGCCGCGGCGATGACCTCTTCTTCGGTAGCCTCCAGATTACCATAACGGATATTGTCCATAATCGTCCCCGAAAAGATAAAACTGTCCTGCATCATGATACCCATCTGCCTGCGCAGCGACTTTAACTTCACTTTAGAGATATCGGTACCATCGATCAATATCGCTCCCGATCCCGCATTATAAAAACGACAGATTAGATTGACTATCGTCGATTTGCCCGCTCCCGTAGGGCCGACAATGGCATAGGTGTCTCCCGGTTTCACGCTGAAATTGACATTATTTAAGATCTGCACACCATCCTCATAACTGAAACATACATCCTTAAATTCCACCCTGCCCTCGATCGGCGGCATTTCTACCGCATCCGGCGCATCTTTTACATTGACTGGCTCGTCAATCGTCTCGAATATCCTCTCTAAGTAAGCTATGGCCGTCAGCAGCGAATTATAAAAAGACGCCAGCGTATTAATGGGTTCCCAGAATCTGGAGATATAAGAGGTAAAAGCAATTAAAATACCAATCGTCACGCCGTATATCTCCCCGGATATCCAGCCGATGCCGATTACATAAATAAAAGCTGTAGTCACTGTGGAGATAGAATCAATACAGGGCCACATGATGAAATTATATTTGACCGCCCGCATCCACGCGCTGCGGTAACTATCGCTCAAATGATTGAAAATAGACGTATTTTCCCTCTCCCGTACAAACGACTGCGTCACGCGGATGCCATTGATACTTTCGGCGATATAGGCGGTCAGATTGGACTGCTTGTTACTCTGGATCTGCCAGGCGCGCCGCTGGCGTTTTTTTACGAAAATAATAACTGCTACTAAAACCGGCAGACCGCACAGACAGATAAGCGTCAGACGGACATGCAGCATGAGCATGAACATCACGATAAAGATCAGGTTGCACAGGTCAGTGATGGTGTTGATGATACCGTTGGAAAGTAAATCGCTTAAACTGTTCACATAATTGACGACACGCACCTGTATCTTCCCATGCGGCCGCTCGTCATAATAAGAAAAAGGCAGTTCCTGTAAATGGCAGAACAGGTCGGAACGCAGTTCATGGACAATGGCCTGCCCGATACGGCTGGTGATGCGTATCTTAAAACGGATACAGACACAGGCATAAACTACGATGACTAACGACAGCAACGTGATGAGCACGATAGAACGTATATCTTTATCCGGTATATAAGTGTCCATAATTTCACTGATAAAAATCGGAAAAAGCATGGTCAGCGCCGAAGACGACAGCATCAAAAACAGAGCGAGCGCAAGCTGCCCCCTGTACGGCTTCATATACTGGAAAAGGCGTTTTAACTGGTTTAAGTCAAATTTATCTTCTAAGATTTCATCAATATCATATTTATTACGCGCCATACTTTCTGCCTCCCCTCTCCGTCCCGGTGTTTAATTCCTCCACATATTTTTCAAACTCGCCGTACTGGTGGCGGAAAACCGTCGCATAATAGCCGTTATGCGCCAGCAGTTCATCATGCGTTCCCTGCTCCACGATACGGCCGTCGTTTAATACAAGGATAAGATCGGAATCTTTGATAGATGAAATCCGATAAGCCACCACGAAGATCGTACACTTGTGGTCGATGGCGTTTAACTGCTTCTGGATATAACTTTCCGTCTCCATATCGACCGCTGAAGTCGTATCATCCAGTATCAGGATAGACGGCTCCTTTAAAAGCGCCCTGGCCAGGGAAATACGCTGTTTCTGTCCGCCGGAAAGCCCCACGCCGCGCTCACCGACTATCGTATCATACCCTTCCGGCATTTCCCTGATAAAACCATCCGCATCCGCCATAGCCGCCGCTTTGCGCACCTCTTCAAACGGACAATCCGGTCTGGAATAGGCGATATTCCCTTCAATCGTGTCCGAAAAAAGAAAGACATCCTGCATAGCCATACCGATATTACGGCGCAGGTCGTATAAGTCGAGGTCTTTGACATTACGCCCATCGACAAGCACTTCCCCGCTCGTCACATCATAAAAACGGCATAACAGATTCATGATCGTGGACTTCCCGGAACCCGTAGAACCAAGAATGCCGACGGTCTGGCCGCTCTTCACCTCAAAACTCACGTTATGTATGATATCCTCATCATCCGCACTGTAAGAGACATTGCGAAACGTCACGTCACCCCTTAACTGTTCGCTGTAGGCCGGCTTTTCAATATGCTTTACTTTCGGCTCCGCACTGTAGGTCGCATATATTTTTTCCACCGAAGTCGTAAAACGCTGGATATCATTGATACGCCAGCCAATCTGCCGCAGCGGATTCGTCAGCATCCACAGATAACCGTTGATCGTCACATAATTACCAAGTGTCATCGAACCGCGGATGACCATGATACTGCCGACAAGCATGAGGATAATTGTCAGCATATTGGAAAGAAATTCAAACTGCGGCACATATCTCGTCCAGATCTCGGCCGCCGCCAGTTCCGCGTCGCGGTAGCCATCGTTTTCTTTATTGAATTTACTGATTTCATAATCTTCCTTGGAAAAAGCCTTCACGACACGGTTGCCGCTGATATTTTCCTGCACGAAAGTATTCAGGGAAGAAAACTGCTCCCGTATCCTCTGGAAACGCGGACGCCCATTCTTACGCTGGCTTAAGGTCACAAACAGCGCAAACGGCAGCACGACACACATACACAGGGCAAGCTGCCACTTGACCGTAAAGATCATGATAAGGGCAAAGAAAAAAATAAAAATATTCTCATAAAGCTGATAAATAACAAAGGCGATAAAATGTCTGATCGCATCCATATCGCCGGTCTGTCTGCTTAACAGATCGCCCGTGCGGTTTTTATTATAGAAGTCAAAATCCTCCTGTAAAAGTTTGCGGTACACCGTATCGCGCATGGAATACAGGACATTCTGCGAACAAGTCTCGAATATCACCTGCGATGCGTAGCGCAGCAGACCTCTTAACACAGTGATAAACACTAACAGGATGATGAGTCCGGGCAACAGGTCATAATTTCCGGCAATGATAACGTCATCGACAATAGACCCGGATACGACAGGTTTTACGATAGCCAGCACGGAGATCACCGTGACCATCACCAGCCCCAGGGCAATCTTTTTATTATGCTTTTTTAAAAAGGAATAGAACCATTGCATAGCGCTCATAAAAATACCCTCTTCCCAATTGCTGTAATCGCAGCTTGCGCTTTTTCTTGTATACCAGTCTTCTAACTATAACGTAAAACATAAAAATAGTAAAGAAAAAAAGAAAACTTTGTAGACTTTTCCCGCAAAAATATTTATAATATAGGCAATATATAAAGATGTGCAATAAGGGGTACGGAAGTGAAAAAGAAACATAGATTATTTTATCTGCTGGTCATTGTATGTGCAACAATGATTATTTGTCTTGCAGGTTTTATTTACGTCAGACAAATGAACCGGACAATTTCAAAAAATATCATCAACTCTATCAGCGAGATCGCGGAGCATGATAAGGCGACCATCCAGACCTATATTGATATCTGCTGGCAGGATCTGTATGAGATTCAGGAACGCTTTATCAGCTTTGACTGCAAAACCATCGAAGATGTGGAGAACCGGATGAATCTGGAATGTGCATCCAGCGGTTTCTCCAACATTTATCTGGTGGCCGAAGACGGCACTGTCTATACCGATAAATATGTCGTCTATACGCCGGACAGCGAAACGCTGAGTCGAAATCTGGATTTTATCCCCTATTTTAAAGGTAAAGAGGACAGGATCGTCATCCGCTTTGACGATAAAGTGGAGGGCGGCTGGCTGACAAGAGAAAGTATCCTCTACGGTATCCGTCTGAAAGACTTCAGCATAGAAGGTGTTAAAATGTATGCCCTGATCGGCATCAGCGACATC
Source organism: Ruminococcus sp. (assembly GCA_023663085.1). Classification (GTDB taxonomy): domain Bacteria; phylum Bacillota; class Clostridia; order Lachnospirales; family Lachnospiraceae; genus UBA3282. The sequence continues at coordinate 6,730 of JAMPIB010000019.1, read as the reverse complement.
TCTTCCATTCAGGACAACATGGTGATCGACAGCTTTATCAAAGATGGAGAAGCCCGCGGTCACAGCGCCCTGATCGACATGAACGGAAACTATATTGTAAATATCAATAAGGAAATTTACTTAAACCAGCAGAACAATCTGTTCGATCATCTCACGAACGCCGAAAGTTCCGAGCTTACCAACGAAGAAGTGAAAAGAAAGCTGCATGACCATGAGACTTTTGGTTTTTATCACTCCCATGCCGGGGAAAAGGGACAGGAACTTTATTATTTCATACCGCTTGACGACATTTTTGACCTGTACTTTATCATGTCCCTCAATGAAGAAGTCTTTTTAGAGCAGAGACGGACATTTGTATCCCTCAGTATGACAATGGCCATTATCGCCATATCTACCGTTATCGCCATGCTGCTCATCATCATGCGCCTGCAGGTGAAGGCAGTACGGACGACAGAAGCGGCCCGCTCGCAGAAAGAATTTCTTTCCAACATGAGCCACGAGATACGGACGCCGCTAAACGGACTCATCGGTATGAATCATCTGATCATGGTCAATATTGATGACGAAAGCCAGAAACCGCAGATCAAGGAATGGCTGCAAAAATCCCACAGTACGGCCAACTATCTGTTGTCGTTAGTAAATGACATTCTGGATATGTCCAAACTTCAGGCCGGCAAAGTGGACATCATAGAAGAACCGCTGCTGGTTTCTTCGCTGATCGACGAAATTGCAGCCATGCAGGCTGATAACATCAAGAACCGCGGTGTAGAATTTATTGTGGAAACAGATATCATAGAACCCTGTATCGAAGGTGATGTAACACGTACAAAGCAGATTTTGATGAACATTGTCGGTAATGCGGCCAAATTTACGCCGGCAGGCAAATGGATCAAACTCTCCGTCACGCAGCAGAAAACTGACGATACGCATGTAACTACCATCTACCGCTGCGAAGACAGCGGAATCGGCATCTCGGAAGAATATATTGACAAGATTTTTGACTCATTCAGTCAAGAAAGGAACAGAAACAGCAACGGCATCAAGGGCACCGGACTTGGCATGGCGATCAGCAAACTCCTTGCCAACGCTATGGGCGGCGATATCACTGTAGAAAGCGTTCTCGATGCCGGAAGCACCTTCACAGTCACCATCCCTTCCAGAATCATACAGGATATCCCGGCTGAACTGAAAGCACAGCAGGAACCGGAAGAGAGCGAAGAAACCACACAATCCATATGCAGGGCGGATGGTAAGCCGGTCAAAGTCCTGGTGGCTGAAGACGTGGAACTCAATGCGGAGATTTTATTGGAAATTCTCAAAATGGACGGCTTTGAGACTGCGCTCGCCCAAAACGGCAAAGAGGCGCTGGATATGTTCAACCAATCGGAAATCGGAGAATTTGATATTATTCTGATGGACATGCAGATGCCTGTTATGGACGGATGTACTGCGGCCAGTGAGATCAGAAAATTAGACAGAGCCGACGCAAAGTCCGTTCTCATCTATGCCTGCACCGCCAACATGTTCCAGGAAGACAAAGAACAGGCAATGGCCAGCGGCATGGACGACTTTTTAACGAAACCGATCGACGTGGACGTCCTGCTAAAGAAATTAAGGAGAAGGGAAAAATCATGAAAAAACACACCATAAAGCAAAAAATGACCGCCATCACGCTCGCGCTCGCCTTATGCGGCAGCCTTTTGAGCGGCTGCGGTCAAAAAAAGGAAGAAGTGACCCTTATCATCAAAGTGCCAAATCTGGTCTTAAATGCCGTCAGCAATCCCGATATTACGGATTCCAGTATGTTTTTACAGCAGGCTGGCGAGGCATTTGCCGCCCAGTATGAAGAGGCGGATGTCACGATCCGGATACAGTCCTTCGATTATGTAGACGAAGTGGCGGCGATCACTGGCAGTTTTGATACGGAAGAAGCGGCGGATATTTTATATGAAGGCTATTTTAATATGGCCTCCTATCTGCATACCGGCAAAGTAGTGCCCTTAGATGATATTATTTCAGACGAATTACGAAACGATATCGACGACGCCTCATGGGCCATGAGCACGGTGAATGGCAAAACCTACATGATGCCTTTTTTAAGTATGCAGAATATCCTCATCTACAATAAACAACTGTTTCTGGACTGCGGTCTGGAAAAATATACTACCGATGCAGGTACCATACAGAGCTGGTCAATAGAAGAATGGACAGATATTCTGGACACACTGGCGGCCAACCTGCCGGAGCAGACATATCCGATGATGATGTATGGCAAGAATAATCAGGGCGACACCCACATCATGTCCTATATCCGCGCTTTCGGCAGCACGATTTTTGATGCTGACGGACATTTTGATCTGGAAAACGAGGTTGCCATTAAGGCGCTGGAATGGATACAGTCGGGTGTCGATAAAGGCTGGTATCCGCCCCACCCGGAAAATCTGGAGATTTCGGACTGCAACGAATTATTCAGTAACGGCCAGCTTGCCATTCATATATTTAACAATGCCAACTTTACCCTCTATGATAATATGGGAAATTACGGTTACGTGAATTTCCCTAATAGTGTGGCAACCTCTTTTGTAACCGGCTTCGAGGTATTTGATAACGGTAATGAATTAAAAGTACAGACAGCCAAAGATTTCATTCAATATATTTATGAAAACGACGAATGGCTGGAACTGTCCGCCGGCAATATTCCCGCCAGCAGAAAAGTTTCCGACAAATATCAGGACCAGATCACCATGCTGGATGAATTTACCAAAAATGCCGTGAATGTAGTAGACTTCATGAATAACAGCCCCAACTGGCAGGGGAACGACACCTCTATCCGCAGCGTATTCTGGCCCGTTATCCATGAACTGCTGGCTAAAAGCATCACGCCGCAGGAATGTGCAAAAATGCTGGATGATGCCTGCAACGCCGCTTTGGATGCGGGATGGGAGAACAGCACGCTGCACGAATAATCGAGTGCGAAAGGGATACCTGCATGGATGCAGGCATCCCTCATTTTTATACAGCTGACTTATCAAAATCTTCCTCTATATAACACTCATATACAGACCTTTTTAACTCTATCCACTGGGAATTGATCTGTTGCTCAAAAGCTTTTGAAACGAATCTGTGTTCCATTGATTTATTGATCAGTTTACTATATGTATCAAGAATATTTTCTGTAATCAGCCTTATTTTCTGGTACAATTTCCTGTTAAAAAGTTTTATTATTTCTGCCTTTCTCAAACAATTATGCAGTTCAGACATCATATCGTCGGAGATTTCCCTCATAGCACCTTCGTCAAATTGTGTCTGCGACATCTTGTCCAAACGCTTATTAATACAATCTATCTTCTCATCCTCTACTTTCAGAAAATCATCTATAATAGCCTGTTTGTATAACTCACGAAGTTTACTGCTTAATTTTTCCTTTTTCTGCTCCTGTCTGTCACTCTTAAAATTCTGAACAGTTACAACAATAGCAACTACCGCACAGATAGCTGCTACTGCATTCGACAAACCTCCAATAATATTCAGTATCATTTGTAGTCCTTCCATATATTAATTTAATCCCCGCATAACATAATCATAATCACTATCAATATTCTCCCTTAAACTTTCGTTCAATTCAGTTCCATCAACATATTGAAAAGCATAGTTCTGATGGAACTTATCACCCATACTCTTAATACTGGATTCAAACATTCCGCCAAAAAAAGACGGATTGACTCCCCAGGTATCTTCCGGTAATAATACTATTATTTTGCCGATTTTCTCCAATTTATCCAGTTCCAGTTCCTTTCTTGCTCTTACTCCCGTATCTCTATCTGTAAAGATTCTTGCACCGGCTTCTTTATAATCTGCAATGCTCACGCTATTCATCAGATCCATCTCCTTCTTCTTTTATAATATATCGGTTACCTAAGTAAATTCTTAATGAAACAACAGTTCCAGGAAAATTTTCTTTCAACCGTCGGACAACCTCTTTATCTGCTGGTTTATAGATATTATTTTCTTTATTAAATGCAATAATCCGTTTTTCTCCACTTCCAAATGCCGGGTCATTTTCAAATTTTTCCTTTTTCATATAATATTGACCATCAAATTTAATATATGTCCTTCCTGATACAATGGTCATTTCCGGTATCTGCCCATCATCGCTTCTTCCTACCAGATTTAATGTTTCCATTAAGGTTACAGTACCTGTTCCTCTGCCTTTATAACCTTCTATATCCTGATCTCTCAAGCGGCTGATCCCTTCTTGTAAAGCAAAAACTGTGTATGCCATTTCTTCATTCCACTCTTCAGAAAGAAACGAATTATGCCTTTCTAAATAATACGCCAGTCGTTCTCTTGTTTCTTTACTGGAATTATATTTTAATCCCTGATAAATAGTATTCCCTAAATTTAAAAAAAGAAGCTGCATCTCACCATAATCTTTATTACGATCATCTTCATAATGTCCCTGTGTATACCAGGTTGCCTGTTCTCCACCATGAATTTCACAATTACCAAGCACTTCACCTAATAACGTCACTAACAATGATATACCCCAATCACTCAATTTCATTTTTTGATGTAATAAACACCTGTTAAAATACGCTGTTAATTCTGTGGCTATCCTCCCGGATTGTCTTACATCATTACTGCATTCACCTGACACTGTCTCAAACTTTTCCAGATTAGGTCCATCATAGCGCAACTTATGCCTGGCACTTATATGATATGGTAATCCGCTTGCCAAAAATACATCTCTTGCCATTGGATTCCGTGGGAAATTTCCTGATAATGTCAGTGGCTTTTTTATTTTCTCTCTATACTTTATTGCTACCAGCAAAATGATATCCATAATCGTACTTGCTGAAAGTCCCAGAAATTCACACTTGGAATGGTCAAATATGATTCTATCCACATTATCACATTTACCAATTGTATATAACCATCTTAACAAGTTAATCGTTTTATCCGGTTGTTCAGAAATAGAAAATCTTTCAGGAATCTCTACTGATATTACAGCATTTTTAACAGACAGAGCGGGTAACACAAAACTCTCTCTTTCCAAATGTTTCATTACTTTTTGATAATCCGAGATAAAACTCCTCTTTTCTTTATTTACTGTCTTACTCACAGATTGCTTTTGTATCCTTCCTTTATCCTTACAGCCAATGTAAAATCTGCTATAACAATCAACATAAACCTGTTTTTATATTACTATAAAACATTTCATTTATCAATATTTTGCATTTTATATTTCCTTCCCGTCGATCAATACAGTTTTTACCCTGGTCGATACTTCAAAGGGACATCCGTCAGTGATGACCATATCCGCATCCTTTCCAACCTCCAGAGAACCTACCCTGTCTGCGATCCCTGCATGCTTAGCCGGATTGATTGTAATGGCCTGCAATGCCGCAAAAGGATCCATACCCGCCTGTACAGCCAATCCAGCGCACAAAGGCAGATACTGCTGCGGTATGACCGGAGAATCCGTAATAATGGATACCTGACAACCGGCCGCCGCCAAGGCTCCGGGAGTTGTCCAGCTCCTGTTGCGCAGTTCAAATTTAGAGGCGCTGGTAAGCGTCGGGCCTACTGCCAGAGGCACATTTTCTTTGGCCAGTTCCTCCACGATCAAATGTCCTTCCGTCACATGCTCCAATGTAATTTTCACCCCAAATTCCCTGGCGATGCGCAAAGCGGCAAAAATATCCTCTGTGGCATGCGCATGCGCCTTTAGAGGCATTTCTCCCTTTAACACCGGGATCAGAGCCTCCAGTTTCATATCAAAAGCCGGCTTCTTGAATACATCATCCCCTGCCGCCTCCTTTTTTTCCATATATTCTCTGGTCTTAAACAACATCTCCCGAAGCAGAGCCGCGGTAGTCATCCGGCTGGAATCTTTTTTCTCCTTATACACCCTCTTGGGATTTTCCCCGAAAGCACATTTCATGGCAACGCCATCCCGCACCACCATATCCTCTACTCTCTTTCCCACAGTTTTAATCGTTGTAAAAGTTCCGCCCAGCACGTTAGCACTTCCCGGTCCTACACAGACACAGGTGACACCGGCTGCCGCCGCATGGGAAAAAGCCGCATCCATTGGCTTTACACCGTCAATTCCACGAAGATGAGGGGTAACAATATCATTCATCTCATTATAATCCATTCCCTCATAGCCAATGCCGTAACCGTCAAGTCCGATATGTCCATGAGCCTCCACAAAACCCGGATACACATGCAGACCTTCTGCATCCACGATTTTGGCATCTCCGCCCGTCTCCAGATTTTCACCGATCGCTTTAATTTTTCCGCTTTCTACCAGAATATCCGCCCGGAATGCCTCTCTATGGACTGCATCATGAATCGTACCGTTTTTTACACATAACATATTTGTCATCCTCCGTTTCAGATAATACTCTTTTTCTTTCATTGTAATATATTCTGGTTTTGCTGGCAAGCCGGTCGATTCATCGGATTCCTAAATAAAAAGGACGTAAGCCATATATAATAGACCTACGCCCCTATTGGTTTACTGTTAAGTTATTCTTTTATCTTAATATATTTTTGCCAACTCTATTTCCCAGCCGCCGCCAGCGCTTCTTCCTGCAGCTTATCAAATTCAGCCATACATTCCTCTACGGATGCGCCGTTTAGCAGTTCGCGTACAATCAGGCAGGTATTGCCCCATTGTTCCACGTCCATTCTCGCGTTGCTGGAAAGTACATAAGTTCCGCTG